>JAEZWW010000036.1 GCA_023442945.1 Pseudomonadota bacterium | reverse complement strand
TGGTACATGAACGTGCCGGGGCGGCGCGCCACAAACTCGTAGACAAAGGTCTTGCCGGACGGAATGGCCGGCTGCGTCAGACCGGTTACGCCATCCATGCCGTTGGGCAGGCGCTGGCCGTGCCAGTGAACACTGGTGTGCTCGGGCAGCCTATTGGTCACGAAGATGCGCACACGGTCGCCTTCGACGACCTCGATGGTCGGGCCGGGACTCTGCCCGTTGTAGCCCCACAGGTGAGCCTTCATCCCTGGGGCCACTTCGCGCACCACCGGTTCGGCCACCAGGTGGAACTCCTTGATGCCCTGATTCATACGCCACGGCAGCGTCCAGCCGTTGAGCGTCACCACTGGGTTGTACGGCCGTCCCGAATTGGGCATCAGCGGGGCCATGGTGTTCGGGCTAGTCTGAATCACCGGCTCGGGCAATGCCGCCATGGCGACACGGCTGACCGCGCCGGCCGCAACGGCGCCGCCAGCAATACCGGCAAATTTGAAAAAATCTCTTCTGGATGTCATGGCAATCGTCTCTGCATCAGTGACCGGCACCCGCGTCGCTGGGGGCGCTGGTGGTGACCGACAAGGTGGTGTTGGTGGGGCGTCCGATCACGGATGCCTGCAATGCGGCATCGGCCAGCCAGAATTGCTGCTGCGAGTCCAGGGCCGCCGTGACGGCACCGACCTGGTCGCGCGCATCGGCCAGCAGTTCGAAGGCGCTGATCAGCATGCCGTTGTAGCGAAGCTGGTTCTCCTCCGCGATCACCTTGCGCACCGGAACCACTTCGTCCCTGTAGTGCCGCGCCACGTCGTAGGCCGTCCGATAGGCCGAGTAACTTTCGCGCAGGCTGGAGCCAGCAGAGCGCACCGTGGCTTCAAGCTGGTTGGCCGCTCCCAGAGTCCGGGCATTCATCGCATCGCGCTGCATCCCGCCCCAATCGAAGATGGGCAGACGGACATCGATTTCCCAGCCACGCGCGGTCGAGCGGCCCCCGCCGGCATTGTCAAAAGTCGTGTTGCGACGCCCGGTGAGTTCGATGTCGGTGAAGCTCGTCACCATGTTCAGGCCTTGGGCCTTGGCCGCTCCATCCAGAGCCGCTTGCGCAAGGCGGATGTCCAGGCGCGCCTTGGTTGCCTGGGAGGCGACCGCCTGCGGATCCAGTGGCTGTTTGGGCAGATCCGGCAGGCGTTCAGGCAGCTTGAACGCTTGTGCCTGCGTCTCATCCAGCCCCAGCAAGCGTACCAATTCTTCACGGCTGGCCGTCACCTGGTGCTGCGCGGCGCTCAACCGAGTGGCGGCATCGGCATAGAACGCTTGCTCGCGTGCGCGGGTGATACGGTTGAAGTTACCCACCGCCTCCATGCGCTTGGCCAGCTCGGCTCCAGCTTCCGCACTTTCATAGACCTGTTTGGCGTATTGGAGTGTTTGCTGCGCGGCCACGGCCCGTACCCAGGCTTGGCGCACACGGGTGATCTGGTCCACCACGTCGCTGGTCAAACGCAGCTGCGTCTGCTCAATGCGCCGGGTGGCAATGCCGTGCCGGGCCGGCAGGGTCAACAGATCCAGCAACCCGAAAGACAATGCCCGCCCAAGATCCAGTTCATCGCCAGCCACCATGCGTTCAAAGCTGAAGATAGGATTGGCGATCCGCCCAACCTGGGCGGCATCGGCAGATTCTGCCCAGCCCTGCGCCAACAGGACCTGTAGGGACGGACTGTTCACCAGAGCCACTTGAACGGCATCCTGTTGCGCCAAAGGCTGTGCCAGCAGGGCTTGCGCCGCCTGCGTACGCTGGTCACGCTCGTCCTGTGTTCGAGCCAGGGCAAGTTTGCCCGCAGTGAAACTGCCCGCTTCGTCGTTGACGCGATTGATGTTCTGCTCCAGGCTGACGCTGGCACAGCCAGTCAGCACTGCCAGCCCAAGGGCGGACAACGCCAATTTGGCGTGGGAGGTGCTCAAAGGCATCATGGCTTGCCTCCCCCGTGATGGCCCGCATGCGGATCTCTGGCGGGAGAATCCTTGGCGGGCTCGCCGGCCTTGATCTCCTTGGCATAGGTGCGCCAGCCGCCGATCTCTCCCACATGATCGTTGGCTTCGCGCCAGGATTGCACTGGTTGATCCGCGTAGGCCTGGTAAGCGCCGATGGCGGACGAATACTGCAGCTTCGTCGGTAGCGAAGGCTGGGGGGTCTCTGTATCTGCCGGGACTTGTGCGAAAGCCGCCCCCGCGAACAACGCCAGTGTCCAAGGCAACAGGGCCTTGAAGCATGGCAGGTGATGGGAGTTGACCGTGGTCTCCCCTGCAAGCATCTGTGATCTCATGCTGGAGATTCTGGAGAGCCCGCCCTTTCAGCAAGATGTTTGCAACATTACATTCTTGTCAGCTTCATGTCGGTAGGCCTGACACGCTGCACACTTGCGCCAGAACCGCAAAGGAGCCGAACCGGTGAAGATATTGATCGTCGAAGACGAGCCCAAGACGGGCGAGTACCTGCGCCAGGGTTTGACCGAAGCCGGCTATGTGGCTGACCTGGTGCCCCATGGCACGGACGGGCTGCACATGGCCCTGCAGGGCGCCTACGACCTGGTGATCCTGGACGTGATGCTGCCCGGGCTGAACGGCTGGCAGGTGCTGCAGGCGCTGCGCGAGCGCGGCTTGCAGATGCCAGTCCTGTTCCTGACCGCACGCGACCAGGTGGAGGATCGCGTCAAGGGGCTGGAGT
>JAEZWW010000031.1 GCA_023442945.1 Pseudomonadota bacterium | reverse complement strand
CCATCACAGCAGCCCGTTCAATGAGCAGTTTGCGGCCTTCATAGGTGAGTCTGGCATTCTTGTGGGTGTTCATCCGGGGGGAATCCTCTGAGATGCTGAAGCGTCGTAACTCCAGTCTCCCAGACCCGCTCGGGTGAACAACCTATTGAGACACAACACCTAGGCCGGCAATTGGGGGGCAGTGGGTGCCCGCAAACCGCTCGGGCCGCACCGCCTGAAAGCATCCCAGCGGGCCTTTGCAAAGGCATTCAGCAACGCAGCAAGCCGGGCTCAAAATGCGCCGACACGCACGCCCCCTGCGAGCGAGCGACCCGCATGCGCCAACCAACTCCCACCACCGAACTGCTGGACCTCTGCGAGGCGATTGAGCGCTGCTACCGCCAGCGAGGCAGGCCGTGTGACATCGTGGCCTACAGCGACGATCCCCCCCGGAAGGCGGTCGGCTCTTCCATTTCCTGGTAGACCGCGCCCTTGTACTGAAACACCGCATCGCCATCGATCGCGGCACACGCCTGGCCGCAGTCGCCTTGGCCATCGGCCCCTACTGGTTCCGACCCAGCCAGTTCTGGGGACTACCCGAATGCGTGCCGATCCACGCTGGAGCCGACGCAGGCCGGCCTGGCGCACAACCTGGGCCTGATGGACGAGTTTCTGGGTCGTATCCGCTAAGGATCGTCGCGCGCAGCCGGTTTGATTCAAATCGGCCTGTCGCCCTACAACCCCTTGCGCGGCCAGCTACACTTTTTGCAGCATCTCCACCCGCACTTCGGCATCGACGTGACCGCCGGTCAGGCCACGGGGCTTAGACACCTTCACCGTGGGCTTCCGCCCGACCGACGAGCAGAACGGCGTTGACGCAGAGGCTGCGCTGCGCGCGCCGGCCAAGCGTCAGGTGCCGGCCACCTTGGTCACCGGTCGCCGCGGGATGGCGATATCGCAAGGCGCCCTATTGTTTCGATATCGGAACACGCGGGTTCTCAGTCAGGTGCTTTCTGGGATGCACCCCGGTCCATAGAGTCCGTCTCAGCCAAAACGCCGATCCCAAAGAGAAGCCTTGGCCAACTCCGCCGGTGATGTACATGCCGGATTCAACAGACCCATCGACTTCTGAGGAAATTCACATGACTGCAAGCAAAACCCTGCTGGGCACCTTGTTGGGCACGCTGCTGCTGACGGGCGGCGCCTTTGCCAGCGACAGCGTTCAACTGGCGCAGGCCAGCACCGAGCCGACCCGCGCCGAAGTGCGCGCTGAAGGCAAGGCCAATCCACCGGCAGCAGGCGTTGCTAATGCGCAGCCTGGCGCCACGGCGGCATCGTCTCCATCGCGCGCGGAAGTGCGTGCCGATGCGCGCAAGAACAAGCCGGCGGCCGGCATCCAAAGTGACGTCGGCAGCAGTGCCGTGAAAAGCTAGGGCTCGCGCGCACAGGTGCGCGCACAAACCCGCAAGGCCATGAAGGCTGGCAACGCCCCGAAAGCGGGCGAGACGACGAACTGAGTCCGTTGCAGGCCAACGGGGTGCACCGCGCCTGATGAGGTGCAGCGCCCTGTTGAACGTCATGAAGGGCACATGGGCAACCATCTGCCCTTTTTTAAAAGCGCAGCCCTGCGGTTGCTTCACGACATGGTGCAGTACTGGCCATCGTGGAATGGGCTGTTTGGCCAGACGGTCACCAAGTTCACGTCGCGACGCACGCGACGCTGAGCCAAGTGCAGCGCTAAGACCTGTCGTTAGTCCAGCTTCAACGCAGACAGCGGCTTTGCCCTTGACGACGCTGCATCACGCGCTACGTCTTTTGAAGCATTTCGACCAACACACCGGCGTCGACGTTGCCGCCGGTCAGGGCCACGCCGACCTGCTGGCCCTTGAGTTGGGCGCGTTCCTGCCAGGCCGCGGCAAAGGCGGCGGCGCCAGCGCCTTCGGCGACGTTGTGGGTGTCAACGAAGATCGCGCGCACGGCCTGCGCGACTTCGTCGTCGGTGACCTGCACCACGTGGTCCAGCCCTTCGGCCAGCGCCTGCAGCGCGCCGGCGTCGGCGCGGCGCACGGCCATGCCGTCGGCCAGGCGGGTGCTGACGGCGGCTTCGACCACCTCGCCGGCGGCCAGCGAATCGGCGTAGGTGGTGGCGTGCGCGCTGACCACGCCGACCACGCGCGCCCGGTGCCCCAGCGCGTTGCGCGCGGCGATGGCCGACACAGCGCCGGAGCCCAGGCCGATCGGCACGTAGACGACGTCCAGCTGCGGCACGGCGCGCAAAAATTCCCACCAGTACGTCGCCACGCCGCGCAGCAGGTCAGCATGGAAGCTGGGCACCATTTGCGCGCCGCGCTCGGCCGCCAGCTGGCGCGCGAATTCGGCGCTGGCGGTGAAATCGTCGCCGTGCTCGATCAGCTCAACGCCCAGCGCGCGCATGGCGGCGTTCTTTTCGACCGAGTTGCCGCGCGGCACGACGATGGTGCAGGCCGCGCCGTGGGCGCGCGCGGCCCAGCCGATGCTTTGGCCGTGGTTGCCGCGCGTGGCGCTAACCACGGCACGCGGTAGGGTGCCTTGCGCCGCCATTTGCGCGAAGTAGGTCAGGCCGCCGCGGATCTTGAAGGCGCCAACCGGCGTGTGGTTCTCGTGCTTGACCCAGCAGTCGGTGCCCAGGCGTTCGGACAGCAGCGCCCAACGGTACTGCGGCGTGGCCGGGAAGTCGCGGTAGACGACGTCGGCGGCGGCTTCGATCTCGGCCAGCGTGGGCAGGTGCACGGTGGGCGTGGCGGTGCGAGCGGGCGTGATGGTGGCGGCGTTCATGCGGGACGCTTCTCGGTCAACAAGCGCAAGGCGAGGGCGGCCAGCACGGTGCCCATGAACCAGCGCTGCGCGGCGATCCAGCGCGGGCTGCGGTTCATGAAGCGCGACACGCCGCCCGCGCCCAGCACCAGCAGCGCGTTGACGCCGCCGCTGATGGCAATCTGCAGCGCGCCCAGCACCAGGCATTGCAGCAGCCAGTGGCCGCGCTCGGGATGCAGAAACTGCGGGAAGAAGGACAGGTAGAACATCGCTACCTTGGGGTTCAGCAGGTTCGTCATGAAGCCCATGGCGAACAGCTTGCGCGGGCCGTCGTGCGGCAGCGCGCGGGTCTGGAACGGGGCGCTGCCGCCGGGCCGCACGGCCTGCCAGGCCATCCACAGCAGGTACAGCGCACCGGCGATGCGGATCGCGTCGAACGCCATCGGCACGGCCAGCAGCAAGGCGGTGAGGCCGAGCGACGCCGCCAGCAAATGCACGACAAAGGCCAACACCACGCCGGCCAACGAGGTCAGCCCCGCGCGTGGCCCCTGCGTCAGGCTGCGCGACACGCAGTAAATCATGTTGGGCCCGGGCGTCAGGACCAGCACCAGCGCGGCGAGGGAAAACAACAACAACTCGTTGACTGAAAACATCGTCATGGCAGCGATTCCGGCAAAGGGGAAGAAGACAGTGATGAGAGCGTGACCGACCCGCGCGGCGTGCGCAGCGTGGCGCGCAGTTCGGCCACCGGCGCTGCCAACACCTGCAGGCGCGCGTCCTTCAGGGGAGCGGACAGCCCGGCGGCGTGCAGCGCGGCTTCCAGCGCCGGTGCTTGCGGGTGGGCGAGCGTCAGCTGGTGCAGCTGCACGCCGCTGTCCGGCATGGTGGCGGCCGGGTGCGTGGCGCCCCATTCGATCAGCGTAGGCAGGCAGCCGTCCAGCAGGCGCTGGCCGTCATCGCGTACCGTGATCTGCCAGCGCAGCTCGCCGGTGGGTGTCATGCGGGTGGCGGCGCGCACCGCGCCGCGGTCCAGGCCGAGCGCGGCCAGTCGCGCGCTGGCGGCGGCCACGTCGGGCACGCGCGCGACCCAGTGGATCAGGCGTGGGCCGTGCTGGCGCACCTGCGCCTGCAGCGTGGCGTCGTCCATATCAAACCAACGTTTTGTGCCGCTGGCCCTAGAGCCACTTGCGCGGGCAGCTTCTGAATTGATAGCAATGACTTCCAGATAGCAGCAGGCAAAGCCCGGGCCACTCAAGGCCAGCAAACGGTTGTGCGTACCGAACATCCGGTGCTCGCCACCCGGGCCGGGCGTCACGCCCAGCGTGGCTTCGGCCCAGGCCACGCCTTGGTCCAGCGTGTCGGCAAGGATGACCAGGTGGTCGATCGCGGCGTGGTCGAAAGCGCTGGCCGCGGGGGGCGCGGCGCTCACAAGCTGACCTCGCCCCGGATCACGCCGACACAGTCGCCGCCGACCCAGACCTGGCCCGCGTCGTCGCGCGCAATGTGCACGCGCCCGGCACGGCCAAGCGCCGTGCCCTGCGCCGCGACGTACTGCGCGGGCAGGTCACCGCTGCCGATCAGCCACTGCGCCAGGCTGGCGTTCAGGCTGCCGGTGACGGGGTCCTCGGCCACGCCGATGGGGGCGGCAAAGGCCCGCACTTCGATCGCCGGGGCGTCGGCGCTGGCGCCAAACGCGCGCGCCTCGCGGTTGGATCGCGATATCAATTGTGTAGCGCCTTGCGCTTGATGGAAGCCGACCACGCCCACTTTTTTCCCAATATCGGCCAGTTGGGCCTGGTCCGGCGCCAGCGCCAGCACCCGGTCGGCATCGTCCAGCAACAGGCCCAGCCACACCGGGCCGTTGTCCAGCAGCTGCGCCTTCTGGATGTGCGCGGCCTTCAGCCCCAGCGCGGCCGCCACCTGGGCCAGCAGCGTCGGGCTGGGCGCCTGCATGGCGACCGAGGGCGCGGCAAACGCCAGGCGCGCGCCGCCACCGGCGACGGGGTTGCGCCGGATCGGCACCAGGCCTTTGGCGCACTGCTGCACGATGACGTCCCCCTGCTTGGGTTGCCCGCCCGCCGCCAGCCACGCGTGGCAGGAGCCGAGCGTCGGGTGGCCGGCAAACGGCAGCTCGCCCCCCGGCGTGAAGATGCGCAGCTGGTAGTCGGCCTGCGCGTCGGTGGGCGGCAGCACGAAAGTCGTTTCCGACAAATTGGTCCAGCGCGCGAAGTGCTGCATGGCCGCGTCATCAAGGCCGGTGCCATCCAGCACCACGGCAACCGGGTTGCCGTAGCCGGGGGCGGCGGTGAAGACGTCGATCTGCTGGAAGGGGCGTACGGACATGGGAGCAGCGCCAACATTCAAAAGCGAGTCATCCATCGCGGCGACGCATTCGCCGCACCACAGACCACGCGGTTACCAATACGGAGACGGCATTGCCTGCCATCAACACCAAGAAAAGCGGCAGTGAAAACTTCTCGTCGATGGCGCCCGATTGACCCACCAACCGAATACCGCTAACAACCACCAAGGTCGACGTGATGAATACCGTCGCCATGAAACAGATTGCCCATTGGCGGTCATCGCGGCGCCGGTGTATCGCACCTGGAATTCGATAGGCCCACGTGATGCGCATCAGCCAGGGCGCCAGCACCGCCATCAGCCCGATACCCGTAAGCCGCTCTGGCCGGTCGTGCGCTTGGAGCCCAAGGAACCCTGCTGCCAAAAAAGCAATCACCCACAACGCCACCGCCTGATGGAAGCCGATGCCGTCAGGCCCTCGGGCTTGCCACCCAGCCGCTATCGCAGCCAACGGTGCCGCCAGAGCGAAGGACGACCAAGCTTCCACGCGAATCAGCGCGCCGCGCGCACCACCCGCGCCAGTGCCGCCATGCCGCGGTCGATCTGCTCGGGCGTGGAGGTGACGAAGGACAGGCGCAGGGTGCGCGGGTCGGCGTTTTCGGCGTAGAAGGGCGCGCCGGGGACGAAGGCCATGCCGGCTTCGACGGCGGCGGGCAGCAGTTCCTTCGCCACCAAGCCTTCAGGCAGGCGCACCCAGACGAACATGCCGCCCACGGGCCGCGTCCATTCCGCGCCGGTGTCGCCCAGCTCGCGCTGCAGCGCGGCCAGCATGGCATCGCGCTGCTGGTGGTAGCGGTCGCGGATGGTAGGGACGTGGCGGTCCAAAAAGCCGTCCTTGATGACCTCGGCCACCACGCGCTGGTTGAAGCCGGGCGTGTGCAGGTCGGCCGCCTGCTTGGCCTGCAGCAGCTTGGGGTACAGGTCGGGCGGGGCGATGACGTAGCCCAGGCGCAGGCCAGGCGCCAGGATCTTGCTGAACGAGCCCAGGTACAGCACGCCCTCGGGCCAGCGCGCCAGCAGGGGCGCGGGCGGCTGGGCCTCAAACCACAGCTCGCCGTAGGGGTTGTCTTCCACGATGGGCAGGCCGAAATCGCGGCAGACGGCGATGACCTCGTTGCGGCGCGCCTCGTCCATGGTGCGGCCGGTCGGGTTCTGGAAGTTGGGCAGCAGGTAGATGAAGCGCGGGCGCTCCCCTTTTTCTAGCGCCTTGCGCAGAGCGGGCGCGGACACGCCGCCGGAATCGCTTTCAACGCTTTCGATGTTCGGCTGCATGGGCGTGAAGGCCTGCAGCGCGCCCAGGTAGGTGGGCGACTCGACCAGCATGCGGCTGCCTTTGTCGAGCAACACCTTGGCGATCAAGTCGAGGCCCTGCTGGCTGCCGGTGGTGATCAGCACCTGGTCGGGCGAAATGTTCGCGCCCTGCTTGGCCATCTCGGCGGCGACCCACTGGCGCAGCTCGGGCAGGCCTTCGCTGGACGCGTACTGCAGCGAAGCGCGCGCAACGTTCAGGTCCTCGCCCAGCACGGCGGCACAGGCGGCGTGCATGGCCTCGACCGGGAAGGTCTCGGGCGCGGGCAGGCCGCCAGCGAAGTTGAGGATGCCGGGGCGCTCCGTCACCTTCAGGATCTCGCGGATCGCCGACGGGTTCATGCTGTGGGCGCGTTCGGCCAGTTGCCAGGGGGAAAGTGTTTCGCGGGTGTTCATCTTGGAATTTCCTCGTCAGCCTCTTTGTCAATCAACCACAAACAACAGGGCGCCCTGCGGCGCGCGGGAACGGTGGGGCTCGGCGCCGTCGGCGACCTGGTAGCTCATGCCGGGGCGCAGCACCCATTGGCGCCCGTCCTTCAATTCGGTGTGCAGCTCGCCGGACAGACAGTACAGGATGTGGCCCTTTTCGCACCAGTGATCGGACACGTAGCCGGGCGTGTATTCGACCATGCGCACGCGCACGGCGCCGTGCTGCTGCGTGCGCCAAAAGGCCTGGCCGGCTTCGGCCGGGTGTTCGACACGATCGACTGTCGACCAGTCCGTCACGTTGAAGGGAATGTCCGTCATTTTCATGCGCTCGGCTCCGGTTCAGCGCAGCTTGCGGCTCAAGAACACCGTGGCGACCACGGCCAGCGCGAAGGCGATCGACAGCAGGTCGGGCCGTTCGCCCAGCAAGGGCCAGGCGAACAGCATCGCCAGAAAGGGTTGCAGCAGCTGGGTCTGGCTGACGCGCAGGGCGCCACCCCAGTCCAGGCCACGGTACCAGGCGAAGAAACCGGCCCACATCGACACCGAGCCGACGTACACAAAGCCAGCCCAGGCGGACGGGCGGATGTCAGCCGCGTTGGCCGGCCACAGCCACCAGGCCAGCGGCAGCGTGACCGGCAGCGCGCCCAGGCAGACCCAGCAGATGACCTGCTCGGCGCCCAGCTCGGGCGTGACCTTGGCGCCGTAAACGTAGCCGATCGACGCGGCCACCATGGCGCCGGCCAGCAGCAAATCGGCCGCCTCAAAACCAAAGCCGCCGTGCTCGCCCGCGCGCAGCCAGGCGAACAGCACGACCAGCGAGCTGCCCAGCACCGCGCAGACCCAGAACGCCGGGCGCGCACGCTGGTGCAGCACCCACGCAGCGACCATGGCGGTGGTCAGCGGCAGCAGCGCGGTGATGACGGCCGCGTGCGTCGCCGTCACGCTGCGCAGCGCCCAGGCCAGCAGCAGCGGAAAGCCGATCGCGTTGCCCAGCATCGACATCGACAACATGCGCCACTGCCGCGCCGTCGGCCAGGGCGAACGCACCACCAGCAGGAACAGCGCCGACAGCAGGCCCGCCAGGGCGGCGCGGCCGAAGGTGACGAAGGCCGGCGCCAACTGCGGGTCGTCGACCGTGCCGGTGGCTAAGCGCGTGGCCGGCAGGGTGACGGCGAAGCAGGCCGTGCCCAGCACACCGAGCCAGAAGCCAGCGGTGCGGCGCGCCGCGTCGTCATGGGACCAGGTGGCCGTGTTCATCGCAACGCCGTCCACGCCATCCAGCCGGCCGTCACGACCAAGGCCAGAGCCATCAAGCGGTTGAACCACAGCAGGCGGCTGCCCTGCGCCAGCCAGTGGCGCAGCAGCGAGCCGACCATGGCGTAGGTGAAGTTGCTGGCAAAGCCAAACGCCACCATCACCGGCACGACCAGGACGATGCGCCCCGCCGCGTCCGGCCGCCCGGCGATCCAGCCGGCCACGACCGACAACGCCAGCATCCAGGCCTTGATGTTCAGAAACTGCAACAACACGCCTTGGCCGAAGGTCACGTCCAGCTTGCGTTCGTCGGCCTGTGACAGGGTGCCGCTGCGCGCCAGCCTGGACGCCAGCCACAGCATGTAGCCCAGGCCCAGCCCCAGCACGGCCCAGCGCAGCGCCGGCACAGCGACGATCAGCGCGCCGACACCCAACGCACACGCGAGAAACAGCAGGCCCCAGCCGATCGGCACCGCACACACAAAGCGCATCGCGCCACGCAAGCCGCGGTTGGCGGCGATGGCGGTGGACAGCGTGGTGTTCGGCCCGGGCGTGAAGCTGGCGGCGGTGGCCATCAGCAACAGGGCGGTGAATTCCGACAAAGGCATGCTGGCACTCTAGCGCCGAAGAGCCATACACTATCAATACAGTTAACCAAATCAGATCAGGAACTGTATGGTTTTGAAGCACCCGATCGACCCCGCGCCCGTGCTGCAGCGCGCCACCACCCAAACGCTGACCGAACAGCTGGCCGCGCGCTTTGCCACGCGCATCCGCGACCGCCTGATGGCGCCCGGCAGCCGCCTGCCCAGCGTGCGCCAGTGCGCCGCGCTGCACGCCGTCAGCCCGTCCACGGTGGTGGCCGCTTACGACCACCTGTTGGCGCAGGGCCTGGTAGAGGCGCGGCGCAACCGCGGCTTTTATGTGCGCGATTGGGCAAAAAAACTGCGTCCAGCCGTTGCTGGATCTGCGCAAGCAGCTTCTCTTTCGATAGCATCGACCGACCCCGCTGAAGCGCGCCGGCTGAACGCGCCGATCAGCGCCGCGACGCTGATGCGCGGCATGTTCCACAGCGGCGGCAGCGACCGGCCCCAACCCGGCATGGGCGTGCTGCCGCCCGAATGGCTGGACAACGACTTCATGGCCGCGGCGCTGCAGCGCGTCAGCAGCGGCCACGGCCTGCGCGACGCCACCGTGCGCTACGGCGACCCGCAGGGCGACCCGGCGCTGCGCCGCGCGCTGGCCGACCGCCTGGCCGAGCAGGGCATCGCCGCGGCGCCGGCGCAGATCGTCACCACCGTGGGTGCAACGCAGGCGCTGGACATCGTCAGCCGCACGCTGCTCAAGCCCGGCGACACGGTGATGGTCGAAGAGCCCGGCTGGTCGGTCGAATTTGCGCGCCTGTCGGCGCTGGGCATGCGTCTGCTGCCCGTACCACGCGGCCCCGACGGCCCGGACCTGGCGGTGATGGCGCGGTACTGCGAAGCCCATGCCGGCACGCGCGACGCGCCGCGCCTGTTCGTCAGCGTCAGCGTGCTGCACAACCCGACCGGCTACAGCCTGAGCCCGGCCAGCGCGCACCAGCTGCTGCAGCTGGCGCAGCAGCACGACTTTTACGTGGTGGAGGACGACACCTACCACCACCTGATGCCCGACCACGCCACGCGCGTGTCGCAGCTGGACGGGTTGCAGCGCACCATCTACGTCAGCGGCTTCGCCAAGATCCTGGCGCCGGCCTGGCGCATCGGCTTTCTGGCGGCCCCACCGGCCCTGGTGGAGCCGCTGTTGGACACCAAGCTGCTGACCACGCTGACCACGCCCGCGCTGCTGGAGCGCGCGTTGGCCCAGTGCATCGAAAGCGACCAGTTGCAACACCACGCCGAGCGGGTGCGCACGCGCCTGGCACTGGCGCGCGCACGCAGCGTCCACCACGCCCGCGCGGCCGGGTGCCGCTTCGTCACCGAACCCGCCGGCCTGTTCGGCTGGGTCGACACCGGCGTGGACACGGACGCGCTGGCGCTGCGCCTGCTGGACATCGGCTACCTGCTGGCGCCCGGTGCGCTGTTCCACGCCAGCCGCGCGCCCAGCACCCTGATGCGCATCAACTTCGCCAGCGCGCAGGACGCCACGTTCTGGGACGTGTTTCGCCAGGCGCGAGCAGCGATGTTTGCCACCAGGGCATGAGCCGTGCTGCCGGCTCAGTTGAGCTTGATGCCCAGGCGCTTGACCAGCGGCTCCATCTCTTTGCGATCGTCCTGGATGGTCTTGGCCATTTCGGCGGACGTGCTCGCCACCGGCACCATGCCCAGCGATTCCATGCGCGACTTCATGGCCGGCTCGGCCAGCACCTGCCGAACGTCATGCTCGATCTTCTGTACGCGATCGCTCGGCACGCCGGCTGGCGCCATCATGCCGATCCACGGCGTGGCGGAATAGCCTTTCAGGCCTGATTCGTCCAAGGTGGGTGTCTGGGGCAGCCCAGCGAAACGGTGCGCACTGGTGACCGCCAGTGCCCGAAGTTTTCCGCCGTCGAGCAAGCCTTTCGCGCTGGAAGGCGCATCCAGCACCACGTCGAGCGAACCACCCATCAGGTCGGTCTGCGTCTTACCGGACGATGGTGACGGGACATACAGCGCCTTGATGCCCGCGCGCTGCGCCGTCTGTTCCCACACCAGATGAAAAGCCGTGCCGATGGACAAGGACCCGACGTTCAGCTCTTTGCGCTTGGCCTGCTCGACAAAGTCTTGCCAGGTTTTGAGGGGGCTGTTCTTCGCCACCACGAACACGAATGGCGTGCGCGCCACCAGCGTGATGGGCTGCAGGTCCTTGATCGGGTCGTACGGCAGCTTTTCTACCGTGAACGGCATGATGGTGATGGCCGAGGCCACCACCATGCCCAGTGTGTAGCCATCGGGTTCAGCGCGCGCGATCGCGGTAGAGCTCAGGATGCCTGATGCACCGGGCTTGTTGTCCACAATGACCGGCTGCTTCCACTGTTTGGAGAGGCGGTCCGACAGCACGCGCAGCATCACATCAACCGGCCCGCCAGGCGGGTTGGACACGATGATGTGAACGGGTTTGTCGGGGTAAGCCGCCGCCGCGGACAGCGATACGAACAGGGCCAGGGCAGATAAGGTCTTCTTCATCGTCGTTCAAAGAATGGGTTCAACAAACGGAGCCATCGGCCACGGCACGGAGCCCGCGCCAATGAATTCACCCCACACGGATTGCAGGCGGCGCGTCAAACGCTCCGCGTCTGCGGGCGCCAGGCCATTCAGCATGGGCGCGGCGGCAAACGCCCGCCACGTGCCGAACAGAAAAGGTAGTTCAATGCAGTGACAAGCCCCAAACGCCGCACTGGGCGCGCATTGAAAGTCGTACAGCCAGGCGCGGCGGCCAGCGGTCACGGCGTGCGCCGCCCAGCGACGGGACTCCACACCAAACACGGCATCGCCCAGTGCCAGCCCGGCCTCGCCCGAAGGCGCGCCGGGGAAGGACCGCATTTCTTCCGCCGTGTACCCCACCAGCGCGTCGGCTTGGGTGGCTGCCGTGGCAAAGCGCGCCTCCACGTCCAGCGCCAGCACCTCGCCGTCCGCCACCGGGGCGAACAGGTTGCGCGCCGAGCCTTCGGCCTGCAGCACAGCGGCAAGGCCGGCGTCGGCCTGCGCCGCCAGCAGTTTTTCAACCGGGAGCGCGCGTGCTGCGTCGAGATGATCCACCCCCAACGCGCGAAAATAAGCGTCTGCAAGACGCTCGGCCTGTTCGGCGGTGCGAATGCCGCGGCCCATACCAGCACTCTGCAAGATGATGCGGTCGGCAATGCGCGAGCGCGTGAGCATGCAGGCGATGTTGTTCGCGCCGGCCGACTGCCCCATCAGCGTGATGCGCTTCGGATCGCCACCGAACACGGCGATATGCTCTCCCACCCAGCGGATGGCCTCCTCCTGGTCCAGCAATCCCACGTTCGCCGTCTCTCCACGAACGTACAACCAGCCCAGCGCCGCCAGTCGGTAGTTGACCCCGACCACCACCGCGTTGAGGGTGCGCGCCAGCAAGCTGCCGTCGTACCACGGCAGCACGCCACCGCTTTGCCACGCGCCGCCGTGCAACCACACCACGACGGGCAAGGGTGCCTGCACCTGCGCGGGCCGCCACACGGTCAGGTGAAGGCTGTCTTCGGACTGCGCCTGATGAATGTCGCCCATGGCGGCACTCAAGCGCGACGGGCGCTGCGGCGGTATCGGGCCAGGCTGGGTCGCGTCCTGCTCACCGGCAAGAGGACGTGGCACCGGGGGACGCCATCGCAAGTCGGCCACGGGAGGTGCCGCGTACGGCACGGCATGAAAGGCTTGCACGCCGGCGGCTTCGACACCCCGCACGACGCCTTGAGCGTGTTGGAGTTCGACCTTCATTTGTGTCATGGGTTGGGCTTCGGTTTTGGCGCCGCGGTGATGGCCGCTGCGTCCGAGTGGCTGGAGCAGCGGTCGCCTGGACAGCAGGCGACGCACGCGTCAGTCCGGTACGACTGCCGTCACTTCAATTTCAACTTTGGCGCGCGCTTCCATCAGCGCTGCGACCTGCACACAGGTCATCGCGGGGAAGTGGCGACCGATGACGTCGCGGTAGACCGGGCCCAGCTCTTTCAAACGGGCGTTGTATTCCACGCGGTCGATCACGTACCAGGTCATGCGCACCATGTGCTCGGGCCCGGCGCCACCGGCCTTGAGCACGGCGACGACGTTCTGCAAGGTCTGGCGGCATTGCTCGATGAAGTCGTCCGTCTCAAACTGCTGCTGGGCGTTCCAGCCGATCTGGCCACCGACGTAGATCTGTGTGCCGCGTGCGGCGACGCCGTTGGCGTAGCCCTTGGGGGCGGTCCAGCCTTCGGGTTGGAGAGATTGGTTCATGCGTTCTGCCTCAGCTTGAAGCGCTGCAGCTTGCCGGTTTCGGTGCGCGGCAGCGCGGTAACGAACTCCACTTCACGTGGGTACTTGTAAGGGGCGATCGTCTGCTTGACGTAGTCCTGCAGGGCCTTGGCCATGGCGGCGTCGCCCGTGTGGCCGGGCTTGAGCACGACCACGGCCTTGATGATCATGCCGCGCTCGTCGTCGGGCTTGCCAACCACGCCGCATTCGGCCACGGCCGGGTGCGCCATCAGGCAGTCTTCCACCTCCGGCCCACCGACGTTGTAGCCGGACGTGATGATCATGTCGTCGTCGCGCGCCTGGTAGTGGAAGTAGCCGTCTTCGTCCTGCGTGAAGGCGTCGCCTGGACGGTTCCAGCCGTCCTGCACGTACGTGGTCTGGCGCGGGTCCTGCATGTAGCGGCAACCGGTGGGGCCGATCACGGCCAGTTTGCCGATCTGGCCGCGCGGCAGCTCGGCGCCGTCCTCGCCCACCACCTTGGCCTGGTAGCCTGGCACTACCTTTCCGATAGCACCGCGTCGAACGTCCGCACCGGCTGAGGAGATGAAGATGTGGAACATCTCGGTCGCGCCAATGCCGTCCAGCATCTCGATACCGCTGGCTTCCTTCCACAGCTGGCGCGTGGCGTCGGGCAGTGCCTCGCCCGCGCTGACGCAGGTGCGCAGGCTGGGAATGCCGATGGCCTTGGCGTGCGGCGCCAGCTGGCGGTAGAAGGTGGGCGAGGTGTAGCAGGTGGTGACGCCGTGCTCGCGCATCTGGCGCACCATGGTTTCCGGGCTGTACCCGGTGTCGGGGTAGTAGATGCTGGCGCCGGCCCACATCGGGAACAGCAGCAAGCCGCCCAGGCCGAAGGTGAAGGCCAGTGGCGGCGAGCCGGTGACGACGTCCTCCGGCGTGGTCTTGAGCACATGGCGCGGCCAGGCTTCGCAAGCGGCCAGCACGTCGCGGTGGGTGTGCACCGCCGCCTTCGGACTGCCGGTCGTGCCGCTGGTGAACGCCAGCAGAGCGACGTCGTCCGCGGCGGTGGGACAGGCGGTGAACTCGGCCGGCTGGCTCGCGACCAGCGCACCGAGATCCTGGTCGTCGCCCGGCGCGTTGAACTTCAGCACATGCCGCAGGACGTCGGGGTGCTGCTTCTGCGCGGCCAGCAATTCGTCCAGCAGCTTGGCGTCGCAAATCGCCGCTACGGGCTCGCCCTTTTCAATGACCTTCGCGAGCTCTGGCGCGCGCAGCAGCGGCATGGTGGCCACCGCGATCAGCCCGGCCTTGACCACGGCCAGCCAAGACAGCGCCATGCCGATCGAATTGCCGCCGCGCAGCAAGACCCGGTTGCCCGGCACCAGCTTCAGTTCATTCACCAGGTAGTGCGCGATGCGGTCGACCCGCTCGCGCGCCTGGGCGTAGGTGAAGCTGACGCTGGGCGAGCGCAACATGGGCCGGTCGGCCCAGCCCTTGTCGGCCGCGCCGTCCAGCAGGCGCTGTACGAGGTTGACCTGGTCGGGAATCTGCAGCTCGGGCAGGTCGTAACGGAACTCGGGCCACTGCGCGCGCGGCGGAAGCCGGTCGTGCACAAAGCGGTCGGTCTGGGCGCTGGGCGTGGTCATGTCAGTTCCTGGTGAAAAGGTGCCGCGCTCGGGAAAGGGCACAAGAACAGCGGGAGGCACTGCCCGCGCCAGCAAGCGCCGACGCCGGACCCGCGCCGGCGTCTGGCGCTGTCCCCCCTTCCAGGGGGGAAGACGCGAAGCGGCACAGGGGGGTCATGTCAACACCGCTTTGCCGATGATCAGCTGCTGCACTTCTGTCGCGCCTTCGTAAATGCGCAGCGATCGGATATCGCGGTACAGCGATTCAACCTTGGTGCCCACCTGCACACCCAGGCCGCCGTGCATCTGCAGCGCCATGTCGATCACACGCTGCGCGTTTTCCGTGGCGGTCATCTTGGCCATGGCGGCGGCCACGCTGCGCTCCTTCATCGTGCCGTGGCCGGTGTCGCGCATCCAGGCAGCGCGGTAGGTCAGCAGCGCGCCGGCGTCGATCAGCGCGGCCATCTCGCCCAGCTTGGCCTGCGTCAGTTGGAAGTCCGCGAGCGTCTGGCCGAACATCTTGCGTTGGCGCGCGTGGTCGATCGCCTCGGCCAGCGCGCGGCGCGCCATGCCGAGCGCGGCGCCGGCCACGCTGGCGCGGAAGATGTCCAGCGTCTGCATCGCCAGCTTGAAGCCGCCGTTGACCTCACCCAGCGGCGCATCGCCCGACACCTGGCAGTCCGTCAGACGCAGCGTGGCCAACGGGTGCGGCGCCATCACGTGGATGTGGGCGCTGTCGTCCAGACCCGGCGCGCCCTTGTCGACGATGAAGGCGGTGATGCCGCGTGCGCCGGCCTGCGGGTCGGTCTTGGCGAAGACGCAGTAGAAGTCGGCGATGCCGCCGTTGCTGATCCAGGTCTTGGTGCCGTTCAGGCGCCAGCCCGCGGAATTTTCATCATTTTGGCCTGTGGCCTTAGAGGAATCTGCGCAAGCAGCTACCGTTTGCATAGCAGCCACGTCGGACCCAGCGTCTGGCTCGGACAGCGCGAAGGCCGCAATCTTTTGCCCGCTGGCCACCGCCGGCAGGTAGGCGGACTGCTGCGCCGGCGTGCCGCCGAGCGAAATGGCGCCGCTGCCCAGGCCTTGCATGGCGAAGGCGAAATCGGCCAGGGGCGAGTAGAACGCCAGCGTCTCGCGCAGCACCACCAGCGCGCGCGAATCCAGTTGATCCAACGCACCGCCGTGCGCGGCCGCCACGCCGTAGCGCAACCAGCCGCCGTCGCCCAGGCGCTTGACCCAGTCGCGGCAGGCGGCGCGGTCGTCGGCTTCGTCAACGCGCTGCGCGTTGGCCCAGTCGGGCAGGCGCGCGGCGATGTCGCGGTGCGCCGCGTCGAAAAACGGCAGCGCAAGGTGCGCGCCGGACGGCACCAGGGCCGTGGCTTGCATGACGCCGGCGCTCATCAGTCGCCCCCGAACACCGGTTTTTGTTTGGCCACGAAGGCTTCGTAGGCGCGGCGGAAGTCCTGCGTCTGCATGCAGATGGCCTGGGCCTGCGCCTCGGCTTCGATCGCCTGGTCGATGGTCATCGCCCATTCCTGGCTCAGCATGGTCTTGGTCATGCCGTGAGCAAAGGTCGGGCCGGCGGCCAGCTCGCGCGCCATGGCCTGCGCTTTTTCCACCAACTCAGCGGGGGCGTGCAGCGCATTGAAGAAGCCCCAGGCCAGGCCTTCGCTCGCCGTCATGGCGCGGCCGGTGAACAGGAGTTCGCTGGCGCGGCCTTGGCCGATCACGCGCGGCAGCAAGGCGCAAGCGCCCATGTCGGCGCCGGCCAGGCCGACGCGGGTGAACAGGAAGGCCGTCTTGGTGCCTTCGGTGCCATAACGCATGTCGCAGGCCAGGGCCATCATGGCGCCTGCGCCGGCGCAGATGCCGTCGATGGCACCGATGACGGGCTGCGGGCAGTTGCGCATGGCCTTCACCAGGTCGCCCGTCATGCGGGTGAACTCCAGCAGCTCGGGCATGGTCATCTTGGTCAGCGGGCCGATGATGTCGTGCACGTCGCCGCCGGACGAGAAGTTGCCGCCGGCGCCGGTGACCACGATGGTCTTCACGTCGGTGGCGTAGCGCAGGCCGTTGAACAGGTCGCGCATCTCGCCGTAGCTGTCGAAGGTCAGCGGGTTCTTGCGCTCGGGCCGGTTGAGCATGACGGTGCCGACACCGTCGTCGCTGCACGACCAGCTGAAGTGCTGGGCCTTATACGGGGCGTGCGCATCGAACTGCGGGCGCATAGGGTTGCTGCTGCCGATGTAGTGTTTCATGCGGGTTCCTGAAAGTGTTCCTTGACCTTGCCAAGCAGCCCATGCATGGCGTCGATATCTTCGGGCGACAAGGCCGAGAAGGCGTGGACGATCCAGTCTTCGTGCGCCTGCGCCATGGCGCTGAATTGGCGCCGGCCCTTGGGCGTGAGGCGCACGCGGTAGGCGCGGCGGTCGCCTTCGACC
The DNA here is from genome assembly GCA_023442945.1 of Pseudomonadota bacterium. Lineage (GTDB taxonomy): Bacteria > Pseudomonadota > Gammaproteobacteria > Burkholderiales > Burkholderiaceae_C > Ottowia. The sequence continues at coordinate 11,609 of JAEZWW010000031.1, read as the reverse complement.
ACCAAGCGTTCCACCATGCCTTCGCCTTCCAACTGGTCGGTGATGCCGGTGACGTTGCCGCCGGTCACCATCATGCGGCGCGACAGCTCGTTCATGCGCAGGCCTTGCGGCGCGCGCTCCAGCTGCGCCATCAGGTCGAAGCGCGGCAGGGAGGTGTCGAACTGCTCGCGCAGGTCGCTGCGGATCTGCTTTTCGATCAGCTGCGTGCAGGTCAGCAGCCGCAGCCAGAGGCGCAGTTCCTCCGGGTGTTCGGCGTGGGCGCGGGCTTCGAGGTCCATGTCAGGACACCACGCGGCGCGCTTCGGCCTTGAAGTCGTTCAGCTCTTTGTCGGCCGCGTCGGCGATGGATTTTTGGCGGGCCAGCTCGCGGTACATCTGGTCGCGCCCGCTCAGGTAGGGCTCTGGCCAGTGAATGGCCTGCGACTGCAGCTTGGCCGTTTCGTGCAGCGTCCAGGCCGGGTCGGCCAGGTGCGGACGGCCGACGGCACACAGGTCGGCGCGGCCGGCGGCGATGATGCTGTTGGCGTGGTCGGCCTCCGAAATGGCGCCCACGGCCATGGTGGCGATGCCGGCTTCGTTGCGGATGCGGTCGGCGAACGGGGTCTGGTACATGCGGCCGTAGACCGGGCGGGCATCGCGCGTGGTCTGGCCCGAGGACACGTCAATCACGTCGCAGCCGGCCGCCTTGAACAGGCGCGCAATTTCCAGCGCGTCGGCCGGCGTGTTGCCACCCGGCGCCCAGTCGTGGGCCGAGATGCGCACGCTCATTGGCTTGTCGGCCGGCCATGCGGCACGCATGGCGCGGAAGACTTCCAGCGGGTAGCGGCAACGGTTTTCCAGCGCCCCACCGTATTCGTCGGTGCGCTGGTTGGTCAGTGGGCTGATGAAAGACGCGAGCAGGTAGCCGTGCGCGCAGTGGAGTTCCAGCCAGTCGAAGCCGGCGGCGTCGGCACGGCGCGTGGACGCCACGAAGGCGTCGCGCAGCGCGTCCATCTCGGCACGGGTGATTGCCGTCGGCACCTGGTTCTGTTCCCCGTAGCGCACGGCGCTGGCGGCCGCCAGCGGCCAGTTGCCACTGGGCAGGGGCTCGTCCATTTCTTGCCAGCCGAGTTGGGTCGAACCCTTAGGCCCGCTGTGGCCCAGCTGCAGGCCGATCTTGGCGTCGCTCTGGGCATGCACGAAGTCGACGATGCGTTTGAACGCCGCTTGCTGCGCGTCGTTTTCCAGTGCAGGGCAGCCAGGGGTGATGCGGCCGTCGTAGCCCAGCGCCATGGTGGGCGAGGTCATCTCCACCATGACCATCGCCGCGCCACCAACGGCGCGTGCGCCCAGGTGCACCATGTGCCAGTCCCCCACCACGCCATCGACCGCCTTGTACTGCGCCATCGGCGAGACGACGATGCGGTTTTTGAGCGTGAGGCCGCGCACCGCGAAGGGCGTGAGCATGGGCGGCGGCGGGTGGCTGGCGGCGTCTACCGTCAGGCCGTCGCGTTCGGCGATCCAGCGCTCGTATCCTTCCAGCCAGGCGGCGTCGCGCAGACGCAGGTTTTCATGGCTGATGCGCTGGCTGCGCGTGAGCATGCTGTACATGAACTGCGGCGCATCCATGGTGTTGCAGTAGCGCTCGCCGCAGACTTCAAACCATTCCATGGCGTTCCAGGCGGCGTTCTGCAGCTTGAGCGCCTCAACGCTGCGCACTTCCTGGTAGCGGGTGAGCACGTCTCCGATGTGCTCAGGGGCGTCGCCCATTTCCTTGAACAAGCGGGTGAGCTCGATCGCGTCTTCGATCGCCAGCTTGGTGCCCGAGCCGATGGCGAAGTGCGCCGTGTGCACCGCGTCGCCCATCAGGACGACGTGGCTGCCGTGGTCGTTGCGCAACCACCATTGATCGCACTTCACGCGCGTGAAGTTGAGCCAGGCCGAACCGCGCAGGTGACGCGCGTTGGTCATCAGCTTGGCGCCCTGCAGGTTGTCGGCAAAGACCTTTTCACAGAAGGCGATGGAGTCATCCTGCGTGGCCTTATCCAGGCCGTGGGCCAGCCAGACATGCTCCGGGCATTCGACGATGAAGGTGGTGGTGTTCTCGTCGAACTTGTAGACGTGGGCCTGAAACCAGCCGTGCTCGGTCTGTTCGAACAGGAAGGTGAAGGCATCGTACAGCTTGTGCGTGCCCAGCCAGATGAAGCGGTTGGGGCGCACCACCAGCTCGGGCTTGAACACATCCTGGTGCAGCGTGCGCAGCTTGGAGTTGATGCCGTCGCTGGCGATGATCAGGTCGGCGTCGGGGTACTGCGCGTCGGACTCGACGTCGGTCTCGAACACCAGCTTGACGCCCAGTTGCTCGCAGCGCTCCTGCAGGATGTTGAGCAGCTTTTTTCGGCCGATGCCGACGAAGCCGTGGCCCCCCGAGCGGATCACTTCACCCTTGAAGTGCAACTCGATGTCGTCCCAGTGGTTGAAGGCCTGTTCGATCTCGGCCGCGGTGACCGCATCCCAGGCACGCATGTTGTCCATGGTGGCGTCGGAGAAAACGACGCCCCAGCCGAACGTGTCGTACGGCTTGTTGCGCTCGACGACGGTGATGTCGTGCGAGGGGTTGTGCTGCTTCATCAGCAGTGCAAAGTACAGGCCGGCGGGCCCACCGCCGATGCAGACAATGTTCATATCTAGATATTTTAGATATGAACTATGTGCTGTCAACAGGATTTTCCTGTTGGCGCTTGGCCTGGCGTTCGCGCATAAGCGGCACGCCAGTCAGGCCGCGCAAACATGCGCCTGCCCATGGCGCGGAATCGACGACCGAACGTGCGCGCCGAACGGGCCTGCGTCGGGAGGACTCGCGTTATTTCAACAGGACGAATTGTCCGTTTTTCACCGTGATGAGCTCACGGCCTCGCTGATCAAACCCACTGTGGTCCTGCGGCGTCATGTTGTAGACGCCCTGCGTGGCCACCAACTCCTTGGTCTGTTCGAGCGCATCGCGCAAAGCTGTACGAAATTCCTTGGTCCCTGGCTTGCCTGCCTTGGCCGCGAGCGGGATCGCGCGCTGCAAAAGAAGACCCGCGTCGTACACGTTGGCGCCGAAGGTGGCGGGCTTGTTGCCGTTCAGCTTTTCGTAGGCGGCGATGTAGTCGGCAGCCATCTTTTTGGACGGGTTACCGTCGGCAATTTCAGGCAGGACCAGCATCAGACTTGCGGCAAGAATGGTGCCTTCCACCTTCTTGCCCCCCAGCTTCAGGAAATCCGGCAGGGCCGCGCCATGGGTCTGGTACACCTTGCCAGCGTAGCCCTGGTCCGCGATCGTGACCTGCGGCAGCACCGAAGGGCCACCGGGCGCGGCGATCAGCACGGCATCGGGCTTGGCGCCCACCAGCTTGAGGCCCTGGCCCGTTACCGACGTGTCCGAGCGCTGAAACCGCTCGCTGGCCACGATGCGGATGTTGTGCTTGGCCGCCAAGCCGCTCACGACCTTGTACCAGTTCTCGCCGTACGGATCGGCAAGCCCGATGAAGCCGAGCGTCTTCACCCCTGTCTTCACCATGTGATCAACCAGGGCCTCCGCGATGATGTCGTCGTTCTGCGTCGTCTTGAACACCCATTTCTTCTTGTCGTCCATCGGCAGAACCACGGCCGCCGTGCCGACCGGCGCCAGCAGCGGCACGCCCGCGTCAGCCACGAACTGGATCGCGCCCATGGCGTTCGGCGAGCCTGACGGGCCGATGATCGCGTCGACGTTGTTTTCGGAGATCAGCTTGCGCACCGCAGTGACCGACGTGGTGGGATCGCTGGCGTCGTCCAGCGCGATGTACTCGATGCTCAGGCCGCCTACCTGCTTGGGCAGCAGCGGTACGGTGTTCTTTTGCGGAATACCCACCAGCGCTGTCGGACCGGTGGCAGACGACACCACCCCTACCTTGACCTGCGCCATGGCCGCCGTTGCGAGACCAACGGCCACGGCCAGCGTGGCCATGGAACGAACGTGATGCGCTAACTTCATGGGGAGCTCCTTGGGTGGGTCAGTTAAGGGTTGAAAAACAGCGAGCCAGATCAGATGGTGAGCGAGCCTACGCTTGAACCGCCGCAGACAAACAGGGTTTGCCCGGTGACGAAGCCGTTGTCGGGGTGGACGAAGAAGTCCACCGCTCGCGCCACGTCGGCCGATTCGCCCAGCCGCTTGACAGGCAACGCTGCCGCCAGTGCGCGCTCGCGTTCGCTGCCGGCTTCGACGACGTCATAGAACATGTCGGTGCGGATCGGACCGGGTGCGACGACGTTGACGGTGATGCCGTCCGGCGCGAGTTCCAGCGCCCAGGTTCGCGCCATGCCCAACATCCCGGACTTGGTCGCCGAATAGGCCGTGCGCGTCGCCAGACCCTGTGCCGCGCGCGACGACAACAGGACGATCCGACCGAATTGGCGCGCGCGCATTGCAGGAAGCGCTGCTTGCACCAGCTGAATGGCACAGGTCAGGTGCAGGTTGACCAAGGCATCCACATCGTCCAGCTTTACTTCCGGGAGCAACGCAGCGCGAATCACGCCAGCGTTATGCACCAGCGTGGTGACGTTGCCCCGTTGGAGCAGCTCGCTGGCGACAGCGGCGGTGGCTTCGCGGTCACTCAAGTCAACCTGAACCTGGCGCAAGCGCGGGTGCGTGAAATCCCCCGCACGGCGCGCCAGAGAGATAACCTCGTAGCCGTCGCGCAGCAGGTGTTCACAAATCACCTTTCCGATGCCGGCGCTGCCACCGGTGACCACGGCGACGGGGGGCGTCTTGTCCATGAGGAGCTTTCCGAAAGTTGGCGTCGCAATGGCGCTCAAGTAGCAGCAGACATGACGAGCGCGAGCACCCGCAGTGGACTGCCGCTGCCATGGCGGATCTTGAGCGGTGGACAAATGAGGACGGCCCCCGCGGGGGGCAGCAGGTGCAAATTGGTCAGGCACTGCAGCCCGTATTTGCCAGCACCGTGCATGTAGTAGTGACAGGGGTAGGGCGGCTTGAGGTGGAACCCCTGCCCCGCATCGGTGCCGATCGCCTCCGATCCAAAGCCCAGCACGTTCCGCTCCTCCACCAGAAAGCGCACGGCTTCCGTGCTTGGGCCAGGCGTATGTTGTCCCGTTTCGTCGAAATTCTGATACGCCACCGGGTCGCTGCGCTGGGACCAGTCGGTGCGCATCAACACCCACGCGCCGGCCGGGATGCGGCCATGCCTGCTCTCGAAATCGAGGATGTCCTGAACCGTGAGCAGGTAGTCCGGGTCGGCCTCGACCTGCCGCGTGCAATCGATCACGCAGGCGGGCGCCACAAAGTGCTCCGGTGGAATCGTGTCCACGGCGTTGTTGGGCAAATCGCGCCCAGAGATCCAGTGGATCGGCGCATCAAAATGGGTGCCCGTGTGCTCACCGCACGAGAAATTGTTCCAATACCAACCCGGCCCGCGCTCGTCGTAGCGTGAGACTTCTTCAATCCGAAAGGGCCAGCACTGGCCCATCTCGGGAGGCAGCGCGATCTGCGGAAATTCGGGTGTGAGCGCCTGCGTCAGGTCGATCACCCGCAGCTGACCCGCGGCCAGCGCGTTGACCAGCGCGGTAAGGGGCGAAGCTTGAGCCGTATCCATGGGTCAGCCTCCGTTCAGCGCCAACTCGCGCTCAAGCACCTTGGGGTTGCTGCGCCAGCGCTCCAGCCACTCCTGCGCCACATCGCCCGGGTAAACGTCCTCAATGCCATCGCGCAAAGCGGAAACGATCGCCTTCGCGACGGCCTCGGGGGCCAGCTTGGGTGGCGGCATTTGCTGGTTCCACTCATCGTCCACCGGCCCCGGGAAGACATTGACCACGCGGATGCCCGCCGGTCGCATTTCAGCGCGCAAGCATTGGGCCAAAGAATAGGCGGCCGCCTTGGACGCCGAGTACGTCCCATGGGCCGGAAAGTTCGACAAGGCGTAGATCGACAGCAAGTTGACCCACGCCGTGGCATGCGCGGCGCCATCGGCAGACCGCCCTTTGAGCGCCGGGCCAAATTCCTGCGCCAGCCGGAGCAAGCCAAGGTAGTTGACCTCCATTTCGGCTCGGGCGACGTCTGTGCCTCGCCGAGCGGAGATGCCAAAGCTGCGATGCACTTCCGCGTTGTTGATGACGATATCCACCTTGCCACCGATGGCGCCCGCAAGCTCCACCACCGACCGTCCATCGGTCACATCGAGCGGCACCCAGCTGACTTGAGGCAGCGCCGTCAATGCGTCGCTGCCCGGCATCTTCTTCCAGGGCTCCGCCTCGCCTACCCAAACCAGGTCAGCACCCGCCTGAACCAGCGCGCGCACCAGTGCTTGCCCCATTGGGGTTTTTCCGTCGGTCACCAACACCTTGCGGTGGCGCGGATCGGACGTCATCTCACGCAGCATGCGGTCGTCAGCCATGTGTGCCTCATTGTTTTCAGGAAATGCGATCAAAACGGCCTGCCCGGATCGATCGAGCCGCGCGCCGACGCGAACCGCACTGGGCGCCTCGCCCACCGCACCATGCAGGTGCACCATCAGGCTGGGACCAGCGGCAAGCTGCACCATGCCCAGGCGCCAGGGCAAACGTTCGCGGAAGTACAAATCGTTGCTGTGGTGGAGCGTGGTCGTCGCCAGCAATTGGCCTTGACCAGACTGGTCGCGCCAAGCCAGACGAGGCGACAAACAGCGGTAACAAGCCTCGCGCGGCGGGTACTGAACGGCACCGCAGTCTTCACAAGACTGCAGCACAAAGCGCCCCTCTGCTGCCGCCGCCGTCAAGCCCAGCGCCACGCGCCCGCGCGAGCCCGGCGGCAGATTGATCTGCGGGGTACGCAGCACCGGGTTCTTGCGCGTCGGACGCATCGGCGGCATGGTCATTGGGCGGCCTCCAGGATCGCCGCCCCGGTGCACAGGCAACGGTCGTAAGTCACCATGCCGAACCCGCACACCATGCCGGTGGTCGCGTTAGGCACCTGCCGACCTTCGGCCTCGCCGGTCAATTGGCGCACGGCCTCCACCATGCCGATGAAGCCCCCCGCTGCGCCCGCCTGACCGACCGAAAGCTGGCCCCCACTGGTGTTGTTAGGAAAGTCTCCATCCCACGTCAAAGACCGTTCACGCACGAACGCCGGACCTTCGCCCTTTTCACAAAAGCCCAAATCCTCGAAGTGCATCATGACCACGACAGGGTAGTCGTCGTAGGTTTGGATGAAGTCGATGTCCGCCGGCTTGGCATCGGCCATGGCGTACAAATCGTCTCGGTCCATCGCCCAGCCGCCCCGCACCATGATCGGGTCGTCTGCGAAAGCGTTGTGGCGCTCGATGGCACCGCGCACCCGCGCAAAGGCGAGCCCCAGATCCCGAGCGCGCTCCTCCGTCATGACAAGAAACGCGTCGGCGCCAGCGCACGGCATCACGCAGTCGAACAGGTGCAGGGGATCGGACACGGCCTTGGCGCCCATGTATTCGTCCAGCGTCAGCGGCTTCTTGAACAACGCATTGGGATTGCGCAGGGCATTCGTTCGCTGGCTGACCGCAATGCGGCCAAAATCCTCGCGCTGCGCACCGTACGTCCGCATGTAGTGCGCGGTGATCATGGCGAAGACCGAATTGGGGCCTCCAGCCCCATACGGATAGGTGGCGTCCCGGGCAAAGTGGCTGAAGCCACCCAAGGTCTGACGAAAAGAATCGACGTGGTTGGTGTCTGCCGCAACGCAGGCCACGATGTTCGCGTCGCCGGCCTGGATCGCGCGGGCGGCGCGCCGCAACGCCATGACGCCCGAGGCGCCACCGGTAGGAATGTGGTCCAGCCAGCGCGGGCTGAGCCCCAGGTGCTGTGTGACGCCGACCGCGGTGTCGGGGCCCAGTGAAAAGCTGCTGACGGTGAGCCCGTCGATATCCCGCTGATCAACGCCGCTGGCCTCCACCAGTCGACGCACCGCCTGGCCCAGAAACCAGTGCGCGCCTTCGGTGGCGTAGCGTCGGTAGGGCACCGTCACCGGAACGGCGACCGCGACCCCCTCGTAGCTTTGACGTCGAACGACAGCCATGTGCGTCCGCCCTCAAACCCGATGGAAAACGCACCGCCGGCGCTGCTGCTGGCTCATCGCGCCACCTTGTAGCCCACCGCTTCGCGGTCCCAGGTCGCTGCCGTCACGCCGCGTTCGCGCAGCTTGAATTTTTGGATCTTGCCGCTCTCGGTGGCCGGGAGGCGCTCCATGTACTCGACGAAACGCGGGACAGCGAAATAGGCCATGCGCGTTTCGCAAAAGCGCATCAATTCGATCTCATCCAAGGCCGCGCCTTTGCGCAGAACGATCGCGGCCATGACTTCGTCTTCGGCCAACTCGCTTCGCACGGGAAAGATCGCGGCCACCTCGATCTGTGGATGGCTCAGCAGGACCTGCTCCACCTCGTAGGAGGAAATGTTCTCTCCCCGCCGGCGGATCGCGTCTTTCAGTCGGTCAATGAAGCGGAAGTAGCCCTGCCTGTCGCAGCTGACCCGGTCTCCCGTATGGAACCACAGGTTGCGCCAGGCTTCGACTGTCTTGTCGGGCATGCCGAAGTAGCCTGTCGCGAACGAGAACGGCTCGGTCGCCCGAAGCACCAGCTCGCCCGGCTCTCCTGCTAGCACTTCGTTGTCTTGGTCGTCCACCACACGCGCCTCAAAACCATCGCGCACGCGACCCATGGTGCCCAGCACTTGCTCATCCAGGGTGGCGCCAATCACAAAGTTGGTTTCGGTCGAACCGTAACCCTCGAGCAGGTGCAAGCCAAACCGCTGCACAAACTCCGCCTGAAACTGCTCCGGCACGCCCGGCGCCAAGGCGATGCGCACACCATGCGCGCGATCGTTGGGCCCCGCCGGTCGGGCCAACAGGATGGGCACCATGGCACCCAACACATAGGTGACGGTCGCGCTGTGCTGCACCAGCGCATCCCAGAAGGCCGAGGCGGAGAAGCGCTTTTCCACCACCAACGTCGAGCCGGTCAGCAGGGCCTGGAAGAACGCGTTGAGCGCATTGGTGTGAAAAAGAGGCAGCGTGGTGTGCAACACCTCGTTCTCGCCCAGGCCAAGCAAGCGCGCGCTGTGCACGCCCCACCAAAAGTACTGGGCATGGGGACAGCACACGCCCTTGGACAAGCCCGTCGTGCCCGACGTGTACAAGATGGCCAGCGTGTCGCCCGGCCGCACTTCGGCCGGCTCGCCAGCTGGGCCATCCGCGCTAGGGAAAGGCTGCGCCTGGCCATTCGCACCAGACGCATCGCCAACCAGCCAAACGCGCTCCAGCGGGAGAGGATTGCCCTCGAGCTGCGTCACCGCGGCCCAGCCCTCGGACTCCGTCACCAACAGACGAGCGCTGGAGTTCGCCAGCACATGCCGAAGCTGCACACCGCGCGCCGCGACGTTGATCGGCACAGTCACCGCGCCAATCCACGCGCAACCCAGCAAGGTTTGCACAAACTCGGCACGGTTGGAGCAGATCAACGCGACCCGGTCACCGGCGGTGATGCCCGCTGCGCGCAGCTTTTCTCCAAACGTGGCGGCCACACGCAACGCATCGCGGTAACTCCAACGCGTATCACCCAGTGCCACCAACAGCCGATCCCCATGGCGTTCCGCCTGGACTTGCAACATAGCCGGAAGCGTGCGTTGTGCTGACGCGAACAGGCTGCTGAGATCGTCCATGGGCGCGGTGTTCAAGGTAGTTGAAAAGGCCATGGACTATGGGAACAGGCAGATGTTCCCGAACGCCGCATCGCTGTTCACCAGATCAACGCGCTTGAGCGCGATGCGCAGGCCACCTGCCGAGTCCACCAACTCATGCGTCGCCCAGCCCGCCAGCAGGATCTGGTCATCGCCCCGCGTCTCAACATAGTGAAAGGCTGTCCGGACCCGGTAGCGTCCGTCGTCGGGGGAAAGCGCCTCCACCTCCGGTTGTTGCAGCAGGTGGTGACAGCGGCTCGGTGGCTGCTGCGAATACGTGCGCACGCCCGACAGGCGCTCCACCCGGATGCGCAGCAGCAGCTTGTCTTCGTGCATCAACGAGGTGTGCAGGCGCGCGTCGGTCTGGCCGCGCTCCAGCGGCATCCAGTACACACCGTCTTCGGCAAACAGGTTCAGCCAGTCGTCAAAGCGCCCCTCGTCCAACAGGCGAGCTTCCTGGTAGACAAACTTGACCAGGGTCTGCTCGGTCACGCCGTGCGCGATGTCCTGTACGGAGCTCATGCCGGCACCTCCGGCGTCATGAAGCGCACCCACGCGCGGAACTGGTTGCGCATCTGGCGTTCGCTGGTGCCGTTGACGACGGCCTCCGGTGTAGCGTCCTCGTTCGGCTCGGCCAGGCGCGCGACGTTGATCCAGTCGCGCCCACGCGCTTGCAGGGATTGCTGCGCGCGCTCGTACATCTCCAGGTCGTCGTGGCCCACCACCGAAGTGGGCGCATTGATGAGGCGGTTGTACATGCAGGTGCGCGCCAGCAATTCGTCCGGCGCGCCGACCAGGCGGAACGTCCAGGATTCCACCAGCGTCCGGTCGGACGCGATCGGCTTGAAGATCCGCAAGGTCTGGATCGGCCCCTTCACCATGATGTTCGGGAAGTACACGGTGTTGTGTCGCACGTCGCCCATGATCGCCTCGGCGCGCTCTTCGCCGTAGGCAGCGACCATCTGCTCCCAATAGCCCGGTACCGGGGAATACGCGGCATGGATGGAGTCGACAACGCCGGTATGCCCGTGCCCGTTGTCCCACACCCGAATGCCCATTTTTTCGAAGAACTCGTAGGGGTTCATGAACGGCGCGAACTGCTCGACGGCCATTGGTTTGGGCGTTCCCTCAGGCTCGCGCTCCCACACGGCCACCGCTGTGCCCGCGGACGATTCGTGCGCCACCATGGGGTGACAGGTGTCGGTCTGGTTGTCCACTAGCATCTTCCAGTTGCATCGGTGCATGTAGCGCAGCACTCCGCCTGCCACCTCCAAACGGCCTTCGGGGGACCGGTCCACCATGTTGTCGATGGTCGAAAGCGACGCGCCGAAATAGTCCTCGAACGAAACGCCTTCTGGCGCGAGCCGGCAGAACACGAAGTCGCGGTAAACCTGCACCGCCCCCGCCGTCGCCATGCCCTGGCGCGCCTCGCAATCGTCAAAGCCCGTGTTCTCGTAGCCCTTGCGCAGCGGCAGAGCCAGCAGCGACCCATCCGTCTTAAAAGTCCAGGCGTGGTAGGGGCAGCGAAAGAACTTGCCGGTATTGCCACAGGTCGCCCCAGCGACTTTCACACCCTTGTGGGGACAGCGATTAACCAGCACGCGCACACTCTGGTCTGAATGACGGACCATGACCACCGGCTCCGTGCCGACCGTGGTGGTGAAGTAGTCGCCTGGCTGGGGAATCTGGCTGGCATGGCCAACATAGATCCAGGCGTTGGCGAAGAGTTGCTCCATCTCCAGCTCGAACAGCTCCTGGTCGATGTAGAGATCCTTATGTATTTCGCCCGACCTGACCAGGGCACGGATGGCGGCAGTGTTGCCTCGGTAGCGGCTCATCTTGGCTCCTTGCGGCTACAGGTCCAGCACCAGGCGCGCGCCCATTGCGCGCCGCCCACAGGCCGGCAT
>JAEZWW010000106.1 GCA_023442945.1 Pseudomonadota bacterium | reverse complement strand
GGCCTGCAGATCGGCCTGCGCCCGCATCTCGGTCAGTGGGCCGGCCAGCGTGGCTTGCAGGGTCAGGGGCACGGGCGCTTCGGCGCCGGGGACGGGGGCCGTCAGCGCGCCGGCCAGGGCCACGTCGAGCGAGATCGGCGCGTGGGCGGTGATGCGGGCGCGGGCGCGGTACTGGCCGCCTTCGATGTGGGCGCTGTCCAGTTCCAGCGCGTGCGCCTTGCCGTCGTAGGCAAAGCGCCCGGCGACGTCGGACAGGGCGTAGGGCGGCGGCCCCGCCCAGCGCAGCTCGCCCGCGCGCAAGGCCTTGACTTCGATGTTCAGCGGCAGCGCCAGCGATGTGGGTGGGCCGGCCGAGGGCTCGGCGCTCTTGGGCCGCCGGTCGTCCACGACGATGCGGCTGGCTGTCAGCTGGTCGATCTGCAGCGTGCGGTGCAGCAGCGCGCCGGGGGTCCACAGCAGTTCGGCGTCCTGCACTTCGACGCGCAGGCCGGCCTTGTTCCACACCAGGCGGCGCACCTTGCCGCCGCCGCGCACGGTGCCGGTGACTTCGTCGGTGACCAGGGGCTGTTGCGCGCCGGCCAGGCGCAGCGCGGTGGCCAGCGAGCCTTCGCTGCCCGCCCAGATCCACACCCCGCCCAGCGCCAGGGCCAGCAGCAAGAGCAGCGCCAGCACGGCCCACAGCAGCCAGCGCAGCGGCCCGCGGCGGCGCGGCGGCGGTGTTTTTGAATGATTTTGGCCTGCAGCCCTAGAGCCATCTGCGCGGACAGCTTCTGAATTGATAGCGTCTGTGGTCGCCGACGTCGCCTCGGCAGGCGTGCCCTCGGCCATCAGAAGACGAACCCCACCGTCATGTGCAGGCGGATCGACTTGGTCTTCAGGCCATAGGCCACCGCCAGCTCCATCGGGCCCACAGGCGTGATCAGGCGCAGGCCGGTGCCCACGCCCCAGTACGGGCGCAGGTTGCGCGCCTCGTTGGCCACGCTGCCCACGTCGACGAACAAGGTGTGTTCCAGCAAGCCGGGGAAGCGGTCCTGCAGGATCGGGCGCTGCCATTCGACGCTGCCCACGGCCATGTAGCGGCCGGGGCCGATCAGGTCGCCCCCGTAGTCGATGCCGATGCGCCGATAGCCGTAGCCGCGCACCGTGGTGTCGCCGCCGGTGCGAAACAGGTAGGTGGACGGCAGGCGCGCCTGCTTGGACGCCAGCACCGCGCCGGCTTCGGTGCGCATCACCACGCGGCTGCTGCCGTCGCCGATGGGCCGGATGCCCAGCCAGCGCCCCAGCACCCGGACAAAGGGTTTGCGCTCGCCCGCCAGGGTCATGCCCGCGCCGACCTCGCCCGACAAACCGTAGCCACCGGTGGGAATCGGCAACTGATTGAAATAACGGCCCGTCCAAGCGTAGTTGGCGCTGATGGCGGCGCCGTCGCCCAGCAGCGCGCTGGGCAGCACGCGGCTGCCCGAGCCGGTGACGCTGGCGTGGTCGTACTGCAGGTAGAAGTTGCGGTCGTATTTCTCTTCGGTCTTGATCGTGCCGACGCGCAAGGTTTGCGACGTGGTGTTCAGCGCCCCATCGTCCTGGCGCATGTAGCGCGCCAACGCCGCCCAGCGCCAGCCGCTGGCGCGCGGCAGCGAGGTCCATTCGGTCTGCACGAGGGGCGACTTGCGGTCGAGGTTGAGCTTGGTGTCGGCGCGCCAGCTGGTGCCCAGCGCCTGGTTGTCGCGGTGCTCCAGCGTCACGCGCGGGCCGCCGTCGGTGCTGTAGCCGACGCCCAGCTGCACCTTGTGGCGCTTGGCTTCGCGCACCGTGTAGTTCACGGGCACGGCGCCGGGCTCGCCTTCCGGGTCGATGCTGATGTAGGCCGAGTCGTAATAGCCGCTGCCGGCCAGGCGCTGCTGCGCGTCGACCAGCTTCTTCTGGTCGTAAATGTCGCCGGGTTTGAGCCACGACAGCCGCTCGGCCAGCTCGGGCGGGTAGCGCTTGGCGCCGCGCACCGTCGCCGGGCCCAGGCGGAACAGCGGGCCGGAGTCCAGCCGCAACCCCAGCTTGGCCTGCGCCTCAGCCGCGCTGACGTCGGCCACGCTGTAGCTGATGCGCCCGCGCGGGTAGCGCCGCTCGACCAGGTGGCGCAGCGCGCCGGTTTTGGCGCTGGACCAGCGGCTCTGGGTGAAGCGCCGGCCTTCGGGCAGGCCCCAGTCGTCCACGATGGTCTCGCGCTGCTTGACCGCGTCCGAATCGGTGGACTGGGCGATGTCACCCTCGAATTCGATGTTGACGCGCTGGATCGTCGTCGGCTCGCCCGGCGTGATGGCGATCACCACCACCGGCTTGGCGCCCGGCTTGTCTTCGCGGCGCACCTTGATCTGCGGGTTGAAGTAGCCCTCGGTGCCGAGCAGGTTGCGCACGTCGCTTTCGGTCACGGCCATCAGGCGCGCGAATTCGGCTTCGTCCAGGTCCGCCACGGCGCGAAAGCGCTGCAGCTCGTTGTGGTGTTCGACCAGGGTCTTGAGGTCTTCGTCCTCGGTTTCAACGCGGATGTCGAAGGCGGCGACGGCCGGCGTGTCGCCCGCCGCGCCCACGTCGCCGCTGGCCGTGACGGCGCCCGGGGCTTCGCTGGCGGCGGGCGAGGGCGCCGCGGCAGCTTCGTCGTCGCCGCGGAACACCGCGCACCCGGGCAGGCCCACCGTGAGGGCCAGCAGCCAGGGCAGCAGCTTGTGAATCCGCCGTGTCGCGTGTCCAGACTTCATGAACGACCGAGTGTAGTGGGTCACTTTGTCGGACAAGGCCGCTGCGGCGCGGGGTGGCGACCGTTTGTTACAGATAAAAGTTTGATCTGGCTAAAGCTTTGGCCAGAACGCACCTGTTCGGGCAGGGGCCGAGGTCGACAATTGCGGTATGCGTGCCACAACCGTTTCGTTTCCCGGTTTGACCTCGCCCAGCGTCGGCTTCGACGAACCCTTCGAGATGCTGGCCGCCTGCCACGAACGCGTGCAACGCAGCCTGGACTTGCTGCAGCGCTTGATCGCCCACGTCGACCAGCAGGGCTGCGACGCCAACGCGCGCAGCGCCGCCGCCGACGTGCTGCGTTACTTCGACCTGGCGGGCCCACTGCACCACGAGGACGAGGAGCGCCACGTCTTCCCGCGCCTGCAGGACCACCCCGACGCCGCCGTGCGCGCGGCCGTCGCCACCTTGCAGACCGAGCACGTGCTGATGCACGCCATGTGGGAGCGGCTGCGCTCCATGCTGCTGCGCTGGCGCGACGCACCGGAAGGCGCAGCACCGTGCCCGCCCGCGACCGAGACCGAGCGCGCCATGGCGCACGACTTCGTGCAGGCGTACGCGCGCCACATTCCGCTGGAGGAATCGCTGGTTTACCCGGCGGCGCAGGCCGTCATTGACGACGACGCGCTGCCGCGCATCGGTGATGAGATGGCGTCACGCCGGCGCGGGTAGGGCACTGGAGCAGCGCGCTCAGGCGGCGCGCAGCAGCGCCAAGAAGGTCGCCAGCGTGGGCGCCACGGTGTGCACCACCGGCGCGAAATCGATTGAGGCTTCGTGGTCCCACACGCCCACGCTTGGCAGGGTGCGGATCTGGCGGTAGTCCAGCACCACGAAGTCGCCGGCGAACAAGGCGGCGATCGGGATCAGGTCCATGTGCTCGCCCTCCGGGTTGGTCGCCAGGCGCGCGTCCAGCTGTGACGCCACCACCTCCACGTCGACCCAGCCATCGGCGTTGGCGTTGGCCAATGTGGCGCCGTCCATCAGGGGCAGCCAACGCTCGATGAGCCTCTGAACGCCGCCGCAGTCAAAGCAGAGTCGTACCGGGACGCCGCCGTGGCAATGGGCCTGCAGCGCGCGGTAGTCGGGCGGAAAAGTCGCGCCGTGGTACGCGGCGACCTCGTCGACAGGGGGCCAGTCGGTCGCCGCAGGACGGAGCCGGCAACGCAGTCGGGCATGTCCGGGGCACGGCTGCGCGGGGCCGCGCCAGCCAATCTCAGCGCTGTTCCGCCAGGTACTGCTTCAGGTAGTCGTCGAAGCGCGTGTCTTGCAGGTGCCCGCTCAAGCGGTAGGGCTTGTCGTACGAGAAATCGACCTTGTAGCTGCCGTCGCGTTCGATGGTCAGGCGGCACACCGTCCAGTACTGGCCTTTTTGCGCATGGGCGATGTCGGCGATGCGTTTGAAGCCTTGCTCGGCCGCATCGGACAGCCGGAAGTCAACCTGCTCCAGCGGGCCTTGCGGCGCCTGGGCGATGGCGAACGCAATGGTGCTGGTCTGCGGCTCGGCCGTGTGCAGCAGGCTTTCGTGGTCGACCACGATGCGCTGCCATTGCCGTGCGCCCCATTCGCCTTCGTAGACGTCGCTGACGCTGGCGGCGACCGCTTGGACCGTGTCGGCATAGGCTTGGGGAAGGCTGTCCATCGTGCTTACTTGTTGATGAATTTCTGGGACACCCAACGGCCGCCGTCGACACGGTATTCGGCGACGAAGGCGTCAGGGCGGGCACTGGTGTTGCCGGGATTGTATTGGGCGTGCACGCGCATATCGACCGCCTTGCCCTCGGCGCGCAGGGTGGCCAGGTTGTTCTCGAACTGCTTGTACGCCCCGTTGTTCAGGTTGGGCAGGCCGTCGCCGATGGGCTTGCCGTTGCCCGGCACCACGTTGAGGCGGTTGGTTGGCGCGCCGAAGCGGTCGGCAATCAGGTGAAAGCCGACGTCGGTGGTCTTGCCTTCATTGCCGATGGCAGTTTGCAGCTTGGGATCGTTGCGGCCCATGGGGGCCAGTTCGACCTTGCCTTCGGCCGTGGCCACGCGGCCTTGGCCGTCGGTGGTCCAGCGGAAGTCGCCCATCTGGTAGACCGCGTCGGGCTTGGCCGCGTTGGCGGCGGTGTTGAATTCGTCGGCGTCGGTGAAGTTGTACAGGCGCTTGCCGCGGACGCTGGTGCCGGTGTCGGCCTTGCGCAAGATCTCGTCCAGCCCGGCTTCCGCCGGCGCGGCCTTGCCGGTGGCACGGCTGCCAGCACCGGTGGCTTCGCCCGCCGCTTCACCGGTCTTGGCGGCGCCCGCCGCTTCGCCAGCCTTGGCGGCGCCCGCCGCACCTTCGCTCAGCTTGCTGACACCGCCTGCGCCTTCACCCACTTTGCCCGCGGCATTGGCCCCTTCGCCCAGCTTGGCGACGGCGCCCGCGCCTTCAGCGCCCTTGATGCCGGCGTTGGCTTCGCCCGCGCCGATGAACATGCTGCCCACGTCCACCGCCAGGCGGCCGATGAATTTGGAATAGTCGCCTTGCTTGGCTGCGTCCTGGTAGCCCTGGGTCACGCCGTCCCACAACGCTTTGCCGGTGTTCAGGTTGGCCTGCGGGTTGGTGACCCAGACGGCCGGGTTGCCGAGGTTGCTGAGGGCGGTGGCGGCCGCGCCGGCGGTTTCCAGGCGCTGCAAGTTGCGGTCGCCGTGCGTAGCCCATTCAACCGGGCTGGTGAGCTTGTTCACCCCGTCGGCCAGCTGGACCACGCCCTTGCCCATGTCGTAGACCGCGAGCAGGCCGCCTTCGGTCTGGCCGAGCTGGTCGGACGCCATCTTCGCCAGCGTGCCGCCGACCACGCCACCGTGCTCCTGGCCGAAGCCGACCAGGTCGTGGCGGAACTGGTCAAGCTTCTTCTCGCCCTCGTGCACGGCGCCGTCGATGGCCGAGCCGACCTGGCTCTTGACCTCATCGACCTTGTCCGCGGCGTCACCCAGCCAGCGGCGCCCCGTGTTGACGACTTGTCCGATGTCGAACCCCATGATCTTTCCCCTCGCGCAGTGCGGTGGACGCCGCCGAATGGGCGAGTCCTTGGGGGCGATTGGAGCAGGGTGGACGGCGTGCGAAAAGCTGGGATCGTTCCCAGCGGCGCACGCGCACTGGTAAGACTACCTACCTGCGCACTGACACAAAAATGTCAAAAAATAAAAAAACGGCCTGAAGCCCTAGAGGGACTTGCGCTGGCAGCTATTATTTAGATAGCGTTCGCATTGCGTCTTCGAGCCCCTTGAGGGTCAGCGGAAACATGCGGTTGCCCATCAATTGCTGGATGATCGCGATGCTCTGGCGGTACTGCCAAACCCCTTGCGGCTCGGGGTTGATCCACACGAACTTGGGGAAGGCGTGCGTCAGCCGCTGCAGCCATTCGGCGCCGGGTTCCTCGTTGTTGTATTCGACGCTGCCGCCGGGCTGCAGGATTTCGTAAGGGCTCATCGTCGCGTCACCGACGAAGATGAGTTTGTAGTCCTTGTTGTACTTGCGGATGATGTCCCAGGTCGGGAATTTTTCGGCAAAGCGGCGGCGGTTGTTCTTCCACATGAAGTCGTAGACGCAATTGTGGAAGTAATAGAACTCCAGGTGCTTCAGCTCGGCCTTGACGGCGGAGAACAGCTCTTCCACGCGCTGGATGTGCTCGTCCATGGTGCCGCCCACGTCCATGAGCAGCAGCACCTTCACCGCGTTGTGGCGCTCGGGCACCATCTTGATGTCCAGCCAGCCGGCGTTGGCGGCGGTGCTGCGGATGGTGTCGGGCAGGTCCAGCTCGAAGTCGCTGCCGGTGCGCGCGAATTTGCGCAGGCGGCGCAGCGCGACCTTGATGTTGCGCGTGCCCAGCTCCTGCGAATCGTCGTAGTCCTTGTAGGCGCGCTGGTCCCACACCTTGACGGCGCTCTTGTTGCCGCCCTTGCCGCCGATGCGGATGCCTTGCGGGTTGTAGCCGCCGTGGCCGAACGGGCTGGTGCCGCCGGTGCCGATCCACTTGTTGCCGCCCTCGTGGCGCTCTTTCTGCTCTTCCAGGCGCTTTTTCAGCGTCTCCATCAACTCGTCCCAGCCCATCTTCTCGATCGCGGCTTTCTGCTCGGGCGTCAGTTCTTTTTCGAGCAGCTGGCGCAGCCATTCGGCCGGCACTTCCTTGCGGAAGTCGGCGATTTGCTCGACGCCCTTGAAGTAGGCGGCAAACGCGCGGTCGAACTTGTCGAAGTGCTTCTCGTCCTTGACCAGCGCGGTGCGGGCCAGGTAGTAGAAGTCGTCAATGGAGCAGGCTTCCGGCTGGCGCGGGCCGACCACGTCGGCCTGCAGCGCTTCCAGCAGGGTCAGAAATTCCTTGACGGACACCGGCAGTTTCGCGGCGCGCAAGGTGTAGAAAAAGTCGATCAGCATGGCACGGCCTTCTTTCACCGGCAATTATCGGGTTCAGGCCATTGTGACCGCGTCGCCGACAGGACGCAGGCCGAGTCCCTATTGGCCGGCTGCCCTGCGCTAGCATGCCCGCCAACCCCACTGCCGAAGACCCCTATGCCACTGACGCTGAACGGACCGCATGGCTGGATGCCGCTGCTCTGGGCCGCCGTGCTGTTTGCCATCCACCTGGCGACCGTGGTGCGCGCGCTGACCCGCGCCAACCGCACGCCCGCGTCGCGCGTGGCCTGGGTGGCGACGATCCTGCTGCTGCCGATTGGCGGGGTGATCGCCTACCTGCTGCTGGGCGAAACCAGCATCGGGCGCCAGCGCTTCGAGCGCCTGCGCCGCACCGAGGCCGCGCTGCACCTGGCGCCCGAGCCGCCCGCCGCGGTGCCCGAGCACGCCGCGCCGCTGGTGGACCTGGCCCACTCCATCGTCGGCATGCCCGCGGTGGGTGGCAACCGCATCCACCTGCTGGGCGACCCGCTGGCGCCGCCAACCGAGCCGATGCGCAACCCCAAGGCGGCCATGGACGTGCTGATCGCCGACATCGAGGCGGCACGCGAGCACGTGCACATCGCCTTCTACATCTGGCTGGGCGACCAGGCGGGCACGCGCGTGGCCCAGGCCGTGGCCGCGGCCGCGCAGCGCGGCGTGCGCTGCCGGGTGATGGTCGACGCGCTGGGCTCACGCGCCTTCCACGACGGCCCGCTGTGGCGCCAGATGGCGGCGGCTGGGGTGCAGCTGCTGGCCACGCTGGACGACATCAACCGGGTCTGGCACCTGCCCTTCAGCCGCATCGACCTGCGCGACCACCGCAAGCTGGTGGTGATCGACAACCGCATCGGCTACTGCGGCAGCCAGAACTGCGCCGACCCCGAATTTCGCGTCAAGGCCAGCTTTGCGCCCTGGGTGGATGTGCTGCTGCGCTGCGAAGGCCCGGTGGTGCGGCAGCTGCAGGCGCTGTTCCTGAGCGGCTGGATCCCCGAGCACGGCGAGCCGGGGCTGGAAGCCCTGGCCAGCGCCGAGCCGGTCGAACGCTTTGCCGACGGCTGCATCGCACAGGTGTTTGAAACCGGCCCGATCACGCGCCACAACGCCATGTCCGACATGTTCGTGGCCTGCATGTACGCCGCGCGCACCGAGCTGATCATCACCACGCCGTACTTCGTGCCCGACGAAGCCATGCTGCGCGCGCTGTGCGCGGCGCCACGCCGGGGCGTGAAGACCACCATCATCTTCCCGGCGCGCAACGATTCCTGGCTGGTCGGCAACGCCAGTTGCAGCACCTGGGCCGACCTGCTGGCCTGCGGCGTGGAAGTGCACCTGTACCCGCTTGGCCTGCTGCACGCCAAGACGCTGACCATGGACGGCCAGATGGCGCTGGTCGGCTCCGCCAACATGGACCGCCGCAGCCTGGAGCTGAACTTCGAAAACAACCTGCTGATCGTCGACCCGGCCGTCACCGCCACGCTGCGCGAGCGGCAGATGGGCTATTTGTCGGTGTCGCGCCCGCTGGCGGCCGAAGAAGTGCAGCAATGGTCGCTGTGGCGCCGGCTGGTGCAGAACGGCGTGGGGATGATGGCGCCGGTGCTGTGACTCCCCGCCGGACTCATTCCCTTATTGGCTGGAGAAGGCTCGCAGACCAGGCGACTCCCCACGTTGTGACCAATGTCCGATGTGTCTAGCCAAATCTCGGACATATGCCAAGAAAGCGAGTTTGGCCTTACTTTGGCGCGGCGAGTACAAAGCACTCGATTGGAAGTCGCTCTTTCGCCAAGAGCGCGATGTCTGAGGCTCCAAGGTTTGCGAGCAGGTGAGAGCGTGCCACGGTCTCAATATACTGATCTGCATTTAAATCGAAGATCATGTATGCCGTGATTATAAGAATCTCTGCATCGGTTAGTTGCTCGCGAAAGAGTGGTAGATATCTCTCGGAAGTATTCTCTAGGGAGTCGAGGCATATTCTCAGATTCGATAGTAGGCCTCGTGAATAGGACGCAACCTCGTCTAAGAGCCATCCGGTTAGTCCGTTGGGCTCTATTTCTTCTAAGATCTCGCTTCTTGTTCTAGGTGGAATTTTATCGTCAATAGTTCTAAGTCGACTATATTCTATTTGTGTTCTGATGTCTGAATTCCAGTTTACTCTGTTTCCAAGCGATCTTAATGCGGCCTTGCCATGGACGGTTCGTAGCTGTTCGCCAAGGCCCTCTGTCTGTGTCTGACTATCTACCAGTCGTTGATACATCGCCATGCAATCAAAGAACCGTTGCTCTCTTCTTTGTGCGCCGCTCGTTTCACTTTGTTTGATCAATTCTTCGCGTGTGAGTTTTAATTCGTCCCGCTGCAGTTGCCAGACTTTCAGTGCAACAAGCAACGTGAATAGCGATATCGCAGGATTTAGAAGTCCGCCGAGATAGTCCCCAAACGTGCCCCAGCTTTCCGGTCTCTCATTTGCCGGCATATGGCGAAACGTGTAGACGTACGCGGATATCGTTAAAAACGCAAAAAGAGCTAAAGCCGCCGGCGCGTACTTGAGCCATCCGGCATCCTCGCGACTAGGTATGTGGCTGTTGCGCTGGTCTGCCATTACTTGCGCGCCCAAGCGCTTCAGCGCGGCCGGTCCAGCAGGTACAGCAGCTGCGCCTTGGCTTCCGGCCACTCGCCGGCGGTCATGCTGTACATGACGGTGTCGCGCACCGTGCCGTCGCGGCGCAGGGCGTGGTGGCGGATCACGCCGTCCTTGCGCGCACCCAGGCGCTCGATGGCTTTTTGCGACGCGAAGTTGTAGTTGTCGGTGCGCCAGCCGACCACTGGGCAGCCCAGGGTTTCGAAGGCGTGGCGCATCAGCATGAGCTTGCACACGGTGTTGACGTGGCTGCGCTGCGCGCTCTGGCGGTACCAGGTGTAGCCAATCTCGACGCGCTTCAGGGCGGGCACGATGTCGTGGTAGCTGGTGCTGCCCAGCACGGTGCCGGTGGCGTCGTCCACGGCGACGAAGGGAAAGCGGTGGCCTTCTTCGCGCATCTGCAGTGCGCTGTCGATGTAGGCGCGGGTTTGATCGGGCTCGGGCACGCTGGTTACGCGCAGGCGCCACAGCTCGCCGTCGGCCGCGGCGGCCAGCAGGCCGGCTTCATGCGCGGGCGCCAGGGGCTCCAGGCGCACGCCACGTTCGCGCAGCACCACGGGTTCGACAAAAGCCATGGGTGCAGATCCTTTCAGGGCTTGGTCTGGCGTTCTGCCTGGCGGCGCAGGCGCCAGCGGCGAGCCAGGGCGCGGCCCATGCCGGCGCCCAAGCCGACGGCGACGATGGCGACCAGGCTGCCGTTGCTGTAGCCAGGCGCGAACAGGTCAAAGCCCAGAAGGCGCGTCAGCCCAAAGCCGACCAGCCCGCCCAGCACAAAGCCGGCGGCATCGGTCAGGCCTTCCAGCAGCAGCGGCGACATGCGTGCTTCAGCGGTTGCGCTGGTTCATGAAAACCAGCTTTTCAAACAGCGACACGTCCTGCTCGTTCTTCAGCAGGGCGCCCACCAGCGGCGGCACGCTGACCTTGCTGTCGGCGCTTTGCAACGCTTCCAGCGGGATATCTTCCGCCACCAGCAGCTTGAGCCAGTCCAGCAGCTCGCTGGTCGACGGCTTTTTCTTCAACCCGGGCAGGCCGCGCACGTCGTAGAAGACCTTCATCGCCGCGGCCAGCAGCTCTTTCTTCAAATTCGGGAAGTGCACGTCGACGATCTGCTTCATCGTCTCGGGCTCGGGGAACTTGATGTAGTGGAAGAAGCAGCGGCGCAGGAAGGCGTCGGGCAACTCCTTCTCGTTGTTCGAGGTGATGATCACCAGCGGCCGCTGACGCGCCTTGATCACCTGCTTGGTCTCGTAGACGTGGAACTCCATGCGGTCCAGTTCCAACAGCAGGTCGTTGGGGAACTCGATA
>JAEZWW010000084.1 GCA_023442945.1 Pseudomonadota bacterium | reverse complement strand
TTGAACGAGCAATGGTTCGAGACGCTGGCGCAGGCTCGTCAGGAGATAACCCGCTGGCGGCGCGACTACAACGAGGTGCGGCCCCACAGCTCACTGGGGCGCATCCCGCCGGCCAGCTTCGCCGCCTGGCATCGCCAGTGCGCTGGCGATGCAAGGCAATCACCGGAGATCAAGTAGTCTCCACAACCTCGGATTTGCTAACTCAACACTGGCACGTCTAAAGGGGGCAGGTCAACGGCGGCGTAGGCGGCGGTGCGTTGGGGCGCGGCGGCTGGCGGGTTGGGCGCCGCATTGAGTGCGACACTGAACAAGCCCGTTGCTATCAAAACAGAAGCTGGCCGCGCAATTGGTTCTAGGGCCAGAGTCCAATTTGACGAAGAATTCCTGCTTCTAAGCACCACGCTGTCGGTCACGCATTGACCGGGCCGAGTCGCCGCGCGCAGCAACCCCACACCCGTCCCTCTGACGCCCGGGCACGCACCCAACAGGCCCAAAAGGGCATGTCCGAAAACGGCGAGTATCTGGCCACCGCGCCACTACCATGGCGCCATGGACCAGCCGCTTTCCGCCGCCCAAGCCGACGCCTGCTACCGCGCGCTGCAAACGCACGACGCGCGCTTTGACGGGCGCTTTTTCACCGGTGTGACGTCGACAGGGGTGTACTGCCGCCCGGTGTGCCGCGTGCGCACGCCGCTGCGGCAGAACTGCCGCTTTTTTGACCTGGCCGCGCAGGCCGAGGCGGCCGGCTTTCGCCCTTGCCTGCGCTGCCGGCCCGAGCTGGCG
Organism: Pseudomonadota bacterium; assembly: GCA_023442945.1. Classification (GTDB taxonomy): domain Bacteria; phylum Pseudomonadota; class Gammaproteobacteria; order Burkholderiales; family Burkholderiaceae_C; genus Ottowia. Next base: position 7,346 of record JAEZWW010000084.1, on the reverse strand, counting down.
CCGCAGGCGCAGGCCTGGTCGATCCAGGACGCCAGCGCCACGCTGGCGCAACAGGCCGCGCGGCTGCTGGACAACCCGGAGGCCTTCAGCAGCGCCGTGGGCGTGCAGGCGCTGGCCGACCGCCTGGGCGTGAGCGACCGGCACCTGCGCCGCATTTTTGAGGCGCGCTTTGGCGTCACACCGCTGCAGTACTTGCAGACGCGCCGGCTGCTGACGGCCAAGCAGCTGTTGACCGACACCGATTTGCCGGTGACGCAGGTCGGCCTGATGAGCGGCTTTGCCAGCCTGCGCCGCTTCAACGCGGCGTTTGCGCAGCACTACGGCATGGCGCCCAGCGCGCTGCGGCGCGACGGGGCCGAGCGCCGCACCAGCCCCACACGCGCCACCGGCCCGGTCACGCGCCTGGGTTACCGCCCGCCGTACGACGAAGGGGCGATGCTGCGCTTTTTGGCGCAACGCGCGGTGCCGGGCATGGAATGGGTGGACGTGGCGGCGCTGCGCGTGGGCCGCAGCCTGTCGCTGCGCGGCGCCGACGGGCAGTGGCACCACGGCTGGCTGAGCTTCGCTTTCGAGCCCGATCGCCACCGCGTCAGCCTGCAGGTGGGCGACACGCTGCGCGCGGTGCTGCCGGCGCTGATCCACCGCGTGCGCGCCTGGCTGGACCTGGACGCCGACCCGGTCGCCATCAACGCGGTGCTGCACGCGCACTTCCCGGACGGCGACGGCCTGCGCGTGCCGGGCGGGCTGGACGGGTTTGAGCTGGCGGTGCGCGCCGTGCTGGGCCAGCAGGTCAGTGTGGCGGCGGCGCGCACCTTTGCCACGCGGCTGGTGACGCACTTTGGCGCGCCGGTCGACACGCCCTGGCCGGAGGTGACGCGCGCCTTCCCTACGCCCGCCGCGCTGGCGCAGGCCGACGGCGACGCGCTGGGGGCCTTGGGCATCGTGCGCCAGCGGCAGGCCGCCATCACCGCGCTGGCGCGGGCGGTGGATGCCGGGCAGCTGAACCTGCAACCCGGCGCCGACGTGCCCAGCACCCTGACCGCGCTGCAAGCGCTGCCGGGCATCGGCGCCTGGACGGCGCACTACATCGCCCTGCGCGCGCTGCGCTGGGCGGATGCGTTCCCCGCCGGCGACGTGGCCTTGCACAACGCGCTGGGCGTGCGCGGCGAACGCCAACCCGCGCGCGCGGCCGAAGCCGCATCCCAAGCCTGGCGCCCCTGGCGCGCCTACGCCGTGATCCGCGCCTGGGCGGCAGGCACCACGGCCCCCACCACACCCGAGAAAGCTTCCCCATGAAATTCCCCACCACCACCGTACAGACGCGCTGGGCCAGCCCGCTGGGGCCGATGATCCTGGCCGCGTCGCCGGCCGGCCTGGTCGGCACCTGGTTTGACGGCCAGCGGCATTTGCCCGATGCCTCCGCCTGGCCGGTGCAAGACGACCACCCGCTGCTGCGCACCACGGCGGCGCAGCTGGGCGCCTACTTTGCCGGCACGCGCGACACCTTCGACGTGCCGCTGGACCTGGGCGGCGGCACGCCGTTTCAGCAAGCGGTGTGGCAGGCGCTGCGGCGCATCCCGCGCGGGCAGACGCTGACGTACGGGCGCATCGCGCGCGACCTGCAGCGGCCCGACGCCATGCGCGCCGTGGGCGCGGCCGTGGGCCGCAACCCGGTCAGCGTCATCGTGCCCTGCCACCGCGTGCTGGGCGCCAGCGGCGCGTTGACCGGTTACGCCGGCGGGCTGGCGCGCAAGCGCCACCTGCTGGCGCTGGAAGGCGCGGACTTGGCAGCCGCCACGGCAGACCTCTTCTGAAAGCCACCACCATGTCGACCACGTCTGCGGCCACCGCCGAAACCGCCGAGGCCACGCCGCCGTGGCTGGGCGAATTCGTCCTGTTGGCCGCGGTGTGGGGCGCGTCCTTCTTGTTCATGCGCGTGCTGGGTGCCGAGGTGGGCGCCATCCCCACGGCCGGGGCGCGCGTGGCGCTGGCGGCGCTGTGCCTGTTGCCGCTGATGTGGCTGCGCAATTTGTGGGCCGTGTCGCGCCAGCACTGGCGCGGCATGCTGGTGGTGGGCTTGTTGAATTCGGCGCTGCCGTTTGCGTTGTACGCCTGGGCGGTGCAGTCGATCAACACCGGGCTGGCGGCGATTCTGAATGCCAGCTCGCCCCTGTTCGGCGCCTTGGTCGCGCGCTGGTGGTTGGGCGAACGGCTGACGGCCACGCGCATCGCCGGGCTGGCGCTGGGCATGGCGGGCGTGGTGGCGCTGGCCGGCGGGCAGGCCGAGTTCAAACCCGGTGGCACCGGCTGGGCCGTGCTGGCCTGCCTGGGCGCGTCGCTCAGCTACGGCGTGGCCGCCTGCTACACGCGGCAAAAGCTGCCCGGCGTGCCGCCGCTGGCCATTGCCACCAGCAGCCAGATCGCCGCCGCCCTGCTGCTGGCCGTGCCCACGGCCGCGCTGTGGCCGTCGCACCCGCTCAGCGCCCATGCCTGGGGCGCGCTGGTCGGCGCAGCGGTGCTGTGCACGGCGCTGGCCTACATCCTGTACTTCCGGCTGATTGCGCGGGCCGGCCCGGCGCGGGCGATCGCTGTCACCTTCTTGTCGCCGGTGTTTGCGGTGGGCTATGGCGCGCTGCTGCTCAGCGAACCGATCACGCCGCGCATGCTGCTGTGTGGCGCGGTGATCGTGCTGGGCACGGCGCTGGCGACGGGTTTGCTGAAGCCGCGCACGCGGGTTGCGGATGGCGGGGCGCCGCGCTGAGGGCCTGACCGCGGGCCGGGCCACCATTGCATCCTGCGCCCGGCCAGGCCCAGCCGTCACTCCAGACGCTGGACCGGGCGCCGTGCACGCGGCCACGACCTCCGCTTCCTCGCAGCCATCGTAGGCCGTCCGCGCGGTGTCCGCCATCCGCCAAACGGCCTAGGCCACAGGGCGGACCGCACACCCTTTTGAAGCACAAAAAAGCCTGCCCGCGCTAGTGGGACCAGCGCGGGCAGCTATTAAAAACCTAGCAAATGAAAATGCTGGCGGAGATCAGTTGGGCGCCACACCCAGGGCGCGCACGGTTTCCACGTCCAGGTAGCCGTGCACCGGCAGGCCACGCGCTTGCTGGTAACGGCCGACAGCGGCCAGCGTTTCCGGGGCCAGCACGCCATTGACCGGGCCCGGGCTGAAGCCGGCCGACTGCAGCGCACGCTGCACTTCCTGGATCTTCTGCGGCGCGGTGTTGGTTTCACACATGACTTCGCGCTTTTCTTCGCGCGCTTCACCCACCTTGACCAGCCAACTGATGGTTTCGTACACGGCCGGCACGTCAACGGTGCGGGTGCTGGCGGGCTGATCGATCACCTGGCGGCTTTCGGTACGGTAGACAGCGGGCACGACTTCGTCGCGCACGCTGGCGGCCTTGGCCACTTCGACACGGTCGATCGGCTGCACCAGCGCCGGCACGGCGACCTGGCGCAGGCTGGCGGGTTGGTCCACTTCGTAGCGGGTGACGGCGGCGGTTTCGGCCGGCACATTCACTTCGCGCGTGCTTTCGGCGCGCACCAGCACCTGCTTGGGCACGCTCTTGTAGGTGGCAGGCACGACCACGGCTTCGGTGCGGGCGGGCTCCACTTCGACGCGGCGCTTGATGGTGCGGTAGGCCTCGGGCACCTCGGTCACGCGCACGCTGGCGGCCTCAACCGGCACGTAGCGCGTCACGTTGCGGTACTCGGCCGGGATGCGCACTTCGCGCACCCAGCTGTCGGGCGCCAGGGCGCGGTCGATCTGCACGCCGGCGCCTTGCTGCACGCTGGCCACGCGGGTCACGCGCTGGCCGTTGGCGGTGGCGACCAGCTCGCCGCTCGGGTCGAACTGGTAGCCCATGGCGCGGGCACGGTCGTAGTCGATTTCGGTGCGGTACACGCTTTGGTAGACGGCGGGCACGTGTTCGGTGCGCACCGTGGCTTCGCGCACGATGGCCTGGCGCGTCACGTTCTTGTACTCGGCGGGCACGGCCACGTCGGACACGGTGGCGGGTGCGCGCAGCACCTGGCGCGTCACCGTCTGGTACTGCGCCGGCACTTCGACCAGGCACCAGACATCGTCTTCCAGGTCCACGTTGTCGGCGTGCGTCATGCCGGCGTCGACCACGCCGCGCGACACGCCACCCGTGGCGGCCGGCACCAGCGTGCGGCCGGCCACCGGATAGCCCTTGAACTGGCCCGTGGGGTCAACCACGAAGCCGCGCACCGGCACCACGTCGTGCGCCTGGCCGACCCAGGCGCGGCCGCGGCGCCATTCGCGGTGCGGCTCGCTGATCTTGACCTGCTCGGTCACGATTTCGTACGCAGCGGGAATCGCTTCACGGCGCACGCTGGCCGGGCGCACTTCCACCGGCACCACGGCCGTTTCCACAGCGGCGGGCACGGGAATCACCTTGGTGGTGGCGGCGCTGCGCAGGCGCTGTTCGGGCACCTGCTTGGTCGGCAGGACCACCGGCACGTACTGCAGCACTTCGGGGCGCACCAGGATGCGCTCGACCTCGCTGCGGTAGCGCGTGGGCACGGTCTCGGTGCGGGTGGTGGCGGCGTTGACCAGCACGCGCTCTTCCACTTCCTTGTACTTGGCGGGAATCACGCGCTGGATGGTGTGCTCGGGCACGTCCACCACGCGTTCGAACACGTGTTTGTAGACCGGCGGCGTCACCTCGTACCGCGTGGTCGCGGCGCGGGTTTCCACCTGCTCAGTCGTGGTTTTGAACGTGGGCGCCACCGGCTCGTCGCGCACGCCAGCGGGGCGCACGACCACGTTTTCGGTCACGGTGCGCAGCTGGGCCGGCTCGGCCACCTGCTGGCGCGTTTCGGGCTGGACCAGCACCTGTTCGGTCACCGTCTTGTAGGTGGCGGGGATGACTTCCTGGCGCTGCGTGGCGGGGGTGATCAGCACCCGTTCGCTGCGCGTTTCAAAGCGCGCAGGCGTCAGGATCTGGGCAAAACATTGGTTGGGCAGCGGCTCGATGCGCGGCGGCACCTGCTGCGCCACCGTGGGCGCCGGCGGCACCGGGCGCGGCAGGTTGCCGGAAAAGCCGTTGTCGCACTGCGCCATGGTCGCGCGCACCGGCTGGCCCTGGCCGTCGCTGTACAGGTTCAGCGGCATGTCGGGGCTGAACGGCACCCATTTGCCGACCAGCTCGGGCGTGATGTCGGGGCGGCCCTTGACGTGGCGGATGCCCAAGTCGCACGCGCCGCGCGTGTAGTCGGCCGCGCTGTAGCGCAAACCGGCGGCCTGCGCCGTGGCCGTGGCCAGCTCGCTCAGGCGGATGGTGCGCACCGCGGCTTCGCCCTTCTGGCGTGCCGGCGGGCGGTTGGTGACGGGGCGGTAATAGCGCGCGTTGCCGGCCTGGACGGCGGCGTCGCATTCGGCCGCGCTGTCGTAACCCACGTTGCCGTGCTGGTCGGTCACCATGCCCGCTTGCGCGGCGGTGGCCAGCGCCAGGGCGCTGCCGCCCAGCACGCCGCCACGGCGCAACGCCGCCCATACGGCGGCTTTGGAGGTGGTTCGTGGAGACTTCATGTGGACTTCCCTCGCGCGACTGGTCTTGTCTGGTGCACTGTTGCGCCACGCCCGCCACGGGCGCAGCCATTCAGCTTCAAATAGTAACCGCAGGTCGACAAAATGTGTCTGAGTTGGCAATCACTTGCGCGTCAAACGCAACAAACTGCATGAAATTCCGGGGGCGCACGGGCCGCTTGGACTGGCGCGAGCAGATGCTCTACCCCGTTGGGGTGAAAACCGCGACGCCGCGCGCGGGGAGGCGCGCGCGGCGTGCCCGCTGGCTAGCGACAACGGCGAATACACACAGATTTTGGATGTTTTTCGACTTCAGCCCTACAACCATCTGCGCAAGCAGCTCCTGATTCAGGAGCATTCGTCACCCCAACGCCAGCCCACCCGCCTGTTCGTCGACGCAGGCCGACAGCCACGCCGCCGCTTGGGCCAGGCGCGGGGTGAACGCCGCGCCAGTGGCGCCGGCACTTTGCGCTTCGGCCAGGAAGAAGGCGACGCGCACGGCCTGGTCTGGGTGCTGGCGCAGACACTGTGCGGCGTGCGCGGCCAATCGCCGCCTTCAGGCGGGCGCAGCACGTTGGTGGCGCGCAGCCACTTGCGGGCCGCTTCCTTCTGCAGGCGCAGGCGATCACCCTCAGTCGGTGCGGTGGCGATGCGCGTGGCGTAGCCGGCCAGCACCTGGGCCCAGTCGCCGTTGATGGCGACGGCCAGGGCGCGCGACGGCGTGAAGGGCGCCAAGCGCGCGCCCAGGTCGTCGCCCCAGAGGCAGCGGCATTCGTGCTTGAGCCAGTAGGCCCAGGCGTTGGGTGGCTGCGGGGCCAGCACCTCAGCGCGCTGGCCGGGGTCGATGTCGATCTTGGTCACTTCGGGTAGCGCACTTGCAGGTCGGTACGCAGTTGCTCCAGCGCCGCGGCTTCGGGCGGCGTGAGCGGGCGGCTGAGGATGAGCGCCAAGTCCAGGTCCGAACGGCCCGGCCGCGCGGTACCGCGCGCCACGCTGCCGTAGACGTACCCCGCGCGTCGCCCAGCAGGCCGACAAGGATGCGCAAGCGTCGTCCACCAGCGCGGCGAATTCGGGTTGGAGCGGGGCCGGTGGGAGTGTGGGCAGGGTCCGCGCGTCAGCCGGCCCGGCAGCAGGCATGGCGCGTCGGCGCGCTACAGCCCGCCCATGCGCCCCAGCACGTCAATGCGCGCCGGCGGCAGGTTGGCCAGCACGCGCTCGCTGTGCTGGCGGTGCAGGCCGGCGGCCTGCCAGGGCGAGGCGCCGCGCAGCGCGTAGGTGAATTGCACCAGGCGCCCGTGCGGCACCAGCAGGCGGGCGCCGGCGCGCAGGATGCGCTGGCGCACCGGCTGCGGGATGGACAGCAGCGGCAGGCCGGAGACGATGGTGTGGACCGGCAGCGGCTGGCCGTCGCTGCCCACGGGCATGTGGCCGCTGGCGTGCCAGTGGCCGATGTCGGCGGCGTCGCCTTGCAGCACGCAGACGCCGGGAAAGCGGCGCCGCAGGTGGTCGGCCAGGGCGGCGGACTGTTCCACGACGACCAGGCGCGCGGGCGCGATGCCGTGCGCCAGCAGCGCGGCGGTGATGACGCCGGTGCCGCCGCCCAATTCGACCACCAGACCGGGCTGTTGCGCGTCGACCAGCGCGGCCATGCGCGCGGCCAGGCGGGGCGAGCTGGCGCAGATGGCGCCGACGGTGCCGGGCTGCGCCACCAGCTCGCGCAGGAACAGCGACTGCGGCGACCGCGCCACCGCCAGGTCGACCGCGCGGCGCATGCGGTCGACGCCAACGC
>JAEZWW010000019.1 GCA_023442945.1 Pseudomonadota bacterium | reverse complement strand
ACCCGACTCTGACCCCTGTTTGTTGCTTGCTCGCTCAGAACCAACGCTGTCCGCGCCTGCTACTCTGCAAGGAGCTGCTCCGCTACCGCTTGGAACGCCGGAATTGAAGTGGGATCGATGAGCGGGTTCTGCGCCTTGGGGAAGGAGGCGAATCGCACGATCACCATCTGTGCGGTGAAATCGACATAGATCGTCTGGCCGTGAACGCCCCTTGCGGCGATCACGTCGTGCTTTCCTGGATATACCCACCACTGGCTGGTGTAGCTCCCGCCGACCAGTGCGGGGTAGCTTGTTCCGAACTTCGCCGGATCGCCGCCGGCGCGGATCCGATGCACGGTCTCTGCAGGGAACAGCCGTTTGCCATTGATGACGCCCTCGTTGAGCATCAGCAGCCCGAGACGGCCAAGGTCGCGCAGCCCCGCGCTGAGTCCGCCGCCTGCAAAAGGGGTGCCCTTCGCGTCCACAGTCATGTAGGCGTCCTGCTCGGCACCCATAGGACGCCAAAGGCGCTCAGATGCAAGGGTGCTTACGGACTTGCCCGAGATGCGTGAGACGATCCACCCAACCATGTCGGCGTTCACGGTTTTGTAATGGAAAGCCTCGCCGTGCCGCCCCTCGGGCTGAACCTGCATCAGATATTCAAAGTAGCCGTTCGGGCCGGTGTAGCCCTCGGGTTTCGGCAGCGGGCTGGCGGCTGCGGAGTACTTCCAGATGTCGGCGTTCGGGTCCGAATAGTCCTCGGAGTAGCGGATCCCAGTGGTCATGTCCATCACTTCGCGGACGGTTGCAGACCCGAATGCGCCACGGGAGACCTCGGGGATGATGTCGCCAACGCGGGCGCTGTCGTCCAACCGTCCTTCGGCCACCAGGATCTGTGCCAGCAGGCCGGTCAGGGACTTGGTCATCGACATCGCGGCATGCTTGCCGCCTTCATCCAGGCAGCCGAAGTAGCGTTCGTAAACCACGCGGTTCTTGTGGAGGATGAGGATCCCGTCCGTATAGTTCGCCCCCAAGGACTGTTCCCAGGTCATCTCGGGGCGTCCGTCCAGCGGCAGGAACGTCAATGCGTCAATGTCGCGCCGCCATTGCTGCAGCTTGGGTTCGGGCGCGTACTCAAGCGGGACAGGAGCGTCCAGGCCTCGGCTAACTTCTTTGGTCGGCAGTAGCTCTCGTATGTGGCATACGCTCCAGCGGAGCCGGGGGAAGCTGAAGTAGACGCTATCCGGTTGCGTAATGAGCTTGTCAGCCGGCGGCGGGAAACCTTGCATCCATCCCATCACCCTGGGATCCGACTGCGCAGCAGTCAATGGTCCGGAGCCATCCGGCCCAGACTCCGTCCATCTTCCCTCGGCGGCTGGAGCAGTGGTTGACATTGCGATACCTGCCAAGAGGACGAGCTTGCTAGAAGTTGATGACGACATTGACGAACCCTCCTGTCCAGACCGGCGCACCTCCACCAGTCACGTTATCGATTCCCTTTCCGGGGAAGGCGGCGCTCACGCCCGCGGTCAAGAACGTGACCGTGTTCAGGGCCCGGCTGACCTGCGTACGAAATTTGTAGCCAATCAGGCAGTGAGTCCTTGGATGATGGTATCGGTTTCTGACCAGGTGCTGGAAACTCGACTCTGACCCCTGTTTTCTAAGCGGCGTCGGCTTGGACGAATTGTTAGGCCAACAGCTATCGCTGTTCCACCCGGCCTGGATCATTTCCTTGGCAATGGAGAACATAGCTCCGGCCTGCCTCAAATTTGGCTGACACCGTCGGCGGGCCATCCATCACAAGGTGATTTGGGCACCAGTAGCCGATCGTATGCTGACCAGGAGGCAGCTCAATGGTTGTGGGCGTGTCTTCGATCGGCTTGCCATCAAGCGTGCGAAAGCTACCCGGAAAGCCCTCTACGGTGCCGATGGTTGCAAAAGATAAGCGCGCTGGCTTCTCGTCCGGACGGGCGTTGTTTGTCGCGCAGCCGGCTGCGAGCACGAACAAGCTAGAAGCAGCGAGACGGAGGTTTCGAGTCACTGTGAACTATCCATGTTGGCCTAACACCTGAGTTAAGCCGTGCCGCGAAGCGGCGTCGGCTTGGACGAATTGTTAGCCGCCGCCCCGTACTGCCGCGCGAGCCTGGACACCAGGATGCGCTGGAGCACGGCCAACCCGATGATGGGATACACCGCCGCAAGATACCTGTCGCCGCGGTACCGCACGGATACGACCAAGGCGACTGCCGTAGCGGCTAAGAGCCAGAGCGAGGCTCGGACCACAGGCGCCCGCGGCGCGGTGCAGGACGCTACAAATCCTGCCCGAGACCCGACAGTGGTAGTGATGCCGACGGCCAGCATGATGATGAAGATGGCCGATTCACGCAGTGCGTCATAAAGCTGCAGGAACCACCATTGGTGCGCGAAGAAGGCAAGGCCACCCAGCAGGAGGTACAGATTGGCTGCGAGAACGAGGCGACTGGCCGGTCGCGGCTGAGGCAGCACAACCGCGAGTTGGATAAGCGCTGCGATCGAAGCCAGCTGGAACGCGCGTTGCCATCGCGCTTCCTCAGGCGCGCCGTTCCAGAACGCATACGCCGCGAACAGCGACAGCGGCAGGAACTGGATGAGGGCAAAGATCCATCTCGGCATGCGGGGCATCCTTATCAACGCGGCTAACGTGAAGGTGACCGGCACGTTGCGGCAAGGGGCCGCACGGTGCAGGATTTCCAAAGGCACTGTGCGGCCCCTTGCCGCAACGTGTCCGAGTCGACCGACAAGTTAGACCGCAGCGGCGCCATTTGACCCTCCCCCATCCAGTGCTTGCCGCATTGCCACGAAACTCCAAATCTCTTCCGCGCCAGCATCAGCGGTCTGTTGCGTTGTGTCGATCAACAGGTCGTAGCTTCGACTGAATTCCGGATGTGCAAACTGGGCGCGACCCAGACCAATGTCTCGGTCGCCCCGTTGTCGCTCCCGCGCCTCCAGCACTTCCAAGTCGCATCTAACGCCGACCACGTAAACGGCCCGACCCGACAGAGCATCCAGGCAGCGAGCGAACTGCGCTGCGTCCCTCAGCACGAAGTCGAGAACCAGCGAGAACCGAGTTGCCGCGATATTCCGGAGCGTGGCTTGGAGGTTCGCACAGTGCAGGCGAATGCTTCGCGACGATCATCCAAAGTAGGCAGCAGGGTCCCCTCAGACATCAGCTCAAAGGCATCCAGATCGACGTGCAGAAGAGGACCGGGCCAGCGTGCTTGGAGCGCGCGGGCAAGGCTCGACTTTCCGGAACTGGACGGGCCATGAAGAATGACAGAGGCGGGCTTCATCTGCGGTCTAACGCCTGAGTTAAGCCGCGCCGCGGAAGTGGCGCGGCACTGCGCTAGCGTTGCGGAAAAGCGCAGTGCAAGCCACGAAGCTGCGTCGGCTTGAACGAATTGTTAGGTGACCAACAATTATTTGATGGCCTTCTTTACTAGGGCGGCAATCTTTTTTTCGACCTCGGGATTGGCTGCAATCACAGCATATGCTGTTGGCCACATGTCGCCAGAATCTACAGATGCCTCGTCACTGAATCCGAATGTCGCATACCTTGTTCCGAACTTCTTGGCAGATTGAAAAAAGCAAACAACTTTCTCATCACTTGCGTATGCGGGCATCCCATACCACGTTTTGGGCCAAAGCTGAGGCGCAACACGCGCAACAACAGCGTGAATCATCTGCGCAATTTTGCGATCGGAATCTGGCATTTCTTTGATGGCAGCGAGAACTTGTGCCTCCCCATCTGCTCGTTTCTTCCCGGCCTTTGCTTGGGCTTTAAGTTCAGCCGCACGGGCTTTCATGGCGGCTTGTTCCTCTTTGCTAAATTGACCTTGATCTTTCATTGGGCACCTAACTTGATTTATATCGCACATCCGCAGCATAACCGTTAATCCGACACGGCCACCTGCTGCTGAAGTAGCATCGTAGTCTGCATAACGTATGCGCGCAAGCGGTTATACTGTACCAATGAACAGTATAACGTCCGCGCCGCCGAAGCTGCTGGATCAGGTACGCTCAGCCACGCGCTATCGGCACTTCGCTCTGGCGACAGAGAAGGCTTACATCCACTGGGTGCGGGCTTTCGTGCGTTTTCACGGCTTGCGCCACCCGCGCGAGATGGGCGCGCATGAAGTAGAAGCTTTTCTGACGCATCTGGCCGAGGCGCGGCAGGTCTCACCTTCCACACACAAGCAGGCGCTGGCGGCGCTGCTGTTTCTATACCGCGAAGTGCTCAAGGTCGATCTACCCTGGCTGGCCGAGATTGGCCGCCCGCGCGCCGTGCGGCGGCTGCCCGTGGTACTGACAAGCGATGAGGTGCGACGCAGCTTCACCGGCCTGGATGGCAGCGCCTTGCTGCTGGCACAAGTGCTGTACGGCACCGGTATGCGGGTGATGGAGGGCTTGCGCCTGCGGGTGAAGGATGTGGATTTCGACCACGGCGCCATCGTGGTGCGCGAGGCCAAGGGCGGCAAGGATCGGGTGGTGATGTTGCCGGCCAGCCTGCGCGAGCCGTTGCGGGCGCAGCTGGCGCGGGTGCATGCGCTGTGGGCGCAAGATCGGGCCGATGGCATGCCCGGCGTGGAGCTGCCGCACGCGCTGGCGGCCAAGTACCCTCACGCGGGCGAAAGCTGGGCCTGGTTCTGGGTGTTTCCACAAGCCGTGCTGTCCACCGACCCGCGCAGTGGCGTGCGGCGGCGCCACCACGGCTATGCCGACACCTTCAGGCGCCAGTTGAACCGCGCCATGCGTGCGGCGGGCATCACCAAGCCGGCCAGCCCGCACACCCTGCGGCACAGCTTTGCCACGCACCTGCTGCAGCGCGGGGCCGATATCCGCACGGTGCAGGAGCTGCTGGGACACGCGGATGTGAGCACGACGATGGTCTACACCCACGTGCTGAAGGTGGCGGGCGGCGTGCCGAGCCCACTCGACACCCTGATGGACAGCCGGCCGCCGCCTGCGGTGACGGTGCAGCAGCTGAACGAGATGCCGCTTTAGCTACTGTTTCAATAGCTGCTCGCGCTTGCTGTTTGGCCGCTATGGAGGGTTTTGAGCATGAATGCATGCGATGGCAGGACAGCCCGGTGGCCCGGGCAAGCCAGCGCCGTTGGTGCGGCGGCTGGCAGCGCTGGCGGGTGTCAAGGGAGATGCATGTCTGCGCATGCAGGCGAATCCATATAGGGAGTATATGGCTTTAGCGCCCGTCAATAGAGCGCTGGCAGCCACCTATGCAGGGAGTATATGAAAACGTCGCGACAACGAAGACCCGCTTGCGGGGCCAGCCCGGAAGCTGGGCTTCGCTGCGCTCAACGCCAGCCTACCGGACACGTTCTGCCCCAACAAAAACCCCGCAGCGCTTGTGCACGCTGCGGGGCCAGCTATTCAAAGAATAGCGTTCAGGCGCTTCAGCCAGCGTAGCCCGGGTTGGGCAGGCCGCCGGTCAGCTTGGGCTGGTTGAGCTGGCGCGGCGATACCTTGCCGCCGCGGGCCTTCAGCCATTTCTCGACCAGCTCCCACACCATGGGGTTGCCGGCCTTGGCGGCGTCTTCGGCCACGGGGGCCCAGCCGGCGACCTTGTAGGTCTTGTCGGCGTCGATGAGCTGGCCCTTCAGGCGCATGTCGCTGATGCGCTTGCCGGCGCCGGCGGTGGGGTCGCACGCATAGGTGAGGC
>JAEZWW010000069.1 GCA_023442945.1 Pseudomonadota bacterium | reverse complement strand
CGCCTGAGGTGTCGACACCGTCCGCGGCGATCGTCGCGGACGCGCCGGTTAGCCTGCCGGCGGCCCTGGCCGGTCAGCGGGACCCGCTGGCCGCGTCGCTGGATATCCCGGACACGGCGTCCTTGCTGCGTCGGCCTGATGGCGACAACCGCGAGGCGTCGCGAGTGACCGCGTCGCCGTCGCCAGCGCCGGTCGCACCGACGGTGGTCGCGCCACCGGTTGCGCCGTCGCCAGCGCTGACCACGGCGCCGTCACCGATCACCGCATCGCCAACGCCAACGCCAACGCCAACATCGTTCACGCCAGCGGCCCTGGTCGCAGAACCCGCCTCGCCGCCAGCCGCCGCAGCCGCGCAAGAACAAGCCCCCACGAGCGAGGACGCCGGCGACAGCGCTGCCGCGGCCGCCGCGGCGCTGAGCTTCCCGCAGGAGCTGGAGGCCTGGCGCGATGCCCGCGCCCGCATCCGCGGCGAGTCGCCCGACGATCTTGTCGGACCGCAGCCGCGCGTCCTGCCCGAGCCGGTGGACGCCACGACGCGGCCCAGCCCGCTGGCGCCGACGGCGTCCGCCGACCTGCTGCCGACCATGCCCGCGGACCTGGCGCCCACCGAGCCCGCTGCGCTGGCGCCGACCGAGCGCCCCGCGCGCCGCAGCACCTCCCGCCGACGGCATTCGGCGGACGAGGATGCGGCGCTGCGCCGTCCCACCGGTGCGCCGTTGGAGGCCATGGCTGGCAGCCCGGTCGACTTTGTGCTGAGTGAAATGGGCGTCTGGCCCGGCGGCGTGGAAGAAGGCGGCGAGGGGCCTGCGCCCGACGTGCCAGCGGACGATGCCCCGTCTTTTGTCGCGGCCGCGCAGCGGCGGGCGTTCTGGCGTTCGCGCCCGGTGCGGTTGGCGCTGGGGCTGGGCGCGCTGCTGCTGCTGGCCGCCCTGGTGCTGCAGGTGGCCGTCGGCCGCCGCAGCTGGCTGGCCGCGCACGTGCCGTCCCTGGCGCCGGCGCTGACCGCCGTTTGCCAGCCGTTGGGCTGCGCCGTGCCGCCTTACCGCGACCTGGACGCCATCGTCATCGACAGCTCGGCCTTCAACCGCAGCGGGCCGTCTTCGTTCCGCTTCACCGTCACGCTGCGCAACCAATCGGACGTGCCCGTGGCCACGCCCGCGCTGGAGCTGACCCTGACCGACGCGCTGGAGCAGCCCGTGGTGCGCCGCGTTGTCGGCCCCGACGAGTTGAACGCGCCCCCCACGCTGGCGGCCAAGGGTGAATTCGCCGGGGCGAACGCGCTGGTGCTGACCGGCGTGGACAACGCCAGCGCTATCACCGGTTACCGGCTGATGGCTTTTTACCCCTGATTGGGCTTCTGGCCCTAGTCACACCTGCGCAGGCAGCTCCTGTTTATATAGCAAACTTATGGCCACACTGATCTGCGGTTCCCTGGCGTTCGACACCATCATGGGCTTTGAGGGGCAGTTCGCCCAGCAAATCCTGCCCGAGCAGCTGCACATCCTGAACGTGTCGTTTTTGGTGCCCACGCTGCGGCGCGACTTCGGTGGCTGTGCCGGCAACATCGCCTACGCCATGCGCGTGCTGGGCGGCGTGCCCCTGCCGATGGCGGCGGTGGGCAGCGACGGCGGTGACTACCTGGACCGCCTGCGCGCGCTGGAGATCAGCACCGAGTTCGTGCGGACCGAAGCCGATGCCTACACGGCGCAGGCCATGATCATGACCGACCGCGCCAATAACCAGATCACCGGCTTTCACCCCGGTGCCATGTCGCTGGCCCACCGCACGCAGATCGCCGCGCGGGGCGACATCCTACTGGGCATCATCGCGCCGGACGGGCGCGACGCCATGCTGGAGCACGCCGAGCAGTTTCACGCCGCGGGCATCCCCTTCGTGTTCGACCCCGGCCAGGGCCTGCCGATGTTCAACGGCGACGAGCTCAAGCATTTTGTCGATCTGGCCAGCTGGGTTGCGGTCAACGACTACGAAGGCCGCATGCTGTGCGAACGCACAGGCATGGACCTGGACGGGCTGTCACGCCAAGTGAACGGTCTGGTCGTCACGCTGGGCGGCGACGGCTGTGAAGTGTGGGAGCAAGGCCAGCGCACGCTGGTGCCACCCGTTAAAGCTGCGGACGTGGTCGACCCCACCGGCTGCGGCGACGCCTGGCGCGGCGCCATGCTGTACGGGCTGGAAAAAGGCTGGCCGCTGACCCGCTGCGCCGCTTTGGGCAACCAGCTGGGCGCGCTGAAGATCGCCTCGCGCGGGCCGCAGAACTACACCGTCAGTGCTGAGCTGATCGCGGCGGCCTGACGGCAGTGCAGCGGCCGGCCGCCGAACGCGGCCAAGCGACGCACCTCAGCATGGGGTCCTTCGCCAACGCTGCGTCGCGCCCAACCGGCGCATCGGCGCCTTTCATCAAACACAAAAAAACCCGCCCAACTTGCGTCAGGCGGGTGGGTGAAAGCCGGGCCGGCTGGCCCGGTTTCAAGACCTTCAGGGCTTGCTGGCGGTCGGGAAGGGCCAGGCTGCCTGGGGATTCAGCGTGGTCTGGGCCGCGGCTTTTTTGGGAGCAGCCTTTTTGGGCGCAGCGGCCTTCTTCGGCGCAGCGGCTTTCTTGGCAGCGGGCTTCTTGGCCGGGGCGGCCTTTTTCGCCGGTGCGGCTTTCTTGGCTACGGCCTTTTTGGCAGGCGCCTTCTTGGCAGCAACCTTTTTGGCCGGTGCGGCTTTCTTGGCTACGACCTTTTTGGCGGGCGCCTTCTTGGCGGCAACCTTTTTGGCCGGTGCCGCTTTCTTGGCTACGACCTTTTTGGCAGGCGCCTTCTTGGCGACGGCTTTCTTGGCCGGTGCCGCTTTCTTGGCTACGACTTTTTTAGCCGGTGCCTTCTTGGCGACAGCCTTTTTGGCCGGTGCGGCCTTCTTCGCGACGGCTTTCTTCGCCGGTGCAGCTTTCTTTGCTACGGCCTTCTTGGCGGCCGGTTTCTTCGCAGTTGCCATTTTTCTCTCCTTGATCAAGTTGAACGCTCAACAGCAGGAAACGCTTCGTGCCTGTTGGGACACACAAAGCGATTCATGGCGCTGGCACGTCGGCCAACGCCATGAACTTGGGCGCAAGCCCCTGCCGGAGCCAGAACTCCGTTCAAGGGGTGCAAATGAAAGGCATACACGGCGGGTGGGCAGTGGTGGTCAGTCCCAGGACAGGGCCCCTCCGGACTGGTACTCGATGACGCGCGTTTCGAAGAAGTTGCGTTCCTTCTTCAGGTCGATCATCTCGCTCATCCAGGGGAAGGGGTTTTCCTCGTTGGGGTACAGCGCCTCCAGGCCGATTTGCGTCGCGCGCCGGTTGGCGATGTAGCGCAGGTAGCCCTTGAACATGGAGGCATTGAGGCCGAGCACGCCGCGCGGCATGGTGTCTTCGGCGTAGCGGTATTCCAGCTCGACGGCTTTTTCGAACAAGGCCTTGATCTCGGCCTTGAACGCGGGCGTCCAGAGGTGGGGGTTCTCCAGCTTGATCTGGTTGATCAGGTCGATGCCGAAGTTGCAGTGCATCGACTCGTCGCGCAGGATGTACTGGTACTGCTCGGCAGCGCCCGTCATCTTGTTCTGGCGGCCCAGCGCCAGGATCTGGGTGAAGCCAACGTAGAAGAACAGGCCTTCCATCAGACAGGCGAAGACGATCAGACTCTTCAGCAGGGTCTGGTCGTTTTCAGGTGTGCCGGTGTTGAAGGCCGGGTCCATGATCGCGTCGATGAACGGGATCAGGAACTCGTCCTTGGCGCGGATCGACGCGACCTCGTGGTAGGCGTTGAAGATTTCCGATTCGTCCAGGCCCAGCGACTCCACGATGTACTGGTAAGCGTGGGTGTGAATCGCCTCTTCAAAAGCCTGGCGCAGCAGAAACTGGCGGCACTCGGGCGCCGTGATGTGGCGGTAGGTGCCCAGCACGATGTTGTTGGCGGCCAGCGAATCGGCGGTGACGAAGAAGCCCAAGTTGCGCTTGATGATGCGGCGCTCGTCTTCGGACAAGCCGTTCGGGCTCTTCCACAGCGCGATGTCGCGGTTCATGTTCACTTCCTGCGGCATCCAGTGGTTGGCGCAGGTGGCCAGGTACTTTTCCCAGGCCCACTTGTACTTGAACGGTACCAATTGGTTGACGTCGGTCTGGCCGTTGATGATGCGCTTGTCGGCGGCGTTGACGCGGCGCTGACTGGCATCGGTCGGGGTGCTTGCAGGCTTGGCGACCGATGTCGTTGCGGGCTTGGCCATGGCGACATCCGCGATCGCCGGTGCCGGCATCGCAGTGGCTGGCTGCAAACGTGGTTGCAGTTCAGCGGTCGTTGGTTCGTCGTCCCAGGTCAACATGATGGTTCAGTGCTCCAATTATGGGAGCAACGCGTTGAAATGCAAAGCATTCGAACGCGTTGCCGAGGGTTTGAGGTAGGCGGTGTGTTGCGGCGAGGCATCGAAACCATCGCCGCACACACGCGAAACGATCACTGGCAGGCTTCGCAACCGGGGTCGTCGATGGCGCAGAACTTGATGTCGGTCGCAGGTTCCACCGCCATCTGCGCACGTGCTTGCGCTGCCGCGGCATCGAGTGCGCTGGCGCTTTGCGCGTTGTTCGATTGGCTCGACACGGCGTTCAAGTTGCCGGTGTGCACGGTCGATTTCTCGGCGTGCGTGGCGCTGGTGGTGCGCAGGTAGTACGTGGTCTTCAAGCCGCGCAACCAGGCCAACTTGTAGGTGTCGTCCAGCTTCTTGCCGGACGCGCCGGCCATGTAGATGTTCAGGCTTTGCGCCTGATCGATCCACTTCTGGCGGCGCGCGGCGGCTTCGACCAGCCATTGCGGCTCGATCTCGAAGGCGGTGGCGTACAGCGCCTTCAGCTCCGTCGGCACGCGGTCGATCGGGCGCAGCGAGCCGTCGAAGTGTTTGAGGTCCATCACCATCACGTCGTCCCACAGGCCCAGGCGCTTGAGGTCTTTGACCAGGTAGTGGTTGATGACGGTGAACTCGCCCGACAGGTTGCTTTTGACCGACAGGTTGCCAAAGCACGGCTCGATTGACGCGTCCACGCCGATGATGTTGCTGATCGTCGCCGTCGGGGCGATGGCCACGCAGTTGGAGTTGCGCATGCCGTCGCGGGCTATTTTTGTGCGCAGCGCATCCCAGTCCAGCGACGTGCTGCGGTCGATCTCGATGTAGCCGCCGCGCGCATCGGCCAGGCGGTCCAGCGTGTCCAGCGGCAGCACGCCCTGGTCCCACAGCGAGCCCTTGTACGACGAATAGCGCCCGCGCTCGGCGGCCAGCTCGGTCGACGCCCAGTAGGCGTGGTAGCAAATGGCTTCCATCGACTGGTCGGCAAAAGCCACAGCTTGCTCGGACCCGTAGGCGATGCGCAGCTGGTACAGCGCGTCCTGGAACCCCATCAGGCCCAGGCCGACCGGGCGGTGGCGCAGGTTGGAGTCGCGCGCCTTCTTCACCGCGTAGTAGTTGATGTCGATGACGTTGTCCAGCATGCGCATGGCGGTGCTGACGGTCTTCTTGAGCTTGTCGTGGTCGACGGCGCCGTCCTTCAGGTGCTGCAGCAGGTTGACCGAGCCCAGGTTGCAGACGGCGGTTTCGGTGTCGCTGGTGTTCAGCGTGATCTCGGTGCACAGGTTGCTGGAATGCACCACGCCGACGTGCTGCTGTGGGCTGCGCACGTTGCAGGCGTCCTTGAAGGTGATCCAAGGGTGGCCGGTTTCGAACAGCATCGACAGCATCTTGCGCCACAGGTCGGTGGCCGGCAGTGTCTTGCTGGGCTGGATCTCACCGCGCGCGGCGCGCTCTTCGTAGGCGACATAGGCGCGCTCGAAGTCGGCGCCGAACTTGTCGTGCAGATCGGGCACGTCGGAGGGCGAGAACAGCGTCCAGCTGCCCTTTTCCATCACACGGCGCATGAACAGGTCGGGAATCCAGTTCGCCGTGTTCATGTCGTGCGTGCGGCGGCGGTCGTCGCCGGTGTTCTTGCGCAGCTCCAGGAACTCTTCAATGTCCAGGTGCCAGGTCTCCAGGTAGGTGCAGACCGCGCCCTTGCGCTTGCCGCCCTGGTTGACGGCCACGGCGGTGTCGTTGACGACTTTCAGGAAGGGCACGACGCCTTGCGATTCGCCGTTCGTGCCCTTGATGTGCGAGCCCAGGGCGCGCACGCGCGTCCAGTCGTTGCCCAGGCCGCCGGCGAATTTGGACAGCAGCGCGTTTTCCTTGATCGATTCGTAGATGCCGTCCAGGTCGTCCGGCACCGTGGTCAGGTAGCAGCTGGACAGCTGCGAGCGGCGCGTGCCGCTGTTGAAGAGGGTGGGCGTGCTGCTCATGAAGTCGAAGCTGGACAGCACTTCGTAGAACTCAATAGCGCGCGCTTCGCGGTCGATCTCGTTCAGCGCTAGGCCCATGGCCACGCGCATGAAGAAGGACTGCGGCATCTCGATGCGCGTCTTCTTGACGTGCAGGAAGTAGCGGTCGTACAACGTTTGCAGGCCCAGGTAGTCGAACTGCAGGTCGCGCTCGGGCTTGAGCGCGGCGCCCAGGCGCGCCAGGTCGAATTGCTGCAGGCGCTCGTCCAGCAGCTCCGCCTGCACGCCGGCGCGGATGCAGTCGCCGAAGTGGTCGGCGTAGCGATCGGCCAACTGCGGCAGGGTGACCGTCTCGCCCAACACTTCCTTGGCGATGGTGTGCAGCAGCAGGCGCGCGGTGACGTAGCTGTAGTCCGGGTCTTTCTCGATCAGCGTGCGCGCGGCCAGGATGGCGGCCTTGTAGACCTCGTCCACCGGCACGCCGTCGTACAGGTTGCGCAGGGTTTCCTCGAGGATGGGCGCGCTGTTGACGTCGGCCCCCAGGTTGGCGCAAGCCTGGTCAAAAAGTGTCTGCAGCCCAGGCAGGTCCAGCGCGACCAGCTCCCCTTTTTCTAGCACGTGCAGCACCGGGGTGGGCGCCGCGGCGGCTTCGGTGGCGGCGTGCTGGGCGCGTTCCTGTGCCCGCTCCTGCGCGCGGCGCTCGCGGTACAGCACGTAGGCGCGCGCAACTTCGTGGTGGCCGCTGCGCATCAGGCCCAACTCGACCTGGTCCTGGACATCTTCGATGTGGAAAGTGCCACCGCCGGGGCGCGAACGCATCAGCGCGCGTGCCACGCCCTGCGTCAGCTCGTCCACCACCTCGCGCACGCTGGCCGACGCCGCGCCCTGCGTGCCGTGCACGGCCAGAAAGGCTTTCATCATGGCGACGGCGATCTTGGTGGGCTCGAACGCGACCACCGCGCCGTTGCGGCGCATGATCTGGTACTGCGCCAGCGTGCCGGCCGTCGGCGGCGCCACGGTGTCTTTCAGGGTGGGAGGAACAGGGCGTGCGGAAGGAGTGGCAGGCGTGGCGCCGCGGGCAGTTTGCATGGGGTCCTCGGGTTGTTGGGTGAAGGCAGACAGGTGGGCCGGCGCCGTCCCTCATCAAAGAGGCGACTCCCTGCGGGGAGTGGCGCTGGGCACTACATCTAGTGTCTGGCGTGAGTTTAAGCCACTACCGGTAGTGGATGGGCGTTTTGTCGCTATTTTTCAACCGGTGCGGGAATAGGCCCGGGCGGTGCCCAGCACACCGCCCGCGGCAAAGCCTTGCGGGGCGCGGCTTCGGCTGGTTGCAGTGCGGCAATGAGGCCTTTCTTCGCAGTGGCGAATCGGCATCGTTGGCGGCGGCTGGTGGCCGTCCGATCCCGACTTGGCGATAAGGGCATTGCCGACGAACGGTGGGTCAGCCGGCGTCCGCCGACCCGTTGCGCGCGCTGGGTATCAGCGCTGGTCGATGGTGTCGACCATCAGGTCGACAAAGGTGTCCGCGCCCTGGGTGATGCGGATGCGCACCGGCAGGTACTGCAGGCTGGGGGCGAACCAGATCTCCGCCATGATCGGCCCGCGGGGCTTGTTGAGGGGGCGCGGCTTCAGGTGCACCGCCTGCACCGGCCCGAGGCGTGGCAGGTGCAAGGTTTCCTCGCCGACCACGTCGTACGTCCATTCGTCCACGCCGCCGGGCCGCGCCAGCCAGAAGTTGACCTGGCCGCCGGGCGTCAGCTGCAGCTGGCCAGTGGCGAAGCGGTGGCCCAGCTCGACGAACTGGCTGGCGGCGTCCTGCACCTCATTGGGGCGCGGCACGCGCGTGCCGTTGTTCAGGCGCACGTCGTCGCCGATGCGCACGCCGCGGCGCTTCTTGCGCACCTGCTCCTCGTACACCTCGGGTTTGAGGCCCTGGTCGGTGATCGCGCCCTGGCTGGTGAAGCGCGATGACAGCAGGATGCCCACGTCCATCTGCACCACGGTCTGGTAGCGCGTGCCTTCGCGCTGCCACAGCACCTGGGCGTCGCCGTGCAGCTCGCCGCGGTAGTTGCCGCTCAAGTGGTAGCGCAGGCGCGTGTCGCGCGGCCAGGTTTTCAGGAAGGCCGGCTCCGCGTCCGCAGGCGCCAAGGCGGCCGAAGCGGGCGCCGATGCGGCGGCGGCCACTTGCGTGTCGGCGTCACCCGGCGCGGCGTCGCTGGGCAGGGTGCCAGGCGCAGAAGCCGTGGCCTGCGCAGCGGACGCAGGCGCCTGGGGCTCGGGCGGCGTGTCCTGCTGCGCCATGGCGGCGTCGGTGTCGGGCGATGGCGCTTCGCTGGGTGCGCTGGCCGCGGGGCTGGCGGCATCGGCTACGGCGCCATCGTTGGTCGGTGCGCTGGCGGCGTGTGCCGCGCGCTTTGCAGGCTTGGGCGACGTTTTTGCTCTGGTTTTTGTAGCTGGTTGCGCAGATCGCACTACGGCCGTCGGCCGATTTGTCTCCGAAACGGTGGTTGGCGCCGGTGCAGCGGTCACAGGTCCGGGCGGGGCCTCGGCTTGCAGGGTGCGCGTGTACATCGGCTGCGCCAGCTCGCGCAGCAGCGTAGGCGGTTGCAGCAGGATGCGCAGCACGCCCAGGGCGGCCACGTGCCCCAGCAGCGCCAGCAGCAGGGCGATCAACAGCGTGCGGCGGGCCGCGGGCCGCGGCGCTTTCATCAGCCCTCCGGCCACCCCTGCGGCTGGGTCGTCGCTGCGCTGCGCGTCAGGCGCCAGGTGGTGCTGCCGGCGGGCAGCGTCAGCGGCAGGCGCAGCAAGCGCTTGTCGCGCGCCACCAGGGCGATGATCTGACGCGCCGCACCGGCGTACAGCGGCAGGTCTTCCAGGCGGGACAGGCGCCAGCCGGCGTCCTGCGCTGCGCGCGGCGTGGCGGCGCGGCGGCCTGGGGTCGTTTGGGGCACGGGCTCGACGCCCAGCCATTCGTCGCCGGCGGCCAGGCCCGCTTCGGCCGCGGCGCCGCCGTCCAGCACGACCTTCACCGTCACCGTTCCTTGGCTTTCGCTGACGCGCAACCCCAGGGTCTGCGCCCACTGGGACGGCTCCTCCAGCACCTGCACGCCTTCGGCTTGCAGCAGCGCCTTCAGCGGCAGCTCGCGCGTGCCGTGCACCCAGTCGGCCAATTCGGGCACCAGGCTGCGGCCGGCTTGTTCGGCCAGCACGGCGGCGATGTCGGCTTCGCTGATCGGGCCACCGCCGCTGCGCGCCCACAGGCTGCGCATGGCGTCGTCCAGCGTGCCGGCGCCGGCCTGGCGCAGCGTCAAATCCAGGCACAGGGCGACCAGCGCGCCCTTGCTGTAGTAGCTGATGGTGCTGTTGGGCGTGTTCTCGTCGGGCCGGTAGTAGCGCACCCAGGCGTCAAAACTGGCTTGCGCGACCGACTGCACGTGTCGCCCCGGCGCTTGCAGCACCTGGTTGGCGCCGGTCGTCAGCAGCTTGAGGTAGGCCGCGTCGTCGATCAGCCCGGCGCGGCGCAGCAGCAGGTCGTCGTAGTAGCTGGTGAAGCCTTCAAAGAACCACAGCAGCTCGGTGTAGTTCTCTTGCGTGTAGTCGTAGCGGGCGAATTCGGCCGGCCGCATGCGTTTGACGTTCCAGGTGTGGAAATACTCGTGGCTGATCAGGCCCAGCAGGGTGACGTAGCCATCGCCCACGCGCGCGGCTTCGGCCGGGGCGCCGACGCGCGGCAGGTCGCGCCGGCCGCAGATCAGCGCGGTGCTGGCGCGGTGCTCCAGCCCGCCGTAGCCGTCGTCCACCACGTTCAACATGAAGACGTACTGGCGGTGTGGCGGTTTGGCGCCGCCGTGCCAGAAGCGGATGGCGGTTTCGCAGATCTTCTGTGTGTCGCGCAGCAGGCGGGCGCCGTCAAAAGACGCGGGCGCCCCGGCCACGACAAAACGGTGCGCCACGCCACCGGCCTTGAACTGGCCGCTCCAGAACGTGCCGAGCTCGAACGGGTGATCCACCACCTCGTCGTAGTTGGCGGAGCGGTAGCGGCCAAAGCCGCGCTGGTCCGCCTGCACGGCGCGCATGGCCGTGGCCAACTGCCAGTCGGCGGCGCCAGTGGGCGGGCGCAGCACCACGTCGTGCGCGCCGTCCTCATGGCCGTGGACGCGCAGCAGCACGCTGGTGCCGTTGAAAAAACCGCGCTGTTCGTCCAGCCAGGCGGCGCGCACGGACGGGTCGCGCGCGTACACGGTGTACTCCATCAGCAGCGGCTTGCCTGGCGTGCAGGCGATGTCCCAGCTGCATTTGTCGATCTGGTGCACGGCGCAGTCAACGCTGCCCTGGCGCGCTTGCAGGCCGCTCAGGTGGCGGGCGAACTCGCGCACCAGGTAGCTGCCCGGGATCCACACCGGCAGCGACACGCGCTGCACCGCCTCCGGTTGGGCAATGCGCAGCTGCACGGCGAAGCGGTGGCGCGCGCGGTCGAGCGTGACGGTGTAGGTGACGGGCGCGGTAGCGGCGGTGCGCGGTGATGCGGAACGGGATGAGGTGGGCATGGGTTGGGGGGCGCCGCCGCGCTACAGGCTCAAGGCGGCCAGCGCGATGGCGCTGTAAAAGAGCGAACCGAGCATGAAGGCACGGCGCAACGACATCCACGGCGCCAAGCCACTGCCCGGCCAGGTGCGGTGGTCAACCCAGTAGGTCCACACCGTCAGCACCATCATGCCGATCAGCGCCATGCGTGGGCTGGCCATCAGCAAAAACCACGCCGCGTACCCGGGCACCGGGCCCCAGAGGAAGTGAAAGGCCGGCAGGCGCGCATCGGTGGCCATGTAGCGCATCGCGATGCCCCAGTGCACGCCGCCCAGAAAGGTAACGACCAACGCCGAGTGCGTCAGCAGGGCGGTCACCAAAAAGTCGTGCCACCGCGGATCCTTCAGCCACAGCGCCGCCGCGATCAAGGTGGGCAGCACCAGCGAGCCGTAGGCCACGGCGTGGATCATGGACCACGATGCGCTGGCCTGCACCAGCACCGCCTGCTTGGCGTGCCCGCGCCCATCGCCGCCGGCAGACTGGGTGTCAGGCGGTGGGCGCGTCGCCATGGCGAAGAGGCAAAGCTGGCGGGTCAGCGCGCCAGCTGCTGCTCAATCTGCTGGGCGTTGATGGCGCCAGGCACGCGCGCGCCATCGGCAAACACGATGGTGGGCGTGCCGGTGATGCGGTACTTCTTGGCGAAGTCCAGGTTGGCGGTCAGTGCGTCGGTGTTGCAGGTGCCGGCGCCTTTGGGGGCGACGTCGCGCTGCATCCAGTCGTGCCAGGCCTTGGCCTTGTCGCCGCTGCACCAGATCTGTTTGGACTTTTCGACCGAATCCTGGCCCAGGATCGGGATCAGGAACATGTGCACCGTCACGTTGTTGATCTTCTGCAGGTCTTTTTCAAAGCGCTTGCAGTAACCGCAGTTGGGGTCTTCAAACACCGCCATCTTGCGCTTGCCGTTGCCGCGCACGATGGTGATGGCGTTCTTGGTGTCCAGCTCGTCCCACTTGATGGCCGTGAGCTTCTCGACACGCTCTTCGGTCAGGTTCTTACGCGAACGCGTGTCCAGCAGGTTGCCGTGCAGGATGAAGTTGCCTTCGGCGTCGGTGTAGAGGATGTCGGTGCCCACGCGCACCTCGAACAGGCCGGCCATCGGCGTCTTGCGCACTTCGTCGATCTGGTTCAGGCCAGGGATGCGCTCGCCCAGGTTCTTTTTGAGGGTGGCGAAGTCCTTGTCCTGGGCGGTGGCCAGCAGGGGCAGCGCCAGCAAGGCGGTCAGCGCGGCGCGGCGGATGAGGTGGAGGTTCATGGGCAATTCAGGCAATCGCTATTTATAAGAGAAGAGGGTCAGAGTGGCCCGCGCTCAGGCGGTTCCCATCGCCAGACGGGCGATCTGTGACTTAAGCGGCCCGCTGGCGTCAAAAAAGTTCATGCCCCAGTTGCGCAGCGCGACGGCCAGCGGCTCGGGGCGGTCAAACAGCCGCTGCAGGCCGTCGGTGGCCAGGCGCATGCGCAGCCATTCGCCTTGACGCGCGCGTTCGTAGCGGCGCAGCAGCTTCATGTCGCCCACGCCGCGCCAGCTTTCGCGGGCGGCCAGCACGCGCGCCAGCTCGGCCGCGTCGCCCAGGCCCACGTTCAGGCCCTGGCCGGCCAGCGGGTGCATGGTGTGGGCGGCGTCGCCCGCCAGGGCGAAGCTGGCGGTCGGCCGGTCGGGCAGGCGCCCGACCCAGCGGTGCGCCTTGGCCAGCAGCAGCGGCCAGGTGGCGCGCGGCGCGCACAGCTCGACCGCGCCCAGGGCGTGGCCGCTGGCGTCGGCCAACGCGGCGGCGAAGGGGCCGTCGTCCAGGGCCATCAATTCCGGCACGCGCTCCGCGCGCACCGACCAGACCACGGCCACGCGGTGGCCTTGCGCGCCGTCCAGCGGCAAAAACGCGAGGATTTCGCCCGCCGGCGTGAACCACTGGCGCGCGACTTGGCCGTGCGGCAGTTCGCAGTCCAGGCGGGTGGCGATGGCGTGTTGGGGGTAGGGCACGGTGTCGAATTCGACGCCCAGCTCGGCGCGGGTACGGCTGGCGCGGCCTTCGCAGACCACCGTCAGCGCCGCGTCGACCGGCGCATCGACCACGTCGATGCCGCTTTGGTACTGGCAGGCCTGGGCCAGCTGGGCTTCGAGCGCGGGCACGTCGACGATCCAGTTGAGCGCGGGCACGCGCTGGGCGCTGGCGGTGAAGACCACTTGCGCGTCGCGGTCGCCGCTGACCTGCATGGCCAGCACGGGCGTGGCGGCGCGTTCGTCGGGCCAGCAACGCAGGCCTTCAAGCAGCGCGCGCGCGCTGGGGCTGAGCGCGTAGGCGCGCACGTCGGCAGCGTCCGGTGGTCGGGGCGACGCGACCAGCGCCACGCGCAGGCGTTCGCGCGCCAGCAGCAGCGCGAGCGTGCGCCCGGCGATGCCGGCGCCGCGGATGCAGATGTCGTGGGGTGCAGCCATGGTGCCCCGATTGTAGGCCGCCGGGCGTGGCCGCTCGCCAGCAGGCGTTTGTGGTCAAATCGGCGCTCCGCGCTACAACCACCAGCGCAAGCAGCTATCTAATTCATAGTAATGACCGAGTCCACCCTGGCCCCGACCGACGACAGCACGCTGCACGCGCGCCTGGCGCAGCTGTTCGTCTACCCCGTCAAATCCTGCGCGGGCGTCGCCGTGACCGAGGCCGAGCTGCTGGACACCGGCTTCGACCTGGACCGCGCCTGGATGGTGGTCGACGAGCGCGGCCAGTTCGTCACCCAGCGCGAACTGCCGCGCATGGCGCTGATCCGCCCGCAGATCAAGCACCTGGAAGTGGTGCTGCGCGCGCCCGGCATGCTGGCGCTGCACCTGGGCATCAACGAAGTCGACAGCCCGGCGCGCGTGACGGTCTGGAAGGACACCGTCGACGCCTGGGACATGGGCGGCGTGGCCGCGCAGTGGTTCAGCGACTTCCTGGGCCGGCCCGGCCTGCGCCTGGTGCGCTTCGACCCCGAGGTGCGCCGCCTGGCGAGCGCCAAGTGGACGGGCGAGGTGCAGGCACCGATCGAATTTGCCGACGGCTTTCCGCTGCTGGTGACCAGCACCGCGTCGCTGGCCGAGCTGAACGCGCGCCTGGCCGCCGCCGGCTACGCGCCGGTGGGCATCGAGCGCTTTCGCGCCAACATCGTGCTGGACGGCGTGCACGCGCACGACGAAGACCGCGTGGACGAGCTGATTGTCGCCACCGCCGGCGGCGAGGTGCGGCTGAAGCTGGTCAAGCCCTGCGCGCGCTGCCCGATCCCGAACGTGGACCCGGCCACGGGCGACAGCTGCCCGGCCGTCCTGGACGCGCTGCAGGGCTACCGCGCCGACCCGCGGCTGGACGGCGCGCTGACCTTCGGCATGAACGCCATCGTGCTGGCCGGTGCCGGCCAGACCCTGCGCGTGGGCGATGCGGCGCAGGGCGATTGGCGCTTTGATTGAGGGAAAATGCTACCGAATTGGTAGCTGGTTGCGCAGATGGTTGTAGGGCTGCCGGTCAATTTGACTGAAATTGCTGGGTTCCAGGCCGCTTGAAAAGCGCCGCCACGCCCGGAGGCGCCCAGCGGGCGTCAACGGCCCATCCCGCCGCCGACCGTTCAGGACTTCTTGGGCAGGGCCTTGGCCAAATCCGGCAACGCGTCCAGCATGCTGCGCGTCGGCGCAAAAAAGGTGCAACCGGTCTGGGCCGTGGAAAAGTCCAGCAGCTTGTCGTACTTGCCCACGGGCTCGCCGATGAACAGGCGCTGCAGCATTTTTTCAGTCACCCACAGCCGGCGCGAATTGCCGATGAAGTAGGTGCCGAATTCCTGCTGGCCGGGGCGGCCAAAGGGCATGTTGTCGCGCAGGATGTCGTGCTCCACGCCTTGCTCGTCGACGATGGTGGCCAGCGTCTTGTGCGTCTTCTGCGCCCAGGCGTCGTCGTCCAGCTCGATGTTGTCCAGCTTGGTGCGGCCGATGATCTTTTCCTGCGCTTCGACCGGCACCTGGCCCCAAGCCGTCAGGTCGTGCAGGTACTTTTGCACCACGACGTAGCTGCCGCCGCAGAAGTCCGGGTCTTCGCTGCCGATCTGCGTGGCCGCCGGCAAGTCGTTGCCGTCGGGGTTGGCCGTGCCGTCGATGAAACCCAGCAGGTCGCGCGCGTCGAAGTATCGGAAGCCCGACACTTCGTCTTCCACCTTGACCGCGTCGCCCAGGGTGTTCAGCAGGATGCGCTCGAATTCAAACACCATGTCGGACCGGTCCGCGCGGATGTGGAACAGCAGGTCGCCCGGCGTGGCCGGCGCGTTGTGTTTGGCGCCCTGGATGGCGGCGAAAGGCTTCAGTTCGGCCGGGCGTTTCTTGATGCCCAGCCGGTCCCACAGCGCGCTGCCGATGCCGACGATGCACGACAGCTTGGCCGTCAGGTCGCGAAAACCCACGTCCTTGAGCAGATCGCCCACACTCGCCAGCGCATCGCAGGCCTTGGCCATGGCAGCGGGTGAATCGTTGACGGTCACCACCAGAAACACGGCGGTGCGCGACAAAGGCGCGTTGATGCTTTGCGCGTCGATGGGTACGCGGTCTCCGCTGTTGTCTTGGGGGCTCATGAATGCGGCGTCCTTGTGTGGGGGTCGGGGATGGGGCGGGGCCTGCAACCGTTGGATTGGCGCAGCTTCGCTGCAGCATACCTTGCCCCGCCCAGCACGCGGCGGTGGGTTGAGGTGAATGCTTTTTTCTACGGTGATTTCCCGTGAACCCTAGAAATCAGAGCTTCGGAAATAGACGCTTGTCATAAATTCGTCAGGTCCTCAGGACGAATGCCAGTACTTTTCTATTCAAAAACAACCGATTCCGGAGACTTTCATGATCTTTACGCTCCCTGCATCGTCAACCTCTCTGCGGCCGCGTTGGTGGCTGACCTTGCCCGTCCTTGGGGCGGCCGCGCTGGTGGCCTGCGGCGGCTCGGATGACAACGATGCGGGGCCGCCGGTCGCCACGGCTGCCGAGCGCTGCGCACGCCTCAAGGTAGGCACTCGGATCAACGACGCCACGGTGACCGACGTCAAATTCGTGGCTGCCACGGCTGCCGCGCCCGAGTACTGCGAGGTACTGGGCTTGTTGCCAACGAAGACGCGGTTCGCCGTACGCCTGCCGAGCAACTGGAACCACAAGACCCTTTACACGGGCGGTGGGGGGTTCAATGGGGATTTGGCGACGGCGAGCCCCGCTTCGCTGGCGCTGGGCTTGGTGACCATTGCGTCTACGGGGGGCAATAACAAAGTCAGAGACGGGGCCTTTGCGCTGGATTCCACCGCGCTGAACGACTATGCGTACCTGTCCGTGCCCCGCACTTCAGCCGTCGCGAAAACCATCATCACGACGGTGTACCAGCAGTCTGCATCTCGCAACTACTTTGAAGGGTGCTCGAACGGTGGTCGTGAAGGTCTAATGGCCGCCCAGCGCAATCCTGAGCTATTCGACGGCATCGTTGCCAAGGCGCCTCCGGCCAATTTCACCGATACTTTCTTCGGGTTTGCCCATACACGCCAAATGATCGCGAAGCCGGGCGGCAATCTCGCCCCTGCGGATTTGACCCTGCTGAACCGCGCAGTGCTCAAGGCGTGCGATGGTCTGGATGGGCTCGAGGACGGGATCGTGGGGCGCCCCGAAGCCTGCGCGTTCGACCCGGGCGTGCTTGCATGCAATGGCAGTAACGACGGGGCATGCTTGACAGCCACACAATTGGCTACGGTCGCGGCGCTCTACCAGCCCTTGATCGACGATGGCAAGCCGACGGCGCTGGGCTTTCAACTGGGGGCTGAGGCCAACTGGGACGGAGCGCAAACAGGGATCATTTCGGCCACATCGCCGAGGTTTGCGGGGCTCCTGGCGGATCAATGGGTGAAGTACTTCGTCACACAAGATCCCAACTTCAACATCATGGATTTCAACGTGGAGCGCTGGCAGTCACGCATGGGATTTTTGCGGACCTTGCTCGATACGACCAATCCCGACCTGTCGGCCTTCCAAGCGCGGGGAGGCAAATTGATCATGTACCACGGCATGAGCGACAACGCAGTCAGTCCGCGGACGTCGATGGCGTATTACAGCGAGGTGGTCAAAAAGTCCGGGAGTCAAGGAGCGGCGGACAGTTTGGTACGGCTTTACTTGAATCCCGGCGTAGGCCACTGCACCGGCGGAGTCGGGCCAGACAACGTTGATCTGCTGGGTCCGCTGATGGCCTGGGTTGAAAAAGGCACCGACCCCGCCACGTCCACCATCGTTGCGTCCAAGCTCACCGATGGCAAGGCGACGATGACGCGCCCGCTGTGTGTTTACCCGACTTACCCACGCTACAAGGGCGCCGGGGATCCCAACGCGGCAAGCGGTTTCGAGTGCGCAAACCCTTGATGGTGCGGTTGGGCCGGTTGCCATTGGCGCCGTTGATCGGCCCAGTCTGACGTGATCACGCAGCCGGCGCTCAACGCCGGTCCATTCCCAGCTGGCGCAGGTGCGCCAGCGCCGCGGCCACCGCCAGCCCACCGATCACGCTGATATGGTCCTGCACCAGGGCTTTCTCCAGCATGGCGACCATGCCGTCCATTTCCCAGAAGCGGTGCGCCAGCGGAATAGTGCCCAGCGTGAACGTGGCCAGCGCCCCCGCGCCCAGCCACGCCCAGCGGCTGCCGCTGACGATGAGCGCGCTGCCGACCAGCTGCACGCCGATGGTCAGCGCCGCGAAGAAGGCGGCCGGGTTGAGCCCGAAGTCCTGCATCTCGGCCACGGCGCCCGGCCAGTCGAGCAGCTTGGTCAGGCCGCTCCACCAAAAGATGTACGTCAGCGCGCCGGTGGCCAGGACGTAGAAAGCGCGGCTGCGCAGCAAGCGGTTCAGCAGGTTCAACATGGCGGGTCTCCTTTTTTAAGGTCTTGGCGGTAGGCGGTGCGGATGCACGTTGTTGGCAGGTCTTTGGGCGCCTCACTTCGGTCAGCGTTTGACCGCATCTTAGATCGCATCAATCGGGTCTCAAATGCCGTCGATAACGTTATTCGGTTTCAAATTTGGAACAATCGCCGCGGTGGCGGGGCGTTCCAATCCCCGGTCAGCAGTAGCTGACCGCAGCTTGGCTCCGTCGCGAGCACGCAGGGCCAGACGCGCACCGCCCGGTACAATTGACCCCCGTTTCTCCCCGGCACGTCGCGTTTCTTGCGGCGCTTGGCCGGGTCATCCCAGCCCCCAATCACCCGGCCGCAGCTGCCCCAGGCCTGCTGCTGGCGCCAAGGGGCTGCTTCACGATTTCCCAGCGCCGACGATGACGCTGCGCTGGGCTGATCTCAAAGGATTGCTTCCATGAGCCTGCAATGCGGCATCGTGGGCCTGCCCAACGTGGGCAAGTCCACGCTTTTCAACGCGCTGACCAAAGCCGGTATCGCGGCTGAGAATTACCCTTTTTGCACCATCGACCCGAACACGGGCGTCGTCGAAGTACCCGACCCGCGCCTGGCGCAGCTGGCCGAGATCGTGAAGCCGGAGCGCATCCTGCCGGCCATCGTCGAATTCGTGGACATCGCCGGCCTGGTGGCGGGCGCCAGCAAAGGTGAAGGCCTGGGCAACCAGTTCCTGGCCCACATCCGCGAGACAGACGCCATCGTCAACGTGGTGCGCTGCTTTGAAGACCCGAACGTCATCCACGTGGCCGGCAAGGTCGACCCGATCGCCGACATCGAAGTGATCCAGACCGAGCTGTGCCTGGCCGACCTGGGCACGGTCGACAAGGCGCTACAGCGCTACACCAAGGCGAGCAAGAGCGGCAACGACAAAGAGGCCACGGCCATGGTCAAGCTGCTGGGCCCGGTGCAGGCTGCGCTGAACGAAGGCAAGCCGGTGCGCACGCTGGACCTGAGCAAGGAAGACCGCGCGTTGTTGAAGCAGCTGTTTTTGATCACGGCCAAGCCGGCAATGTTCGTGGGGAACGTCAGTGAAGACGGCTTCGAGAACAACCCCATGCTGGACCGCCTGAAGGACTACGCTGCCAGCCAGAAAGCGCCGGTGGTGGCCATCTGCGCCAAGATGGAAGCCGACATGGCGGACATGGGCGACGAAGACAAGGCGCTTTTCCTGGAAGAAATGGGTCAGGAAGAGCCGGGGCTGAACCGCCTGATCCGCGCGGCCTTTGGCCTGCTGGGCCTGCAGACCTACTTCACCGCGGGCGTGAAGGAAGTGCGCGCCTGGACCATCCACATCGGCGACACCGCGCCGCAGGCCGCGGGCGTGATCCACGGCGACTTTGAGCGTGGCTTCATCCGCGCGCAGACGATTGCCTTTGACGACTACATCCAGTTCAAGGGCGAGCAGGGCGCCAAGGACGCCGGCAAGATGCGCAGCGAAGGCAAGGAATATGTCGTCAAGGACGGCGACGTGATGAACTTCCTGTTCAACGTCTGACGACGGTCGCAGGGCCGTTTCTTCGCCCAGCGCGCTGGGCAGGAGGCTGCCCCGATCTTGTGGATGGGTATAGACGGCGGCGAGGCTGTGCGGTCTGCCCCTGGCTGCTATAAATTGCGTTTGTGACCATCACAGACCATCCAAAGAGGACCTATGTCGATCAAATCCGTATTGAAAGCCACCGTGGTGGCCGTGGGCTTCGTGGCCGGCGGCGCAGCGTTCGCGCAAGGCACTCCGATCAACGCTGCGGCGTTCGACGCGCTGGTGGCGCAAGGCCCCGTGGCCGACGCGGCGACCATCGCGTCCAACACCTGGGCCACCAAGATCAAGCAGGCCGGCAGCCTGCGCCTGGGCGGCACGCAGACGTCCAACCTGTTTTCGCTGCGCAATGAAAAGGACGGCAAGATCCGCGGTTTTGATGCGGGCCTGACCCAGATGCTCACGCGCTACATCTTGGGCGACGCCAGCAAGGTCCAGTTCACGCAAGTGACCTCGTCCACGCGCGAGCAGGTGCTGATCAACGACCAGGTGGACATGGTGCTGGCCACCTATTCCATCACCCCGGCGCGCGCCGAGAAGATCGCCTTTGCCGGCCCGTACTACACGTCGCAGGCCGGCGTGCTGGTCAAGTCGAACAACAAGACCATTCGTTCGTACAACGACCTGGGCGGCAAGAAGGTCGCCACGCAGGCCGGCTCCACCGGTCCGGCGGTGCTGGCGCAGTTTGCGCCCAAGGCCACAGTGCAGGAATTCCAGACCCACCAGGAAGCGCTGGACGCCCTGCGCCAGGGCCGTGTGGACGCGTACGTGACCGACTACACGCTGCTGCTCAACGCCATCAGCCTGGGCACCGGCGACGCGCAACTGGCCGGCGCACCGTTTGGCGCGCAAGACCCCTACGGCATCGGCCTGCCCAAAGGCTCGGATGGTGTGGCCTTCGTCAACGCCTTTCTGAAGAAGGTCGAAGCCGACGGCACCTGGGCCAAGCTATGGACGATTTCCATCGGCCAGCGCACTGGCAGCACCGCCGTGCCGACGCCGCCAGCTCTGCCGTAAGCGATGGGCGAATTTTCCAGGCTGCTGGCTGAGTATGGGCCTGCCTTCGGGCAGGCCCTCTTGCTGACCTGGAAGCTCACCCTGATGTCGTTCGTGCCCGGCTTCTTGCTGGGCGTGGTGGTCGCAGCCTTGCGGCTGCTGCCCCTGCCGCCCTTGCGCTTCGTGTTGACGGCGTATGTGGAGATCTTCCGCAACATTCCCAGCGTGGCCCTGCTGATCTTCATCGTGTTCGCGTTGCCGGACTTGCAGGTGCTGATCGACTACGAGCCTGCCGTCATCCTGACCCTGGTGCTGGTGTGTTCCGCGTTCACGGCGGACTACCTGCGCGCCGGCATCAACACCATTCCGGGCGGCCAGATCGAAGCCGCACTCAGCCTGGGCATGCGGCCGGCCACCATCATCACGTCACTGGTGCTTCCGCAGGCCTTGCGCTCGGTGGTACAGCCGATGACCTCACTGCTGATCGCGCTGATGCTGTCGACCTCGCTGGCCTCGCAGGTGCCCTTTCCGGGACGTGAGCTGACCACGCTGGTGTCCAAGATCGCCAACGATTCGGCCGTCGGCATCCCGGCCTTTGTCGTGGCCGCCGCTCTGTACGTGGCCAGCGGCCTGCTGATCGCGTGGGTCGGCGCCACGCTTGAGCGAAAACTGCGGATCCTGCGATGACCCGCACGCTGGAAGACATCCTTTTTGGCGCGCCCAGCCCGCAGGCGCGGCGCATGCAGCGCGTGGCCAGCGCGGTGGCGGCCATCGCGCTGCTGTTGATGGCCGCCGGCGTCGTCTATCGCTTTTACGAAGCCGGTCAGTTGCAGACGCGCCTCTGGAATTTCTTCGCCTGGCCGACCACCTGGGCGTTTCTGGGCAAAGGCTTGCTCGGCACCATGGCCTCGGCCGCGATGGCTGGGGCGATCGCGCTGGCGCTCGGGCTGGTGTTGCTGGTGGGGCGTTTGTCGCGCTGGCGCGTAGTGCGCTGGCCAAGCGTCGCGCTGATCGAGTTCCTGCGCGGCACGCCCACGCTGCTGCTGATCTACGTGTGCTTTCTGGTGCTGCCCTCGGCCGGCGTCAAGCTCAGCACCTACTGGATGCTCACGCTGCCGATCGCCCTGACCACCGCCGCCGTGGTGGCCGAGGTGTACCGCGCCGGCGTGATGGCCGTGCCGCGTGGCCAGACCGAGGCGGCGCGCAGCCTGGGTATGACCGAATCGCAGGTGTTCTTCTCCATCGTCTTCCCGCAGGCGCTGCGCTACATCGTCCCGGCGCTGGTCGCGCAGCTGGTCATCGTGGTCAAGGACACCACCTTCGGTTACGTCGTGACCTACGGCGAGCTGATGCAGAACGCCAAGGTGCTGATCGCCAACTACAGCGCGCTGGTGCCGGTCTACCTGGTGGTGGCGCTGCTGTACTGCGCCGTGAACTACGCCATCTCTGCCGCCAGCAAGCGGCTGCGCGGGCCGATGCACTGACTTGAGCGCCCGACGGCGCACTCACCCCGCGCGCCGAAACGGCGCCACGAGCAACTGACCCACCGATTGCAGCGCAGCGTCGCGTGCGGGATCCAAGCCCATCGTCAGCGACCTGCCACCGTCTGCAGGCATCGCCGACGCGGTGCCAAACAGCCGGTCGAACAGCGGCAGCAGCGTGGCGTAGTGGCTGTCGGTTTGAGGCTGGTGCGCGCTGTGGTGTACACGGTGGTAGGCCGGTGTGACGACCAGCCAGCGCAGCGCGCGGTCCAGCCCATCGGGCAGTTTCAGGTTGCCGTGCGACCAGGTACTCACGGCCACGGCCAGCAGCGTGTAGCTCAGCACCGCTGCCCAGGGGGGCGCCAGCAGCGCCAGCACCGGCAGCGTCACCAGCGTGGAAGCCACGTTTTCTAGCGGATGGTGGCGGTGCGCGGTGGTGGCATCCAATTCGCTATCGCTGTGGTGCACGGCGTGCAAGCGCCACAACCACCCGATGCGGTGGCAGAGTCGGTGGAAAGCGTAGAGCACCGCCTCCATCACCAGAAACGTCAGCACCCATTGCGCAGCCAGCGGCAGGCTGGTCATGTCCGCACGCCAGGGCGCCCCTGTCACCACCACCGTGGGGCCCAGCACGCTCAGCGCCAGCGGCGTGGCCAGCGACGCGCCGATCGCCAACGCCGACAGCGTCAGATTGCGCGCCCAGCGCCGCAGCGGAGGCGTGGCGGTCGGGTGCAAGGGTGCCCACGCTTCGAGCAGCAGCACGGCCGACAGACTGAGCACCACAGCGGCCAGGTACAGGTGCAGCATGGTTCAATCCCTCGCCGCACGCGCTGGCCACGCCGACGACGCGGCGGCCGCCCTATTCCACTGCGGGGTAGTCAAACCACACGTTGCATTTGGCCCCGGCCGCAACCTGGGCACCCACCGTGCATTCGGGGCTTTCGGGCGGAGGCGAGCGCAGGATGACGCCCGCATTCGGGCGGATGGCGGTGACCCGCAGGGTAGCGCTGCTGGTGTTGGTCGCGCGTACCCAGTACGTCCCGCTGACCGTGCCGCCCGTGGCCGACGCCATGGCCTGGTCGCTGGCGGCGATGGCCGCGGCCTCACGCACCACCCCGTCGCCAGCGAAGGCAGCCACCAGCGCGCCGCCGATCAGCACCAGGTGGGCCATCAGCCGTCCGCCCACGCGGCCGCGCAGCACGCGGTACGCGACCGCTGCCAGCAGCAGCGCGATCAGCCCGAGCGCCCACGCGCCCACGGTGGGCACGGCCACGGCCAAGGGCGCGAAGTCGATGCTGCCGCCCGGCGGCGCGATCCCGGCATGCGCGAGGGCACTGCCGCTCAGCGCGAGCGCGCCGGCAGTCCAGCGCACGCGCCGAAGAGAAAGGAAATGGGACATGCGGGCCGCCTCCGGGGTCAAAAGGGTTGTGAGAGGAACACCAAAGCACATGCATTTTTGGCAAGACACCCAGCCCGCGCAATAGGTCAGACGGCGTAGTTCAACCGGCGGATGCGGCGGTGCCCGCGGACCTTGATCACCACCTTTTTCTGTCGTGCTCCGACGGTCAGCGTGCGCGCCGGAAGGTGAAATTCACACGCCATTCGCCCATCAACGCGTGCACGCCTGGCGGTACCGGCGCCACCCCGTGAAAGCGCAGGCGGTCCGCGCCGCCCCAGACCACCACGTCGCCGTGCCACAGCGGCACGCGCTGCGGCCGGTCGGCACGCTGCAGGCCGCCCCACAGGAACATGGCGGGCAGACCGAGCGAAACGGACACGATGGGCTGGCCAAAGTCCTGCTCATCGCGGTCCTGGTGCAGCGACAGGCGGGTGCCGGGTGCGTAGCGGTTGACCAGGCAGGCGTCGGGGGCAAAGTGGTCAAAACCCGCCTGCGCTGCGGCCGCTTGCGCCACTGCCAGGAAGCTGCTGGGCATCGCCGGCCAGGGCTGGCCACTGTCCGGGTCCTGCGCGCTGTAGCGGTAGCCGCGCCGGTCGCTGACCCAGCCCAGCGCGCCGCAGTTGGTCAGCGCCACCTGCATACGCTGACCGCCGGGTGTTTGCATGTGACGAAACGGGGCCTGCGCGATGACGGCTTGCAGCGCCGGCCACAGCGCGTCGACCCGCGGCAGCGCAAAGCCGCGCAGCAGCACGGCCTGCGTGCCCAGCCATTCGTTGGGTTGCGCGGGCGCGGGATCGTCGTCAAAAAGCGGCAGGCTCATCGTGCGCTGGTGTGAGAGAAAATTTGAGCCAAATCGGCCTCTGGCCCTAGAGGAATCTGCGCAGCCAGCTATCAAATCGGTAGTTCAAGACCATTGCCCAGGCCACACATACAGCAGCGCCACCGTCATCACCACGTAGCGCAGGAACTTGCCCAGCGCCATGTAAGCCGTGCAGGGCCCGAGCGGCATCTTCAACCAGCCGGCCACGGCGCACAGTGGGTCGCCCACCACCGGCAGGAAGGCGAAAAAGCAGGCGCGCGGCCCCAGCTTTTCCAGCCAGCGCAGCGCGCGCAAATGCGTGGGCGAGTGGCGGTAATGGTCGACCAACTGGTGCGCGCCCAAGCCCATCCACCAGCTCAGCATGCCGCCCAGCGTGTTGCCGAGTGTGGCCACGAGGATGGCCGGCCAGAACAGGTCGGGATTGAGCTTGATCAGCCCGAACACCGCCGGCTCAGACCCCAGCGGCAGCAGCGTCGCCGACACGAAGGCGACGATGAAGACGGTCGACAAACCGAATTCGGGCAAGGCCAGCGCTTGCATCAGCGTGTGCAGGTGGGCGGTCAGCCAAGCTTCCATGGGGTGCGAGTGTAGGTATTCGACGAACGGTTTCAGTTGCTGAAAGTTTAAGCAGTTAAAATTCGCCCCTCTGCCCGCGCGGCCCGCCTTCGTTGACCGATGAGCCGCAGGGAATCAGCGCATGCAGATCG
Source organism: Pseudomonadota bacterium (assembly GCA_023442945.1). Taxonomy (GTDB): domain Bacteria; phylum Pseudomonadota; class Gammaproteobacteria; order Burkholderiales; family Burkholderiaceae_C; genus Ottowia. Next base: position 52,939 of record JAEZWW010000069.1, on the reverse strand, counting down.
GCCCTTACCCCCTTCCCAATCAGCTGTTTGTCGCCCCCATGGCGGGGGTGACCGACCGGCCGTTCCGCCAGTTGTGCCGGCGCTTTGGCGCGGGCTACGCCGTCAGCGAAATGGTCACGTCGCGCAAGGACTTGTGGCAGACGCTCAAGACCAGCCGCCGCGCCGACCACACGGGCGAGCCTGGCCCGATCGCGGTGCAGATCGCCGGCACCGACGCGGCCATGATGGCCGAGGCCGCGGCCTACAACGTCGACCGCGGCGCGCAGATCATCGACATCAACATGGGTTGCCCGGCCAAGAAGGTGTGCAACAAATGGGCCGGCAGCGCGCTGATGCAGGACGAGGCGCTGGCGCTGCACATCATTGAAGCCGTGGTCGCCGCCTGCGCGCCGCACGGCGTGCCCGTCACGCTGAAGATGCGCACCGGCTGGTGCGCGCAGGTGAAAAACGCGCCGGCCCTGGCGCGCGCCGCCGAAAGCGTTGGCGTGCAGATGGTGACTGTGCACGGCCGCACGCGCGAGCAGGGCTACAAGGGCTTGGCCGAGCACGACACCGTCGCCGCCATCAAGGCCGCGCTGCGCATTCCGGTGGTGGCCAACGGCGACATCGATTCGCCCGAACGCGCGCGCGACGTGCTGCGCGCCACCGGCGCCGACGCGGTGATGATCGGCCGCGCCGCGCAAGGCCGCCCCTGGCTGTTCCGCGAGGTTGCCCACTTTCTGGCGACGGGCGAACACCTGGCGCCGCCGCTGGTGCTGGAAGTGCGGCGCGCGCTGCTGGAACATTTGCAGGACCACTACGGCCTGTACGGCGAGCACACCGGCGTGCGCTCGGCCCGCAAACACATTGGCTGGTATGTGCGCAGCCTGCCGGGCGGCGACGCCCTGCGCGAGCGCATCAACGGCATCGACAGCGCCGAGCTGCAATGGCAGTCGGTCGCGGACTATTTTGAGGAACTGGCAGCGCAGCATGAGCGCCTGCCGGTGGAGGCGTGGGCGTCAAACCCCACGGGCGCGTTGGAGGCCCGCTGAGCATGAACAACAAGAATCCGATCGACGCCTGTGTCAGGGAAAGCCTGGAGGCCTACTTCCGGGACCTGCGCGGGATCGAGCCCGCCGGTTTGTACGACATGGTGACCCGCGTCGTCGAAAGGCCGCTGCTGGACGTGGTGATGCAGCAGGCTGGGCAGAACCAGTCGCGCGCGGCCGAATGGCTGGGGATGAACCGCAACACGCTGCGCAAGAAGCTGGTCGAGCATAAATTGATATGACGGGCACCCCCCTGAGTCGCCTAGCGGCGCCTTCCCCCCGCTCTCTGCGCGCTGACGCGCTCCGGGCAGGGGGACAACGCCAGTGCTCGGTGCAAGCCCGAGCACGGCGTTCGCTGGGGCGGCCTGCTCCGCGGCCATTGGTGCGGTGGGGTGCTGAAGGTGACTGGGCTTGTGCGGACGGGCCAGCTGGTGGTGTCATCGTGTGGGGGCGTGTCGACGCTTGCTGCCGCCCAGCACGCGATGCTCGCCGGCCGCGCTGGCCTTGTTTCAGACAAGAGTTGTTTTACTGGTCGCTTTTAATTTCATAGCTGCCCGCGCAAATTTCACTAAGGCTGGCGGCCGATTTGGTTTCTAAATATCTGGATCAAGCCATGAATGCGCTGATTTCTGTTTCCGACAAGACCGGCGTGGCCGAGTTCGCGGGTGCCTTGGTGGCGCTGGGGTTCAACTTGCTGTCGACCGGCGGCACGGCCAAGCTGCTGGAGGACGCTGGTTTGCCGGTGACCGAGGTGGCGGAGGTGACGCAGTTCCCTGAGATGCTGGACGGCCGCGTGAAGACGCTGCACCCGAAGGTGCACGGCGGTTTGCTGGCGCGGCGCGATGTACCGGCGCACATGGCCGCGCTGGCGCAGCACGGCATTGGCACCATCGATTTGCTGGTGGTCAACCTGTACCCGTTTGAGGCGACGGTGGCCAAGCCCGGCTGCACGCTGGCGGACGCGATCGAGAACATCGACATTGGCGGGCCGGCCATGGTGCGCAGCGCCGCCAAGAACTGGAAAGACGTGGCCGTGCTGACCGACGCCAGCCAGTACGCGCCGGTGCTGGCCGAGTTGCAGGCCGGCGGCGGCAAGTTGTCCGACAAGACGCGTTTCGGCTTGGCGGTGGCCGCGTTCAACCGCATCAGCAACTACGACGCGGCCATCAGCGATTACCTGTCTGCTATCGAATTCGATGCTGCTAGCGCAGACGGGGAGCAGGCCAGGACGCTATTCCCTGCGCAAAGCAATGGCCGCTTCATCAAGCTGCAGGACCTGCGCTACGGCGAGAACCCGCACCAGCAGGCCGCCTTCTACCGCGACCTGTACCCCGCGCCGGGTTCGCTGGTGGCGGCGGTGCAGCTGCAGGGCAAGGAGCTGTCGTACAACAACATCGCCGATGGCGACGCGGCCTGGGAATGCGTCAAGCAGTTCGTGCAGCCCGCCTGCGTGATCGTCAAGCACGCCAACCCCTGCGGCGTGGCGGTGGCGGACGGCGCGCTGGCGGCGTACCAAAAGGCCTTCCAGACCGACCCGACCAGCGCCTTCGGCGGCATCATCGCCTTCAACGTGCCGGTCGATGGCGCCACGGCCGAAGCGGTGTCCAAGCAGTTTGTCGAAGTGCTGATGGCGCCCGACTTCAGCCCCGAAGCACGCGCGATCTTCGCCGCCAAGGCGAACGTGCGGCTGCTGCAGATTTCGCTGGACGGCGTGCAGCGCGATGGCGACACGCCCTGGGCGCGCGGCCAGAACGCGATGGACGTCAAGCGCGTCGGCTCAGGCCTCTTGATCCAGACCGCGGACTTCCACGACCTGAAAGCCAGCGATCTGGAGGTGGTGACGAAGCTGCAGCCCACGCCGCAGCAGATCCAGGACCTGCTGTTTGCCTGGCAGGTCGCGCAGTTTGTGAAGAGCAACGCCATCGTCTTCTGCAAGGACGGCATGACGCTGGGCGTGGGTGCGGGCCAGATGAGCCGACTGGATTCGGCGCGCATCGCCAGCATCAAGGCGCAGCACGCGGGCTTGTCGCTGCAGGGCTCGGCCGTGGCCAGCGACGCCTTCTTCCCGTTCCGCGACGGGTTGGACGTGGTGATCGACCACGGCGCCAGCTGCGTGATCCAGCCCGGCGGGTCGATGCGCGACCAGGAAGTGATCGACGCCGCCAACGAACGCGGCGTGGCCATGGTGTTCACGCGGGTCCGCCACTTCCGCCACTGATTTTTTAAGGCAAATTGGGCTGCGGCGCTAGAACCACCTGCGCAGGCAGCTCACAAAAAAAGAGCGGCTCAGCCGCTCTTTTGCTTTCTGTTTTGGTGAAATCGAAACGGCGGGGCAGTAGGAAGCGCGACCTGAGTCAAAAGGACTTCACTTGCCGTAACTGAACCACGTGACTGACGTATGTGGTACGGAACGGCATGCCCATAGGCTGATAGACAAGAATCTCGCCTTCTGGTGTGCCCCCTTTTCTCGAAACAGGTGGATGTGAGCTCCGTTCAATGCACAGCCGACTATTTGTCTCGAGAAGATGGTCAAAGTTCCGTCTGCATTCTTGGCTGTCGCCCGAATGCAGCCAGGGGGAAAGGCCATTTCGCCTCGCTGAATCGTTTCTTCGGGATGCGTGAAAGGGACGATGCTAGATACGTCGATAGCAACTTGCGCAGAATCATTCAACGCGACGAGCGGCCTAGTGGAGCTGAAGACGATTTCTGTTTGACCAAGTGTCGCGATGGTTGGAGTTAGCGAGACGCTGTGCTTGGTAACCAACAGTCTCAGCAGCGCAAACATTTCGACTTGCCTGCTCAAGAAGAAGGGCAACTCTCGCAGCGGCGCGCGCTCAGCAACGCGACGGGTACAGCGAGCAGTTCACGCCGTAGCCGTTGTAGCGGTCGTCGCGGCGCAGTTCGTCGTGGGGCTTGCGGGCCGAGTCGCGCGGCACCAGCGTGCTGATGTCGGCCGTCGTGGGCTTGGGCAGCGCAGCGACCTTGCCGACGGTGACCGGCTTGGTCAGGCGCTGTTCGTTGGCCGCCAGTTGCACCGGCTCGGCGACGGGTGCCTTGGCCACGACTTGGCCAACGGGTGGGCCGGGCGGCGTGGCGGCGCGCTGGGCGGCCAGCTCGGCGTTCAGGCGGTCGTTCATCGCGGCCGAGCGCTTGGCCTTGGTGTCGGCCACCACGCCCGCGGCGTGCGCGGCGGCTTGCTGGCTGTCTTCGCTCGGTTCGTTGGAGCCGCTGACGTGCGGGTGCGGCACGTGCACCGTCGTCGGTTCGCTGTGCGACGAGCCGTGGTGCGAGCCGCCGCTGCGGATCTTGATGCCCTTGGCGGGCGCGGCGGTGGAAACGGCCATCAGCGCGGCCAGCAGGAGCAGAGCAGGTGTTTTCATTCGGTTACCTTTGGGCAAAGTGGCCGCAGCATACCCAATCGGCCGTCCGCTGTGGCCACCTGTTGCGCGCGAACGTCGACAAAATCACGCGCCCGGCGCGGCGCGCAACGTGGGTGCGCTTGGACTGTGAAATAGGGCCGGGCGACGCGCCGGGCGGCGTGTTGGGTGAACGCCAGGTTGGCAAGGAAATGAGGCGGTGGCCCTACAGCCATTTGCGCGAGCAGCTACGCTTTTGGAAGCGGGCGAGTGAGTGATGCGGTGGGGAGCGATGTGGTGCGATGCAGCTTGCCACCGGGGGGCGCTTGGCCACGCGCTGCGGTTGGGCGCCTGGCGAGCGCGCGTTGGGGCGGCCGATGGCGCAGCGCTTTGGCCAAAGTTTTAATAAGAAGCCGCGCTGGCCCTACAGTCACCTGCGCGGCCAGCTATCTATTTTGAAGCGCGCCGCTTGACGCGTCCGTTTTTCGGCTCGCGCCTAGGTGGCGCGGCCCGCGCACCGCCGCCTTGTGGCGCGCCGGACGTAAGGCGGTGAATGGGCGAGGCCAGGGTGTCCGTACGAGAATCGCGATCAAGCCACCATTTCGGCCCCTGGCCCTACAACCACCTGCGCAGCCAGCTACGCTTTCGGTAGCGTGCGGAAGGCTTCGCGGGCCGCGGCCAGGGTGGCGTCGATGTCGGCGTCGCTGTGGGCGCCGCTGACAAAGCCGGCTTCGTACAGCGCCGGGGCGATGTAGACGCCGCGGTCCAGCAGGGCGTGGAACAGCTGGTTGAAGTGCTCGCCGTTGCTCTTCATGACCTCGGTGTAATTCTGCGGCAGCGTGGGCAGCAGGAAGAAGCCGAACATGCCGCCCTGGCAGTCGGCCACGAAGGGCACGCCTTCTTCGGCGGCGACGCTTTTCAGGCCGTCGACCAGGCGCTGCGTCTTGGCGCTGAGCGCGTCGAAGAAGCCGGGGCGCTTGATTTCGCGCAGCGTGGCCAGGCCGCAGGCGGTGGCGACCGGGTTGCCCGACAGCGTGCCGGCCTGGTAGACGGGGCCGAGCGGCGCGAGTTGCTCCATCACGCTGCGCTTGCCGCCAAAGGCCGCCAGCGGCATGCCGCCGCCGATGACCTTGCCCATGACGGTGATGTCGGGCTCAAACCCGGGGATCGCCTGCGCGTACACGCTTTGCGCACTGCCCAGAGCGACGCGGCAGCCGGTCATGACTTCGTCGTAGATCAGCAAGGCGCCGTGCTGGGTGCAGAGTTCGCGCACACGGCGGGTGAAGTCGACGCTGGCGCGCACGAAGTTCATGTTGCCGGCGATCGGCTCCATGATCAGCCCGGCGATGCTGGGGCCGTGCTCGGCAAAGGCCTGCTCCAACTGGGCGACGTTGTTGTATTCGAGTACCAGCGTGTGCTGCACCACTTCGGGCGGCACGCCGGCGCTGGTCGGGTTGCCGAAGGTGGCCAGGCCCGACCCGGCCTTGACCAGCAGGGCGTCGGCATGGCCGTGGTAGCAGCCCTCAAACTTGATGATCGTGTCGCGGCCGGTGGCGCCGCGCGCCAGGCGGATCGCGCTCATGCCCGCCTCGGTGCCGGAGCTGACCAGGCGCACCATTTCCATCGACGGCACCAGGGACAGGATTTCTTCGGCCAGCTCGATCTCGCGCTCGGTCGGCGCGCCGAAGGAAAAGCCCTGTTCGGCCGCCTTGCGCACAGCTTCGAGCACGGCGGGGTGGCCGTGGCCCAGGATCATCGGGCCCCAGGAGCCGATGTAGTCGATGTAGCGCTGGTCGTTGGCGTCCCAGAAATAGGCGCCGTGGGCGCGTTCGACAAAACGGGGCGTGCCGCCCACAGCGCGGAAGGCGCGCACGGGCGAGTTGACGCCGCCCGGGATCACCCGGCGCGCGCGCGCCATCAGGGCATCGTTCAAATCAGTGTTGGATGTCATTGGCAGGGTTGGGGATGTGAATCGGGGGAGGTTCGGCTTCGGCCGCGGGGTCGTCGTCGCCGCCTTCGTCTGGCGCGTCATCGCTTTCGGCCCAGAACAGGCGGTCGGCCACCGCGCGGCCCATGCCAGGGTGAAAACCGTGGTCCAGCGCCTGGTCCAGGTACTGCAGGGCTTCGGCGACGGCGTGCGTCAGCTCGCTGCCGGTGGCCAGCAGGGCGGCCAGTGCCGCCGAGAGGATATCGCCCGCGCCGAGGAAGCCAGCGTCGATGCGTTCGTAAGCCTGGCTAAACAGCTCGGCGTCGGGCGAGGCCAGCACGTTGCCGACCCGGTCGCCGTCCAGCGCCAGGCCGGTCACCAGGACGTAAGGCACGCCGCAGGCCGCCGCCGCGCGCGCCAGATCAACCGGGCGGGCGCGCCGGTCGGTGGCGGATTCGGGCAGCAGCCAGTGGCGCAAGGTGGTGTTGTTGCCCACCAGCACGGCGGTTTGCGGCAAGAGCAGGTCGCGTACGGCGTCGAGGTAGGCCTCGATCTCGGCTTCGTCCCACCAGGACAGGTCGGGCAAGAAGGTGATGACCGGCACGTCCGCGTAGTCCGCGGCGAAGGCGGCGACCAGGGCCACCGCCTCGGCGCTGCCCAAAAAGCCGATCTTCAGGGTTTGTAACGGAGCGTCTTCCGCCACCAGGCGGGCCTGTTCGTCCACGGCGGCGGCGGCCACGGGGAACCAACCGGCCGCGTCGCGCGTGTCGCGCAGGTAGGCGCCGGTGGCGACGGGCAGGCAATGCGTGCCCATGGAGGCCATCACCAGCGCGTCACTGACCACGCCGCCGGCGCCAATGGCGTCGTTGGCGTTGAAGCTCAGGACACAGGGGAGGGTGTCTTCCGCGGATGTGGGCACTGACTTGTCGTTATCTTGCGACGGTGTCGGGGCGCTCAAAGGGGCGTCAGGCAACATCAGGCCCCTTTTGATCGATTTGATGAGACAAAGTGCCGAGTGCTTACAACACCGCTGGATACAATCAATTGCATTCTAGGCACCTGCAACTTAAGCTGTAATGAATTCAAGGACTTGGATGTGTTTGATCTGTGGTTGGCTCTACGACGAAAGTGAGGGCGCACCCGATCATGGTATCGCGCCAGGTACCCCGTGGGAGCAGGTGCCCATGAACTGGACTTGCCCCGAATGCGGGGCGAGGAAGGAAGATTTCGAGATGGTTCAGATCTGAGCCCCACCGGGCTCGGTCTGGTTCTTTGCGTGTGCAGACTGGGTTGCCGTCGGGTGGCCCCGTGCAGAACAAGGTCAAGAGGGATCCATGGCTCCAAAGCGCGTGCTCGTCATTGACGACAGCAACACCATTCGGCGCAGCGCCGAGATTTTCCTCAAGCAGGGTGGCCACGAGGTCATGCTGGCCGAGGACGGCTTTGACGCGCTGGCCAAGGTCAACGACGCGCAGCCTGATCTGATCTTCTGCGACATCCTGATGCCGCGCCTGGACGGTTACCAGACCTGCGCGATCATCAAACGTAACGAGAAGTTTTCGTCCACCCCCATCGTGATGCTGTCATCCAAGGATGGCGTATTCGACAAGGCGCGCGGGCGCATGGTGGGCTCGCAAGACTACCTGACCAAACCTTTCACCAAAGATCAATTGCTGCAGGCGGTCGAGCAGTTTGGCGCGGCCGGCTGAGGAGAAACCCAATGACCATCCGCAACGTGCTGATCGTGGACGATTCCAAGACGGAAATCATGTTCCTGAGCGACATGCTCAAGAAAGCCGGCTTCAGCGTCAGCTCGGCCGAGAACGCCGAAGACGCCCACCGCCGTCTGGAAGCGGCCAAGCCCGACCTGATCCTGATGGACGTCGTGATGCCCGGCCAGAACGGCTTTCAGCTCACGCGCGCCATCGCCCGCGATCCGCGTTTTGCCGACGTGCCCATCATCATGTGCACCAGCAAGAATCAGGAAACCGATCGCGTTTGGGGCATGCGCCAGGGTGCGCGCGACTACATCACCAAGCCGGTGGATCAGGCCGAGCTGATGGCCAAGATCAAGGCGTTGGGCTGACCGCGGCATGGCGAACAAACAGGCCCTTCGGGAATTTCAGAGCCGGTTGGCGCAGCGGTTGCAGTCCGCGCGCACGTCGGGGGTGTCGGCGTCGTGGCTGGCCGTCGAGGCGGGCGCGCGGCGCCTGCTGTTTCCGCTCAGCCATGCGGGCGAGATCTTTTCGTGGACCGACGTGCAGCCTGTCCCGTACACGCACCCTTGGTTTGTGGGGGTGGCCAACCTGCGGGGTGGCTTGCACAGCGTGGTGGACCTGGCCGCATTTGTCGAAGGTACGGGTGTCATCCGGCGCACGGAGCAGGCGTTGTCACAGTCGCGTCTGGTGGCGCTGAACCCGCTGCTGGACACCAATTGCGCCGTCCTGGTCGACCGCCTGCAGGGCCTGCGCACGGCCGAGGCGTTTGCGTCGTCCTCCCCGGCGCCCAGTGAGGCGCCGGCGTATTTCGGGCACGCGTTCACCGACATGGACGGCGCGCAGTGGCAGGAAATCAACCTGCAGGCGTTGTCACAGCATCAGCCGTTTCTTGGTATCGGCGTCTAGTTCTTCCAAGGTTTCATCATGGCCAACCCATTTTCCAATCTGTTCAAGAAATCGCCACAGGACGGGCTCGTCGACGGAAGCGAGACGCTGGTGCACGACGGCGGCACACGTGTGTCGGGCGGCACCACGGCGGACTACGAGTCGCGCGTGCCGATGGACAGCACGGTCATGGTCTCGACCATGGACGACGTTGAAGACCAGCCGGCGTCGAGCGAAGAGGTGTTCTCGGTGCCGTTGCTGGGCACGCGCACTGCAGCGCAGCACCAGCGCATTCTTTTGATCTTGCTGGTGCTCTCGTTCGTGGTGCTGGTGGCCGTGGTGTGGTGGGTCGTTTCGCAGACCAACCGCTCCGCCGCCCAGGTGGGCGCGACCGGTCAGGCCTTGATGCAGTCGCAGCGGGTGGCCAAGTCGGTGTCGCAGGCGCTGGTCGGCAGCCCGGAGGCCTTCGCTGAACTCAAGGAAAGCTCGGCCGCGCTGACGAGCAACGTGGACGGCCTGAAGAACGGCAACGCCACCGTGACGGCACTGGACGGCAGCCATGCCGACGCACTGGGCAAGATTTCCACCCTGGTGGACCGCGCCGACAAGAACGCCGCAGTGGTGCTGGGTCAGCAGAAAACCCTGACGCAGGTTGGCACTTCGCTGCGTTCGGTGGGTCGCCAGTCGTCCGATCTGCTGGAAGTGGCTGAAACCATTTCCTCGCTCAAGCTGCAGCAAAACGCGCCGCCTGCCGAAATCTCCGCTGCGGGCCAGCTGGTGATGTTGACCCAGCGCATTGGCAAGTCCGCCAACGAATTCATGACCATGGAGGGCGTGAGCCCCGAGGCGGTGTTCCTGCTCGGCAAGGACTTGAACTCCTTCCGCGAAATCGCCCAAGGTCTGCTGGACGGTAGCCAGGAGCTCCGCTTGGCGCCTGCTCGCGACGAGCAAACGCGCGAGCGGCTGGGCGCGCTGCTGAAAATGTACGAAGAGACGCGCACGCTGGCCGGTGGCATTCTGGGCAATCTGCAAGGCCTCGTCTCTGCACGTGAGGCGCAGACCGCCGTGGTCGCCGACAGTGAACCGCTGCGCAAGGAACTGGAAGGGCTGCAGTCCAGCCTGTCGGACGGTTCGGGCCTGAACCTGGGCAGCTTCCTCTTGCTGGTTGCTGCCGCTCTGGCCGCTCTTGCCGCCGCCGTTGGCTTCGGTTATGTGCAGCTGCGCGAAAGCCGTCAGCGCCAGGGCATGGCGGAATTGCAGCGCCACTCTGCCGAACAGCAGCAGCAGGAATCCAAGCGCGTGAACGACGCCAACCAGGCCGCCATTCTTCGCCTGATGAACGAGCTGCAGACGGTGGCCGAAGGTGATCTGACTCAGGAAGCGACAGTGACGGAAGACATCACCGGAGCCATCGCCGATTCGGTGAACTACACGGTGGAAGAATTGCGCTCGCTGGTCGGCAACGTGCAGAGTACGGCCACCCGAGTTGCGCAGACGACGTCGCGCGTGGAATCCACGTCGACCGAACTGTTGGCCACGTCGACCGAACAGTTGCGCGAGATCCGCGAAACCGGTCAGTCCGTGCTGGACATGGCGGCGCGCATTAACGACGTGTCGTCACAAGCGCAGGAATCGGCCTCGGTGGCGCGCCAATCGCTGATGGCCGCTGAATCCGGCCTCACGGCTGTGCAGAACGCGATCGGCGGTATGAACGCCATCCGTGACCAGATCCAGGAAACGTCCAAGCGGATCAAGCGGCTGGGCGAATCGTCGCAGGAGATTGGTGAAATCACCGAGCTGATTGCGGACATTACGGAACAGACGAACGTGCTGGCCTTGAACGCCGCCATTCAGGCTGCGTCCGCAGGTGAAGCCGGGCGAGGCTTCTCGGTGGTGGCGGAAGAAGTGCAGCGGCTGGCCGAACGCTCCGGTGATGCGACGCGCCAGATTGCGGCGCTGGTGAAGGCCATTCAGACCGACACCCAGGATGCCGTGGCCGCTATGGAGCGTTCGACGCAGGGTGTGGTCGAAGGGGCCCGGCTGTCCGACAACGCTGGTACGGCACTGTCCGAGATTGACCAGGTGTCTCGCAAGCTGGCTGATCTGATTGAGCAGATTTCGTCGTCCGCGTCCAAGGAAGCCGACCAGGCCAACGAAGTGGCCAGCAACATTCAGCACATTTTCGCGGTGACGGAGCAGACCGGCGAGAGCACACGAACCACGGCCAACCAGGTCCGTGAGCTCGCTCGCATGGCCGACGAACTGCGTCAATCGGTGGCGCGATTCAAGATCGCCTGATTCACCCAACAAGACAAGACGACGCGCGTGTGCGTATGCCCATTCCGCTTGCAGGAATGGGGATTGCTTTCGGAGAATAAGAATCCATGGTGACCAATGGCCAGAACCGGTCCGAAGAGGTGAGCGGTGTCGTGACTGGGGATCTCGGGCCGCTGGCCTGGGTTCTGGACGAGACGCGCAAGTCGATCGACCTAGCGACCAAGTCCCTCAAACGCTATGCGCGAGATGCCGAAGCCGCCCGCGGGGTGGATCTGGCTGCAGTAGACGCCAGTCAGCTGCGCATCGCGCGGCAGCACCTGCACCAGGTGGTGGGTGCGCTGGAAATGGTCGGGCAAGGCGTTGCGGCCCAGATGGTGCGCGCCATGGAAACGGCGGTGCAGCAGTACGTGCTGCGGCCCGAAACCTGCACCGAGGCCGAGGCCGCCAAGCTGGAGCACGCAGGCTTTGCTCTGGTGGACTACCTGGAAAACCAGCTGAGCGACAAGCCGCGTTCGGCACTCGGTCTGTTCCCACAGTACCGGCAGGTGCTGGAAATGGCGGGTGCCGATCGGATTCACCCGGCCGACTTGTGGGTGCACGCGTGGTACTGGGTCGATCCGGCTACGCCCGCGGCAGCGCAACGTATCGCATACAGCCCTGATATTCGCAGTCGGCTGGACCAGCGTGTCCTGAAGATCATGAAGCACGGGGACGTCAATGCGGCTTCCGAGCTCGGCGTTATTGCACTGGGACTTGCCGATGGGGAGGCGGCGCGTCACCCCGTCATCTTCTGGAAGCTGTCCGCTGCTTTCTTTCAAGCGCTGGCGAAAGCATTGGTGCCGATGGACGTATACGCCAAACGTGCGGCGTCGCGTATCCTGTTGCAGTACACCTCGCTTGCGCGAGGCGACCAGAGTGTGTCGGAGCGCCTGGCGCAGGACCTGCTGTTCTTCATTGCCCAGGCAGGCCCGAGGGCCACGGCCACGGCACCGGTCGTAGCAGCGGTTCAGCGCGCGTGGGATCTCACCGCTTATGCGCCGGTGATCTACGACGAGCCGGCGTTCGGGCTCTACGACCCGGCGGTGTTGGCGCAGGCCCGCCGGCGCGTCGAATCGGTCAAGGAAAATTGGTCGGCATTGGCCGGTGGCGACATGGCGCGCCTCAAGGCGTGTGTGGACCAGTTCGGGCTGGTGGTGGAGTCGCTCAACAAGCTGCACGCCAATGGGCGTCCTATGTCCGACGCGCTTACTCGCGTGGCGCAGCAGGTTGCACAGTCGGCACAGCCGCCCAGTCCCGAGCTGTCCATGGAAACCGCCACGGCGGTGCTGTTTCTCGAGGCCTCGTTCACCGATTTTCAGCCCGCCGATGCGCTCTTCACGCAACGACTGACGCAATTGGCCGAGCGCCTCGACGCGGTGCGCACGCACCAAGCCGCGCCCGCGCTCGAACCCTGGATGGAGGAGCTGTACCGCAGCTTCAGCGACCGCCAGACCATGGGCACCGTGATCGGCGAGCTGCGCACCACGCTGAGCGAGACGGAGCAGCACCTCGACCAGTTCTTCCGGCAGCCGGCCAACAAGGACGTCCTGAACCCCGTCCCCGGCCTGCTCGGACAGATGAAGGGTGTCTTGTCGGTCCTGGGGCTGGATCAGGCCGCCATCGCGGTCTCGCGCATGCGCGAGACGGTCGAATCCCTGCTGGCGTCCGATCAGGATGTCGAGGGCGCTGATACCGCGGTCTTCGAGAAGCTGGGCACCAACGCGGGTGCACTGGGTTTCCTGATCGACATGATGGGGTACCAGCCCGTCTTGGCACGTCGCTTGTTCGTGTTCGATGCAGAATCCGGCGAACTTCGTCACCTGTCTGGGCGTGAGAGGGCGGTCGTCCCTCATGCTGTGCCCGCTTCCGCACTGGATCTGGAGCTGGATCTGTCCGACGCGGACGATCCTGTTTCTGATTTTGACCGCTTGAGTGCCGTACCGGCTGAAGCGTTGCCGGGGGAGCTGGATCAGCTGGCGGCCAAGGCCGCGCTGGACGAAAAGCCGGCGCTGGCGCAGGCCGCGGCCCGCGCTGCCGACATCGCTCGGCGCCAGGATGCAGATCAACTGCCAGGCGCGCTGGAGTCGCTGTCGGTCGTGGCAGGCGTGCCGCCGGCCGCCGCGCCTGTGGCGGCTCCCTCGACCTCTGCGCCAGAGGGCGACGATGATGACGATCTTCTCGACATCTTCCTGGAAGAAGCGCGAGAAGTGGTTCAGAACGGTCAGGACGCGGTGGCCGCCCTCCGCAGCGCGCCAGGAGACAGCGAGCAACTGACCACGCTGCGCCGCGCGTTCCATACGCTTAAAGGAAGCTCGCGCATGGTGGGGCTCACCGAATTTGGTGAAGCGGCCTGGTCCATGGAGCAACTGCTCAACGCGTGGCTGGCGGAGCAGAAGCCGGCGTCCGATGCGTTGACGCGTGTGGCCGGCGAGTCTCTGAGTGGATTCGCGCGGTGGGTAGAAGACATTGCCGCCAAGCGGGCTGACCACTGGCAGGCAGCGCCGTTCAATCTGGTGGCCGATGCCCTGAGACAGGACGGACAACAACTCGACCTGATGCTGCCGGACGATGCGCCGGCTGCTGGAGCCGTGGTGGTCGACGAGGCCATTGAGCTGGAGGCTCGCGACAGCTTCGATGCACAAGTGGTGGCAGGCGGCGACACGTTTGCCCCCCAGGGCCCGTCCGCACAATTGGATCAGGTAGTCGCGCCACCTGCGGACTCTACTGGCCTCCCAGCGCTGGCGGGTTTCGATCTGCCGGACCTCAGTCTGGAGCCTCCGGTGTCGGTGGATCCGACGCCTGTCGAGGTTGAAGCTGTCGCAAAAGCGCCCTTAGAGGCCCAAGACGCTTGGGCCGATGCAGGCTTGGACCTGGACAACATCGAGGCGGTTGAAGCCATCGAGCTGGACGCTGCGGCGTTGACGGACACCGCCGAGCCGATCGAGCTGTCCGTACCTGAGGCCGAGTTCACTGCGCCGATCGAGTTGGCCGAAGCCGCCCAGAGCGAACCCGCGTCCGTCGCGGACGAGCCGATCGTTGGTCTTGAGCTGGACGAACTGGACTTCGCCTCGTTCGAAGCGAGCGTACCCGGTGCTCTGGAAGTTCTAGCATCGATGCCCGTTGCCGGAACCGCCGAGATGGTCGACCCGTTGGCAGACGCTGCCGGGGCTTCGTCAAACGGCGACCTAGAGCCTGTCGCTACGGACGAAGCGCTGGCACTGGATCTGGGCGAGCTTGACTTCGCCACCGGGGAGGTGGTTTCGGTAGACGCCCCCGCGCTGGAGCAAGAACCCGAATCGCTTGACTTCGAAGAAGCCGTCACTTCCGACGCTGCTGATGACGTCGAGGAGGAAGCGTTCAAGCAGATCGGCGATCTGCGCATCAGCGTGCCGCTGTACAACGTCTACCTCAACGAGGCCGACGAGTGGTCGCGCCAGCTCATCACCGAGTTGTCGGAGTGGACGCTGGAGTTGGAGCAGCCGGTGCCCGAGCGCGCCGTTGCCCGCGCGCATTCGTTGGCAGGCAGTTCGGCCACTGTGGGATTTGCGGCGCTGTCCGAGCTGTCGCGTGCAGTCGAGCATGCGCTGGAGCGGCTGCATGGCCAGCCGTACGGAACCGCGGACCAGGCCGCCGCGCTCAACGAAGCGGCCGAAGACATTCGCCGCGTTCTGCACCAGTTTGCGGCAGGGATCCTGAAAGCGCCCAACGCGGACGTGCTGCAACGCGTTCAGGCACTCGAGCCCACGGTGGGCGACGCTCCGGCAGCTGCCGTGGCAGCGGTCGATGTCGAATCCGCCGCCGCAGTACAGCCGCTACCGGTCGTTGCCGCTGTACGGGCCGTCGTCCCGCAGGCACCTTTTGCTGTCGCTGACGCCGCGACGCCAAGGATCGCCGACGACATCGACGTGGTGGACGCGGTCGACCCGGACCTGTTCCCGATCTTCGAGGAAGAGGCGGAAGAACTCATGCCGCAGCTGAGCGCTGCGATGCGCGAATGGCACGCCCACCCGCTGGAGCGCGGGCCGCGCGGCCAGGTGCTGCGCGCGCTGCACACGCTCAAGGGCAGTGCCCGCTTGGCCGGTGCGCTGCGTCTGGGCGAGATGGCCCACCGCACCGAATCGGCGATCGAGACCATCGGCATCGACGGCATCGGCTCGCACGACATCGAGCCGCTGCTGGACCACCTGGACGAGCTGCAGCTCGCATTCAAGCGCCTGCAGGTTGGCGACGTCGGCGTCGAAGGCGAAGAAGTGGGCGCTGCGGCGCCAGGCGTCGAAGCCCAGTTGCACGAGGCTGCTGCACCGGCCGAACCCGCCGCCGCAGAAGCCGTGCCGGTGGCCGACGCACCTGCCGAGCCGCGCCCCGCGCCGGTGATGGGCGATGTGGCCCTGCCTGCGCCGCTGTCTTTGGTGTCGGCCCGTGTGGCCGCTGGTCAGTCCGTGCGCGTGCGCAGCCAGCTGCTGGATCGCCTGGTGGCCCAGGCGGGCGAGCTGATGACATCGCGTGCACGGCTCGAGTCCGAGGTCGGTCAGCTGCGCGCCGCGCTGGGCGAACTCACGGGCAACCTCGAACGCTTGCGCGGTCAGCTGCGCGACGTCGAGCTGCAGGCCGAAACCCAGATGCAGTCGCGCCTGGCCTTGTCCAAGGACGCGCAGCAGAACTTCGACCCGCTCGAATTCGACCGCTTCACCCGCATGCAGGAATTGACCCGCATGATGGCCGAGTCGGTCAACGACGTGGCCACGGTGCAGCGCAGCCTGCAGCGCGCCATTGAGGCCAGCGAAGACGACCTGGCCGCCCAGGCGCGCCAGTCGCGTGAACTGCAACGCGACCTGCTGCGCACGCGCATGGTTGAGTTCGAAGGCATTTCCGAGCGCCTGTACCGCGTGGTGCGCCAGGCTTCCAAAGAGACCGGCAAGCAAGTCCGCCTGGACATCAGCGGTGGCTCGATCGAAATGGACCGCGGCATTCTGGACCGGATGACGCCGGCCTTCGAACACCTGCTGCGCAACTGCGTGGTGCACGGTATCGAAAGTCAAGCCATGCGCGCCGCGCGCAGCAAGGACCCGATTGGCCTGGTCGCCATCGACGTGCAGCAGGCCGGCAACGACGTGTCGGTCGAATTCCGCGACGACGGCGCTGGGCTCAACCTGCCGCGCATCCGCGAGCGCGCCCAACAGCTGGGCTTGGTCCCTGCCGACCGCGAAATGGGCGACGCCGAAGTCGGCAACCTGATCTTCGCGCCCGGCTTCTCGACCGCCACCGAAGTGACCGAGTTGGCCGGCCGCGGTGTCGGCATGGACGTGGTGCGCACCGAAGTGCAGTCGCTCGGCGGCCGCATCGAGACCAGCACCCGCGAAGGCCAGGGCTCGTCCTTCCGCCTGGTCCTGCCGCTGACCACCGCCGTCACGCACGTGGTGATGGTGCGCGCCGGCCACCTGACCGTGGGTGTGCCATCCAACCTGGTCGAAATCGTGCAGCGCGCCCCGGCCAAGACGCTGGAAGAGGCCTACCGCAGCGGCCAGTACCGCTACGGCGAAGAGATGCTGCCTTTCTTCTGGTCCGGCGCCCTGCTGCAAAGTTCGCAGCGCAGCACCGAGCCACGGGGCCGCAGCACGCCGGTGGTCATCTTCCGTTCTGCTGCGCAGCGCGTGGCCGTGCACGTCGACGAAGTGCTGGGCAACCAGGAAGTCGTGGTGAAGGCGCTCGGCCCGCAGCTGGCGCGTCTGCCTGGTCTGGTGGCGATCACGGCGCTGGCTTCGGGCGCTGTAGCATTGATCTACAACCCGGTGGCCCTGGCCGCCGTGTACGGCGAGCAAGCACAGGCCATGACGGTCGAGCTGCCCGCGGCC
This sequence comes from Pseudomonadota bacterium, assembly GCA_023442945.1. Classification (GTDB taxonomy): domain Bacteria; phylum Pseudomonadota; class Gammaproteobacteria; order Burkholderiales; family Burkholderiaceae_C; genus Ottowia. The sequence goes on along the minus strand of JAEZWW010000069.1, from coordinate 35,857 downwards.
GACGCGGCACCCGCGGCGGCTGTTGCCGAAGCCGCCGCCGGTGCACCAGCACAGCCGGTCCCGCTAGCACCCGCGCATTCGGACATCCCGCTGGTGCTGGTGGTCGACGACTCCATCACCGTGCGCCGCGTCACGCAGCGCCTGCTGCAGCGCGAAGGCTACCGCGTGGCCCTGGCAGCCGACGGCCTGCAAGGGCTGGAGCGCCTGCAGGCCGAGCGCCCGGCGGTGATCCTGTCCGACATCGAGATGCCGCGGATGGACGGCTTCGACTTCGTGCGCAACATCCGCGCGGACGAGAAGCTGGCCGATCTGCCCGTGATCATGATCACGTCGCGCATCGCCGAGAAGCACCGCGAGCATGCGCGCGAGTTGGGCGTGAGCCACTACCTCGGCAAGCCGTATTCGGAAGACGAGCTGCTGGGTCTGATCAAGGGTTACACCACGGCCGCTGCGCCGGCCAAGTGAGCGCCCGGGCGATGCCCGGCCGCTAGAATCGGGTGCATGGCCGATGCTGTGCAGCCGATCAACCTGACCAACCACTTCCTCATCGCCATGCCGGGCATGGAGGATGGCACCTTTGCCGGCAGCGTCGTGTATGTGTGCGAACACAGCGAACGCGGTGCGCTCGGGCTGATCATCAACAAGCCGGGCGACATCAACCTGGGCGATTTGTTTCAGAAGGTCGATCTGCCGCTGGATCGCAAGGAGCTCAGCGCGCAGCCCGTCTTCCACGGCGGCCCCCTGCAGACTGAGCGCGGGTTCGTCCTGCACGACCCGGTCACCGCCGAAGGCCTGGCCGCTGACGAATCCATTTACGCCTCCACGCTGGCGGTGCCCGGTGGTCTGGAAATGACCACGTCCAAGGACGTGTTGGAAGCCCTGTCCAGCGGCGGCGGTCCGCGCCGGGTGCTGGTCACGCTGGGCTTTTCGTCCTGGGGCGAAGGCCAGCTTGAATCCGAAATCGCTGGCAACAGCTGGCTCACCGTTGACGCCGACACCAGCGTGATCTTCGATTCGCCCATCGAACAGCGTTACGACCGCGCCATGCGCTTGTTGGGGCTGGAAGCCTGGATGCTGTCGCCCGACGCGGGGCACGCCTGAATGGCCGCGCCCGCCCATGCGCCGGACGCCGCCGCACCTGTCTCTGCATCGGCACCGCTGGAAGTGCCGGCCTCCCAAGCCTGCTTTCTGGCCTTCGACTTTGGCCTGAAGCGCACCGGCGTTGCCAGCGGCAACCGCATCACGCGCACGGCCACGCCGCAGGCCACCATCCGCGCAGAGGGCGACGCGCGCTGGCCGCAAGTGCAGGCGCGCATCGCGGAATGGCAGCCCGACGCGCTCGTCATCGGCGTGCCCTCCCATCCCGATGGTGCCGCGCACGAGAACACGCGCCGTGCGCAAAAGTTCGGGCGCCAGCTGCGCGCCCGCTTTGGCCTGCCGGTGTACGAGGTGGACGAGCGCTACACCACCACCGAAGCGCACGCGCAGGGCGCGCGCGACGCCGACGCGGCCGCCGCTGCCATCATCCTGGAACAGTTTTTGAGGGGTCTTCCATGAGTTCACTGGCGCTTGACGCCGAGGCGCTGTACGCCGACCTGGTGCAAGGCGTGCGCCCGCTGCTGCAGGCCGACACGCGCCTGGTCGGCATCGTCTCCGGCGGCCAATGGCTGGCCGAACGCCTGCAGCGCGACCTGGGCCGCAGCGACGCGGCTGGCGCTATTTCGTCGGCCATGCATCGCGACGATTTCGCCAAACGCGGCCTCGCCGCCGCCAGCCAGACCACGCTGCCGTTCGACGTGAACGGCGCCGACATCCTGCTGTTGGACGACGTGCTCTACACCGGCCGCACGATCCGCGCCGTGTTGAACGAGCTGTTCGACTACGGCCGCCCCGCCCGCGTGCGCCTGGCGGTGCTGGTCGACCGTGGCGGGCGCCAGCTGCCGGTGGCGGCCGACTTCGCCGCCGCGCGCGTCAGTCTGCCGGCGGGCCAGTCGCTGGCGCTGGCGCGGGCCGACGCGGGGCCTTTCAGTTTCCGCATTGAACACAAGGGGTAAGCCGTGCTGGCCCGACGCAACCCGCAACTGAATAGAAACGGCGAGCTGATCCATCTGCTCAGCACCGAAGGCCTGCCGCGCGACATCCTCACGCACATCCTCGACACGGCGGCGCAGTTCGTCAGCGTCAGCGACCGCGAGGTCAAGAAGGTGCCCCTGCTGCGCGGCAAGAGCGTGTTCAACCTGTTCTTTGAAAACAGTACGCGCACCCGCACCACCTTCGACATCGCGGCCACGCGCCTGTCGGCCGACGTCTACACGCTGGACATCGCGCGTTCGTCCACCGCCAAGGGCGAATCGCTTCTGGACACCGTGGCCAACCTCAGCGCCATGGCGGCCGACATTTTTGTCGTGCGCCACAGCGAAAGCGGCGCGCCCTACCTGCTGGCCGAACATGTCGCGCCGCACGTGCACGTGGTCAACGCGGGCGACGGGCGGCACGCGCACCCCACGCAGGGGCTGCTCGACATGTACACCATCCGCCACTACAAGAAGGACTTTTCCAACCTGGTGGTGGCCATCGTCGGCGACGTGCTGCATTCGCGCGTGGCGCGCTCGGACATTCACGCGCTAACCACGCTCGGCGCGGCCGAGGTGCGCGTGGTCGGCCCGCGCACGCTGGCGCCGGGCGACTTCGGGCCGATGGGCGTGCGCGTGTGCCACATGCTCGAAGAAGGCATCAAGGACGCCGACGTCGTCATCATGCTGCGCCTGCAGAACGAACGCATGAGCGGCGCGCTGCTGCCCTCCAGCCAGGAATTCTTCAAGAGCTTTGGCCTCACGCCCGACAAGCTGCGCTGGGCCAAGCCCGACGCCATCGTCATGCACCCCGGCCCGATCAACCGCGGGGTCGAGATCGATTCGCAAGTGGTCGACGGCCAGCAAAGTGTGATCCTGCCGCAAGTGACCTTCGGCATCGCCGTGCGCATGGCGGTGATGAGCATCGTGGCGGGCAACGAGGCGTAGCGTGGCCCACCCCCAGGCTTCACGCGCTGCGCGCTGTTGCGCCACCCCCCTCGAGGGGGCGCCGCCAGCGGCCGGTGCACGCCCGGCCGCGGCGGCCGCTGGCGTGGCCTGCTCCGCGGCCGCTCGAGCGGGTACGTGGGCTGATCAGGCCTTGTGTGAACTATTCAATTGATAGCTGGCCGCGCTGATTGCACTGGGGCCAGACGCCGATTTGACACTTAAACCATGAAACTCCTGATCCAGCACGGCCGGTTGATCGACCCGGCCACGGGGCGCGATGAAGTGATCGACGTGGCCATTGCCGCCGGCCGCATCCTGGGCATTGGCAAGACGCCGGCCGACTTCGCGCCCAACCGCAGCATCGACGCGCGCGGTTGCTGGGTGCTGCCCGGCCTGGTCGACCTGACGGCGCGCCTGCGCGAGCCGGGGCACGAACACGCCCGCATGCTGGAAAGCGAGCTGGCCGCCGCCGTCGCCGGTGGCGTGACCAGCCTGGTCTGCCCGCCCGACACCGACCCGATCCTGGACGAGCCCGGCCTGGTCGAGATGCTGCGCACCCGTGCCGAGCGCCTGCACCAGGCGCGCGTATTCCCCCAGGGCGCGCTCACCCGCGGCCTGAAGGGCGAGGTGCTGACCGAAATGGGCCAGCTGACCGACGCCGGCTGCGTCGCCTTCGGCCAGGCCGACGCGCCCATCGTCAACCCCCAGGTGCTGCAGCGCGCGCTGCAGTACGCCAGCACCTTTGGTTATGCCGTGTGGCTGCGCCCGCTGGACGCGTGGCTGGGCACCGGCGTCGCCGCCAGCGGCCCGCTGGCCATGCGCATGGGCCTGGCCGGCGTGCCGGCCGCGGCCGAGACCATCGCGCTGCACACGCTGTTTGAACTGCTGCGCGCCTTGCGCGGCAGCGGCGTCGGGCCGCGCGTGCACCTGTCACGCCTGTCCAGCGCCGCCGGCGTGGCGCTGCTGCGCCAGGCCAAGGCGGAGGGGCTGAACGTCACTGCCGACGTCAGCATCAACTCGCTGCACCTGACCGACGTCGACATCGGCTACTTCGACACCCGCACCCGCCTCACGCCGCCGCTGCGCCAGCAGCGCGACCGCGACGCGCTGGGCGCCGCCTTGCTGGACGGCACCATCGACGCGCTGGTGTCCGACCACACCCCGGTCGAGAACGACGCCAAGCACCTGCCCTTTGCCGAGGCCGAGCCCGGCGCCACTGGGCTCGAATTGCTGCTGCCGTTGGCGCTGAAGTGGGGCGCCACCGTGGGCGAGGGCGGCCTGCTGCGCGCCCTGGGCGCCGTCACCGACGCGCCCGCGCGTGTGCTCGGCCAGGCGCTGGGCACGCTGCAAGCCAGTTGCGGCCGCCTGGCCGAAGGCGGCGTGGCCGACCTGTGCGTGTTCGACCCCGACGCGCGCTGGACCGTCAACGCCGACGCGCTGCGCAGCCAGGGCAAACACACGCCGTTTGACGGCCATGAACTGGCCGGCCGCGTGCGCTGCACCCTGGTCGGCGGCCACCTGGCGCACGGTGGCTGACACCGCGACGCGTGGGCACGGTGCGCTGCGGCGATCGGTCGCCGCGCAGCCCGCGTCCGCTGCGCCCGCCACACGCCTCCGACGGAACACCGCTTCCCTGTGAAAGTCTTCACCGCCACCTGGCTGTTGCTGCGCGGCGGCGCGCACATCGCGCGCGGCTGGTGGACCATTCGCACGCGCTTTGCTACGCTCAGCCAGCCTGAGCGCGAAGCCGAAGTCCAGCGCTGGGCCGCCGGCTTTCTGCGCGTGTGGCGCATCGACCTGCAGGTGCACGGCACGCCGCCGGCGCACGGCCCGCTAATGCTGGTGGCCAACCACATCTCCTGGCTCGACATCCTGGTGCTGCATGCGGCCGGCTTTTGCCGCTTTGTCGCCAAGTCCGACATCAAAGGCTGGCCCATGATCGGCATGATGGCCACGCAGGCCGGCACGCTGTACATCGAACGCGCGTCCCGCCGCGACGCCCTGCGCGTCGTGCACCACATGCGCGACGCGCTGCTGCGCGGTGAAGTGGTCGGCGTCTTCCCCGAAGGCACGACCAGCGACGGCCAGACCCTGCTGCCCTTTCACGCCAACCTGATCCAGGCCGCCGTCGCCGCGCAGGCGCCGGTGCAGCCGGTAGCGCTGGAGTTTGTCGACGCGCGCAGCGGCCGCATCAGCCTGGCGCCCATCTACATCGGCGACCAGACCCTGGTCGGCTCCGTCTGGCGCACCCTGACCACGCCCGGCATCCGCGCCGTCGTGACCTACGGCGCGCCGCAGCCGCCCGATGGGCGCGAGCGGCGCGCATGGGCCGCCGCCCTGCAAACCAGCGTCGCGGCCCTGCGCCAGCACACGGGTGCTCCTGAATAAGGAGCTGGTTGCGCAAGTGGCTGTAGGGCCAGAGGGCGATTGGGCTTGAAATAAGGGGTGCGGCCACCCGCTGGCGCGGTCGCCCTGCGCCGCGTCAGGCTGCGCGCGCAGGTGAGGGTGACGTCGCAGGCGCCGCGGCCTCGGCCGGGAAGGTGACGATGTGGTCCACCTCGGGCCGGATGCCGATCCATTCGCCGACGCGGTGGTTGTGGTGGCTGGGCACGTGGGCCATCACGGTTTCGCCGCTGGCGAGCTTCAGGGTGTAGAGAAATTCCGAGCCGCGAAAGGCCTTGCGCACGATCTGCGCCTGCACCGGCGCGTGGTCGTCGTGGACGATGTCGTCGGCGCGCAGCAGCAAATCGCACTGGCCTTGCGGGTAGGCGCCGGGCAGCGGGCAGTCGGTCAGGTTCTGCAGCGTGCCCAGCGGCGTGTCGACCTGGGCGCCGGCGCCGCTGGCAACGATGCGCGCGGGCACGAACACGCCGTGGCCGATGAAGTCGGCCACGAAGCGTGTGGCCGGCCGGTGGTAGAGCGTGTACGCGTCGTCCCACTGGTGCAGGTGGCCGTGGTTCATCACGCCGATCTGGTCGCCGATGGCGAAGGCCTCCAGCTGGTCGTGCGTAACGAAGAGGGCGGTAGCGCCGGCGTTTTTCAGGATGCCGCGCAGCTCGTGCGCCAGGCGCTCGCGCAGGTCGACGTCGAGGTTGGAAAAGGGCTCGTCCAGCAGCAGCAGACGCGGTGACGGCGCCATGGCGCGGGCCAGGGCGACGCGCTGCTGCTGGCCGCCGGACAGCTCGTGCGGGTAGCGCTTTTCGCTGCCGGCCAGGTCGACCAGCTTGAGCACCTCGGCCACGCGCGCGGCGCGTTCGGCCGCGCCCAGGTGGCGCAGGCCGAAGGCGATGTTGCGCGCCACGTCCAGGTGCGGGAACAGCGCGTAGTCCTGGAACACCATGCCGATGCGGCGCTGCTCGGGCGGCAGGTGCACGCGTGCGCTGCTGACCACTTCGTCGCCCAGGCGGATCTCGCCGTGGGTGACGCGCTCCAGCCCAGCGACAGCGCGCAGCAAGGTGGTCTTGCCACAGCCCGAGGGGCCGATCAGCACGCCGATGTCACCCGCGCGCAAGGTGAGCGAGGCGTCGTGGACGGCGGGGCGGTCGGCGCCGGGGTAGAGAACGCTGACCTGGTGGATCTGCAGGAACATGGTGGGCGATTGTAGATGCGTACAATTCTCATTTGGGCTGGCGGCCGAACGGCGCCGGCCCAGGCGCGCTGCGCTGCTTACCTGTTTGCCCAAATCCCCCATCTTGCGCGCGCTGCCTTCTTTCCTGCTGGTCTTGCTGGCCTTCGTACTGGTGTTGCCGGTGCTGGCCGTGGGTGCGTCCTGGCTGCAGTGGAACGCCGCGTCGGCCCAGATCCTGCGCGAGATGGCGGCCACGGTGCTGCCCGAATACCTGTGGGTGACGGTACAGCTGGCGCTGATGGTCGGCGTGGGCGTGGTCGCCCTGGGCGTGCCGGCCGCGCTGCTGGTGACGGTGTTCGACTTCCCCGGCCGGCGCACGTTTGAATGGCTGCTGCTGCTCCCGCTGGCCATGCCGGCCTATGTGACGGCCTACGCGTACACCGACTTCCTGCAGTTTTCCGGCCCGCTGCAGGTGGGGCTGCGCGCCACGTTTGGGCTGGAAGGGCGTTTGCTGCCCGAGGTGCGCAGCGTGTGGGGCGCGGCCTGGGTGTTCGCGTTTTCGATGTACCCCTATGTCTACCTGCTGTCGCGCACGGCGCTGGCCGAGCGCGCACCGCAGCTGATGGAGGCGGCGCGCCTCTTGGGTGCCTCGTTGCCGCGGCGCGTGCGCGAGATCGCACTGCCGATGGCGCGCCCCGCGGTGGCGGCGGGCACGGCGCTGGCGCTGATGGAGGTGCTGGCGGACTACGGCGTGTCGGCGTACTTTGGCATTCAGACCTTCACTGCGGGCATCTACAAGGCCTGGTTGTCGATGGACGACCGCGTGGCGGCGGCGCAGCTGGCCACGCTGCTGCTGGCGCTGGTGGTGGTGCTGTTGTGGCTGGAGCAGCGCGCGCAGCGCCGCCTGCGTTTTGTCGGCAACGCCACCGCGCGAGCCAATTCCAGCGACGCGCGGCCCATCGTGCTGCAGGGCGGCCGGCGCGTGCTGGCATGGGTGCTGTGCCTGCTGCCGGTGCTGATGGGCTTTGTGCTGCCGGTGCTGTTCATGCTGCGGCCGCTGGCGGCCGACTGGTCGGTGCTGCCCTGGGACAAATTCCTGGTCTGGGCCTGGAACAGCGTGCGCCTGGGCGCCATCACGGCCGTGCTGGCGGTGGGCGCGGCCTGGTTCATCGCCTACAGCGTGCGGCGCTCGCCCAATGCGCTGCGGCGTGGGGCGGCGCAGCTGGTGTCCTTGGGGTACGCGGTGCCGGGCGCGGTGATCGTGGTCGGCATGCTGTTGCCGGTCGGCTGGGTGCAGGCGCGCTGGCCGCAAAGCGGCGTGGGCGGCTGGATCACGGTGACCATCACCGGGCTGGTTTGGGCGTACCTGGTGCGGTTTGTGGCGGTGGCGCTGCAGTCCATGCAAAGCGGGTACGCGCGCGTGCCGCGCAGCCTGGACGAATCGGCCCGCATGCTGGGCGCGGGCGGCCTGGCGCTGGCCGGGCGCGTGCACTGGCCGCTGCTGCGCCGCGCCAGCATGGCCGCGGCGCTCCTGGTGTTTGTGGACGTGATGAAGGAACTGCCTGCAACCATCGTGCTGCGGCCCTTCAACACCGACACGCTGGCGGTGGTCGCCAACCAGCTGGCGCGCGACGAACGCCTGGGTGAGGCCGCGCTGCCGTCGCTGGCGCTGGTGCTGGTGGGGCTGGTGCCGGTGATCTTGTTGAGCCGGACATTGCGTTCGGACACACGCCCAAGCGACGCAGCGCGGGTATAGTGGCAGTGCGCCCTTGCGCGAGTGCCCGAACATGGTCAATAACGCCATTTTTGATGACGAAGAAACCCGCACCGACGAAGTTTTCGAGCGCGCGGCGGAGCTTTTCCGTGTGTTGTCGGCACCGACCCGGCTGAAGATCATCAGCGCCCTGTGCCCGGGCGAAAAAAACGTCGGCGCGCTGCTGGCGCAGATCGAAACCACCCAGCCCAACATGAGCCAGCACCTGCACACGCTGTACAAGGCGGGCGTGCTGGGCCGCCGCCGCGACGGCGTGCAGATCTACTACCGCATCACGGACGACCGCGTGCTCACGCTGTGCAAGGCGGTGTGTGCGCAGCTCGCGCAGGACGACGTCAGCTACGAGTGCTGACGCGCGTGCGCGTCGCTGCAGCCTGCAGGCGGCAGATTCGCGTTCAGCGCCTTCCAGAGATCGGGTAAGTCCTGAGCAGCGGCTATCCTTGGCCCCCCTATCATCGATTCGCATATAAGCGTGGACGCATCTGTTGCGCCGCACCCGCGTGAATCGCCAACTGGAGGAGCCGCTGCCATGAAATTGCCTTTGTCCATGGGCCTTGCCGCCGCCGCGCTGTGCGCGTCCGGCCTGGCGCAAGCCCAGGTGGATCCGCTTCAGGTCCGCAGTTGGGCCGCCGCCTGCGCGAGCTGCCACGGCACCAACGGCCAGGCTGCGGCCGGCAACGTCGCACTGGCTGGCACCAACAAGGACGAGATGCTCAAGAAGCTGATGGATTTCAAGAGCGGCGCGCGGCCCGCGACCATCATGCACCAACTCAGCAAGGGCTACTCCGACGAACAACTGGCGGCCATTGCGACCTGGTTCGCGGCCCAGAAGAAGTGAGGGCGCGCACCATGGATCGTCGTCAATTCATCCAGGCCGGCTCGGCCGCTTCGGTGCTCGGCCTCATGGCCGGTTGCGCCACTTCGGGTAGCGGCGGCGGCAGCGCTGCGCGCGGCAAGGTCGTCGTCATTGGCGGCGGCTACGGCGGCGCCACCGCGGCCAAGTACCTGCGCATGTGGTCGGACGGCGGCATCGACGTCACGCTGGTCGAGCCCAATGACAGCTTCATCTCCTGCCCCATCTCCAACCTGGTGATCGGCGGCAGCAAGCAGATGGCAGACATCACCACGCCCTACGACAACCTGACCAAGCGCCACGGCGTGAAGATCGCCAAGGACAAGGCCGTCGGCATCGACGTGGACAAGCGCCAAGTCAAGCTGGCCGGCGGCAGCACGCTGCCGTACGACCGGCTGGTGGTGTCCCCCGGCATTGAATTCATGTGGGACGCGCTGCCCGGCATGAAAGCGGCTGGCGCGCAGGACAAAGTGCTGCACGCCTGGAAGGCCGGCCCGCAAACCGTGGCGCTGCGCAAGCAGCTCGAAGCCATGCCCGACGGCGGCGTGTACGCGCTCACCGTCCCCATGGCGCCTTACCGCTGCCCACCCGGCCCGTACGAGCGCGCCTGCCAGGTGGCCCACTATTTCAGCAAGGCCAAGCCCAAGTCCAAAGTGCTGATCCTGGACGCCAACGACGACGTCACGTCCAAAGGCCCGCTGTTCAAGAAAGCCTGGGCCGACCGCTACAAGGGCATCATCGAATACCGGCCCAAGCACAACCTGACCGATGTCGATGTGGCCAGCGGCACACTCAAGTTCGAGTTCAACGACGACGTCAAGGCGCAGGTGCTGAACGTGGTGCCACCCCAGCGCGCGGGTGACGCCGCCCACAACGCCGGCCTGACCACCGCCAACAAGCGCTGGTGCGAAGTCGACTGGCTGACCATGGAATCCAAGGCCGCCAAGAACGTCCACGTGCTGGGCGACGCGCTGCAGGTCGCGCCGCTGATGCCCAAGTCCGGCCACATGGCCAACCAGCACGGCAAGATCGCCGCGGCCGCCATCGTGGCGCTGCTGTCGGGGCGCGAGCCGGGCGCGCTGCCGATCTACAACAACACCTGCTACAGCTTCGTCAGCGACACCGACGTCGTCCACGTGGCCAGCGTGCACCGCTATGACGCGGCGCAAAAGACCATGCTCACGGTGCCCGGCTCGGGCGGCGTGTCGGCCGCCGCGAGCGAGCTGGAAGGCCACTACGCCATGGCCTGGGCGCACAACATCTGGGCCGACACCTTGGCCTGAAGCTGAACCGCGCTGCGGCCACGCCCGCGCGGGGCGGCGGCTGCGCGACCGATGAGCGATTTGCGGGCCTTCGTGGCCCGTCTTTTTGGCTGACGGCGCCAAGGCGCGGTGCGTTGGGCCGTGCCACGTGATGAGCGCGCTGGTCATGAGCCACGCTGGCCGTCGGCGGCGCGGCGGGGACGCGAAAGTGATCGGTTGGCGCTATTTATTCAGTAGCTGCCTGCGCAGGTGGTACTGGGGCCAGAGGCCGATTTTCTTCATAAATGACGCTCAGATGCCCACGCACCGCAATGCGTCAGGGCGCCACCGGCACCACCACCGGCGCGCGCTGGGTTGGCGGCTGCAGTGTCTGCACCGGCTCGGCCAGCAGGCGGTCCATCAGGCCGGCGCCGGCCCACATGCCCAGCAGCGTGACCCAGGCCGTCAATGCAAAGATCGCGCCGCCGGTCATGCCCGCGCCCACGGCGCAGCCGCCGGCCAGCATGCTGCCAAAGCCCATGGCCATGGCGCCGACGATGTAGCGCGCCATGCTGTAGCCGTCCTTGAAGCCTTCGACCTTGAATTCGCGCCCCACCAGCGCGCCGATGGCCGAGCCGATGAACACGCCCGGCAGCATGCCCGCGTCAAAGCCGAACGGTGTGCCCGGCGTGGTCAGCACGCGCATCAGCCATTCGGCCGACGGGCGGCTGAAAGTCAGGCCCTGCACCTGCACCACGTCGAAACTGGCCTGCGACACGGCGTAACTGAACCACCAGGCCAGCGCCACCGCCAGGCCCGTGCCGACGCCGCCCACCCACATCCAGAAGCGGTTGCCGGTGCGCAGCGAAAACACGATGGCCACCGCCATCCAGCCCAGGCCGAAGACCAGGCCACCCCAGTGGTCGGTGCCCACACGCGCCAGCAGGTCGCGCGCCGCGCCGCCGTCCACCGTCCACCAGCTGGAGATTTCGGCGCGCAACGGCGCCAGCGCACCGGCCAGCGCCGCCTGCGCCGTCACCGCGAACACCAGGCCTGAGAGCAGGGCGCGCAAATTGCCGTTGGCCGACAGCACCAGCAGGCGGCTGGCGCAGCCGCGCGTCATGATCATGCCGGCGCCGAACAGCAGGCCGCCGATGGCCGCGCCCGACAGGCTGCCGCGCGTGGCCAGTTGGCGCGCCTGCGACACGTCCAGCAGGCCGGCCAGGATCAGCGCCTGCACCACCACCACGGCGGTGGAAAAGGCCAGCAGCCAGACCGACAGCTTTTCGCCGAATTGGCCGCGCCAGAACTCGACCACCGCCGCGCGCAGGCAAAAGCGCGAGCGCTGGGCGAAGAAGCCGAACAGCGCGCCGATGACGGCGCCACCCACCGCCAGCGTCGCAGCGGTGCCGTACTGCTCTGCCCAACTTGTCAGGTTCATGGCCTTTGCCGATAATCAATTAAGTATCAGCTTATGAATATAGGGGCCCGGATGCAGGCGGCAATTGATCGGCGTCAACTTTTGCAGCGATGCGCTTGCGTGGCTTTTGGCGGTGCGGCGCTGGCTTGGTCGCGCTACGGTCAGGCGGCCGACGCGCCGGCCGCGCCGGTCGACATGCAGCCGCACGAGGTGGCGCCGGGCTGCTGGTACGTCGAAGGCCTGTCCGCCCTGGGCTCGCCCGCCAACCAGAACTTCATCTCCAACGCCGGCTTTGTCGTCACGTCCGACAGCGTCGTTGTCATCGACGCGCTGGGTTCGCCCGCGCTGGCCGAGCGCCTGCTGGCCGAGATCGCCAAGATCACGCCCAAAAAGGTCTCGCACGTCATCGTCACGCACTACCACGCCGACCACGTGTACGGCCTGCAGGCGTTTGAAAAAGCGGGTGCGAAGATCATCGCGCACCAGGCGGGGCGCGAGTATTTGTATTCCGACACCGCGCGCCTGCGCCTGCAGGCTTCGCGCGACGAACTGAAGCCCTGGATCAACGAGCAGACGCACCTGGTCGCCGCCACCGAATGGATCGACGGCCCGCGCGAAATCACCGTGGGCGACACCCAATTCGTGCTGCAACCCGTCGGCCCGGCGCACACGCCGGAAGACGTGGCCATCTACATCCCCACCCGCAAGGTGCTGTACGCGGGCGACCTGGTGTTCCGCAACCGCATCCCCTTCGTCGGCCAGGCCGACAGCGGCAACTGGATCCAGTCGCTGGGCAAGCTGCTGAGCTTCGACGCCACCGTCGTCGTGCCCGGCCACGGCCCCGTGTCGACCGAGGCGCGCAAGGACATGCAGCTGACGCGCGACTACCTGGTGTACCTGCGCAAGACCATGGGCGAAGCCGCGCGCGACATGACGCCGTTTGACGAGGCCTACAAAGCCACCGACTGGAGCGCGTACGAACACATGCCGCTGTTTGGCCCAGCCAACCGCATGAACGCGTACAACACCTATTTGCTGATGGAGCACGAAACGCCGTGAGCCGCCCGCCCGTCACGCCCACGCTCGGACACGCCTGGCCGCGCCGCCGCGTGCTGGGCGCGGCACTGGTCGCCGCCGGGGCGGCCGCGGGCCTGCCGGCGCCGGTGCGCGCGGCCGGACGCACGCTGCCCTTGTCCAAGTCTTTGCCGGATGAGCTGGGCTTGGCGCTGAAGGCCGGGCAGCCGTTGGTCGTGCTGGTCAGCCTGCACCGCTGCCCCTGGTGCGAAGAAGTGCGCAACAACTACCTGGGCCCAATGCAGGCCGAACAGGCGCTGCCCGTGGTGCAGATCGACATGCGCGGCACGCAGCGCACCGTTGGCCCGCAAGGCCAGCCGATCGTGCACGATGCGCAGGTCAAGGCCTGGGGCGTGAAGGTCGCGCCCACGGTGCTGTTCCTGGGCCCTGGCGGGCGTGAAGTGGCCGACCGGCTGGTCGGCGGGTCAAACGATTTCTACGCCACGTACCTGGACCGGCGCCTGGAGCAGGCGCGCAAGGCGCTGGCCGGTTGATGGGTTGATTTGAGGTGTTTTAGGGCGCTGGCCCTACCGGAATCTGCGCAAGCAGCTACTGGAACAATAGCGTCATCCAGACGCAGACAGAGGAGACAAGGACATGCCAACAGCCATTGCATGGCGACACTGGATCGCGTTCGCGGCGCTGGGCGCCAGCGGCAGCCTGCAGGCGCAGACGCCCGCCCTCTTCAAGGACGCGGACCTGAAGCTCGGCGAAAAGCTCATCGCCGAAAACAAATGCAGCCAATGCCACGCGCAGAAATGGGCGGACGACGGCAACGCCATCTACCGGCCCCAAGGCCGCATCAACACGCCCAGCGCGCTGCGCAGCATGGTCGAAAGCTGCAACACCGAGATGAACCTGGGCCTGTTCCCTGAGGACGTGCTCGCGATTGCGGCGGTGCTCAACCGCGACCATTACAAGTTCAAGCCGTGACGCGGTTGGGCGCCGTGGTCGCCACGCGCGCCGTAGACGCTGGGCGCGGGTGGAAGTTCCCCACATGGGGCTTACCCCATGCAGTTTCGCGGGAAAACCCGTTAATATAATCATTTGCGCATATAAAGAATTTGAAGCTCATGCCTGACGATCAAATCCCCTGCGCGCCCGCCAGCGTTGAACGTGGACGCTTGCGCAAGGCGCCGGAGAACTTCCTGGACGCCACCGGCGTCCGCACTGTTTTTGCCGAAGCCAAACGTGGCCGCCGCGACTTCATCCGCGGCGCGTTTGCCGCCGCCGTGGCCGGTGGCGCCGCCGCGCGCGCCAGTGCCCAGGCCGCACCGGCCGGCGATGGCGACCCCGCCATCCTCAAGCTGCCGGCGCACAGCACGGGCCTGGGCCAGCCGGTGGTGACCGACGGCTACGGCCGCCCGTCCAAGTACGAAGGCAACGTCCAACGCCGCCAAAGCCCGGGGCTGACGCAGACCAACCAGGCGTCGGTGTCGTTCGCGCCGATGCAGTCGCTGTTCGGCATCGTCACGCCCAGCGGCCTGCACTTCGAGCGCCACCACCAGGGCTGGTGGGACATCGACCCGGCGCAACACCGCCTGATGCTCAACGGCATGGTCAAGACGCCCAAGGTCTTCACCATGGACGAGATCATGCGGCTGCCCAGCGTGTCGCGGTTTCACTTCATCGAATGCGGCGCCAACACCGGCATGGAATGGGGCAACGTCGCCGTGCCCACGGCGCAGTATTCGCACGGCATGCTGTCGTGCAGCGAATTCACCGGCGTGCCGCTGATCACGCTGCTGGAGATGGCGGGCGCCGACCTGAAGGGCGGCAAGTTCGTCCTGGCCGAAGGGGCCGACGGCTCGTCGATGACGCGCACGATCCCGATGAGCCTGGTCACCTCCGGCCAGGTGCTGGTCGCCTACGGCCAGAACGGCGAAATGCTGCGCCCCGAAAACGGTTACCCACTGCGCCTGGTGGTGCCGGGCGTGCAGGGCGTGAGCTGGGTCAAGTACCTGCGCCGCATCGAGCTGGGCGACCAGCCCTACGCCACCAAGGACGAGGCGGTGCACTACGTCGACCTGATGCCCGACGGCCAGCACCGCCAGTACACCAGCATCCAGGAATGCAAGAGCGTGGTCACCACGCCGTCCGGTGGCCAGGTGCTGCTGGACAAAGGCTTCTACAACATCAGCGGCCTGGCGTGGTCAGGCCGCGGCAAGATCAAGAAGGTCGACGTGTCGGTCGACGGTGGCCGCAACTGGCGCACCGCGCGGCTGGAGTCGCCGGTGATGGACCGTTGCCTGACGCGCTTCAACCTCGACTGGGTCTGGGACGGCAAGCCCGCCATCGTGCAAAGCCGCGCGATGGACGACACCGGCTACGTGCAGCCCAACTACAAGCAGCTGCGTGCGGTGCGCGGTTCGCGCTCGATCTACCACAACAACGCCATCCAGTCCTGGTTGGTTCAGGAAAACGGCGAGGTCAAGAATGTTCAAGTGTCGTGAAGCGGTTGCATCGCTTTTGATAGCTGCTTGCGCAGTACCGGCGCTGGCTCAGGACAAATTTCCTGGTATTGGCCGGGTTGCCACGTCCAAGGAGGTGGCGGCGTGGGACATCGACGTGCGCCCCGACTTCAAGGGCTTGCCGGCGGGCAGTGGCTCGGTGGCCAAGGGCCAGGAAGTGTTCGAAGCCAAGTGCGCCACCTGCCACGGTTTCTTTGGTGAACTGAACTCGGTGTTCTCGCCCTTGGTCGGCGGCACCACGGCGGACGACATCAAGACCGGCCACGCCGCCACGCTCAAGCGCACCGATTTCCCGGGGCGCACCACCTTCATGAAGGTCGCCAGCGTGTCCACGCTGTGGGACTACATCAACCGCGCCATGCCCTGGGACAAGCCCAAGTCGCTGACCACCGAAGAGGTGTACGCGGTCACGGCCTTCCTGCTGAACCTGGCGCACGTCGTGCCCGAGAACTTCACGCTGTCCGACAAGAACATCGCCGAAGTGCAAAAGAAAATGCCCAACCGCGATGGCATGACCACCGCGCACGCCATGTGGCCGGGCAAGGAGCTGGGCGGCGCCGCCAAGCCCGACGTGCAGGCCACCGCCTGTATGAAGAACTGCAGCCCCGAGCCGACCATCAGCTCGCGCCTGCCCGACCACGCCCGCAACAACCACGGCAACCTGCGCGAGCAGAACCGCACCGTCGGTCCGCAGCGCGGCAGCGACACGACCCAGGCCGAAGGCAAGCTGGGCGCCGCCGCTGGCCCGGTCAAGGTGGTGGCGCCCGCCGGTGGCGCGGCCAGCCCCAACGCCGCCGCCATCGCGCTGACGCAGACCTACGCCTGCACGGCCTGCCACAACATGGACGGCAAGCTGGTGGGCCCGAGCTTCACCGAGATCGGCAAGAAGTACGCTGGCAAGACCGACTACCTGGTCAGCAAGATCAAGGCCGGTGGCTCGGGCGTGTGGGGTGAAATCCCCATGCCGCCCCAGACCCTGCCCGACGCGGACAACAAGGCCATCGCGGCCTGGCTGGCCGCGGGCGCCGGGAAGTAAATTCGACGCCCAGGGGCAGGTGCAACGGGGGGTTTTTCCCCATGCACGTGCCCAACGAACGCATTAGCATCCACTTAACTTTGAGGAGTATGACCCCGATGCAAACCCGTCGACAGACACTGAAGCAGAGCGCCGTAGTGGCCGGTCTGCTGGCCGGAACCGGCCTGTTTCCGCAGTACGCGCTGGCTTTCAACAAGGCCGCGTTCGAAGCCAAGAGCCTGAACGACGCGCTCAAAGCCCTGGGTGCCAGCGGCGCCCCTGAGGCCAGTACCTCCGTCACGTTGACCGCCCCCGACATCGCCGAAAACGGCGCCGTTGTGCCGCTGGCCGTGGCTTCGTCGCTGCCCAACGTCAAGCAGATGGTGCTGTTGGTCGAAAAGAACCCGAACGCCCTGGTGTCGGTGTTCAACGTCACGCCGGAAGTGGACGCCAGCTTCTCCACGCGCGCCAAGATGGGCGAATCGTCGGACGTCTACGCCGTGGCCATCACCGCCGACGGCAAGGCGCACTACGCCAAGAAAGAAGTCAAGGTCACCCTGGGCGGCTGCGGCGGATAACGCTGGCTCACCCCCTGAGTCGCTGCGCGCCTTCCCCCTTGAAGGGGGACAACGCCAGTCGCCGGCACAGGTCCGGCGACGGCGTTCGCTGAAACGGCAGGCGCGACAGGGCAAGCAAGTACTGAATTGAATTAGGAGAAAGAACATGGCAGATCCAATGCGAATTCGCGCTCAGGCCGCCGGCGACAAGGCCACGGTGCGCGTGCTCATGAGCCACGAGATGGAGTCCGGTCAGCGCAAGGACGCTTCCGGCAAGGTGGTGCCGGCTTGGCACATCGCGGACGTCACGGCCAGCCTGAACGGCAAGCCGGTGTTCAGCTGCGAGTGGGGCCCAGCCGTGTCCAAGAACCCGTTCCTGCAATTCACGCTGAAGGGCGCCAAGGCCGGTGACAAGATCTCCGTGACCTGGAAAGACAACAAGGGCGAGACGCGCACCGACGAAGCCACGGTGTCGTAAGCCCCGAGGACTTGCCTCGCAGGTGCGAGGGCGGGCGTGCATACCGTTCACGCCCGCTTTTTTTTCGCCGGGCTGCGCCAGAGAAGGCATCCCTTGCGGGATCGAACCATCCCGAGGCGACAGACCGAGCAGCGTTTTTTTGACATAGAAAAACCAGAGGAGAACCTCCCCAATGAAGCACCCATTCATGGCGCGTGTGGCGATCGCCCTGGCGACGGCCACCTTGTTGGCCGGCGCCGTGTCGGCCCAGGAGAAATCGTCGACGCAGGCGATCGAGGAGTACCGGGAGATGCTGCAGGACGGCAACCCCGCCGACCTGTTCGAAGCCAAGGGCGAAGACCTGTGGAAGCAAAAACGCGGCCCCAAGAACGCTTCGCTGGAGCGCTGTGACCTGGGCAAGGGTCCGGGCGTGGTCAAAGGCGCGTTTGTCGAACTGCCGCGCTTCTTTGCCGACACCGGCAAGGTGCAGGACCTGGAGTCGCGCCTGGTCACCTGTATGAGCACGCTGCAAGGCATTGACCCCAAGACCGTCATCAATGGTGATTGGGGCAAGGGCGAGCGCGCGAACACAACGGCGCTGGCGACGTGGATCGCGTCGCAGTCCAAGGACATGAAGTTCAACCTGCCGCAATCGAACGCGCAGGAGCGCACGGCCTACGAAGTGGGCAAGCGCCTGTTCTACCAGCGCGGCGGCAGCCACGACTTCGCTTGCGCGTCCTGCCACGGCGAAGAAGGCAAGCGCATCCGCCTGCAAGACCTGCCGGACCTGCGCAAGAACCCCGGCGATGGCATCGGTTTTGCCGCGTGGCCGGCCTACCGCGTGTCCAACGGCCAGATGTGGACCATGCAGCACCGCTTGAACGACTGCTACCGCCAACAGCGCTTTCCTGAGCCGACCTTCGCCAGCGACGCCACGATTGCGCTGGGCGTGTTCCTGGGCGTCAACGCCAAGGGCGCTAAGTCGGCCGTTCCCACCATCAAGCGCTGAAGGAGTCATCGCATGAAATTCGCAACGCCTGCCTTCGCGCTCTCGATCCTGGGTGCGGCCCTGCTCGCCGGCTGTGCCGGTGGCGGCGGCAACGGCAACAGCGCATCGTCGATGTCGCCCGCCGAGCTGGACGCGCTGACGCAGAAAGTCGTGAAGGAGTCCTTCCACGACAAGGGCATCGTCAAGGTCGAGAAGGTTTTTACCGACGATGAAACCATCCGCGCCTGCAACGCCGCCGACGTGGCAGGCAAGCCGCTGGACGCCGAGACCGCCAAGCGCATTGAAGCGCTGAACATGAAGACCATCAAATGGCCGGAAGGCGGCAAGTTCGTGGGCGACTGGAAAGCCGGTGAAGCCCTGGCCCAAAGCGGCCGCGGCATGACCTGGACCGACGCGGCCAACACGCCCAACGGCGGCAACTGCTACAACTGCCACCAGATCGACAAGAAGGAGATCTCCTTCGGCACCATCGGCCCCAGCCTGTACAACTACGGCAAGCTGCGTGGCGTGAAGGACCCGGCTTCGCCCGAAGCCAAGGCCATGCTCGAATACACCTGGGGCAAGATCTGGAACAGCAAGGCGTACAACGCCTGCTCCAACATGCCGCGCGCCGGGCACATGGGCACGTTGACGGAAAAGCAGGTAGCCGACCTGGTCGCGCTGCTGCTCGACCCCAAGTCGCCGGTCAACCAGTAAGCTCTCGTGCCAACCCGGCTGTGCCGGGTTTTTTTCTTTTGTTTAGTTAAGCAGTCGCTGATATGAATCTGTCCAAACGCGAATTCCTCCAGGTGCTCAGCGCCGCCAGCGTCGCGGGCATGGGCCTGAACCGCTACGCCCACGCCGCCACGACCGTGGCCGCCGAGGGCCTGTACGACGTGCCGAAGTTCGGCAACGTGTCCTTCTTGCACATGACGGACTGCCACGCGCAGCTCAAGCCCATCTACTTCCGCGAGCCCAGCGTCAACTTGGGGCTGGGCGAGATGAAGGGCCGCTTGCCGCACCTGGTGGGGGAGCACCTGCTCAAGGCCGCTGGCCTGAAGGCCGGTACGCCCGCCGCGCACGCGCTGACCTACCTCGACTTCGAGCCCGCCGCCAAGCGTTACGGCAAGGTCGGCGGCTTTGCGCACCTGGCCACGCTGGTCAAGCGCATGAAGGAAAGCCGCCCGGGCGCGCTGCTGCTGGACGGCGGCGACACCTGGCAGGGCAGTGGTACATCGCTGTGGACCAAGGGCCAGGACATGGTCGACGCGTGCAAGCTGCTGGGTGTGGACGTGATGACCGGGCACTGGGAATTCACCCTGGGCATGGAGCGCGTGAAGGAGATCATCGAGAAAGACTTTGCCGGCAAGGTCGACTTCGTCGCGCAGAATGTCAAAACCACCGACTTCGGCGACCCGGTCTTCAAGCCTTACGTCATCAAGCAGATGAACGGCGTGCCCGTCGCCATCATCGGCCAGGCCTTCCCCTACACGCCGATCGCCAACCCGCGCTACATGGTGGCAGACTGGGAATTCGGCATCCAGGACGAAAACCTGCAGAAGATGGTGGACGAAGCGCGCGGCAAGGGCGCGAAAGTCGTCGTGGTGCTGAGCCACAACGGCATGGACGTCGACCTGAAGATGGCCAGCCGCGTGCGCGGTGTCGACGCCATCCTGGGCGGCCACACCCACGACGGCATGCCGGTGGCCAGCGTGGTCAAGAACGGTGGCGGCCAGACGCTGGTGACCAACGCCGGCAGCAACGGCAAGTTCCTGGGCGTGCTGGACTTCGACGTCAAGGACGGCAAGGTCAGCGACTACCGCTATAAGCTGCTGCCGGTGTTCGCCAACATGCTGCCGGCCGACAAGGACATGGACGCGCTGATCACCAAGATCCGTGGCCCGTACGAAGCCAAGCTGGCCGAGCAACTGGCCGTGACCGAAGGCCTGCTGTACCGCCGCGGCAACTTCAATGGCACGGGCGACCAGCTGATCGTCGACGCGCTGATGGACGTGCAGGGCGCCGACCTGGCCTTCTCGCCCGGCTTCCGCTGGGGCACCTCGCTGCTGCCGGGCCAGGCGATCACGCGCGAATGGCTGCTGGACATGACGGCCACCACGTACAGCTACGCCACGCTCACCGAGATGAAGGGCGACATGATCAAGACCGTGCTGGAAGACGTGGCCGACAACCTGTTCAACCCCGACCCGTACTACCAGCAAGGCGGCGACATGGTGCGCGTGGGCGGCCTGACCTACGCCTGCAACCCGACCGAAGGCATGGGCAAGCGCATCAGCGACATGCGCCTGAAGGGCCAGCTGATCGACCCAGGCAAGACCTACAAGGTCGCCGGCTGGGCGCCGGTGGCCGAAGACGCCGCCAAGGCCAGCAACCCGACCATGGTGTGGGACGTGGTGGAGCAGTGGCTGAAGGCGCGCGGCGGCAAGGTCACGCCGCGCCAACTCAACAGCCCCAAGCTGAGCGGCGTGCTGCCCAACCCGGGTTACGCGGCTTGATGGCGTTCCTGTCTGCGCAGAGCTGCTCCTGAATCAGGAGCTGGTTGCGCAGGTGGTTCTAGGGCCTAAGGCCGATTAGGCTTCCAACCAGACAAAGCGACCGGCTGTCATGGCAGGTCGCTTTTCTTTGGCGGAATGCGGCGGTGGTGGGCGCGGTGACCGGTCTTTGGCGCACCGAAGCGCTGTCCATTCGCTCCTAAATCCGGAGCTGCTCGCGCAGATGGTTGTAGGGCTAACGGCCTGAAAGACCTGAAATTCAGGGCTTCACACCCGCACGGCGGCGCGCGTCCTCAATCGCGCGTCACGCTCAGCACTTCTTCGCGGCTGGTGATGCCTTCGGCGATCAGGCGTTCGCCGTCCTCGCGCATCAGCTGCATGCCGGCGGCAAGACCGGCGGCGCGAATCGCCGCTTCGGGCGCCTGTTCGTGCACCTGGGCGCGGATGCCGTCGTCCACCACCAACAGCTCGAACACGCCGGTACGGCCCTGGTAACCGGTCTGGCCACAGGTGTCGCAGCCCGCGCCGTTGCACACCGCGCAGTACTTGCGCACCAGGCGCTGCGCCAGCACGCCCAGCAGCGAACTGGACAGCAGGAAGGGCTCGACCCCCATGTCGATCAGGCGCGTGACGGCGCTGGCCGCGTCGTTGGTGTGCAGCGTGGCCAGCACCAGGTGGCCGGTGAGCGAGGCCTGGATGGCGATCTGCGCGGTCTCGATGTCGCGGATCTCACCGATCATCACGATGTCCGGGTCCTGGCGCAGGATGGCGCGCAGCGCGCGGGCAAAGGTGAGTTCGATCTTGCTGTTGACCTGCGTCTGGCCGACGCCGGGCAGGTCGTACTCGATCGGGTCTTCCACCGTCATGATGTTGTTGCGCGTGGCGTCCAGGCGCGCCAGGCTGGCGTACAACGTGGTGGTCTTGCCTGAGCCCGTGGGCCCGGTCACGAGGATGATGCCGTGCGGCTGGGCGATCAGGTGCTCGAATTTCTGCAGCACGCCGCCCTGCATGCCAACGGCTTCCAGCGTCAGCTTGCTTTCGGATTTGTCCAAAAGACGCAGCACCGCGCGTTCACCGTGCGCGTTCGGCAGGGTGGAGACCCGCACGTCGATCGCGCGCGTGCCCAAGCGCAGGCTGATGCGGCCGTCCTGCGGCAGGCGCTTTTCGGCGATGTCCAGGTCCGCCATGATCTTCAGGCGGCTGATCAGCGCCGCGTGCAGCGCGCGGTTGGGCCGCACCACCTCGCGCAGCGCGCCGTCGACGCGAAAGCGCACGCTGGAATGGCGCTCGTAGGCTTCGATGTGGATGTCGCTGGCGCCGTCGCGTGCCGCCTGCGTCAGCAGCGCGTTCAGCATGCGGATGATGGGCGCGTCGTCGGCCGATTCCAGCAAGTCTTCGACCGCCGGCAGCTCCTGCATGATGCGCGACAGGTCGGCGTCGGATTCGACCTCGCTCACGACGGCGGCTGCGCTGGATTCACTTTGCGAATAGGCGGTGCTGATGCGCTGGACCAGGCTTTGCGCGTCGGCCTGCTGCAGCGCGATCGGCGCCGGGCCGGCGCCGTAGCTGCGCATGACCTCGCTCAGGTGGCCGGCGTCCGGGTGGCCGTCGTGCCACAGCGTGATGCCGTGGCCGTCGTCTTCCAGCAGCAGGCGCGCCGTGCGGGCGAACGCGTAGGGCAGCGGGTAACGCATGCCGTGCCCTCAGGGACGGGTGAAGGTGGTGCCGCTGTAATCGCTGCCTTCGCCGGCGATCGGGGTGATCATCGGTGGCGGCGGTGCGGGCCGGCTCCAGGCCTCGGGCCGAGCGGGCACGGCAGGGGGCAGGGTGCTGGGGTTGATGGGCAGCATGATGCTGGCTTCGGGCTGCGTAGCCTGCTGCGTGGCGCGCATCAATTCGTAGCGGTCGAGCGAATAGCTTTCGGTCGACGGCGCGTCGCGCACGATCACCGGGCGCAGGAAGACCATCAGGTTGGTTTTGCTGAGGCTGCGGCCGCGGGTCTTGAACAGGTTGCCCACCACAGGCACGTCACCCAGCACGGGCACCTTGTCCTCTGTGCTTTGGTAGGAGTCTTCCATCAAGCCGCCGAGCGCCACGATGCCGCCGTCGTTGACCAGCACGCTGGATTCGATGGCCCGCTTGTTCGTCGTCGGGCCAGCCTGGTTGCCCAGGGTGCCGGGCACCACGTTCGACGTTTCCTGGTAGATCACCATCTTGATCGTGCCGTCTTCGCTGATCTGCGGGCGCACCCGCAGCGTCAGGCCGACGTCCTTGCGGTCGTAGGTCTGGAACGGGTTGACCGAGTTGGTGTTGGAGCCGGTGTTGGTGTAGCTGCCCGTGACCATGGGCACGTTCTGGCCGACGATGAACTTGGCTTCTTCGTTGTCCAGGGTCAGCAGCGTGGGCGTGGACAGTACGTTGCCGGCCCCGGTGCTCTGGATGAAGTTGGCCATGATGCCAAGCGCGTTGGTGCCCAGCAGCAGGTTGAAACCGGTGGCCGGAGCCACCGACGGCTTCCAGCCGGTGCGGTTGGCACCCAGGAACTGGGCGGCGAAATCGAAGATGTTCGGTGTGGCGGCGCCGCCTTCGCTGAGGCTTGGCGAACGGTAGTTGGTGCCCACCACGCCAACGGAGTTGCCGTGGCGGCCCAAAGCCTGCCATTGGATGCCAAAGTCGGCCGCGCGGTCGGCGCGCACCTCGGCAATCAGGCTTTCCACGAAGACCTGCGCACGGCGTTGGTCCAACTTGTCGATGACGGCGCGCAGCTCGCGGTACACCGGCTCGGGCGCACTGATGATCAGCGAGTTCGTGGCCGGGTCCGCCTGGATTTGGCCGCCGGTCGACGGCTGGTTGTTGCCCGCGGCGTTGATGGTCGGGCCCGACGCGAGGCCATTGCCGCCATTGGCGCCTTGCGCGTTGCTGACCGACTGCATGCTCTGGTTGGCGCCCAGTCCGCCCGCATTGGCCACGGCCCCGCCGCCACCCGCGCCTGCGCCGGTGTTGGCCTGCCCAGGCAGCGCCGCCAGGGCGGCGCGCAGCGTGACGGCCAGCTTGGTGGCGTCGGCGTTTTTCAGGTAGACCACGAAGATGTTGCCGCTGCCGCCGTCGGCCCGCTTGGTGGGCGGTTGGTCCAGCTGCTCGATCAGCGTCTTGGCCAGCGCCAGGCGCGCCGGGTTGGCGGCGCGCACGATGATGGCGTTGCTGCGCGGCTCGGGCACCAGCGTGGTCCGGTAGCCTTCGTTGGCACCCCCTGCGGCGGCCACCGGCACGTTGGGCTGGCCGGGCACGCCTTGCGGCGTGATGGCCGTGCCGTTGCCGCCCGATTCCAGCAAGCGCGCCACCAGCGGCGCCAAGTCGGAGGCCACGGCGTAATGCAGGCGCACGATCTCGACGCCGGTGGCGTTCGACACGTCCAGCGAGGAAATGATGCGTGCCAGGCGCTGCAGGTTGTCGGCGTAGTCGGTGATCACCAGCGAGTTGGTGCTGGCGTTGACGTTGATCGTGTTGTTCGGGCTGATCAGGGGCCGCAGCACCGGGACCAGGTTGTTGGCGTTTTCGTGCGTCAGGCGAAAGATCTGCGTGACGATCTGGCCGCCCGTGGCGCGCGGCATGCCGGCGGACACGGCGCTGCTTTGCAGCTTGGCTTCGGCTTCTGGCAGCACCACGTACATGCCGTTGGATTCGACCAGCGCGAAGCCCTGCGTGCGCAACTGGGTGGAGAACAGGCGCATGGCCTGGGCAGGGCTGACTGGCGTGGTGCTGGTCAGCGTCATCGTGCCTTTGACACGCGGGTCGACCACCACGTTGCTGCCGGTGATGGTGGCCATGGTGCGGGCCACCGCGTCGATCTCGGCGTTGGCGAAGTCCAGCGTGACGTTGCCGCGGCCGGCCGCAGGCGATTCCTTGGGCGTTTCCTTGCTGGCCGCAGCGGCGCGCTTGCGGGGCGCGGCTTCCGGCGCGGGCGTGTCGCTGGTCTTGGCCTGTGCCAGCACCACCGCCGGTTGGGCGGGCGCCGACGTATCGGGTTCCAGCGTCAGCAGCAGGGCATTGCCTTCGCGCGAGGTGCGCACGTTGGCGGCTTCGGCCAGTTCGAGCACCATCCGCGTGCGGTCGCCGGCGGCGGCCAGGCGAATGCCTTTGATGTTGCCTTGCTCCAGCGGCACGGTGCGCGCCATGTTGCCGGTCTGGATGCCGGGCAGGTCGATCGCGATGCGCGGCGGCGACTGCATCTGAAAGCTGCTGGGCGTCACGTCGGTGGCGCCGTTGAATTCGATGCGGACGACGTCGCGACCGTCTTGTTGCGTGCCCGTGATGGCGCTGATCGCCGCCTGGGCGTTCACGATCGTGGCGGCGGTCAACAGGGTGGCGGCGGTCGCGGTCTGACCCCAGTGCTTCAGCACATGGTGCATAACGCAGCGCAGGCAGGGTTGCATGGCTGCGGAAAGGGGGTTACGGACACGGTCGCGGGCCATCGGGCATACGTCTCTGCAGGCGAGTTCCACTGTAGCAGTAGGGCCCGCCAGGGCCAGAATCTGTCGGGCCAGAAAGTGTGAAAATTCCATAAAAACAACGACTTGCCTGCGTTTTATTAGCTAAAACGTAAAGTTTTTTCCCGCTCAGCCAATGGAGATGATGGCGCGCTCGCCCTGGCGTCGGCCAATGATGTTGAGCAAGTTGGCGAGCTGGGGTTCCTGTCCCGGGGCGGCGCTGGCCTCTCCGTTGAAGCGCAAGCGCGAGCCCACCCATTGCCCATTGCCCGAAAGGCGCAGCGCGCCTTCCAGCGTCGACAGGCCCAGCGAAATGGCGTCGCCGCCCTGCACCTGGACGCGGTAGGAGCCCAAGGGCTGCAGTGTGGACAGGCGCGACGACAGGTGGCGCAGCGTGACTTCGGCGGTCCCGGTCAGCGCCAGCCGGCCGGAGACGGTTTCCAGCGCCAAGCCGCGGGTCGCCAGTGTCAGCTCGCCCTGCGGGCGCACGGTGTTCCAGGGCGTGCCCAGTCCGGTCAGCACGGCGGCCGGCCATTGCGACTGGCTGTCGGCGATCACGACACGGGCGCCGCCCCACAAAGGGCGGACCACCAGGTCAACCGGCCCCGACGCGGTGCAGCAGTCGGCGGTGACGGCGGCGCGCACGCCACTCCATGTCGGCCGCAAGCGCCACTGCACGCGCCCGGGCAGGGCGGTCACATCCTGGCTGCCGGCGCCGCCCGTGAGCACCAGGCGCGCCGAGCCGGTCCACAGCGTGCCGGCGGGTTCGGTCAACTGCACCATGCCCCGGCTGGCCTGGTAGATGCCCTGCGTCAGCCAGCGCGCCGGCGCGGTCAACACCAGTACCAGCAGCAGGCCGAGCAAGCCGCCCACCGCCGCCCACGCCCAGGGCGGCGAATAGGCGCGACCTTCGCCGCTGGCCGCAGCGCGGCGCTTCCAGAGTCTCATGGGGCGCTGTCCTTGCGCCGGCCCGGCGTGCTCACGAGCTCGGCACGCTCAGCGACAGGGTGCCGCTCCAGTGCGCCGGGGCGCCGGGCGCAGTGTCGCCGCTGCGGGTCAGGCGGGCCTCGACCGGCGTTGCGCGGGCGTTGACGCGCACGTCCGACAGCCAGTCGGCCAGTGCTTCGGCCGATGCGCCCTTGAGCACCACGTTGGCGCGGTCGCCCATGACGCTCAGCTGACCGGTGTCGCCCAGGCGTTGCTTCATGGCGGCTTCCAACGCCCGCAGGGCTTCGTTCTGGGCCAGGCGTGGCACGGCTTTCAGCGCATCCGCTTCGGCCTTCAGCTGCTGCATCTGCTGGGCTTGGCCCTGCAGCGCGGCCCGCTGTGCGGGGGCTTCGCGCAAGGTGCGCAGGGCCGGGGCCAGGCCGACCCACCACAGCAGCGCCAGGCCGACCACGGCGCCGGCCAGCAGGACCATGCGGCGCTCGCGCGCGCCCATCTGGGCCCAGGCGGTGGCCAGGCGGTTCGGTTCAGGGTTGTTGCGGCGGCTCACAGCGTGGTCTCCTGGCGCAAGATGAGCGCATCGCCATCGGTGTGGGCGCGGTAACCCAATGGGCGCAGGCGCTGGTTGGCGTCGTTCAGGGCGCTGGCCGGCAGCGGCACGCCTTTGACGCGCAATTCGCCTGCGCTGTACTCGATGGCCGAGGGCACGGTCTGGCGGCCGATGATCTGGCCCAGTGCGCTCAGCATCGGTTCCATGTCGCGGTGTGACGTTGCGCCGGAGCTCTGCCGCAGCGCAGCCACTTCGCGGCCCATTTGCACCGGCGCGTCGACGATGGCACGTACGTGCGGGAAGGTTTCGGTCAGCGCGGTGTTGACCTGGCTGCGGCGCGCCTGCAATTCGGTCTGCGTGCGCCAGGCCCAGAGGTTGAGCCCGGCCAGGTTGGCCACCAGCAGCGCCACCACGCCCCAGCGCGCCGGGCGCCACTGCGGCGCGTACAGGAAGTCGCGCCAGAGCGCGCCAGCGCGCTTGGCCGCGCGTGCGCGACCGGTGCGCGCCAGGTCCAGCTGGGCCAGGTCCCAGGTTGAGCGGCTGGCCGCCAGCAGGCGCTTGGCCGGTTGGTGGATGGTTACGCGGCGGTTCAGCAGCTGTTCGGCCAGCTCGGCCACCGCCGGTTCGGCCATCAACTCGAGCTTGCCGCCTTCGGCGTCGGTGTCGCTGGCTTTCAGCGCGTCCAGCTGCAGCAGCGCCAGCGTGCCCTGGGTGAAGGGCAGGGCCTGCGCACCGCCGGGCACGGCGTCGCCCGTCATCAGCACGCGGGCGCGGTCCGGCTCGCCGGTGACGATCATGCGCAGGTTGCCGGTGCGCGGGCGCAGTTCCGGCACGATGCGCGTGATGGGGCGCTGCGCCCCGTCCAGCGCGCGCAGGTGGCTGGCCAGCCAGTCGCGGTTGCACACCGCGACCCAGGCGCCGCCGCCGCCGGCCGCATCAGGGTCGACGGCAAAGTGCAGGGTTTCGGGGTCGTCCAGCAGCGCGTCTTCGAGCATGCCGATCAGCGTGGGCCGCAGCCGGGGTGACCCCGGCCCCACGCCGCGCGGCAGCGTGACGCGGTGCCAAGAGACCTGGCTGGCCGACGCCATGGCCACCACTTCCACGCCGCGACCGGCCGGTGGCAACAGGCCGATGGCCGCCGTGCCGTGCGACGCCAGGGTCTGGCCGTCGTTGGAGGTGGCGTATTCGTAGCTGCCCGGTGGGCCCGGGGGCAGGGTGATCAGAAGCAAGCTCATGGCGCGTCGGCGATTGTAGGCGGCGACTGTGTCAGTGGCGACGGCACTTAGCGCACGCCCGTGGCGCCGGGGTGGGCGCCCAGGTCCACGGTCAGCGCCGTGCGTTCGCGCCACAGCGTGGTGACGTGCCGCGTTCCGCGTTCGCGCTGGACGATGGACACCTCTTCCAGCGCCACGTCGTCCAGGCGCAGGCGGCCGCGCACTTCAAAAAAGTCGGAGGTGGTGCTGACCCAGGCGTCAGGCGAAGTGGTCACGCCCGCCGCAGCCAGGGCCTGGTCGGTCTTGCGAAAGAAGGCGCTGTCGCGCTGCACCACGATGCGCTGGGCGCGCGCCAGGTCCAGGTCGGGCACGGCGGCGGCGATCACCTGGGCGCTGGCGGTGTTCAGGTTGACCGGGGTGACGCGGCGGTCCACCAGCGGCAGCACGGTCACGTACGGCGCCAGCGTCTTCAACGTCTCCGGCGACAGGCCCAGCCAGGCCAGCTGTTCGAAGCGGCGCGGCATCAGCGGCGCGTCGGTGCCGTCGTCCGACGCGGTGCCGCGCATCGCCGCGTCGGCGCGCGACAGGCCGCGCTGCAGCGCGCCCAGCTCGCCCGCGGGCAGGTTGAGCAGTTCGAACAGGCGCGTGAACCGCGTCAACGCCGTCAACTGGTCCTGCGGCGAACTGGCAATCAGGTTCATCACGTTCAGGCGCGACTGCATGTCCGTGACCTGGCCGGACAAAAAGGCGTCGCGGTCGGTGTCGCTGCTGGCTTCGCCCGCCGCCAGGAAGGTGGACAGGCGTGCCTCGGCCAGCGGTACGGCCCAAGGCTCGCCCAGGTGGTCCGCCTCGTAGCCGCGGTTGCGGTCCTCGCGCAGGTCGCCAGCCAGGATCAACCGGCCCCAGTCCAGCGCCCCGGTCAGGATCCAGGCCGATTGCACGCGCGTGCGCTCGGCCGCCTCCACCTCCACCCCGCGCCACTGGCGCCACATGGCGGCAGCCGCCAGCGTGGCGACCAGGGCGACGGTGATCATGGCCATCAGCAGCGCCGCACCCGTTTGGTGCGAGGCGTGCGAGCGCCGCAAGTCCGGTGTCTCAGCGTCGCGTGGGGGCATCCACCCCGCCGCCGGGCCGCTCCCAAGGCGAGGTGCGGCCCCCTCGGGGGGCAGCGCAGCAAGCGAAGCTGCGGAAAGTGGGGGCCTGTCCAGCCGCCGCCGGGCCGCTCCCAAGGCGGCTGGGGCCCCCTCGGGGGGCAGCGGACCACGCGCAGCGGGGAAGCGTGGGGGTCTCACTGACTCCCCCCAAAATTCGGCCGCACCCAGTCGATCACCATCGGGCCGTTGATCGCCTGGCCGGGCGCCAGCGTGATCATCAGGCGGATGCCGTCGGGCAGGGTGTCGGTGGCGGTCGCGCCCTGCGCGCCGCTGGACAGCGGGTTGGTCCAGGCGTTCTGGCGGAAGTAGTGCAGCTGCCACTCCGTGGCGTTGGCGACGCGCACGGCCTGCGGGCCGCCAGCGACGCCGCGGTCTTCGTTGGCGGCCTGGCTCCAGATGCTGGCGTTTTCCCACGCCGTGCGCCAGGCGTTTTGCGACATGACGGGCGCCGACTGCCAGCGCAGCCACTGGCCGTCGGCGCGGCGCGTCCAGGCGACCACGCGCAGGCCGGCCGAGGGCTCTCCCGCGCTCATGCGGGTGATGCGCAGCAGCCGCCCGTCCCACGACAGGCTGCGTTGGCCGGCGCCGGTCTGGTAGGGCGTGCTGCCCTCCGCCAAGGGCCACACCATCATCGCGTCCAGGTCGGCGCGCCACTGCGCCAGCCCCGCCTGCAGCGCCAGCACATCGTCCGTGTAGCGCCGCGTGCTGTCCTGCGCCCGCACCATGCCGTCGATGCCGCGCCAGGTCAGCATCGCCATCACCGCCATGATCGTCAGTGCGACCAGCACCTCGATCAGGGTGAAGCCGCGGTTGCGGCGCGTTTTCAAGACAAATCGGCCGCTGGCCCTAGAACAGATTGCGCGGCCAGCTACTGAGTCGGTAGCAAATGCCGATCGCTCCAACGCGTGCGGTGGCGCCTGCCACATCCGCGTCGGGTTAGCCGGAGTCTCATAAAAAATTGCGCCAAACTGGTCTTTGGCCTTAGAGCCATCAGCGCAAGCAGCTGCGAAATCGGTAGCAAAAATACGGTTGACAGAAGAACGCGGTGTCGACGGCCAAGCCTGCGCTGCGCCGGCTAAAGCCCAGCCCAATTCCGCGTCCCCCCGAGCGAGCGGCCGCGGAGCAGGCCAGTCCAGCAAACGCCATGCCCGGACCTGCGCCGGGCATGGGCGTTGTCCCCCTGCCCGAAGCGCGTCAGCGCGGAGAGAGCGGGGGGATGGCGCCGAAGGCGACTCAGGGGGGTGCCGCATCAGTTTCTTCCGACGATCGTCGTCACCCGCACCACCTGCTGCCCCGCCTCCAGCACGCTCACGTCGACGCGGCGGAAGTTCGGGTTGGGCGTGGGCCGCACGGCCTGGGCGATCTGCAGCGTCAGCCCGGCCTGCACGCAGTCGGTGACCGAATCGCCCACGCCCGGCAGCTGGCGCGCCAGGCGCAGCTCGGTCATGCGGTTTTCGGCGCACAGCTGGCCCAGCAGCAGGCGACCCTGGCGGTCGGCGTTGTTGGTCAGCGCCGCGGTGGACTTGAGGCCCGCCACCAGCGCGATCGCCGTGATGGCCAGCGCCACCATGACCTCGACCAGGGTGAAGCCGGGGGCACCGCTGTGCCCGCTTCTGGGGCTTGCCGCCGTCACGGCGTGCGCTCCACGGTGAAGGGCCGCAGGCCGTCGGTGGCGACGGCCATCTGCTTGACCTGGGCGCCCGCGCGCTGCAGCACCACGGTCTGCGCGCCGATGATCGGGTCCGGCCCCAGCACCAGCGGCACGTTGCCCGGCGCGCTGGTCTGGCTGTCCAGCCACTGCGTCGGCATCGGCGCGGCGCTGGCCGGCAGGCCCTCAAACACAAAGCCGCTGGCCGTCGTGCGCCAGATCACCGGCACCCCGGCCGCGCGCGACTGCGCCCGCGCCGATTCAAACAGCGCCGCCAGCCGCTCGGCATCGCGCTCCAGCGCGTTCGCCTCGCCATCGCGCAGCGCCAGCGAGGCCACGGCCGTGCCCATCGCCACGATGGCGATCACGACCATCATCTCGATCAGGGTGAAGCCGCGCCGCCATTTCAAAAGAAACATGCCTCTGGCCCTACTCCCGTCTGCGCGGGCAGCTAGCATTTCAGGAGTAAAAAGGAAAGAGGCGAGCGAAGCTTTGAACGCGCCCTAGGGCATGCCAAGACCCGCTGTCCCAGCGCCCCACAAGCGCCACGCCCGCAGAAGCCCGGCAACGCACCGCACCGCCCCGAGCGAAAGGCCGCGGAGCAGGCCATTCCAGCGAACGCCATGCCCGGACCTGCGCCGGGCATTGGCGTTGTCCCCCTGCCCGAAGCGCATCAGCGCGGAGAGAGCGGGGGGATGGCGCCGCAGGCGACTCAGGGGGGTGCATTCGTTATTGCCAGCTACCAATATCCGCGTTCTTCCCCTCGCCCCCGCTTTGCCCGTCGGCGCCGAAGCTCATCACGTCCACCTCGCCCTGCACGCCGGGGTTGAGGTACTGGTACGGGCGGCCCCAGGGGTCGTTGGGCAGCTTTTCGAGGTAGGGCTTCCAGTTGTTGGGCGCGGGGGCGGTGGTGGGGCGCACGATCAGCGCCTGCAGGCCTTGTTCGGCCGTCGGAAAGCGCAGGTTGTCCAGCTTGTACAGCTTGAGCGCCTGCATGATGTTGTGCACGTCGGTGCGCGCGGCCGTGGCGCGGGCGTCGTCGGTGCGGTCCAGCACGTTGGGCACGATCAGTGCGGCCAGCACGCCGATGATGACCAGCACCACCATCATCTCGATCAGGGTGAAGCCGGCACTGCGGCGCAGGCGGCGGGCGAGGGAGGCGAAAGCGGTCATCGTTGCGGGTAAGAAACAGGTCCAATCAATCGCATCAATGATAATCGCCGCATGTTGAGACAAGGCGAACGCTGATGCGGCTGTTACCTTCCTCCCGGCTGGCGGTGGGCGGCGTGACGCTGGCCGTCTGGGCCGTGGCGGCCGGCAGTGCGCTGTTCTGGTACTTGCGCGCCGGTGACGGCAGCCTGTCGGTCAACGCGCCGGCCGCGGGCACCGGCCCCGGCGCGGTGCAGGTCGACACGCGCGTGGTCGCGCAGACTTTGGGCGCGCCGGAGGCCAAGTCCGCCGCCGAACCCGCGGCCGACGTCACCGGCCGCCTGGCGCTGCGTGGCGTGGTCACGCACCTGGGCAAGGGCGCGGCGCTGATCTCGGTCGATGGCAAGCCGCCTGTGAAGCCGCTGCGCGTGGGTGCGGCGCTGGACGGCGTGGACGGCTGGGCGGTGAAGTCGGTATCCCAGCGCGCGGTGGTGATCGCCGCAGGCGAGCGCCAGGCCAAGCTGGAAATGCCGGCGATGGAGTTGCGTTCGAGCAAGGGCGACGCGGTGGCGCCGCCGCTGCCGTCCCCGCCGCCCCCGGCCGCCGCGCCGTTCCCCACGCCCGCACCGTCACCGGCACCCAGCATCGTGCCGGGCGGCGTCCCGGGGCAGCCGTCCTTCACGCCGCAACTGCCGCCGCCCGCCGTCGGCACGCCGACCGGTGGCGCGCCGCAGCAGCGGCCCTTCCCGATGCGGCCATCGCGCGCGCCGGGCGTGTAAGCGCGCGCACGCGTCAAGCGGGTTTTTAGATAAAAAGGGTCGCTGGCCCTACAGCCACTTGCGCGACCAGCTATTAATTCAATAGCGAATCGGTGGTGATTCGGGGCGACATGCCGGCGGCAGAGTAGCGCCAGGGCACCGCCGCTTTCCAGCCCCCGGCGGGCGACGCCGGGGTGGGCATCCGCGCTGGCGGGCGCCGCCGCGCAGGCTGCGCGCCCTCAGCGCTGCAAGAACAGCCGGTACGCCGGGTTGTTCGTCTCTTCCACCCAGGGGTAGCCCAGCTCGTCCAGAAACGCGCGGAAGGCCGCGTCGTCGGCCGCGGGGACCTGCATGCCGACCAGGATGCGGCCGTCGTCGGCACCCTGGTGGCGGTAGTGGAAGAGGCTGATGTTCCAGTTGGGCGACATCAGGTTCAAGAACTTCAGCAGCGCGCCCGGCCGTTCGGGGAAGACGAAGCTCAGCAGCCGTTCGTCGTTGGCCAGGGGGGACCGCCCACCGACCATGTAGCGCACGTGCTGCTTGGCCAGGTCGTCGTGCGTCAGGTCAATGGCGCCGAAACCGGCGCGCTCAAACGCGGCGGCGATGCGCGGCGATTCGCCCTTGCCGGCGGTCGTCAGGCCGACGAAGACGTGCGCCTGGCCTTGCTGGGCCGCGTCGCTGATGCGGTAGTTGAATTCGGTCACGTTGCGCGGGCCGGCCGGCAGGTTGCCCACCGCTTCGACGAAGCGGCGAAAGCTCCCGCGCTCTTCCGGGATGGTCACGGCAAACAGGGCTTCGCGCTCTTCGCCGACCTCGGCGCGCTCGGCCACGAAGCGCAGGCGGTCGAAGTTCATGTTCGCGCCGGACAGCACGGCGACGTAGCTTTCGCCCTTGGTCTTGCGCGTGGCCACGTACTGCTTGACCGCGGCCACCGCCATGGCGCCAGACGGCTCGACGATGCTGCGCGTGTCGATGAACACGTCCTTGATGGCCGCGCAGACGGCGTCGGTGTCGACGGTGATGAATTCGTCCACCACGCCGGAGGCCACGCGGAAGGTTTCCTCCCCCACCTGCTTGACGGCCGTGCCGTCGGCAAACAGGCCAACATCGGCCAGGGTGACGCGCCCGCCTTGCGCCACGGACTGCGCCATGGCGGACGAATCGCTCATCTGGACACCGATGATCTTGACCTCTGGCCGCACCGCCTTGATGTACGCGCCCACGCCGCTGATCAGGCCGCCGCCGCCGATGGCCAGGAAGACCGCGTCCAGCGGCCCCTGGTGCTGGCGCAGCACCTCCATGCCGATGGTGCCCTGGCCGGCGATCACCAGCGGGTCGTCAAACGGGTGGATGAAGGTCAGGCCTTGCTCGGCCTGCAACTTGACCGAATGCTCGTAGGCGTCGGAATAGCTGTCGCCCGCCAGCACGACTTCGCCGCCCAGCGTCTTGACCGCGTCCACCTTCACCTGCGGCGTGGTGGTCGGCATGACGACCACGGCGCGCGCGCCCAGCTTGTGCGCCGACAGCGCCACGCCCTGCGCGTGGTTGCCGGCGCTGGCGCAGATCACGCCGTTTTTCAGCTGTTCGGGCGTCAGGTGCGCCATCTTGTTGTACGCCCCGCGCAGCTTGAAGCTGAACACCGGCTGCTGGTCCTCGCGCTTGAGCAGCACCTTGTTGTGCAGGCGGCGGCTCAAACTGCGCGCCGGGTCCAGGTCGGACTCGATCGCCACGTCGTAGACGCGGGCGGTGAGCACTTGTTTGAGGTAGTCGGTCGACGTGAGCGCGCCAGCAGGCGTGGCGGCGGGGCGGGTGGCGGGCATGGGCAAAGCCGTGGGCGGGCAAAAAAGAGCGCCCATGATACGGCGCGGCCCCGCGGCGCGCTGACCGGGCGCGCCAGCCGGTTGCAACGCAGCAAAAATGCCGCCACGCGCGCGCTGCGCGGGGTTCGCTGCCTCCGTGGGGTGCCTTTGCCTTGGGGCGGCGCTGCGGTAAAAGAGTGCCCCCACGCTCTCCCGCTGCGTGTGGTTCGCTGCCCCCCGAGGGGGCGCCTTTGCCTTGGGGCGGCCCTGCGGCAAAAAAAAGCCCCGGCACCAAGGTGCCAGGGCTTAATCCACCTATTGAAGGGGTGGAGGAGACAAACGGTGCGGAAGGAAATCCAACCGCTTGAGACGCAGTGTACGCGAAAAGCACGGGCGTTCGCACTCTTTTGCTGCAACGCAACACAAGCAGGTCGGGAATTGGGGCAGTTTTTGGCGCGTGCGGCGCCTGGTGTACCGGATCCGCTACGCTCGTGCTGGATTTTTCACACACGATCGAAAGGCCAAACATGGAATGCACAGTGAGCTGGACAGGCGCCGCGGGCACGCGCTCGGGCATGGGTTTTGTCGCCGAGACCGGCTCCGGCCACGTGATCGCCATGGACGGCGCACCGGACGAGGCCAAGCCGGCCAACGGCGGCCAGAACCTGGCGCCGCGCCCCATGGAGACGGTGCTGGCCGGTACCGGCGGCTGCACCGCCTACGACGTGGTGCTGATCTTGAAGCGCGGTCGGCACGACGTGCGCGGCTGCTCGGTCAAGCTGACCAGCGAGCGCGCCACCGAAGACCCCAAGGTCTTCACCCAGATCCACATGCATTTCACCGTCACGGGCAAGGGCGTGCCCGCCAGCGCGGTGGAGCGCGCCGTGGCGCTGAGCCACGAGAAGTACTGTTCCGCCTCGATCATGCTGGCCAAGACGGCCAACATCACGACCTCGTTCGAGCTGGTGGAGGTGGGCTGAAGTGGCCTGAAGGCGCGCGCGTGGCGCGTGGCGCGTTCGACGGTTCGGCCGTGCGCCCCGTGGGCGGTCGGCGGGCGGCGCGTTGAGTGTCTTGGCTTGGGTGCAAAAAATGCTATTGAATGCCTAGCTGCCTGCGCAGATGGTTGTAAGGCTGAAGCCTGTTTTTATTAAAAATTGCTTGGCTTGGCTTGGCTTGGCTTGGCTTGGCTTGGCTTGGCTTGG
>JAEZWW010000035.1 GCA_023442945.1 Pseudomonadota bacterium | reverse complement strand
GAGCGGGTGCGACCGGGGCGGCGGGCGCCGGCGCTGGCGCGGTGGCCGGCGTGGGCGCGGCAGCGGTGCGAAAGCTGACGTGCCAGGCGGCGGGGCGCGACTGCGCGGGCGGGCGGATGTCGATGCGCTGGGTCCACAGTAGCAGACCAGCGTGCAGCAGCAGCGCGCCCACCAGTGCCGCGGCCCCGGCGCCTGTCGACGGACCGGACGGCCGCAAGGCTTGCGCCGGCCAGGCTGGCACCGCCTGCGGCGGCATTCAGCGCCGCACCTCGTCCACCAGCGCGCGGAATTCGTCGATGTCTTCGAAGCTGCGGTACACGCTGGCAAAGCGCACGTAGGCGACTTTGTCGAGCTTTTTCAGCTCGCGCATGACCAGCTCGCCCAGGCGGGCGGACGGCACTTCGCGCGCGCCGGTGGCCAGCAGCTTTTCTTCGATGCGCTCGATGGCGCTGTCGATCTGTTCGGTGCTGACCGGGCGCTTGCGCAGCGCCAGATCGAGCGAGCCCTGCAGCTTGGCGCGCTCGAACGCCACGCGGCGCCCGTCCTTCTTGACGATGCTGGGGAAGCTGACGTCCGGCCGCTCGTAGGTGGTGAAGCGTTTGCCGCAATGCCCGCACTGGCGCCGCCGCCGCACAAAGCCACCGTCGTCGGCCACGCGCGTGTCGACGACCTGGGTTTCGGTGTGGGCGCAGAAGGGGCAGTGCATGCGGGAGGATCGATTTTTAAATAAAACAGGGCCGCAGCGCTACAGCCATCTGCGCAGCCAGCTATCAATATAGCAGCAAATCAGCCCTGGAAAAACGGCGCCGTCCTGGCGGAGCGGCGCCGTGCTTTCAGCACAACCGGGAAATCAGCCGCCGTAGACCGGGAATTTCTTGGTCAGCTCGGCGACCTTGGCGCGCACGGTGGCCAGGTTGGCTTCGTCTTCGGGCTTGTCCAGCACGTCGGCCACCAGGTGGGCGGTGGCGCGGGCCTCGTCTTCCTTGAAGCCGCGCGTGGTCATGGCGGGCGTGCCGACGCGGATGCCGCTGGTCACCATCGGCTTTTCCGGGTCGTTGGGGATGGCGTTCTTGTTGATCGTCATGTGGGCGCTGCCCAGCACGGCTTCGGCGGCTTTGCCGGTGATGCCCTTGGGGCGCAGGTCGACCAGCATGACGTGGCTTTGCGTGCCGCCGCTGACGATGCGCAGGCCGCGCTCGGTCAGGGTGTCGGCCACCACCTTGGCGTTGGCTTTCACCTGCTTGGCGTACTGCTTGAACCCGGGCGCCAGCGCTTCCTTGAAGGCCACGGCCTTGGCGGCGATGACGTGCATCAGCGGACCGCCTTGCAGGCCGGGGAAGACGGCGCTGTTGATGGCCTTTTCGTGCTCGGCCTTCATCAGGATGAAGCCAGCGCGCGGGCCGCGCAGGCTCTTGTGCGTGGTGCTGGTGACCACGTCGGCGTGCGGCACGGGGTTGGGGTATTCGCCGCCGGCGATCAGGCCGGCGTAGTGCGCCATGTCGACCATGAAGACGGCGCCCACGTCCTTGGCGACCTTGGCGAAACGTGCGAAGTCGATTTCGAGGCTGTAGGCCGAAGCGCCAGCAATGATCAGCTTGGGCTTGGTTTCGTGCGCCTTTTTCTCCATCGCGTCGTAGTCGATGGCTTCTTGCGCGTTCAGGCCGTAGCTGACCACGTTGAACCACTTGCCCGACATGTTCAGCGGCATGCCGTGCGTCAGGTGGCCGCCTTCGGCCAGGCTCATGCCCATGATGGTGTCGCCGGGCTTCAAAAAGGCCATCAGCACGGCGATGTTGGCGCTGGCGCCGCAGTGCGGCTGCACGTTGGCGGCTTCGGCGCCGAAGAGCTGTTTGACGCGGTCGATCGCCAATTGCTCGACGATGTCGACGTACTCGCAACCACCGTAGTAGCGGCGGCCGGGGTAGCCCTCGGCGTACTTGTTGGTCAGCTGACTGCCCTGGGCGGCCAGCACGGCGGGCGAGGTGTAGTTCTCGCTGGCGATCAGCTCGATGTGGTCCTCCTGGCGCTGATCCTCTTTCTGGATGGCGGCAAAGACTTCGGCGTCGACAACGGACAGCGGTTGGGTGGTGCGATTGAACATGGCAGTCTTGATGGCAAGGAATTCCCCTGGCTCCGCGCACGTGTGTGCGCCGGCAAGGGCTGCCCAGGCGAACGGCTGAACGCGCTGCAGGCCGTCCCGCAGGCGGTGCGCTTCCCCGTGGTGGGTGGTCGACGGCATCGACCGGAAATCCACGTCGGCACCGTCAGGAGGACGGGCCTATCGCCAGTTGCGCACGCGCGAAAGTGTAGCCGAGTCACGTGCGTGCGCCCCGCGTTCTACGGGGCCAATCGACCCCGCAGGCACAAAAAAAGGGCCCGCTCGGGCCCTGGGTGTGGCGGCTGACAGTGGCTTCAGGAAATCGAGGCCACTTTGACCGTTTCCACCGGCTTGGTCGCCGGGGTGGACGGCACCGTCGCGGGTGCCGGCGTGGCCTCGGCGCGCAGGGCCGGGGTGGTGGTCGGCACCGGCTTGCCCTTGGCCACCTGATACAGACGGCCGTGCTCGGCCAGCACCTTGTCGGCGTAGCCGCTGTCGGTGGGCAGGTTGGCGGCGCCCACGTACCACTTCAGGCCAGCCTCGACCGAGCCGGCGCGGGCGATGCATTCCTGCAGCACCTTCACGCCCACGCGCAGGTTGGACTTGGGGTCGAAGGCGGCGTATTGGCCGCCGAAGTTCTGGTACTTGTCCGAATGGATCTCGGTCATCACCTGCATCAGCCCCTGCGCGCCCACCGGGCTCTGGGCGAAGGGGTTGAAGCTGGATTCGATCGCCATCACGGCCAGGATCAGGGTCGGGTCGAGCTTGTTGGCGCGGCCGACTTCGTAGGCTTCGGCCACCAGCGCGGCCACGGGCTCGGGCGCGACGCGGTACTTCTTGGCGATCCACATCGCCACCGTGGCTTGCTCGCGCGGCAGATCGCTCGGGTTGGCGGCGGTGGCGCGCTCGATGGCGCCCAGCTCGGGCTGGATGCCCATGGCGGCCACCTTGCGGGCGGTCAACCAGCTGGTCAGGCGCTCTTCGCCCTGCGCGCGCAGGTCGGGGCGGGTCGCCAGCAGGGCCGCGATAACGACGACGGCCACCCCGAGGAGGGCCAGGCTGTTGTGGGTGATCTCAAAAAAACCCTCCGCCACATCGGTGGCGAAGGTCCGAGCGCCGCGTCCCACTGCGGCGAGTCTCGTTTTGGCTGTCATAGCTCTCCTTGTCATGACGCGTTCCCGCGCGCACCGTCCAAGCGGCCAGAAGGCCTCAGGGAGCGAACGGGTACTGCGGGGGCGTCCTGCACTTTCAGTCCATGGCCGTGGGCGGTGCCGGTCAGACGGTCGCTGACCCAAGGCACTGACGCATCGTGTGGGCGTTGGCCGCACGGCTTGCCGGGGATCGGCAGCAAGTCAGGATCTCTATCTCCTACCAATTTGGTCGGAATCGGCGGATTTTAGAAGCCTCTATATGGCGGGTCAACCTCAAAAGTTGGAGTTGAAATTCTAAAAAGCGTATAAGAAAGCGATCAAAACCCCGCCCAGCACCGCCGGCTTCGGCCCCGATCCGCATGCCCGTGCCGCTGGCGCGCGAGCGGTCACCAACCGATTGACCAGCCCAATCTGCCCGGCGTGGTGTATTGAATTTTTCCGTTGGCGTGGGCGCGCCACCGCCCCTAAAGTGAGTCCGTCCGAGCCACTCGGGCATCGGCTGACAGGAGCCGGTCCACTGCAGACGATGCAGAGGAATGGGCCCACCTCCAGCCACCCCCTCGAAGGCAATTCTTTGCCTTCCCGCATCGGGAAACAGCAAGCTTTCCTGTGCGGAAAAACCGGCAGATCACGGCGCTTTTGCCACACTGCCTAGAAAGCCCGGCGGGCAGGCCTGAAGGCCCCAACGCCGGGCTTTCCTCGTTCTTGCGCCGCGCCTGCGGAATGTGTCTTACCCCGGCGGGTACAACG
Source organism: Pseudomonadota bacterium (assembly GCA_023442945.1). GTDB lineage: Bacteria > Pseudomonadota > Gammaproteobacteria > Burkholderiales > Burkholderiaceae_C > Ottowia. The sequence continues at coordinate 3,050 of JAEZWW010000035.1, read as the reverse complement.
ATCTCGCGGGCGCGGAAAGGGGCGGTGTGGCGCACAGCGCACCGGCGCGTGACATACCGCACAGATGTGCGCGCCCGTTGCATTGGGTTGCCATGTTATGACGCAGGTCGGCAACAGGGCTTGACCGGGCGGCGACAATCCGCGCATGACGTCTGGCGCCAGCGAATCCCCCGAATCCTCTTCTTCTGCCGCGGCCTCGCCGACCCCTGCGACAACGGCCCCGCGCGCATCCGCGCGCCAGCGGCTGAACGCCCGTTTGCCTGCCAACCGCTGGGCGCGCCGCGCGATCTGGACGGTGGCTGGCGTGCTGGGCCTGTGGGCCGTGGGCTGGCTGGCCGTGCCGCCGCTCTTGAAATGGCAGGCGCAGAAGATTGCCAGCGAACAGCTGGGCCGCGCCGTGACCATCGGCGAGGTCGACTTCAAGCCCTGGACGCTTGAACTCACGCTGCGCAACCTGGCCGTGGCCGGCGCTGCGGGCGCGCCGCCGCAGCTGCAGATCCAGCGCGCCTACGTGGACGCCGATATCGAATCGCTGTTTCGCCTGGCGCCGGTGATGGACGCGATCCAGGTCGAGGCGCCCGTGGTGCGCCTCAAGCACCTGGGCAACGGCCACTACGACATCGACGACATCCTGGCCAGGTTCGCCGCCCGCCCGCAAGCGGCCGAGCCGGGCGAGCCGGCGCGCTTCGCCCTCTACAACATCCAGGTGCAGGGCGGCCAGATCGACTTTGACGACCAGACCGTCGGCCGCCAGCACCAGGTGCGCGATGTGCGGCTGGACCTGCCTTTTGTCAGCAACCTGGCGTCGCAGCGCGAGGTGAAGGTGCAGCCCAAGCTGGCCTTTGTCGCCAACGGCAGCGCGTTCGACTCCAGCGCCTCGGCGCTGCCCTTCACCGATTCGCGCCAGACCGACGCCGCCTTCCGCTTCAGCAAGCTGGACCTGGCGCCGTACCTGGGCTATGTGCCGGCCGGCCTGCCGATCAAGCTGGAAGCGGCCACGCTCGACGCCGATCTGCGCCTGGGCTTCGAGCAGACGCCGGCACCCAGCCTGCGCGTGCTGGGCGGGCTGGAGGTCAGCGGCCTCAAGGCCAAGGACGGGCAGGGCGCCGACGCCGTGGCGTTTGACGGCCTGAAGGTGCAACTGGCCGATGTGCGGCCGCTGGAAGGCAAGATCCACCTGGCCAAGGTCGATTTGACCAACCCGCACGTCGCCGTGCGCCGCGACAAGGAAGGGCGCATCAACCTGCTGGTGTCCGAGCCGGCGTCAAATACTCCTAAAACAGTAGCTGTCCGCGCAGATGGCAGTACGGCTGAAGGCACATTGGATGCCAAAACGTCGGCGAACGCCGCTAGCGCGGCATCGTCGATGGCAACCGCGTCCGCAGCGGCGTCCGCGCCCGTGCTGCCCCCCGCATCGTCCGCGTCCGCTGCCGCCCGGCGCGCGTCCGGCGCCTCGGCCGCGGCCGGCGCGGCCAAGCCGGCGGCCCCGGTCTGGAAGGTGCAGGTTGACGCACTGGCCGTGCACGGCGGCACCGTGGACGTGACCGACGACACCACGCTGAGCGACACCAGCGCCGCCGCCACCGTGCGCCTGAACGAGGTCGAACTGGCCGTCCAGCGCATCGCCTGGCCGATGGCGCAGGCCGTGGCCTTCAACGGCTCGGCCGCGCTGGTCGGCACCGAAGGGCTGACCAAAGCCTTGCCGGCGCCAGCGGCTGCGAAGCCCGCTGCCAAGCCCGCCGCGAAAACCGCTGCCAAGGCGGACGCCAACACCGCCGACGCCAAGGCCGGCGCCAAGACCAAGACCAAGACCAAGGCCGACGCCAAAGCCGATACCACAGCCAATGCCCCGACCGCCGCCGCAGCGCCCGCTGGCGCGGCCTCGGCGCCGGCGTCCACCGTCCACGCCTCGGCCATCGGCGCCGTGCCCTCACTGGAATTCCAGGGCACGGCCAGCCCGCAAGGGGCTGAGGTCAACGCCCGTGTCGCCGCGCTGCCGCTGGCGCTGGCCGCGCCCTACCTGGCACCGCACCTGGTGCCGCAGCTGACGGGCAACCTGGACGCCCACGTCGGCCTGCAATGGGCGCCGCCCAAGGCCGCCGATCTGCCGCCCGAGATCAAGGTCGCCGCCGACCGCCTGGTGCTCAGCCACCTGTTGCTGGCCGACGACAGCGGCGCCAGCGCCACGCCCGCGCCCACGCGGGGCCCGCGCAACGCCCGCGCCCGTGCGCCCGGCGTGCTGGGCAGCGTGGACGAGCTGGCGCTGGACCAGGTGCTGGTCGACCTGCGCAGCCGCGCCGTCACCGTGGGCAAGGTCGCGCTGGTCAAGCCGCAGCTGGACGTGGCGCGCGACGCCGACCAGCGCTTCATGTTCGTGCGCTGGCTGCGCCAGCAGGCTGGCGTCACGCCCGAGAAGCCGGCCGACAAGCCCGCCGCCAAGGCCCCGTCCGCCAAGCACGGCCCGCAGACCGATTTCCCCTGGAAGGTGCAGGTCGCCGAATTCGCGGTGGACGACGGCAGCATCGGCTGGCAGGACCTGGCCATGGCCGAGCCGGTGCGGGCCGAGCTGACCCAGCTGCACCTGACGACCAAGCAGATCGATTTGAACGCCGCCAAGCCGATCGAGCTGAACCTGGTCACGCGCCTGGGCGCCGGCCGGTCCGACCCCGGGCGCCTGTCCTGGCGCGGCCAGGTCGGCGTGCTGCCGGTGCTCAGCGCGCAAGGGCAGGTCGATGCCGTGCGCCTGCCCGTGCATGCGTTCGAGCCGTACTTTGGCGACGCGCTGAACATCGACATCCTGCGCGCCGACACCAGCTTCAAGGGCAAGGTCGACTTCACCCAGACCGCGCAAGGCCCGCGCGCCCGCGTCAGCGGCGACGCGCTGGTCGAAGAGTTGCGCACCCACAGCCGGCCCGGCAGCGCCGCCAGCAGCAGCGCCGAAGCGCCGCCCGTGCCCGGCGCGCCGGAATCGACCACGCACCGCAACCTGGGCGGCAGCCGCACCACCACGGCCACCGCGCCGGCGCGGCCGGCGTCGGACAGCGCCGTGG
>JAEZWW010000102.1 GCA_023442945.1 Pseudomonadota bacterium | reverse complement strand
GCGCCGAGCGTACGGCCTGGTTGCCCGCCTTCCTGAGTTACTACAACGCCCGAAGGCCCCACTCGGCCCTGGGCCACAAGCCTCCCGCTTCAAGACTCGGCGGGAACAACCTATTGCAACTCGACAGCTAGGGCGCAGCCTGCGCCCTCTCGAATACTATTCATTTGATAGCTGGTCGCGCAGATAGCTGTAGGGCCAGAGGCTGATTTCACCATGAAAGCTGCTTACCTGACCGGCCATGGCGGCAACGAGGTCGTCACCGTGGGCGAGCGCCCCCTGCCCCAGCGCGCGCCCAGCGAAGTGCGCGTGCGCCTGCACGCGGCCACGCTGAACCGCGTGGACCTGTACATGCGCGACAGCGGTGCGGGCATCACGCACAGCATTCCGCAAACCATGGGCGTCGACGGCGCCGGTGTGCTCGACGAGGTGGGCGCGGACGAACCCACGCTGCGCCCTGGCCAGCGCGTGCTGCTGTACCCGGGCGTGGCCTGCGGGCGCTGCGAGTTCTGCCTGCGCGGTGACGACGTCCTGTGCACGCGCTACCAGCTGCTGGGCGAGCACCGCGATGGCACGTTCGCCGAATACGTCTGCGCGCCTGCGCGCAACGCCGTGCCGCTGCCCGATGATTGGTCGTTTGCCGAAGGCGCGGCCTTGGGTGTCAACCACCTGACCGCCTGGCGCATGCTGGTCACCCAGGCGTGCCTGCAGCCGTGGGAAACGGTCCTGGTCTTCGGCATCGGCGGCGGCGTGTCGCTGGCCGGGCTGCAGCTGGCCAAGGCGCTGGGCGCGCGCGTCATCGTCACCTCGCGCCACCCGGCCAAGCTGGCGGCGGCGCGCGCGCTGGGCGCCGACCACGTCATCGACAGCAGCCAAGAAGACGTGGCCAAGGCCGCGCTGGCCGCCACCGGCGGGCGCGGCGTGGACGTGGTGTTTGAAAACGTGGGCGAAGCGGTGTGGCCCGCCGCCATGAAGGCGTTGGTGCGCGGTGGCCGCCTGGTCACCTGCGGCGCCACCAGCGGCGACCAGCCCGGCGCCGACCTGCGCCGCCTGTTCATCCGCCAGCTGCAGGTGTTGGGCTCGACGCTGGGCAACCTGTCGGAGCTGCACGACCTGCTGGCCTTCTGCCAACGCCACGGCGTGCGTCCGGTGATCGAGCAGAGCTATGCATTGGACGACGTGCACGCCGCGCTGAGCCGCCTGGAGTCGGGCGAGCAGTTCGGCAAGATCGCGCTGGCCATCGCCTGAGGGCACCCAGGCACGCGCCGCCGCCGCTCCCCAACCGACCCACGATCCGCGAGCGCTCTCCACCATGCCCACCCTGCCTGACTGGCCCTACCCGTTCTGGATCGCCCACCGCGGCGCCGGCAAATTGGCGCCCGAAAACACCCTGGCCGCCTTCCGCCTGGGCGCGCAGCACGGTTACCGCATGGCCGAATGCGACGTGAAGCTGTCGGCCGACGGTGTGCCCTTCTTGTTGCACGACAGCACGCTGGAGCGCACGACCAACGGCCAGGGCACCGCCGGCAACCAGCCCTGGGCGGAACTGGCCCAGCTGGACGCGGGCAGCTGGCATTCGCGCGCCTATGCGGGCGAGCCGGTGCCCAGCTTGGCCAACCTGGCGCGCTTCTGCATCGCCAATGGCCTGCACCTGGACGTGGAAATCAAACCCACGCCCGGGCACGAGGCCGCCACCGGCCGCGCCGTGGCCGAGGCAGCGGCGCGCTGGTGGCACAACGCCGCGACGCCGCCTCTGCTCACGTCTTTCCGGCCGGAAGCTCTGCAGTCGGCCGCCCAGACCGCGCCCGAGCTGCCGCGCGGCCTGCTGCTGGACACACTGTGGGACGGTTGGGAGGGCATCGCCACGCAGCTGGGCTGCCGCGCCATCGTCTGCAACCACGCGCTGTGGGACGCCGCCCTGGTCAACCGCGTGCACGCCGCCGGCTGGCGCGCGCTGAGCTACACGGTGAACGACGAATGGGCAGCCCTGCACCTGATCGCCCTGGGCACGGACGGCGTGGTGACGGACCGGGTGGACTTGTTCGCGCCGGACTGAGCGGTGTTCGCCACCCAAGGCGACACTAGGAGAGGCTCGGCCAGCGCCTGAAATGGGCGGCGCAAGCGCCGTCTGCCGCGCAGTGGAGGCGTGAACGCGCCGGTCAGCGCCGACCGCGCCGCAGCAACCAAGCCTGACTGGCGGCCGCCGCCAGCACCATCGCGCCGTAGGTCACGACGCGGCCATCGCGCCCTGTCAGCACCAGGCCCAGCACCAACACGGCCAAGCAAACTCCGAAATTAATAGCTGCTTGCGTAGGCAGCCCTAGGGCTGAAGGCACTTTTCGCCAGAAAAACTTGGCCAGCAGCGCCAGCGCCAGGCCCACCCACAGTGCGGGGGCCACAAAGCCTGCCAAATGCCAGAACAGGTCGACGAAATCCATGGTTCTTGATGTCGGTCAAGTTTGCGAGCGGTCGCTCACACGCGAAGCGGAGGTCAATTTTATAATCGGCCCATGGCCGTCTGGGCATTGGGACTCAACCACAACACCGCTCCGCTCGATTTGCGCGGGCGGTTTGCGTTCGCGCTCGACCAAATGGCGCCGGCGCTGAGCGTGCTGCGCAAGGCGCACCCGCAGCATCCCGAGGCCGCCATCCTGTCCACCTGCAACCGCACCGAGGTGTATTGCGCGTCCGACAGCCCTGATTTCGACCACACCCTGCACTGGCTGGCCCAAGCGGGTGACGTGCCCGCCCACGCCCTGCGCGACCACACGTACGTGCTGCACGACGGCCTAGCCGCCCGCCACGCCTTCCGCGTCGCCAGCGGCCTGGACAGCATGGTTCTGGGCGAGCCGCAGATCCTGGGTCAGATGAAAAGCGCCGTGCGCGCGGCTGAAGAAGCCGGCGCGCTGGGCACCACGCTGAACCAAATGTTCCAGCGCAGCTTTGCGGTGGCCAAGCAGGTGCGCTCGTCCACCGAAATCGGCGCCCATTCCATCAGCATGGCCGCCGCAGCCGTGCGCCTAGCCAGCAACCTGTTCGAAGACCTGACGCAAATCCGCGTGCTCTTCGTCGGTGCCGGCGAGATGATCGAGCTGGCCGCCACGCACTTCGCCGCGCGCAACCCCAAATCCATCGCCATCGCCAACCGCACGCTGGAGCGCGGCGAAAAGCTGGGCACCCGCTTTGGCGCCGAAGTCCTGCGCCTGGCCGACCTGCCCGAGCGCCTGCACGAATTCGACGCCGTCGTCAGCTGCACCGCCAGTCAACTGCCCATCATCGGCCTGGGCGCTGTCGAACGCGCCCTCAAGAAACGCCGTCACCGCCCGATCTTCATGGTCGACCTGGCCGTCCCGCGCGATATTGAGGTCGAAGTCAAGGCGCTGGACGACGTTTACCTCTACACCGTCGACGACCTCGCCCAAGTCGTCCACACCGGCCAAGCCAACCGTCAGGCGGCGGTCGCGCAAGCCGAAGCCATCATCGACGCCGGCGTGCAAAGCTTCATGCACTGGGTGGACCAGCGGGACCCTCAGGGTGGTGTCGTGCCACTGATTCAGCAGTTGAATGCCAAGGCCGATGCTTGGCGCACCGCTGAAATTGCCCGCGCCCGCAAGCGGCTGGCGAAGGGCGAAGACATCGAAGCGGTGTTGGAAGGTCTATCCCGCGGGCTGACGCAGAAGATGTTGCATGGGGCGATGGCGGAGTTGAATGCCAGTACCCCAGAGCACCGAAATAGCGCAGCGGATACTATCGGCCGACTGTTTTTACGCTGAAATCGCGACTGCATTCAGCAAAGCGCTATACGACAATGCCTCATTGAGGGAGTTACGTCTTGACGCCTCCCCAAGCCATTATTTCCAGCAGTACTCTAGTGCCTTGGCATCCGTAGAAAACTTTCCAGCGTCGTAATTGGTCAGTTTTTTACGACCGTACTGATCTAGCGTGTAGTCACCGCAACGATCATTGGCCATGTTGGTCCCTGATTTTCGGGTCGCCTTGATGGTGTAGCTGTCGCGCGTTCCGGCGGTCACAACAATATTGTAAACAGCGCTGCCATCGCCGGGTTTGGGTGAAACAGAAAACCACGCTGGAAATTGCGAAGCGTCCGTCACCAGAGTCCCAGCAGTATTCTTATCGTAACGATAGTTTTCGGTATAAAACCGCTCCATCCACTGCTGTGCCTGCTGAAGCAGCCCAACGGTTGTTGCACGTTTTGACTTGGCGACAAACTCGGTATAGCTCGGATAAGCGACTGCTGCCAATATGGCCACCACAGCGACGGTGATCATCAATTCCAGCAGCGTAAAGCCGCGGTGTTGCACCCTTTTTTTCATTGATCAGTCCTCAAACCGGGTATCTCGCGCCATTGAACGCGCGGGGCCGTGGAGTAGCAAATTGTCGCGTCTGCCTTTTTCCCCACCACGCGCTTAGCAGCTTGCCCTGGGCCGCAGGTCGCGGCCTTGGTGCATTCCGCCCCCTCACATGTGCAGCCCGGCTCACCGTCCTTGCATTTCCGATTGAACGGCTTTTTCGTTCGATCGTTGACCACGCGAACGATCTGGTCGCCAATATTGCCCCCAATGATATTGGTCGGAGATCCGGCTGAAGTCAGCACACCCTGCGTTTGTCGATCCGCGCGGCCCGACAACGGGTCCACTGTGTAAAGAGCAGCATCGGGCGATGTGCTGCAGTAGTTAAGTGCATTTGACTTCGGGCGAACCGATGTAAATGCAACGACACCGGCACTCAACTCAGGGTTCGAGAGAACCATCTCCGAATTTGCGGGCAAGGTGGCGTACCAACCATCCTGGGTCGCGTAGTCAACGTTGGCTCCGCTCGCACTGTCAAGTGTGATATAGCCTGTTGCGGCGTCGCGTACGTAAATTCTCTCCTTGAGCGTCGCCAAGCCCGTGGGCAAAGCACGATTGCCCGGCTTACCTAAACCCAACCCGGGGCGATCCCAGATTCCATAAAAGCGCTGTGGCACTGCGGTGTTCGGAAAATTAGCATCCTCAAAGGCGTTACCCGTCCCGAAGTTTACCGTGAGACCACCCTGACCTCGGTAAACCAGTTGCGGAATCGTCGTGATGGGCAATCCTGTAACCGCTTTGGTAGTTGGATCGACATGGGTCGCACGGTACAGCGGCTTGTTGACGCCGCCATCCTTGAAGGCGACATCCCATTTAGTGTCATCCGTGTCGGAAACATCAAACTTCCACATATTGCCTTGCAGATCCCCAGCGTAGATCACGTCTGCCGTGCCGTTACCGTCGTAGTCCTCCCAATTGGGCATGGCCAAACCATTGTTAGCGCCTGTGTCCGCCACAATCTTTTTGTAGCGCCCAGTCCAACTCGCTCCGCTAGGGCCATCCATATACAAGATAAAGAGCACTGATTTCCCAGAAGAAGATTTTTGCCCATTACCCAATAGCAGGGCATACTTGCCATTGTTTAACTTAACAATAGGCATGGCCTGATTGGTATTGGCGTGACGAAGAATTTTTCCCATTGAAACATAGCCCAAATCTCCAGCCACATTTCCCTTGTCATCCAAGTCATCATCAGAAGTGAATTGCCACTTAAAAATACTCCCAGCATTGCCCTCCGTCATTGAATTCGGGTCTGTGACATCTAACGCGTACACAGCACGGCCGCCACGACCCAATGAACCAAAAAGATAAGTTTTCCATTCAGTTCCAACTTTCACATCAGCCGTAAACGGACTGCTATCCACGTAAGCCCACACCGTGCCCGTTGGCTTACTTTCCGCTGTTCCAGAAACAAAATTGGACCCATTCAATTGCGTCCTCGCCCCTGCTGGACCACCCCGCTGCAATGGAATCTCGGCTAAGCGATTCGCTAATACTCCAGGAACATACGCAAATACCTCTTTCCCACCGTCATTTGGGTCAAAGGCGTGAACCATGCCATCATTGGCCGCCGCCCAGAGGAGCGATTTTCTGTTGGAATGATCCGCAAAATGCTGACCGTAGCCATCACCTGAAATCAAGGCTTCTGGCGGTCGCTGAACCCACGGCTCGGCGTTTACAATCGGCCCGAGGAGATTAGATCCGCGCTCACGGAGGCCGTTCGCACCTTCTTTCGACTGATCTCCCCGGATATAGTCCAGTACGATTTGCGCATTCGCACCCGTCATAACATTATTACTTGCTGTGGTCATCTGCGTCTTGTAATTAGCGCTCAAAGACCCCCACACAAATGGCAGGCCGGCGCCAGTGCTATTGCCGCTATTCGTAATAATATTTCGACCAGCTGCACCATCCGTCTTCAATCGAGTTCCCGCATTCCAAGTCGGTGCCGTAGCAAAGTTTCCATCTGCGTCAGCTTGGTAGGCCTCCAACTCTCCGGTAATGGATTCGGTGCTAAAGCCAACGGTGTATTTGAACCCATCCGCAAGCAACTGCGCCGAAGAGGTGGCGGGCGCTGCGTTAGCCGAATCCGCTAGGCCGGTCAGGGCGCGACGGAGTTGCTGCTCAAGGATGTCCGGGCGACGCGCCAAAAAGTAGCCATCGGGAACACCATCCTGCCCAACGGACCCGTCTGCCTTGTAATGGTCCCACGCATCTTGATTGGGTGGCATGGCGATGTCACTGTAGGTGTCGTCGGCCGCCTTGACACTGGACGGAAAATAACCGTACTTCGCAGCATACCAAAGTGGGTCGTTCAAGGTAACCGAACTCGCGCCGAGCATTTGAAAAGTCAGCGTCACGGGCGAATCTGGCGCATTCCACGCGGCGGTGGTGCCGTCGCAGGCCTTCGCATTCGCCGCCTTGAAGGCACTATCACCGCACAGGAAACCCTCAGCCCCAGAAAATGGGCCTTGATTTGCACTGTTGTGCATGTGCGTCAAATAGCGTTGATCCTTATTGGTTCCAATAATGCTGAATCCGTGCAACCCCGTCCATCCAGCTTCTGCATCGGTAATATCGGTCGTCACCTTGATGCTGTAGCCCGAAGGACTGGTCGCGTCGGCCACAACCTCATATCGGATAAATCCAACGATGTCCATGTCATAGTCACCACCAAACTGGGTATCGTTCCAGGTAACAATAAATGCCCCGTACGGATTGCCGGCGGCAGTTTTACCCGCCGTGATGGAGTTGAAAGTCAAGATGGCGCCTGGCATCGGCTTTCCTGATGCCTTGCCCGCGTTCCAAAGACCCTCGGGTGTGATATAGACAAATTGCCCCGGCTTGCCAGGAATAGGCACCTCAACCCGGGCGGACCCCCCGGCAAGGGAAGCCGTCAGGGTCTTAACTTTCAACGCGTCTTGAACCTTGTTCAGATCTACTGGAGGGGTAGCTATCGTCCTGATTTTCGAGGTATTGGCCGACAATGCAGCTCCGGCGACTTTATAAGTACCGCCAATTGCCGGCCCTTCCGGACACACACCACTTACCTGGGACAGCGCCGTTACAGTTTTCGCCGCGCACGTATCGCCCCAAGTTCCCGTAACTGAACCGACTGAACGTTTTGTGCCATGAATCCCCTCTGCAGCCCCAATATCATCGGTGAATTGATTGAGACCCTTAGCGCGATTCGGAAGAGCATTGAAAACCGTCGTTAAATCCGCGTCTGAAGCCGTCGTTCCATCCATCCCATCGAAACTCAGAGTGCTACTGGACAATGCCATCGAGTACATTGGTCGGCAGATCGGATTACCGTACAGATTGGTTCGATTGGTATTGGTCTTGTCAAGCGGATCAAGCCACGTTTGCTGCAACAAACCAATCGCAGAATCTTTCCCAGTCGACGATGGGTTTGACGACGTTTGCCCCGCGTAATATTGGTATGTTTGCACCAGCATCTCCCCGATGGGGTTCCCCCACGCTGGTACCCCGCCTGCTGTCATGCCTTCTGGAAATACACCGGCGCCAGGATACGCGCCATTGTTTCCGTACAGAATGAAGGAGTCGATAGCCTTGATCGCACCTTGACCAGTCTTCCGGTTGTCTGGGCTGGGCAGTTTTGTTGCACAACCAGTCGTCCCGGCAGAATGGCAGAAGACTCCCGTCGCTGGATTGATTTCATCTAGGAAATCGCCCATATTCTTCCGAAGCGCCCCAGCCTTCAGGTTTTGGTCGTAGCTTCCGCTGAGAACACCAAACTCGACCCGTGCTGCTGACGTCGCATCGGGGGGCATGGCAAATTCCTGGAAAATTCCGTAAGGCTTATAGTTATCTTTCAACTGTGGTGGATACGCCTGACACCGCTCCTCTCCCAACAGGTTCGGCTTGCACACCTCCACGCGAACTGTAAGCTCCGGACCAATTGAACTGTAGCTAGCACCATCAATCGCTCGATCAGGTCGGTTCACCTCGTGAGATATGACCCCATTCCCCTTATCCACATCTTTGTAATACCTTGCCGATTTTGCGGTGAAGTTTGCTGGATTTTCATCAGCCCAGCGACAAACCAGTTTAGGAATCGTCGCCCAAAGGAGATAATTTCCTTTGACCATACGAATTTGAGGGGTGACGCCACCATTCGAATTGCCGTCCGAGCGACTGCATATGCTCAAGCCCGCATACTTGTTCGCATTAGCTCCGGTGGTTTTTGTCAAACTTGCCGTTGTGAATGGGGTATAGTCGGCAATATCCGTGCCGGCGTAGAATTTCACAAAGGAATGTGCATCCTGCGATAGACCGGCGCGCTCCAATATTGTCTTGGAGCCAGTTACAGCTGTGACTTGCCCAGCAGTGACTGTTGCCGTTGCGGTATCCGTGCTACGCTTTCCGCCGTAGAGCATCTTGCGGACAACGTCCATGCGCGTCATGGTTGCCCAATTGAGGAAGTTGCCACTCCATGCTGCACCGCCGCAGGTATAGCGCTTGTCCCCGGTCAGGGTAGCCATACTGCTCGGAACAAATAGGCCGCCGGCATCATAGGTATAGCATTTGACAGCGTCAAAATAACCATAGTATTTAAAGGTTGGCTTGAACGTTGTATCAATCGTTCCGTCACCCTCCAAATCTTCGAAGTCGTTATAAACAGGCCCAAATAAGGTATGGTCCTTGGACGTAGCCAACATCATCATCGGCTTGTTTGGCGTAGAGACAACGTTCGGCGGTACAGCGATGCGCGGCAGCGACACGTCATAGGGCGCCGCGCTGGCACCCACGTGAACACATCCCAGCGCCAGGAACGCCGGCAGTATTTTTTTGCAATCCATCATTTTACTCCCGCTCCGTCAATCGAATTTTTTCTCATCAATTTGATCACGGAAAATAAATTGTCTGCAAAACCACCTGGGTTTTGCTGGAATATCCGAAACCTCGCGCAGTGATTCGATACATGGTCGACCACTGATTGGCGTATTCCCCCCCCGAACTCACTTGCGATTCCGCCAAGTTAATTCGTACATTTTTTCTTCTAAATGTCTCAATAATATATTCCGGCTGTCGCGCGACGCTTTTTATCGCCGGCGCCCCAGTGAACGTCCCAAATGGCACGCCGCCAGTAAAGTTGCAATGTCCGACGTCGGTCGTTGCGGCCGTCCGATCGGGCTTGTCGCCTATGGTCTCATTCCAACGGCCGCCTTTGCTCCTAGGCCACCAAGGCTCCGCAACATCTTGGTTGCTTGCGCTCGCATTTGCCCAGTTGACCGTGTTGTAGTCTGCGTCCGGTTTCATGCAGAGTCCAAGGCTGCAGTCGGCCTTGAACATATTGGGATTGAATTCTGTAACACTCCGAGAACACGACGCGTTCATTAGCAACGTCGCCGATGTATTCATGATGTCCCGCTCGGCATCGCGCAACGCCGATTCCGCCGCCTGCCTCGCTGCCTGTTGATCAATCTGATTTCGCGCCATGTTTTCACCCAGCATGGAGCGTCGAACTGTCCACGCACTGATGCCAGAAATCGCAATTAGAAGAACCATGACGACCACCAACGCAACCCCACGTTGGGCATGTTGCGACACCGCACTGCGACTGCTCAGAATCTCAGGATTTGCGACAAAAATGAAGCGGTAGCGTCGCATGGTCAGAACGTCTGTTTTAGCGCATTGCGCAGACCAAAAACCTGTGTGTAGCGGGTAATGGTAGAGCCTGCAGGTTGATTTTTTTCCGTATCTGAGCAGTCTCGGTAGGTGCGCGGAGCCCCCGCTTTGTCAGCTAGACGCGTGCCACCGCCCAAGGTTTGGGTCAAGACACAGACCCGCACGGCAGAGACTCGCTGCCATCCATTCAGGGATTGGCCATTGACCAACACCGCTGACAAAGCCCCCACCTCAGTGGCGGTATAAAATCGCGCAGGGACCAACGATTTGTCATCGGCATACACACCGTAACTGAACTTTAAGTCGGTCAATCCTGAAACGATCGGCTGGTACGCGGTGGTGACTGTCTTCCCATGGGCAGCACTGCCATTTCCGCTGCAGGCCAAGCTGTTAGACGTGAGGTCAGATTGATCCATTGCGATCTTCACAGGCTTCATTGCATAGCGGTTAGACACAAAGAGAGGAGACTGCGGCGGAAGGCTGGCATTCTCGCTCGTGTGCGGAACTAGTGGAGGGTTCCCACCGGTATTTTTCTTCCGGGCATCAGTAGCGCCGTTTTCATCTTTATCGACGATAGCGCCCGTACAGTCATAGCGACTACCGATACCAGAGGTTGTCCCACTCGCAATGTCACTGGTAAACGAGTTGATAACAATCGTGTCGCCCATACCCGCGGCGGTGGCCCCACAGGTACTGCTGGCTGTATCAAAAGACGCATTGTCACAGCCGTAAATGCTGGTCATGAAAGCAGCGGGCGGCCACCCCGCTCCCGTGTTCATCCAGTCGGTGGGCCGGCGCGGGATGTGTTGCAGCGGCGGATAGGTATCAATCATTCCTACTTGTGTAATATCCTTGTCCGCAGGATCACTCGCATTTCCTACGATCGGGGCGCGAGTGGCTGGGTAATAGCCTGCATTGGCGATCTCACGTCCTAGCAACTGCAAAACGTATACTCCCGTCTCTTGGGCATCGCTGGTGCGCTCCAGCGCTCGATCAGACTGGCGGGTCGCCAAAAACACATAGGTGGCCGCCAGCACCAAGACCAGGCTAATGGCCAATGCGATCAACAGCTCAACCATCGTGAGGCCACGCTGGCGAAATCGAATTGCATTCAAACCAAGTACGGTCATGGCACAAACCTATAGCGAGCGCATCGCACGCCTTCTGGGGCGTCTGCGTCTGCCGGACAGCAGCTTTGTTGAGCAAAGCCCTGTTCCGTGCCATCACAAACACGTGACTTCTGCAGGCTTCGAACATTGGTGGCGTCGTTTGCGTCCACCGAACCGACCTTGTCTGTGAACTCCTTATCGAACCACATGAGCGTCACATCAAAACCCGCGCCTTTATCCCCCTCCAACCATGCAGCGCCTTGCGGCAATTGGGCCCGTGCCTGACGGCGCCAAGCCAACAAATCGTAAGTGGCGCGCTCACTGGCAGTGCACGCAGTCGTCGTGCAATCCTTCGTGATCGCCAAGGCATCAGCCTGTTGCCCGGCCCAGGTATGAACCGAACTATTTTTGTCCAATTTATATTCAGAAGGCATCGTCACACCGCCTTGCATCACATTCGTGCCAGCAGCATCTGTGTTCACCCGAATGCGCTCGCCAATATCCGAAACCAAGCCAGAGACGTTTGAGCGCGCCCACGTATTTATTTTGTATTTGGAGGAAATCACCTGCAAGCCCGCAACACCTAACAATCCAATAGACATGACGATGATGGCCACCATCATTTCAATCAGGGTAAATCCATCGATTTTCCTAGCCGATTGCATATTCAGTAGTCCTTACACTCTTTCCCGCTTGGAATCGTGCGCGTCCTGGATAAGGCATCCACGCAAACATTTTTCGCATATTTCTCTGTCAACGGGTTGCCTGTTGAAACATAGACCGAGTCAAATTCTGCCGCGCCACTTAATCCACTGACCCCCCTCGGATTAAATGTAAATCTTCTGACGTTTGAGATGTCGTTCAGAAAAATAGATGTATTTGTCCCAACACGCGCGCCAATCAAATTGATTCGCGGGCTGGGCGCCGGCGGATCTGCAGGGTCTGCAGGAACTACCGTCGTAGTTGCGCTGCACGCAGGATTCAGAAAAATGATCCACCCTGGCTGCCAATCGTCGCCCAACGTTGCGCACGTGGGATTGGTATTGCCCGCATTGCTGCTCATGCACATCGTGACGCAGATGTTCTTATTCATTGCCGTCGTACGCGCTCTCATGATGTCGCTCTGGAACTCGCTGGTGACCGACTCCAGCTTTCGACGCACAATGAAGTCGCGAAACGACGGTGCAGCGAGCGCGGCCATCACAGCGACGAGTGCGATGACCACCAGCAGCTCAATCAATGTGAAGCCGCGCTCGGGCGGACGACGGGTAGGAAACAGCATGTGAACATTCTCCCGGGTCTGTAACCCCAGACTCAAGGCCGCTGGGCACGTGCAGCGCGCCGCTGGTCGGAAGTGCGGGCATTTGTCACACCGCGCCCGCCGAAGTGCAACGGGCCATGGCGCGACAATGCGGGCTGCTATGCGCCCATCCATCCGACACCAACTGGCCCGCTACGCCGAGCGCCTGACCGAGCTCGACTTTCTTCTCACCCGTCCGGACATCATGGCCGACATGGCGCAGTTCATGAAGCTGTCGCGCGAGCACACCGAGGTGTCGGCCGTGGCCGAGCGCTGGGCTCGGTTTCAGCAGCGTGAGGGCGATCTGGCGGCGGCGCAGGACATGCTGGCCGACCCCGACATGGCCGACATGGCGCGCGAGGAGATCTCCGCCAGCGAAGCGGAATTGACCGAGCTGGAGGCCGAGCTGCAGCGCATGTTGCTGCCCAAGGACCCGGACGACGCGCGCCCAGCCTTCGTGGAAATCCGCGCCGGCACGGGCGGTGACGAGTCGGCGCTGTTCGCGGGCGACCTGGCGCGCATGTACACGCGCTACGCCGCCAACCAGGGCTGGCGCGTGGAGGTGATGAGCGAATCGCCGGCCGAGTTGGGGGGTTACAAGGAACTGGTGCTGCGCATCGACGGCGAAGAGGTGTATGGCCACCTGCGCTTTGAATCGGGCGGGCACCGCGTGCAGCGCGTGCCGGTGACCGAAACGCAAGGCCGCATCCACACCAGCGCGGCCACGGTGGCGGTGATGCCCGAACCCGATGAGGCCGAGGCGATCACGCTCAACCCGGCCGACTTGCGCATCGACACCTTTCGCGCCAGCGGTGCGGGCGGCCAGCACATCAACAAGACCGATTCGGCCGTGCGCGTGGTGCACCTGCCCACCGGCATAATCGCCGAATGCCAGGACGGCCGCAGCCAGCACGCCAACAAGGCGCAGGCCTTGCGGGTGCTGCAGGCACGGCTACAGGAAAAGGAGCGCACCGAGCGCATGGCCAAGGAAGCGGCGACGCGCAAGGGCCTGATCGGCAGCGGCGACCGCAGCGACCGCATCCGCACCTACAACTTCCCGCAGGGTCGGCTGACGGACCACCGCATCAACCTGACGCTGTACAAGCTGACGCTGATCATGGAAGGCGACCTGCAGGACGTGGTGGACGCCTTGCGCGGCGCGCGCGAAGCCGAATTGATGGCCGAGCTGGAAGTCAACGCCTGACGTGCCCTGGCCGCCGCCGCGCCCTATCATGGGCGCTGCGTTGCACGCCGACGCTGGCGCCGCCTGGCGCCAAACGGCGCTTGAAAGAATGGAGTTTCCCCATGCGTGACCCGAAGTTGCCGTCTCGCCCATCCACCGTTACCCAATCCCGCGCAGCGCGCCTCAGTGCCCACGGGCCGCTGGCTTGCGCCGCAGCGGGCGCGCTCGCGCTGCTGCTGGCCGGCTGCAGCGGCGGCACGCCCTGGGGCGCGACGCCGCAGCGCATCGAGATCCCGGTGCCGGATCTGAGCAAGGCGCCTGAGGTGTTCGACGGCGTGTCGGGCTCGACCGCGGGTTCGCAACGCGTAGCCGACCGGGTGCGCAGCGCCCTGGCCGCGCAGCCCAGCCTGACGGGCGTGCAGGTCGAGGGGCTGGAGGGCGGCCTGATCGTGCTGAGCGGCCACGTGCCCTCGCCCAACGAACGGCAGTTGGCCGTGCAGACCGCGCGCAGCGTGACCGGCGTCACCAACGTGGTCGACCGGCTGACCGCGCCCTGATGGCCCCAGGCTGCGCCCCGCGTCGCCGTCACGATTTTTTCACCGATTTCAGCGCTTCGCCCTACAA
Organism: Pseudomonadota bacterium; assembly: GCA_023442945.1. GTDB lineage: Bacteria > Pseudomonadota > Gammaproteobacteria > Burkholderiales > Burkholderiaceae_C > Ottowia. The sequence goes on along the minus strand of JAEZWW010000102.1, from coordinate 22,060 downwards.
CCATCAGCGCAGGCAGCTATATTTTTGTGAGTAGTTTGCCCGCCGAATCCGCCCACCCGGCCAGCTTGGCCGACGCCCTGCGCCGCCTGGCGGCCGACGGCCTGCCGCGGTTGGAGGCGCAGATGCTGCTGCTGCACGTGCTGGGCCAGCCCACGCACGCCCGCACCTGGCTGCTGACGCACGATGGCGACGCCCTGCCCCCGCTCGCCGCCGACCGGCTGCAAGCCCTGGCCGCGCGGCGCTTGCAGGGTGAGCCCATCGCCTACCTGGTCGGCCACAAGGCCTTCCACGGGCTGACGCTGCAGGTCGACGCGCGCGTGCTCGACCCGCGGGACGACACCGAAACCCTGGTCGACTGGGCGCTGACCCTGCTGCCGCCGGGCGCCGCGGCCGATGTGCTGGACCTGGGCACGGGCAGCGGCGCCATCGCCCTGGCCGTCGCCCAGCAGCGGCCGCAGGCGCGCGTGTCCGCCGTCGACGCCAGCCTTGACGCCCTGGCCGTCGCCCGCGCCAACGCCGACCGGCTGGGCCTGCCGCTGGCGCTGCACCACGGCAGCTGGTTTGCACCGGTGGCAGGCCAACGGTTCGATCTGGTGCTGAGCAACCCGCCTTACATCGCGGAAGGCGACGCCCACCTGCCCGCACTGGCGCACGAGCCGCGCGCGGCCCTCGTCAGCGGCGCCGACGGCTTGGACGACCTGCGCCACCTGGTCGCCCACGCGCCCGCGCACCTGCGCCCGGGCGGCTGGCTGCTGCTGGAACACGGCTGGGACCAGGCCGCCGCCGTGCGCGGTTTGCTGACCGCGGCGGGCTTTGCGCAGGTGCAGTCGCGCAACGACCTGGGCGGCGTGGCGCGCTGTTCAGGCGGGCGCTGGGCGCCGTCAGCACCCACCCCAACGCGCCCCTGAACGCGCCAGCTTGAGCGGACGGCCGCCGAATGCCCGGGTGCGCGACGCCTGTGCGCCCCATCGCCCATCGCCCGACGCGCCACCGCCACCGCCACCGCCACCGCCACCGCCACCGCCACCGCCACCGCCACCGCGCCCTGTATCCAGCGGTATCAACCCCCGCTTTCGCGGTCAAAGTCACGCGCGGGCACCCGCGCGCCCGCATCTGTCGGCGCTGGCTGACGGCGCGGTGGGGGGCGCGCGCGTAATATGAATTCGAAACGTTTCATTCTTGAGAGGAAGCCGCGATGTCACGTCGTCTGTTCGTCCCCACCGCGCTGGCTCTGAGCGCCGCTGCGCTGCTGTCCGCCTGCGCCTCCGATGGCTATTACCCCGGTGGCGGCTACTACCCCGACAACGGGGGTTATTCCGATGGGCGTTACTACCCGCCCAACGAAGGCCGCTATTACCCCAACGACGGCCGCTACAACCCGAACGATGGTCGGTACTACCCCGATGGCCGCTACCCCGACAACCGCCGTCGCCCCGACGGGCGCTACCCGGACGGCCGCTACCCCGGTGGTCGCACGCCGGAACAGGCGACCGAGGATTACAACCGCGCCGCCAGCGCCCAACGCGAAGACATGGTGCGGCGCGTGCAGGCCGCCTTCCGCGCCGACCGGCGCCTGGGCACCAGCATCCTGGTCGAATCGCCCAGCACCGGCGTGATCCGCCTGAGCGGCACCCCCATCGCCGGCCAACCGGCCTTCGGCCTGGCGATCGACACCGCCCGCCGCGTGCCGGGCGTGCGCGAGGTCGAAGACCGGCTGGCAACGCACTGAGCGGCTCAGCGCCCGCCCCACGCCCGCAGCGCGCTGCGGGCGTTTTTGTTGGTGAGATCGAGTTCGCCAGCGCGGCGCTGGCCGGCAGCCGTCTTGGCCAACCGGGCACCGTACGGCCAAGCGCGCGCCGTTAGTGCTTACCGCGCCTCGGCCACCGCGCCTTCTGCCCCATTCGGCGCCGCCTCCGCCAGCCGTGGGTAACGCAACGGCAGCAGCCCCTGCAACCCAAACTCGGCCAGCAACGCCTTCAGCCGTTCGGCCGCGCTGCGCTTTTTCTGGCCGGTCCAGCGGGCGATGATCAGCTCGTTTTTCAGGCTGTGTTCCCAGCCGACCAGCTCGGTCACGGTCACGCTGTAGCCCTGCGATTCCAGGTACAGGCAGCGCAGCACGTTGGTCAGTTGGCTGCCCATTTCGCGCGTGTGCAGCGGGTGGCGCCACAGCTCGGCCAGCGGCGTGCGCGACAGCTGCAGCGCCTTGTTCTGGCGCAGGCTGGCGGCCAGCTCGGCCTGGCAGCAGGGCACCAACACCATGGCCTGCGCCTGCTTGGCCAGCCCGAAGGCGATGGCGTCGTCGGTCGCCGTGTCGCAGGCGTGCAGCGCGGTGACGACGTCGATGCGCTCGGGCAGCGCCGCGTCGTGCGCCGAATCGGCGGCGCTGATGGCCAGGAAATCCATGCGCCCAAAGCCCAGCTGGTCGGCCAGCGCGCGCGAACGCTCCACCAGCTCGCCCCGCGTTTCGATCCCGAACACGCGCCCGCTGCCGGCGGCCTTCAGGCACAGGTCGTACAGGATGAAACCCAGGTAAGACTTGCCCGCGCCGTGGTCGGCCAGCGTCAGCTCGGCGCCGTGCGGCGCCAGCTCGGCGATCTGCTTCTCGATGAACTGCACCAGGTGTTCGACCTGCTTGAGCTTGCGGCGCGAATCCTGGTTGAGCCGGCCGTCGCGCGTGAGGATGTGCAGGGCTTTCAGCAGCTCGATCGACTGGCCTGGGCGCAATTCGGCGCGTACCGCCGATTCAGCATCTTTTGGGCCTGCGGCCTTAGTGCCTTCTGCGCGGCCAGCTCCTGTTTTTGTAGTCTTGCGCTGTTCCTTGCGGGTGGGCGTGTTCATGCCGGCGTCCCTTCATCCATCTCGGCCAGGGTCTGGCGCAGGCCGCAGCCACCGCAGCGGCGGCCCGCCACTTCGGGCACAAAGATCGAACCTGAAAAAAAGAAACCGCAGAACACGTCCAGCATGCGCGCCCAGCCACTGCGCTGCATGCGCCAGCGGTACTGCTGGCAGCGCGGGCAGTGCACGGCGCCGGGCAGCGCTTGTTCGGTGGTGAGCGCGGCGTCGTACTCACCCTGGCGCCAAGCCTGCAGCACGGCGCGTGCGGCATCGGCTTCTGCCAGCGGCACCTGTACGCGCACCATGCCGAGCATGAGCGACATCGGCCAGTTGGCACCCACGTGCTGCACCGAATGCAGAAAGGGCGTCAACCCCTCGGCCTGCAGCAAGCCCGCGACGATGTGCGCGTCCCAAGGGCTGATCTCACGGTGCACGGTGGTCCACATGGCGCGGTGCTCGTCTTTGGCTGCGCGCTTCAGCGCTGGTCTTCGGGCACGCTCGGGCCCACGTCCAACGCGGCCCAGCCGGCGGCGCCCAGCTTTTCCAGCTTGGCGATGTTGCCTTCGAAGATTTCTTCGGCCTCAGGAAAAGCCTCGACCGCGCGGTCGATGCTTTCTTCGCGCAGCAGGTGCAGCGTCGGGTACGGCGATCGGTTGGTGGCGTTGCCGATGTCGTCCGGCTCGGTGCCGTCAAACTGGAAGTGCGGGTGAAAGGGCGCGACCTGCAGCTCGCCTTCCAGGCCCAGGTCTTCCAGCATGGCGTCGGTCGCGTCCAGGAAGTCGTTGAACGCCAGAAAGTCGGCCATCTGGCGCGGCACCATCAGCAGCGTGGTTTCGCGCGCTTCAGGGTCGGCGTCGGCCAGGGCGTTCAACTCGTCCTGCAGTTGCAGCAACAGCGCTTCGGGCTCGGGCGACAGGCAGACGGCGTAGTGCACCTGGCCTTTGACCTGCGGCGCCTTGGCGAAGGGGCACAGGTTCAGGCCGATCACCGCGCGCTCCAGCCAGCGTTGGGTGTCGGCGATGACGGCGGCGCGCAGGGCGTCGTCACCCAAGGGGGCAGCGGTGGCAGCGTTCATGCCGCTATTGTGCCTTGTCTTGGCTGCCCACTTACTCTTAAAAACATAGCTGGCCGCGCAGGTGGTTGTAGCGCCACCGGCCCATTTGGCTATGAACGCCGCAGGCGCTGCCCGATCAGCGCGGCCAGCAACGCGCCCGCGGCGCAGCAAGCGCCGGTCATCACCCAGGTCAGCTGCCAGCCGCCGACCTGCGCGGCCAACCACGCGGCCAGCGGCGGCCCGCCGACCTGCCCCACGGCCGACAGCTGCTGCATCAGCCCGACGGTGGTGGCAATGCTGTGTTCGCCCGGTGCCAGGCGTGGCGCCAAGCCGAACAGCGTGCCGGGGATCAGCCCGCCGATGGCCGAAAACAGCAGCGCGCCCACGTAGCGCAGCACGGCGCTGCCCGCGGTCAGATCAGAAAACGCCAGCACCGCGCCCAGCGCCATCGCGCCAAAACCGGCCCACAGCAGGCGGTGCGCCGGCACGCCGCGCGCCAGCAGGCGCCCGGCCAGCACGTTGCCGAAGATGTTGACACCCGCCACACCCGCGGTCAGCACCGCGCCACGCGCGCCGCCCCAGCCGGCTTGCTGGTACAGCGAAGGCAGGAAGCCCACGACCGCCAGCCACTGCGCCGAATACACGGCAAAGGTGCCCGCGCCCAACCAGGGACCCAGGCTGCGCAAGGTCTGCCGCAGGCGCGCCGGCCAGGGTGTCGCCGCGCTGCCTTGGGCCGCGCCATTGGCCCGTGCGTCGGCCGGTACACCGCACCAGACCCAGACCGCCATCACCGCCGAAAACGCCGACACCAGCCACCACCACCCCGACCAGCCGCCCCAGGGAATCACCGCCGGACCCAGTAGCAGCGCCGCCGCCGTGCCGAACGGCATGAAGGCGCCCCAGAAGCCGAGCATGCGCGTCAGCTGCGTCGGCGGCACGTTGCGCCGCACCAGGCTGGGCGCGGGCACCGTGACCAGCAGCACGCCCACGCCTTCCACCGCGCGCAGCACCAGCAAGCCGGTGGCGCTGTGCATGAAGCCGCCCGCCGCGCCCGCCAACACCAGGACACTGAGGCCGATCAGCACGCAGCGGCGCAGCCCGATGCCGTCCGCCAATAAGCCGGCCACCAGCCCCAGCGCCATGGTCGCCAGCTGCACCAACGACAGCAGAAAGCCCGCCTGCACCAGCGTCAGGCCCAGTTCGGCCTGCAGCGCCGGGATCGCCGGCGGGAGCTTGCCCACGTGCAGCGCGGCGCTGACGCCGGCGAGGATGACGATCCAGGCGGCGGCACGCGGGTGGGTGGTAGGTGCGGCGGAGGGCGTCATGCTGCGATCATGCCGCGCGCCGCCGGACGACGCTGGAACGGGGGCATCGGCGCTGGGTGCTGTTGCACAGGGTGGCACGGACGCCACTTGGGCAATCTCGGCGCGTCAGCAGGTCGCGGTGATGGGCGCGGTCAATACGCACCCGTTCGCAGGCCCATGGGCCAACTCAGGCACGGCGTCAACTCAGCAAACGCTGCCCGGTCAGGCGCTCGTGCTCGCGCAGGGCGAAGCGGTCGGTCATGCCGGCGATGTAGTCCGCGACGGCGCGTTCGCGGTCAGGGCGCTGGGCAAAGCTGGGGCGCAGCTCGTCCGGGGCGGCCAGGTAGGCGGCGAACAGTTCGCGCACCACCTGGCGGCCGCGCGCGGTGGTGTCGGTCACCTGCGGGTGGCGGTACAGGTTGGCGAAGAGAAAGCGCTTCAGTTCAGCCGACTGCGCGCGCATGGCGTCGCCAAAGCGCACCAGCGGGCCGGCGCGGCGCGCGGCATCGGCATCAACAGGCGCCGCGGCGGCGATGGCGGCCTGCGTCGCGGCGATCACGTCGTACACCTGGGCCGACAGCATGCGGCGGATGGATTCGTACAGCACGCGCCGCCCCTGCAACGTGGGGAAGTCGCGCTGCACGGTGGCCATGTGCTGCGCGAACAGCGGCACGGCCTGCACCTGGTCCAACGTCAGCAGGCCGGAGCGCACGCCGTCGTCGATGTCGTGCGCGTTGTAGGCGATCTCGTCGGCCAGGTTGGCCAGTTGCGCTTCCAGGCTGGGCTGGGTGCGGTCCAGGAAGCGGCGGGCGACGCCGCCGGGCTCGGCCGCTTCCAGCTTGCGGGCGTTGACCGGCGAGCAGTGTTTGAGGATGCCTTCGCGCGTCTCGAACGTGAGGTTGAGGCCGTCGTGGTCGGGGTAGCGGTGCTCCAGATGGTCGACCACGCGCAGGCTTTGCAGGTTGTGCTCAAACCCGCCGTGCGCGGCCATGCAGTCGTTGAGCGCGTCCTGCCCGGCGTGGCCGAAGGGCGTGTGACCCAAGTCGTGCGCCAGCGCAATCGCTTCCACCAAATCTTCGTGCAGGCCGATCGGCCGCGCGATGGAGCGCGCCAGTTGCGCGACCTCCAGCGAATGCGTCATGCGCGTGCGGAACAGGTCGCCTTCGTGGTTGACGAATACCTGGGTCTTGTAGACCAGGCGGCGGAACGCGGTGGAATGGACGATGCGGTCGCGGTCGCGCTGAAAGGCATTGCGCGTGGGCGCCGGCGCGCTGGGGTGCAGGCGGCCGCGCGACTGGGCAGGGTCGCTGGCGTAGGCGGCCAGGCTAACGGCTTTTTCAGTCAAATCAGGCTCTGGCCCTAGTGCAGATTGCGCGGGCAGCTAGCAAAATCATAGTTTCGACCGGCACGGCGCGTATCAGGCGGCGCAGCAGCGGTCGATGACCTGGCGCACCAGCGCGTCCGGCGCGGCGCGCACGGCGGCACGGCCGGGGCCGTCGATGACGACGAAGCGGATCTCGCCGCCCTCGGCTTTCTTGTCGACGCGCATCAGTTCCAGGTAGCGGCCGGCGTTGTCGGTGGTGTCGATGACGGCGCCGCGCACCGGCAGGCCGGCGCGCTCGATCAGGCGGCGCAAGCGCTGGACGAAAGCGGCGTCGACCAAGCCCAGTTCACGCGACAGCTCGGCTGCCATCACCATGCCCGCGCCCACGCCTTCACCGTGCAACCAGGCGCCGTAGCCCATGCCCGCTTCCATCGCGTGGCCGAAGGTGTGGCCAAAGTTGAGGATGGCGCGCAGGCCAGCTTCACGCTCGTCCTGGCCGACGACATGCGCCTTGATCTCGCAGCTGCAGCGCACGGCGTGGGCCAGCGCCGCCGGGTCGCCGGCGCGCAGCGCGTTGATGTGCGCTTCGATCCAGTCGAAGAAGGCCATGTCGGCGATCGGGCCGTACTTGATGACTTCCGCCAGACCCGCCGACATCTCGCGCGGCGGCAAGGTCTTGAGCGTGTCCAGGTCGCAGATGACGGCCTGCGGCTGGTAGAAGGCGCCCACCATGTTTTTGCCCAGCGGGTGGTTGATGGCCGTCTTGCCACCCACAGATGAATCGACCTGCGCCAGCAGCGTGGTCGGCACCTGCACGAAGGGCACGCCGCGCATGTAGCAGGCGGCGGCAAAGCCCGTCATGTCGCCCACCACGCCGCCGCCCAATGCGTACAGCGTGGTCTTGCGGTCAGCGCCGTGGCCGAGCAGCTCGTCAAAAATCCGATTCAGGCTTTCCCAGGTTTTGTATTGCTCACCGTCGGGCAGCGCCAGCTGGCGCACCGCGCTGTGGCGTGGCGCCAGCACGCGGGCCAGCTGGTCGGCGTACAAGGGTCCGACGGTGGTGTTGGTGACGATCAGCGCACTGCTGCCAGCGCCGGCGGGGTCAAACGCGGACGGCGAGTCCAGCAGGCCGGGGCCGATCAGGATGGGGTAACTGCGCTCGTCCAGCGCAATGTCGACGGTCTGGGTGGTGGAAGGCAAGGCCATGCGCCCGAGTGTAGGGGGTCGCGATGGCGGGTCGGTGGCAATTCGATGGTGCAACAGCGGGCCATGGCCCCAACGCCGGTCATTCTCGCATCAGGGCGCGGGGACTGAGAGGCGTTACACCTCGTCGGGCGCGGGGCGCTCGTTCCCCGGGTTGGCTTCAGACGCTTCCGGCGCCAGCTCCAGTTGCATCATGATGCGGTTGACCAGCATCGACAGCGACGAGCCGTGCGTGTCGATGACAAAATGCGCGCATTCGCGGTAGAGCGGATCGCGCTCGGCGTACAGCGCCCGCAAACGTTTGAGTGGGTCGGCCACCTGCAGCAACGGCCGCTTGGTGTCGTGCCGCAAGCGACGAAACAGCGCTTCCGGCGACGAGCGCAGGTAAATCACCCTGCCCCGCTCGTGCAGGCGTTGGCGATTGGCCGGCCGCAGCACGGCGCCGCCGCCGGTCGACAACACGGTGTGACTGCGCTGGGTCAGTTCGTCAATGGCGGCCTCTTCCCGGTCGCGAAACGCGTCTTCACCCTCAGCGTCGAAGTACTCGCGGATCGTGCAACCCAGCTGGCGCTCCAACTCATGGTCGGAATCGGCCCAAGGCATCTCCAACCGGCGCGCGATGGACTTGCCCACCGACGACTTGCCACTGCCGGGCAGACCGACCAGGACGATCATGAAAGCGCGCCCAGTGGGCGGTGAAGGGGTGACGTCATTGGGGACAGTGTAGAGGTAAGCCGAGCCCGTTGACGCTAGCTGCACCGAAGTCGTCGAACAACCTTGTCACTTCGGGAAGAGGGGGCTGACATAGAAGCTGACCGTGTGACGCGGAACTTCGTGCAACTGGGTCACCCCACGGGCTAGCTTCACCGATTGCCGAGACAACCCTCGGCACCGGCAACGACTGAACCCGCGCCATTTCTTCAAAACAGGAAACCCCGCCAACCCGCATCGCAGATCGTTGATCTGCCGCACGGGTTAGCGGGGTTGTTCCGCCCAGCCCCGCATTTGCAAAGGAATGCGGGGCGCTACCGCCTTATGGCGTGGGCGTCGTTGGCGCGGTGGGGTCGGTTACATCAATGGTCATGTTGGCAACCACTTTCACTCCGTCATGGTCGGTGACTTCGACCACCACCATGTACTTGCCAACGGTCGTCACCGTGCCCTGCAGGATGCCTTCTTCACTGAGCGTGACACCCGACGGCAAACCGGCAATGGCCTTCCATTTGTACGGCGGCTTGCCCCCGGTGGCGCTCAAGGCGAAAGCGAAGCCCACACCCTTGCTGATGGCCACACTGCTGTCCCCGATCGCCAGCGGCTTGCAGTCGCCTGCGTTCACCGTCACCGTCAGGTTGGTCGAAGCCGTCGCGCCGTTGTCGTCGGACACGTTAACAACTACCTGGTAGGCACCTGCACCGGCGCCGTTCGGCAGCGATGGCACGCCGGTCACCAGACCATCCGACGACAGCTGAAGACCTGCAGGCAGCGCGCTGGCGGTCCAGGTATAAGGCGGCAGGCCGCCCGTGGCCACAAGGGCCGTCGATACTTGCTGGTTGCATGTGGCTGTCACAGTTTGGCCAGCAGTGATGGCCAGCGGTTCTTGAGCAATACCATTCACGACAGGAATGTTCAGGCGTTGCGTGATTGGATCCTGGATACCGTTCGCAACGTTGTTGTCGGCGCGGTCAGCCACCATCACCAGTGTGATCACGCCACGCTGAACGCCGCTGGTCAGCGAGAAGTTGGCCACGCCATTGCGCGTATTGGTCATGATGACGGTACCGGTCTGGCGGTCGTGCATCAGGCGCGCGCCAGCCGAAGCCGAGCCGCCCTGGATATAGACCTGCAAATTGGGCGAGGTCGTGTCCGTCACCCACTGGCCCACCTCATCCCGCACCATGGCTTGGACAGCGATATTGTTTGAGACGTTGTTCGGATTGTCTTTAGAGCCCAGGTAGCGCGGTGCCTGCGCTTGGTAACTCACGCTAGCAGGCATACCGGCGGCGGGGGCGACGGCATCGCCAACATTGATGTCAACGCTAGCAGTCTTGACCTGATTGTCACGAGGATTAGTGATCGTACAGGTAATCCGAGCAGTTCCCCGGGTGCGCCCTGAATGGAAGTGAAACGAATTACCCCCAGAGTTGGAATCCAACGTGATGTTTCGGTACGCATTCGGAACCTTAACGCCATTGACATCGGTTTCGTGCTCAGATTTACCGTCAAGGTAATAGAGCGCACCGACATCCAGACCTGCAGACACGTTGCAAGCGAAGGCATCTTTGGTCCCAATAATGGGATTCCCGCCTTCGGACGCTTCAACATAAAGAATAGTGGTGTAGGGCGCGGATGTTCCGATCGACGGCATCACATTAGAGATGTTGATCGGTAACTTCACCTTTTCCGCACGGAGGGAAATTTTATATTCAAGCTGAGTTTCACCGGGACTCCCCCCGCCGCCGCCACAGCCGGAAATCAGGGCCGCCAGGCCCAATCCGAACGCAATTCCAAATGCCTTCACAGCAATTCCCCTTAAAAACTACTATCGCCGTCTAAAAAAGCTTAACGTACCGACCCGTGATCGGAAATCATTTTTGGCGTAATGAACACCAGCATTTCCTGCTTGTCGGCCTGCCGCGTCTTTTGTTTGAACAGGTTACCGATTGCAGGAATATCGCCCAGGACAGGCACTTTGTTTTCCTGTTCTTTTTCAGTCAATTCAAAGATTCCCCCAATAACGACTGTACCGCCATTCTCTACCAAAACCTGAGTTTTCACTCGCTTAGTATTAATTGACATGGCGCCAGCCACTACACCACCTGGGCTGTCTTTATTGACGTCCAAGTCGAGAATGATGTTGCCTTCCGGTGTGATCTGCGGAGTCACCTCCAGCTTGAGAACCGCCTTACGGAATGCCACCGACGTCGCGCCACTAGAGGTTGCCTGCTGATAAGCAAATTCGGTACCTTGTTCGATTACGGCTTTGATCTGATCGGCCGTTACCACTCGCGGGCTTGATACCACTTTCCCTTTGCCATCCGCCTCGAGCGCAGAGAGTTCCAAGTTCAAGAAGCGATTGGCCGCTGAACTGAACAGCGAGATCGCAAAGTTGGCGGGAGTCGCCCCCGCAAAACCCAGCGCGGGCAAATTCAGGAACTGAGACGAGTCAGACGTCAAACCTCCCGAGGCGAACGCTCCGGTGGTCGCGCCGATCGCATTGTAGTTTCCACCCAGCGCCACTCGGTTGCCACCACCAACCGCGTAGCCTGCATCGCCCCCGCGGATCCCACGCATATCGGCGCTGCCTAACTTGATCCCCAACGATTTTCCGAAGGTATCAGACGCTTCCACGATGCGCGCCTCAATCAGGACCTGCCGCATGGGCACATCCAGCTTCGTGATCATTTCCTGAATCTGTTCCAGGCGCGATGGAATATCGGAGATGAAGAGTTGGTTGGTCCGCGGTTCTGCAATCACGTTGCCGCGCGAACTGAGCAGGCTACCACCGGTCGATGCGTTGCTGCCTCCCCCTGTGCCGCCCGTTGACGTAGTTAACTGAGTCGCGATATCAGCTGCCTTGGTGTAATTCAGCTGGAAGGACTGCGTCCGGAGCGGCTCAAGGTTGCGAATGGCTGCCTGGGCCTCGAGTTCAGCCTTCTCCTTGGCTGCCAATTCTTCCTTCGGAGCAATCTGCAGCACATTGCCCGAGCGCTTCATGCCCAAACTCTTAGCCTGGAGAATGATATCGAGGGCTTGGTCCCAAGGCACGTCCTTCAGACGCAAGGTCAAATTGCCTTGCACCGTGTCCGAGGTGACGATGTTGAAATTGGTGAAATCTGCGATCACCTGGAGCAGCGATCGAACGTCGATGTTCTGGAAGTTTAGCGACAGCTTTTCGCCTCGGTAACCCGGACCTTGCGTCAGTTTGTCGGCATTGACTTTCTGCTGACGCACTTCGACAACCAACTGGTTGTCACTTTGGTAGGCGCTGTGCTCCCACAAGCCTTTAGGCTCAATCACCATGCGAACGCGGTCGCCTGACTGCACGGTAGAGATCGTCTGAACCGGCGTACCGAAATCAGTCACATCCAGTCGACGGCGCAGACCTTCGGGCAAGCTCGTCTTCAGGAACTCCACCACCAGGGACGAACCTTGCTGCTTAATATCGACGCCGACTTGGTTGTTGGCAAGGTCGACCACCACTCGCCCAGCGTTGTCCACGCCACGCCGAAAATCGATGTCACGCAGTGGCATTGCCCCGTCGTTGCGGCCTTCAGAGAAAACCTGTGTCACGGGATTGGAAGGCGTCGGCAGAGCGGTCGTAGGCACCGGATCCAGCGAGACGAGGACACTGCGGCCCTGCACTTCAGCCCGGTAGGCAGTTGCTCGATTCAGATTCAAGACCACGCGCGTACGATCGGCCGTTTGCGCCACATTGGCTGCGCGAAGGTTGCCCTGGTTTAACTCGACCGTGCTTCGCTGCAGGCCGCTCGAGACGCCCGGGAAGTCCAGTGCGATGCGCGCGGGAGACTGCACAACGAACCCTGCAGGTACCGCCGAAAGCGGCTCCGACAGATCGATCCGCACCATTTCGACGCCGCCCTGAATCGTGCTCGTGATGGATTGAATCGATGCTTCGGCGTACGCCGCGCCAACCAAGGCAAGCCATCCGATGCCGACCCACATCGCCTGAACCGTCCGCTGCGCGGAGGGGAACTTATTCTTCATTGTGCTTTCTCCTGCAGCTGCAGCACTGTATTACGCTCTATCCATTCGCCAGCGGCGTCCTGAACGATTTCTCGAAGGGCGACTTCGCTCTCGCTGATTTTGGTGACCCGTCCGTAGTTCTGACCCAGATAGTTGCCGACGCGCACCTGATGCAAAAGGTTGTCTACGCGAACCAAGGCCACCCGTTGTCCAGATCGGTCCAAACTGCCCACCATCGTCATGACGTCCAGCGGGAACGACTCCAGCGGCTCTTTCCGACGGTTCAGTTCGGGTGTCACGAGCAGGGCGCCAGCACTTGCCGGCCCCGTTTCGCGTCGCAGTGCTTGCGTGAGCTTGTCGCTGCTAAAGGGATCAAACGACGCGCCTTCCGAGTACGCGAGCGGAACGTATTTCTTGGGTTCCGCGATAGGTGTTACTTTGGGCTTAGTCGTGCGGCGCTTCTCCGCCATCCAAGCGTGCAAATCCTCTGACTCCGCCATACACCCGGACAAAACAGCACCCAACAACAACGCTCCAGAGACCAAAAAGAAGGTGCGCATCATTTCTTCACCTTCGGTTGGGCAGCCTTGCGCTGCGCGGCGATTTCTTCAGGATCGAGGTAGCGGAAAGTCTTCGCCGTAGCCTCAAGTAAGAGTGTCCCAGGCTTGTCCTTGTCACTGCCCGGGCCCACTGAAAGGTTGTTCAGGGTAACGATGCGCGACAGATTGGCAATATCTGCCGTGAACGCTCCGATATCGTGGTAGCGACCCGTCACCTTGACAGCGATAGGCAACTCAGCATAGTAGTCTTTAACGGTCAATTGGCCCGGGCGGAAAAGCTCAAACTGTAAGCTTCGCCCCAAGCCTGCCTGGTTGATGTCGGACAACAATGCATCCATCTCCGCCTTGCTCGGCAACTGCTTCTCCAGCAGGTTGACATACTGCATGACCTGCTCGCGCTGCTTCTTGAGCTCATCCAGACTGACCGCTTTTTGGAGCTTAGTCTGGTACTCCGTCTTGAGCGAGGCTTCCTTTTGACGCTCTGTCTCGAGTTCCTCGTCAAAATCTTTCAAAAACAGAAACCAAAGCAAACCGACGACCAGCGCCGCCACGAACGCGAATAGAGCGTACCGAGGGATTGCCGGCCACGACGATGGATCTCGGGAATCCAATCCTCGAAACTGATCACCGAACGCCCGGAAAGAGGCTCCGACATCTACATTACTTGACTTCTTCTTGCGTGCCATGTTCAGCGCACCTCGCGTATCAAGTCCGCCCTGCCGCGGCCGAGGCGCCCGATGCCGGGGCACTCGCACGCTGCAGTTGCACGCGAACGGTAAAGTTGTAAACGCGCTTTTGCTCCCTCGGCGACAAGGCCAAATTCGCCGCAACGATCTCAATCAGTTCGGGCTTGGTCACCCAGTCGCTGTTGCGTTCAAGATTTCGCAGCAACTCTGAAACGCGTTCGTTGGATTGCGCCACACCAGTGAACAGAACGTTCTGGTTTTCCTGCTTGATGCCCTTCAGATAAATACCGTCGGGCAATTGACGAACGGCCTCGTTCATCAAGTGCACCGGCAAATTCCGATCAGCCTGCAGGTTCTCGACGGCCTCCTGGCGGGCCTTCAGTGCAGCAATCTCTTCCTGCAAGGTGGCGACCTCTTTGATTTCGGCATCGAGCTTCGCGTTTTCTGCCGAAATAAAGGCATTTCGATCCTGCTGCTCTGAGATCTGATGCTGATACCAGAGATAGATACCGCCGGCGATGAGCAAGCCGGCCGCAGCCGACAGTGCCAACGACGTATTGAAGACCTGGCGCGCTTTCTTGCGCGCCATCTCGCGGTGCGGGAGTAGGTTGATCAATATCACCGCAGAAACCTCCGCATCGCCAAGCCACAGGCGGTCAAATAGGATGGCGCTTCGCGCAGCATCTTCTTCTCACGCACACCGCGGCCAATGTCCATGCCATCAAACGGATTGACCACCTGGCACGGGAAATTGGTGTGCTGCGTGACCACCTCAGTCAAACCGGGCAGACCGGCCGTCCCGCCCGCGAGCAAGATGTAATCCACCTTGTTGTGCGGCGTACTCGTGAAAAAGAACTTGAGCGCCCGCTCGATCTCTTGCGAGAGCGACTCCACAAAAGGCTCAAGCACCGCTTGCCCGTAGTCGTCCGGCAGTTCGCCAGAGCGCTTCTTGGCCTCTGCCTCTTCGTGCGTGAAACCATATTGACGTGCCAGCATTTGCGTCAGCTGCGCCCCACCAAAGACCTGATCACGCTCGTAGAGCAATTCGTCGTTGCGCAGCACCTGCATGTTCGACGACATGGCACCAATTTCGAACAAGGCAATGACCGCGTCCGCCCCACCTCCTGGCAAGCGCCCGATCACACGATTGGCCGCCAACCGAGCCGCGTAGCTCTCGACGTCAAGAATGACCGGCGACAAGCCACAGGCTTCTGCCAAACCTTGCCGGTCTTCAACCTTCTCCTTGCGCGATGCGGCGATAACCACCTCGACGTCACCAGCAGACGTTGGACTGGGCCCGACAACGCAGAAATCCAGCGCCACCTCATCCAAGGAGAACGGGATGTACTGATTCGCTTCCGACTCGACCTGAACTTCCAGCTCTCGCTCAGACAGACCGCCCGGTAAAATAATCTTCTTGGTGATCACCACCGAAGCTGGTAGCGCCATCGCAACCTGCTTCGTCTTGGCGCCACTGCGGTTCACCAGGCGACGAGTTGCTTCAACGACCTCATCGAACTTTTCGATGTTGCCGTCGCTGATCCAGCCCGCTTCAAACGGCTCGATCCCGCACCGCTCCAGCACCAAGTTGCCGGCACGGTCCTGCGCCAACTCCACCAGCTTGACGCTCGATGGACTGACATCTAGCCCTAATAGGGACGCCGACTGGCGGCCGAACAACGATCCTGTGTTCAAGACGACACCCTGTTACCTTCAGTTTCAAAAGTCGAACACACTTAAGATTTCACATGAATGCTAGCAGCAAGCCCCTTGTCGGGCAAAGCAAATGCCCACTACAAGCGCTTGTGCGCGTTGTCAAAAACTAACGTCTAGGGACAATTCCTTACGCGACAGACCGAAGTGGCCTCGTGTGCGCTCCGTTGCGTTGGGTTACGCCGCGACAGCGATCACAATCCAAAATGTCGTGTGAAAAAGTCCTGACCGGCACCCTCCCGGGCCAGCCGACAGGTCGTACTGTCTCACGGAAGTACTTGCTAACTTACTTGTTTTCCCCATGCCGTCAGAGAATTCGCCGAATGGCGTGAACAAGCGCACAACCCCTACCCGTACGAGCTGGTGGGGGTGGTTGTTAAAAGGCCTCATGTGGGCCGTGGGCACGGTGGTCGCGCTGGCGCTGTGTGCCGTCATGGGTGGACTAATGGCCCTGGCGATCGCCTACCCCAACCTGCCAGATGTGTCTGAGTTGTCGAACTACCGGCCAAAGCTGCCGCTGCGGGTGTACACATCGGAAGGCACGCTGATCAGCGAATTTGGCGAAGAGCGGCGGAATCTCACGCCGATCGACAAGATTCCGAAGGCGATGAAGAACGCCGTCTTGGCGGTTGAAGATGCCCGCTTCTATGAGCATGGCGGCGTTGACTACATGGGTGTCGCCCGTGCGGCCCTGGCCAACCTGGGCCGCGAAAAGAGCCAGGGCGCTTCCACCATCACGATGCAGGTGGCCCGCAACGTTTACCTGTCTTCAGAAAAGACCTACACCCGCAAGATCTACGAGGTGCTGCTGACCTTCAAACTGGAGCACATGCTCACGAAGGACCAGATCCTCGAGATCTACATGAACCAGATCTTCCTGGGCAACCGGGCCTATGGCTTCGCCGCGGCCGCCGAAACCTATTTCGGCAAGCCGCTCAAGGACATCACGGTCGCCGAAGCGGCCATGCTCGCCGGCATCCCCAAGTTCCCTTCGACGGCCAACCCCATCGCCAACTTTGACCGCGCCCGTGAGCGCCAGCTTTACATCCTTGACCGGATGGTGGAAAACGGCTTCATCACCGCGGCCGAAGCGACCGAATCCAAGGCGCAGCCCCTGCGCATTCGCCCCGCCAATGAAGGCACGCGCGTGCACGCCGAGTACGTGGCCGAGATGGTTCGCCAGATGATGTTCGCGCAGTACGGCGAAGAGACCTACAGCCGCGGCCTGAACGTCTACACCTCCATCAACACCGCCGACCAGAACGCCGCCTACGCCGCGCTGCGCAAAGGCATCCTCGATTACGACCGCCGCCAGGCCTACCGCGGGCCGGAAAAGTTCGTCGACCTGCCCAAGAGCGCGTCCGAAGTCGAGGACATGGCCGACGACGTGCTCGCCAGCCATCCCGACATGGGCGACTTGCAGGCCGTGCTGGTGACCGAAGCCAGCCCGCGCGCCGTCGTCGCGCTGCGCCGCAATGGCGCCAAGATCACCATGACGGGCGACAGTCTCCGCGTGGCGCAGTCCGGGCTTTCCGCCAAAGCCGGTCCGGCCATCAAGATCCGCCCGGGCGCCATCATCCGCGTCAGCCAGGACAGCAAGGGCAAATGGGACATAGGCCAGGTGCCCGAGGTAGAAGGCGCACTCGTCGCGCTCGATCCCCGCAACGGCGCCGTCAAGGCCCTGATTGGCGGCTTTGACTTCGACAAGAACAAGTTCAACCACGTCACGCAGGCGTGGCGCCAACCGGGCTCCAGCTTCAAGCCGTTCATCTATTCAGCGGCACTGGAAAAAGGCTTTTCGCCGACCACGATGATCAACGACACGCCCATGTTCTTCGACAGCAGCGTGACAGGCGGGCAACCGTGGGAACCCAAGAACTACGAAGGCGGCTTCGAAGGCCCCATGACCATGAAGCGCGGTCTGGCCCGGTCGCGCAACATGATTTCCATCCGCATCCTGCAGACCATCACGCCGCAGTTCGGCCAGGAATGGGTAACCCGCTTCGGCTTTGATGCCGACAAGCACCCGGCTTACCTGACCATGGCCCTGGGCGCCGGCTCCGTCACGCCGATGCAGATGGCGGCAGGCTATTCGGTGTTCGCCAACGGCGGTTTCCGTGTGAATCCGTTCCTGGTGACGCGGATCACCGACCACACCGGTCGGGTACTGGTCGAAAGCCAGCCGGCTGGCCCGGTCGAGTCCAACCGCGCCATCGACGCGCGCAACGCGTTCATCACAGGCACCATGCTGAACGACGTGGCGCGCATCGGCACCGCCGCCAAGGCGCAGGGCCAGCTCAAGCGCCCCGACATCTACGGCAAGACCGGCACCACCAACGACTCGATGGACGCCTGGTTCACTGGCTACCAGCCCACCATGGTGGGCGTGGTGTGGATGGGCTACGACACGCCGCGCAACCTGGGCAACCGCGAAACCGGTGGCGGCCTGAGCCTGCCGATCTGGATCAACTTCATGCAGACGGCGCTCAAAGGCGTGCCGGTCAGCGAGCCCACGCCGCCCGAAGGCGTGACCCGCGTCGGCGGCGACTGGTACTACGAGGAATACGCCCGCGGTGGCGGCATCAGCAACCTGGGCGGTGCTGGCCTGGCACCTGCGCCGACCGAGGCCGAACCGTCGACCGACGCCGGCGGCGGTGCCGCGCCGTCCGAGGAGCGCAACCGCATCCTCGACATGTTCAAGAACTGATCGGCCCATGGCGCCCGCGTGGCGCCATCTCCCATTTCTCGCCCGGGTGGCGCCCTCTCCCATTTGTCGCCCGCGCGGCGCCATCTCCGATTTATCGCCCGCGTGGCGCCATCGCCGATGCACCGCCTATGTGCGCGTTCGCTTCAGCGAATCACCCGTGAGGGCGACGCCAGCCTCAGCACCCGCTCAGCCGGCGCTGAACACCAACGCCGTGCGCGCATGTTCGCTGGCACTTTGCGACAGGCGGGCGAAAAACTCCTCGTCGCTCTTGGTGTCGCGCCACTGGCCTTCGCGCCAGCGGTAGTGGTAGCCACCCGAGCGCGCCGCCAGCCACAGCTCCTGCAGCGGCTTTTGCAGGTTGATCACGATCTGGCTGTTGTCAGCAAACACCAGCGTCACCATGCCGCCCACGCGCTGGTTGTCGATGTCCGCGTCGCCGGCCTCGTTGATGCGGTCGCACTCAGCTTCCACGGTGGCCAGCAGGGCTTCGGCCCGGTCGAGGTATTCAAGGTCGGTCATTACAATTCCATGCCATGTCGTCAGCATCGCCTACCCGATCGATTCTAGTCAGCGCCTGTGCCTGGGCCACCGCTGGCGCGGCGGTAACCCTGCTGGCGGCGTGCGGGCAACGTGGCCCGCTCACCATTCCCCAGACACGTGCAGCCGCCCAGCGCGCCACGCTGCCGCAAACCGTGTGGGGCGGCCACAGCACCCCGCCCGCGGCAGCCGCCAGCGGCGCTGCGTCGGAACCCACGCCGGTGCTGCGCCCGCCGCCGCCGCTGCTGCCAGACCTTCCCGACATCGAATGACCACCTCTTCTTCTGCGGTGCCCGCCCTGCCCAGCGGCGCGCACCTGTCGTACCAGGGCGGCCAGCTCTGCCTGGAAGCCGTGCCGCTGGCCCCCCTGGCGCGCGCCCATGGCACGCCGCTGTTCGTCTATTCGCAAGCCGCGATCCTGGACGCCCTGGCTGCCTACCAGCGCGGCCTGGCCGGTCGCCGCGCGCTGATCTGCTACGCGATGAAGGCCAACTCCACACTGGCCATCCTGAAGCTGTTGGCGGACGCCGGTTGCGGCTTCGACATCGTGTCGGGCGGCGAGCTGGAGCGCGCCCTGGCCGTCGGGGCCGACCCGGCCAAGATCATCTTTTCAGGCATCGGCAAGACGCGCGCTGAAATGGCCCGCGCGCTGGAAGTGGGCATCGGCTGCTTCAACGTCGAAAGCGTGGCCGAGCTGGAGGTTCTGAGCGATGTGGCCACGGGCCTGGGTCGCCGCGCGCCGATCAGCATCCGCGTCAACCCGAACGTGGACGCCAAGACGCACCCCTACATTTCCACCGGCCTCAAAGGCAACAAGTTCGGCATCGCGCACGAACAGGCGCTGGCCGCCTACCGCCACGCCGCTTCCCTGCCCGGCCTGCAGGTGGTGGGCATCGACTGCCACATCGGCTCGCAAATCACGGAACCAGCGCCTTACCTGGAGGCGATGGACCGCATCCTGGACCTGGTGACGCAGATTGAAGCGGCGAGCATTCCCATCCACCACATCGACTTCGGCGGCGGCCTGGGCATCGACTACAACGGCGACACGCCGCCCGCCGCCGATGCGCTGTGGGCGCAGCTGCTGGCCAAGGTGGATGCGCGCGGCTATGGCGACCGCCAGCTGATGATTGAGCCCGGCCGCTCCATCGTCGGCAACGCCGGCGTGTGCCTGACCGAGGTGCTGTACCTCAAGCCGGGCGAGCAGAAGCACTTCCTGATCGTCGACGCGGCGATGAACGACCTGCCACGCCCGGCGCTGTACCAGGCCTTTCACCGCATCGTGCCGCTGCAGCTGCCGGCGCCGGGCGCCGATGCGCCGACCTGGGACGTGGTCGGCCCCGTGTGCGAAAGCGGTGACTGGCTGGGCCATGACCGCGCACTGGCGGCGCAGCCGGGCGAGTTGCTGGCCGTGCTGTCGGCCGGCGCATACAGCATGAGCATGGCCAGCAACTACAACACCCGCCCGCGTGCGGCCGAGGTGCTGGTCAGCGGCGATACGGCGCGCGTGGTGCGCCAGCGTGAGACCGTGGCCGACCTGTGGCGGCTGGAGTCGGTCTGAAGTCGCCCGTTTTCCCGATTAAATTGTTACCAAAAGCATAGCTGGCCGCGCTTACCTGGCGCCGGCTGGTGGTGCTTTGGGCTTGAAATGGCGGCTGAGCCGGTCGAACAGCAGCACGCCCAGAATCACCGCGTACACCGCCACCTCGGCAAAGTCCTGTTTGCCCGCGCGCATCCAGAAAAAGTGCAGCAGCGCCAGCGGCGCGACCGCATACACCAGCCGGTGCAGGTTGCGCCAGGCCTTGCCGCCCAGGCGCCGCACGGCGCCGTTGGTGGACGTCAACGCCAGCGGCAGCAGCAGCAGCCAGGCCGTGAAGCCGACCAGGATGAACGGGCGCTTCAAGATGTCGCGGCCGATGTCGGCCACGTCCAAGCCCATGTCCAGCCAGCCGTAGGCCAGCAGGTGCAGGCAAACGTAGAAAAAACAGAACAGCCCCAGCATGCGCCGGTACCGCGCCAACTGCGGCGTGCGCGTGTGGATGCGCACCGGCGTCACCGCCAGCGCCAGGCACAGAAAGCGCAGGCTCCAATCGCCCAAGCCGCGGATCAGCGCCTCCGCCGGATTCGCCCCCAACTGGTCCGCCACCGCCCCGTACACCAACCACGCCAGCGGCAACAAACACAGCACAAACACCAGCGGCTTGGCCAAGGGATGCAGCAACCAGGAACGCATAGTTACAGGGTTCTTTGAAAACAGTCGTTTTTGAATGAAATCAGGCTCTGGCCCTAGAGCGATCTGCGCGACCAGCTATTGTATTCGGAGCAAATCGCAACACCAGGCGTCCACCAGCTGTCGTCGATGAAACCTGCTAACCCCTCAGCGAAAGCCCAACACCGCCCTGCACGACGCTGATCCAACGGCCGCGGAGCAGGCCATTCCAGCGAACGCCATGCTCGGGCTTGCACCGAGCATCGGCGTTGTCCCCCCTCCCGAAGCGCGCAGCGCGAAGAGAGAGGGGGTGAAGGCGCCGCCAGGCGACTCAGGGGGGTGATCAAAAGTTCTTTTTCAAATCCATCCCCGCATACAGCTGCCCCACCTGCGCCTCGTAACCATTGAACATCAGCGTCTTGCGCTTCTTGGCAAACAGGCCGTCTTCGCCGATGCGCCGCTCGGTCGCCTGGCTCCAGCGCGGGTGGTCGACATTGGGGTTCACGTTGGAATAAAAGCCGTACTCGTTGGCGGCGGCCTTGTTCCAGGCCGTGCGCGGCTCCTTGTCCAGAAAGCGGATCTTGACGATGGACTTGGCCGACTTGAAGCCGTACTTCCACGGCACCACCAGCCGCACCGGCGCGCCGTTCTGGTTGGGCAGCACCTCGCCGTACATGCCGAAGGCCAGCAACGCCAGCGGGTGCATGGCTTCGTCCATGCGCAGCGCCTCGGTGTAAGGCCAGTCCAGCACGCCTGAGCGCAGGCCGGGCATCTGCTTGGGGTCGGCCAGGGTCACGAATTCAACGTACTTGGCGCTGCCCAGTGGCTCGGCGCGCTGGATCAGGGCCGACAGCGAATAGCCCACCCACGGAATCACCATCGACCAGCCTTCCACGCAGCGCAGGCGGTAGATGCGCTGCTCCATCGGCGCCAGCTTCAGCAAATCTTCCAGCCCGATCTTGCCCGGCTTCTTGACCTGGCCTTCGATCTCCACCGTCCAGGGCGTGGGTTTCAGCGTGCCGGCATGGCGCACCGGATCGCCTTTGTCGGTGCCAAATTCGTAAAAATTGTTGTAACTGCTGGCGTCCTTGTAGTCGGTCACCTTTTCCATGGTCATCGCCCCGGCGACCGTGGACGGCTTGGCCGCCAGCGCAGCCAGTTTGCCCGGCGCCGCGGGCGCCTGAGCCTGGGCGTCGCGCGCCGCCCAGGCGGCCAGGCCGCTGC
>JAEZWW010000051.1 GCA_023442945.1 Pseudomonadota bacterium | reverse complement strand
CGCCTGCTGCAGGCCGACCTGGCGTTGCGCGCTGGCCAGCCGGCCAAGGCGTTGGAATGGCTGCCCGCAGCGGGCACCGCCGCCAGCCAAGTCACGGCCGCGCCAGGCACGGGGGCAGCCAGCCCGGGCGCGGCCGCGCAGGGACAGGTTGGCCGAGCCAGCCTGCTGATGCGCGCCCAGGCCTTGACCGCCACGCAGCGCGCGGGCGAGGCCGCGTCGGCGCTGCAAACCTGGGTCAGCGACCACCCGCGCGACGCGGGCGCCTGGCAGGCGCTGGCGGCGGCGTACGACGCCCAGGGCCAGACGCTGCGCGCGTTGCGCGCCCATGGCGAGGTGGCGATGGCGCACCGGGACTACGCCGGGGCGGTCGACCGCTGGCGCGCCGCGCAGGACTTTTCGCGCAAGCCGTCCGGCGGCAACGCCGACATGATCGAAGCCAACATCGTCGACACGCGCCTGCGCGTCGCCC
This sequence comes from Pseudomonadota bacterium, assembly GCA_023442945.1. Taxonomy (GTDB): domain Bacteria; phylum Pseudomonadota; class Gammaproteobacteria; order Burkholderiales; family Burkholderiaceae_C; genus Ottowia. The sequence goes on along the minus strand of JAEZWW010000051.1, from coordinate 24,005 downwards.
AAGCGGCGCTGCGCCAACAGCGCGAGGACGAGCTCAAGCGGCGTTGAGGATGGCCGTGTGCGGGGCCGCCACCGGGCAGGCAAGAAAAAACCGCCTCGAAGGGCGGTTTTTCGATGGCGGTGGCGATTTCAAGTTCAATCGGCCTCTGGCCCTACAGTGATCAGTGCGAACAGCTATCAAATAGATAGTACTTCGTCGGCGAGCAGCAGAAGCGCTTACGCCTTCTCCAGCACCGCGTCGATCAGCACGCCCAGCGCCGAATAGATCAGCGAGCCCAGCAGCGCGGCCCAGAAGCCGTTGACGTGAAAGCCACCGATCAGGCCCGAAGCGGCCCAGAACATCAGCGCGTTGATCACGAACAGGAACAGTCCGAGCGTGAGCAGCGTGATCGGGATCGTCAGGATCACCAGGATCGGCCGCACCAGCATGTTCAACAGGCCAATGATCGCGGCGGCGAACATCGCGGTGCCAAAGCTGGCGACCGACACGCCGCCGTAGACGTAGGCCACGCCCAGCAGCGCCGCGGCCGAGAGCAACCATTTGAGCAGGAGTTTCAGCATGTCAGGCCGTCCGTTGGCGCCGGGCAGACAAGCCCGGCTGGTGAGACGAACCGCAGGGCCGGACGGCCCCGCGGCAAGGTCACTTCATCTTAACGGAACGGGGCTCAGCGCTTAGCCGGCCGCGCCGTCGCTGGGCGGGCTGCCGGCGCTGACCGCCTTGCGCCGCGTGGCCAGCCAGGCCGTGCCCAGCACGGCGACGATACACACGGCGGCCACGGCCCAGCGCAGCACCGTTTCAGGGGCTTCGCGCGTGCCGAACCACTGCGACAGCACCGGCTCGTTGGTGATCATGGACGCCGCCGTCCAGGCCAGCACCGCCGCGCCGATGTAGATGATGGCGGGGAAGCGGTCCACCAGCTTCAGCACCATGGTCGAGCCGAACACGACGATCGGCACGCTGATCAGCAGGCCCAGCACCACCAGGTCCATCGCGCCGTGCGCCGCGCCTGCCACGCCCAGCACGTTGTCAATGCCCATCAGCGCGTCGGCCACGACAATGGTCTTCATCGCGCCCATGAAGGTGGTGGCGCCGGGGCCGTGGTCACCGTCGTCGCCGCCCTGGTCGGCGATGAGCTTGTAGGCGATCCACAGCAGGCCCAGGCCGCCGACCAGCATCAGGCCGGGGATTTTCAGCAGCCAGACCACGACCAGCGTCATCAGCGTGCGGACGGCGATGGCGCCGACGGTGCCCCAGACGATGGCCTTCTTCTGCAGGTGTTTGGGCAGGTTGCGCGCGGCCAGGGCGATGACGATGGCGTTGTCGCCGGCCAGCACCAGGTCGATCAGGATGATGGCCATGAGCGCGGACCACCAGGCGGGGGAGAGAAATTCCATGAACAGGCTCCGATTGACGTATCGACGCGCGGCAAAGGCTTCGCCGCGGCACCAGGGCGCCACCGGCACAAAGATGATCGCATCAAGGAACGCCGCCCGTCCACTCGGCCGCGCGGCATGCACGCAGGAGGCTGGGACAACTGGCAAGACCCGGACTTCGACCACCCGTGCCGTGCGGCAGGGCTTGATCGAAGGTCTTGCTCGGTCCGTTTGCCGCGCGCTGGCGACAAGCCGGACCCGGCGGGCCGGAAGCGGTCAGGGCGGTGGCCCCATCGCTTCGTATTGACGACCCGTCGAAACCGCGGTGGCTGGGCAGGCTGGCTGCGCCGCACCACCGAGGCAGGGAGCTACTCCCCTTCGGAACCGCGCATTATTTCATCAATGCGGCTGGCTTGGCAAGCGGGGCGGGCGCTGGCCTTGTTCTGAGCAGGCCGCGCGCTGCGGCACTGGGCATTGACACGGGGCGAAGGACGGGCGAAAGCGGGCAGCGAAGCGCGCATCTGGATGCGTGAGGATGTGTTGCCAGTACGGCGGAACGGGAGCGATCGGCCGACCGCGGCCGTTCCGCCCGGCACCGCACGCCGGCGCCTCAGACCGCGTCCGGCGCCGTGCTGGGCGCGCTGCGCTCGCGCGCCCGCTCGGCGTAGCGGGTGAAGCGCCAGGCGGTCTGCGCTTGCGTGATGCGCTGCCACACGGCGCGCTTGGCCCAGGGCGTCATCGACAGCCACTGGCGCACCTCGTCGTCGGTGCGCCCGCAGCCCTTGCAGACCGCGTCGCCCTGGTTGGTGGAGCAGATGGCGATGCACGGCGTATCGGGCGTGGTCGCGTACCAGGCCAGCCAGGCGTCGCGCGCGTCGTCGGGCAGCGCGGCCACGGCAACGCTGTCGCGCCGCTCGACCACCATGCGGGCGTACACCTCGGCCAGCGCCGCCACCGCGGGCGCCAGCGCGGCCCCAGCCTGCGCGGGGGCACGGGCGCGCCAGTGGTTGATGGCGCTTTCAAGGTCGACGATGTGCAGGGCGTCCATGGGTTTGACGGGGGGCCGTGGGCGAGTCAGGCATCTGAAGCAGGATTCAAGGCGGCTGACGCAGTCAGCAGGTCCACTGTTTGGGTGGAGGGCGGGCATTCCAGCACGGCCTGCAGCGTATCCAGCGCGTTGCTCAGTGTGTAAGCGCCCGACCAGAACTGCGTTGCCGGTGTTTGCGTCGCGTCGGTGGCGGCCTCCAAGGCTGATAGCAGGGCGTTGGCGTAAATCCCCATGACCGAAAGGCGTTGTTCTACCAAGGGCGCGGGTAAGTGCGACAGGGCGGCGCGCAACAGAGCCAGGCAGCGCCGATAGCCCCCGTTCCACCGATCGCCCAGGGCTGCGCGAAAGAGCGTGCGGTGGTTCATCTGCATGTTGGCCACGAAGCGCATGTAGGTGTGACGCCCCTCGGCATTCTGGCTGTAGCGGAGCACGGGCAGTACCAGAGCTTCCAGCACAGCCCGCACGTCGCCGCCGCGTCCGCTGCTGTCTAACGCGCTGAGCATTGTCTGCCGGTCAGCATCGATTGCCTGGGCCCCTTCCAGCAGCAGTTCCTCGATCAACCCCTCCTTGGAGCCGAAGTGGTAGTGCAGCGATGCGTTGTTGCGCGCATCGGCTGCCGACAGGATGTCCTTGATCGCAACGCCGTCGATGCCGCGCTGCGCAAACAGGCGCTGGGCGCACGCCTTGAGTCGCTCGCGCGTCTCTTCCCCGTCCACGCGCGGGGTACGACCTCTTGACATCGTTATCTAATCTCCTAAACTTAATTAAGCGAAAAAACTTAAATACTGATCAAATCACGGGCCAATGCCCATCGTAGGAGACGAGGACATGAAAATTATCGTTGTGGGCGGCGGCATTGGTGGTCTATGCGCCGCGCTGGCCCTCAGACGCCATGGGATCGAGGCCATCGTGCTCGAGCAGGCGCCGCAGTTGAAGGAGGTGGGCGCTGGCGTGCAGATCGCCAGCAACGGCGTTTTCGTGATGCGCGAGTTGGGGCTGGAGACCGAACTGGCCGCGATCTCCAACCAACCCCAGTCGTGGGAATACCGCAGCGTCGAAACAGGTGAAGCCTTGGTGTCCTGGCCGCTCGGCGACCCGGCCGCCGAGCGCTACGGCGCGCCGCTCTACAACGTGCACCGCGCGGATCTGGTGCAGTTGATGGTCAACCACCTGCCACCAGAGGCGATCAAGTTCGGCGCCAAGTGCAGCGCTTTCGGCCAGAGCGACGGCGGCGCCTGGGTGGAACTGGAATCGGGTGAGCGCATTGAGGGCGATGCGGTTGTCGCCGCGGACGGCATCCATTCGATCATCCGCGACGGCCTGTTTGGCAAGCGCGACCCCAGCTTTGCCAATCTGCTGGTTTGGCGCGCCCTGATCCCGGCGGACAAGATGCCCGCTGAAGGCTTTGAAGAGCGCGGCAATTACTGGGTCGGCCCGGGCCGCAGCATCGTGACCTACTGGGTCCGCTCCAAGCAGATCTACAGCTTCCTGGCCTCGGTGCCGGCCACCGAGGTCCACCGCGAGTCGTGGGCCGACAGCGGCAACGTGGCCGACCTGATGAAGTCGTTCGAGGGCGCCGAGCCCAACGTCATGAAGATGCTGGAGGCGATCGACAGCTCCTTCATCACCGGGATGTACTACCACGACCCGCTGGAAACCTGGACCCAGGGTCGCATCACCCTGCTGGGCGACTCGGCCCACGCCATGGTGCCGTACCTCGCGCAGGGCGCTTGCCAGGCGATCGAAGATGCCTGGGTGCTGGCCGTCTGCCTGAGCCGCCACGGGGCTGGCCAGGTGCCCGACGCACTGAAGGAATACGAAGCGCGCCGGCGCCCGCGTACCACGCGGATCCAATCCGCTGCGCGCAGCATGGTCAAGCTGGTGCACGAAGCAGATGCCCAGCGCATCAACGCCCGCAACGGTCGCTGGAAGGGCCTGTCGCGAATCGATCCGCTGGGTGAAACCACCTGGAACTTGTGCTGGGGCCATGACATTACGAAGGAGGTTCAACTGCCCATGGGGCAGGTGGTAGGCCATACCTCAACGCGCGAGGACGCTCGCCTTGAGCGGCCGGAGAGTCAGCGCGCGTTCGAGCTGTGGAAAGGCACCTACACGCCGGAAGACGTGGCACGCGGCTACGACGGCCTGCGCGCCGGCTACGACCGCATGCTGCACAAGCAGTTCCCACCTGCTGCCGACGTCCGGCAGACCGCCGTCGAGCTCGGTGGCGTGCCGACCATCGAGGTGCAGACGTCGGCGTCCACCACCGCACGCACGGTGCTGCACTTCCACGGCGGCGCGTACGTGCTGGGCTCGGCGGCCAGTTCGGTGGAATACGCCAGCCGCCTGGCCGAAGCCGTGCAAGGTACGTGCTATACAGTGGACTACCGGCTTGCGCCGGAGCACCCGTACCCGGCCGCGATCGACGATGCCATGAGCGCCTACCGCGGCTTGCTGGCCAAGGGCATTGCCGCAGGGGACATCCTGCTCAGCGGTGAATCCTCGGGTGGCGGCCTGGGAATCGCCCTGGCCATGGCGATCCGCGGCGCCGGCTTGCCGCTGCCGGCGGGCGTCTTCGCCGCCTGCCCCTACGCCGACCTGACCCTCTCTGGTCACAGCCTCGACGAGTTCGAAGGCATGGACCCGGCCGCCAACCAGGAAATGCTGTCCTACCTGGCGGCGTCGTACTTCCAGGGCCACGAGCCGACCGATCCGCTGGTCTCGCCGCTGTTTGGCGACTTCCGCGGGCTGCCGCCCCTGCTGCTGGTGGCCGCGACCAACGAGGTGCTGCGCGACGACACAACCCGCATGGTGGAGCGCGCGCGCGCCGACAAGGTAGACGTCACGGTGCAGATGGTCGATGACACGGTGCACGTCTTCCCGATCTTCAACTTCCTGCCCGAGGCACAGGCTGCCATGGCCCAACTGCGCGCTTGGGCCGTGCCGCGCATGGGCGCCGCACGTTGATCGTCCGCACAAAACCACCCAAGAGGAGACACCCATGCGCAAGAAGAATGCTTTCCAACTGACCCTACTTGCCGCCCTGACCAGCGCCCTGTGTGTGCCCGGCGCGGCCCAAACGCCGGGCAAGATCTCGCAGGACGTCGTCAAGATCGGCGTGCTGACCGACATGTCCGGCGCCTTCGCTGACCTGTCGGGCACCGGCTCGGTCCAAGCGGCGCAAATGGCCATTGACGACTTCAAGGCGGCGGCCAAGCCCAGCTTCAAGATCGAACTGGTTTCGGCCGACCACCAGAACAAGCCGGACATCGCGTCGGCCCGCGCCCGCGAGTGGTACGACGCGCAAGGCGTGGACATGATCACCGATCTGATCAACTCGGGCGTGGCCATCGCCGTGTCCAAGGTCGCGCAGCAGAAGTCGCGCATCGCCATGGTTACCGGTGCCGGCACGACGCGCCTGGAGAACGAAGACTGCAACCCTGTTACCGTGCACTACGGCTGGGACACGCGCAGCAACTCGTTCGGTCAAGTCAAGGCGCAGGCCGCGCAAGGGCGTACCAACTGGTACTTTGTCGCGGTGGACTACGCGCTCGGCAACTCCCTCGTGGCCGAGGCGACGGAGGCGCTCAACGCGAACAAGGGCAAGGTGGTCGGCACGGTGAAGCACCCGCTCAACACCACCGACTTCTCGTCATTTCTCCTGCAGGCGCAAAGCGCCAAGCCACAGGTGATCGCCTTTGCAAATGCGGGCTCCGACTTCATCAACGGGGTCAAGACGGCCAACGAATTCGGTGTGAACAAGAAGTTCGCCCTCGCCGGCCTGGTGGCGACCATCATCGACGTTCACTCGCTCGGACTGCAGGCAACGCAAGGCATGACGATGGTCGAGGACTTCTACTGGAACCTGGACGACGAGACGCGCAAGTGGAGCCGTCGCTTCTACCAGTCGCAAAAGCGTATGCCCAACTTTGTGCACGCCGCCACCTATTCGTCGGTGATGACCTATCTGAAAGCGGTACAGGCGTCAGGGACTGACGAGGCAGCCGCTGTGATGGGCAAGATGAAGAGCAGCGACATCCGCGACGTGTTCACACGTAACGGCAAGATCCGCGCAGACAACAAGATGGTGCACGACGTGTACATGCTGGAGGTCAAGAAGCCCAGCGAGTCCAAGGAGCCCTGGGACTACTACCACGTGAAGGGCACCATCGCCGGCAATGAAGTGGCGCAGCCGCTGTCGGCGTCCAAGTGCAGCATGGTGAAGAAGTAAGCCAACGCGGCTAAGCGGCCGCACAGGTCGACGAGGCCCGTATCGCGGCTGGCCTCCATTGCAGCGGTGCGTGCAAGCCACGTGTTTTCCCCGCACAATGGCGACATGATTACAGCTATTTTGATAGCTGCCCGCGCAGGTGGTTGTAGGGCCAATGGCCGATTTGGTGCCTGAACACCCCGCGCCCAGGCGCTGACGCTTGTGGCTGGCGCTCAGCCTGCTGGCCAACGCGGCGCTGGCTGTGTGGCTGTGGCGCGCCCAACCGCCCGCGCCGGCGCCCCTGCCGACCGAGGTGGGGCGCGCGGTGGTGCTGCGCACGCCCGGTGGCAAGCTGGAGGTGAGCGAGCTGCGCCAGTTGGAAAGCTTTGAGGTGTCGCGCGACCACGAGGTGCTGGGCGTGCCCATGGGCAGCACGTTTTCGCGCGTCCGCGTGCCGGCGCATTACCGCTACCACGTCGATCTGGCGCCCGAATGGCGGGTGCAGGTGCTGCCGGACGGCGGTGTGCGGGTGGTCGCGTCGCGCGTGCAGCCGTCGCTGCCGGTGGCGATCGACACGGCGCAGATCCAGACCGAATCGCGCGGGCTGTGGTCGCTGTTCACCGGGCCGGCGCAGGTGCAGGCGCTGGAAAAGTCCATCACCGCGCAGCTGGCGCGCAAGGCCGCCACGGCGCCGATGCTGGACCGCCAGCGCGAGGCCGCGCGCAAGACGGTGGCCGAATTCGTCGGCAAATGGCTGATGACGCAAAGCGAATGGCGCCCCCACGCCGAGCGGCCGGTGCAGGTGCTGTTCGCCGACGAGCCGATCGAGGCGCTGGACAAAGCCTGCGGCAGCCGCCCCGACTGCGTGGCGCAGTGGCTGGGCGCCGCGGGGCTGTGACGCGGTCCGCCGGGCGGTGGGGATGCGTTTCTAAGAAGAATGGGCCGCTGGCCCTACAGCCATCTGCGCGTGCAGCTATGAAATACGGAGTGATTCTGTGGGCAGTGGTCTGCGGCTGAGACCTTGGTAACGGCGCGCAGGGGCGTTGCGCGTCGGGCGGTGCGGCTATTCGCGGCCGGGTCTCCGCCGGCATTGCACCGCGTGGGCGCAGCGGCGGCTGAACAGGCGCCGCGCCATGGGTGCCGCACGCGCCGACCCACGGCATGACGTTGGCGCGCCAGTTGCGCTGGCCGTCACGTGGCCGAGGCGGAATCGGAATTTATGAGCGAATTTCGCGCCTGGCCCTAGAGCCATTTGCGCAAGCAGCTATAAAAGAAAGAGCATCAAGGTGCCTGGGCCAATGCCTGGCGCGACGCCAGCCAGCACGTCACCGCTCGGCTCAGGGCACGCCGCGCAGCACTGGGTAGGGGTTCAGCGCCTCGCCCTTCCACCATTCCTTTTGGGCGTTCAGCACGTGGATGGCGAAGTGCAGGTGCGGCGCGTCGGCGCTGGCGTTGCCGGTGGCGCCCACGTACCCGATCACCTGGCCACGGCGCACCGACTGGCCTTCTTTCAGCCCGTCGGCGTAGCGGTCCAGGTGGGCGTAGTAGTACGCGTACTGTTCGCCCGGGTCGAATTGGTACACGGTGATGCCGCCCCCGCCCTGGCTGAAGAACAGCTTGGCGATGCGCCCGTCCTCCACCGCCAGCACCGGCGTGCCCTTGGGCGCCAGGATGTCGATGGCGTCGTGCCGCCGCGCACCGCCAGCGCGCGCCTGGGTGAAGGTGTCGCTCAGCTGCGCGCGCGCCACGCCTTGCACGGGCACGGTGAGGTCGCGCGCGCGCAGGCGGGCCGTGTCTTCGGGCAGGGGGGTGATCGGGGCGGTGGTGGCGGGCTGTGGCGCCTGCGCGGGCACGGCGGCGCTGGCCGGGCGGTCGGCCACCGGCACCAGGGCTGCGCTTGCGGCGCCGTCGGCCTTGGGCCGCAGGGCGGCGGAAGCCGGGGCGACGCGGGCGCGGGGCGCGTCGGCGTCACCGGGGCCGCCGGACGAGGCTGGCGTGGGTGACGGAGGTGACGGGGGCGCGGTGGGGGTCGGGCCGGACGCGGTGGCGTTCGCGGCCCCCCTGGCAGCCGACGCCGTACCCGCCGGGCCCGTTAAGTCGGGCGCGGGTGGCTGCGCCTGCTGCAGCGCCAGGCTGCCGGCCAGCGCCAGCCCGATCAGCACGGCGCCGCTGGCCAGGGCCGACCAGGGCACGGCGCTGCGGCGCGGGGCGTCTGGGCGCTTCACCATGGGCGTGGGGCCAGCGGCGGGGCGAGCGGCGGCGCAGCGTCACGGCCGCACGTCGACCTGGGCGCCCACCTTGACGATCTTGGCCAGCCGTTCGGCGTCCCAGTTGGTCAGGTGGATGCAGCCGTTGGATTCGTCGTGGCCCACGCGCGAGGGCTCGGGCGTGCCGTGGATGCCCCAGTGCGGCTTGGTCAGCCCCAGCCAGACGGTGCCCACCGGGTTGTTCGGCCCGGGCGGGATTTCCGCCTTGGCGGCGTTCTTCGGCGCCGTCTTCAGGATGGACGGGTCGTAGGTGTAGCTGGGCAGGTCGACCGCGTTCTTGATCGCCATCTTGCCGACCGGCAACGGGTCGCGCGCCTCGTGCCCCATGCTGACGGGGAAGCCGGCCGCCACCTTGCCGTTACTGGCCAAAACGAAGAGTACGCGCTCACCTTTGTCGATCTCCAGGCGCTGGCTGGCGCGCGTGGGCGCCTTGCTGTCCAGGACGTTGGGCACCACGATCTCGGCGCCGGCGGCCAGGGCCACGCCGGGGTTCAGCTGCTGCAGGAAGGCGGGGGCGATGTGAAAGCGCTCGGCCAGCGCCTCGGCCAGCGAGCTGTACGACATGGCCTTCAGCTGGGCGCGCGCGGCCATGTCGGCGGGGATCTTGACGAAGGGGCCGGCGGCGTCCTTGTCGGTGATGGTGTAGCGGGTGAGCAAGGGCGCGCTGTCGTCCGTGCGTAGCGCTTTCCAGGTGGCTTCGTCCACCGTGCCGGTTTCGCGCAGGTCGTTGGCGCGCTGGTAAGCGGCCACCATGCGCTGCAGGTTGCGGCCGAAGGCGCCGTCGATCTCGCCGGGCGAGAACCAGGCGCGGTCCAGCAGGATCTGCGCGCGCGCCGTGGCCGCGCCACGGCTGCCCAGCTTCAGCAGAGGGGTGTCGCTGGCGGCGTTGAAGGGGTCGAGCGCCAGGCTGGCGGCGGGCGAAACGGGCGTGCGGGCCCGGGCGGCGAAGGGCAGGGCCAGGGCGGTCAGGCTGGCGAGCGCCAGACGGCGGGAGAACATCATGCGGACAGCGGTCAAAAGTTCACACAAGCTGCAGTCTGCCCTGAACCTGTGACAACCGCTGTAGGAACTGCCCGCGATCGGCCTCCCAGGGCGGTGGCGGCCTGGCCGCCAAGCACAACGGCCCGCGCCACACAGGGTAGCACGGGCCGTTGGGACGCGGCGCCCGGCCAGGGGCCGAGCAGCGCCGCGGGACGCTGGGGTAGCCGACGCTTACTGCTTGGTCACCACACGCACCATGTCCAGGCACTTGTTGGAGTAGCCCCACTCGTTGTCGTACCAGCTGACCAGTTTGACGAAGGTGTTGTCCAGGGCGATGCCGGCTTCGGCGTCGAAGATGGAGGTGCGGGCGTCACCGCGGAAGTCGGTGGCGACGACCTTGTCTTCGGTGTAGCCCAGAATGCCTTTCAGCTTGCCTTCGCTCTGCGCCTTCATTTCGGCGCAGATCTCGGCGTAGGTGGCGGGCTTTTCCAGCTCCACGGTCAAATCGACCACCGACACGTCGGACGTGGGCACGCGGAAGGACATGCCGGTCAGCTTGCCCTTCAGGTCGGGCAGCACCACACCCACGGCCTTGGCGGCGCCGGTGCTGGACGGGATGATGTTTTCCAGAATGCCGCGGCCGCCGCGCCAGTCCTTGTTGCTCGGGCCGTCCACGGTTTTCTGCGTGGCGGTGGCGGCGTGCACGGTGGTCATCAGGCCGCGCTTGATGCCCCACTTGTCGTGCAGCACCTTGGCCAGCGGGGCCAGGCAGTTGGTGGTGCAGCTGGCGTTGGAGATGATGGGCTCGCCCGCGTACTTGGCGCAGTTCACGCCGTGCACGAACATGGGCGTATCGTCCTTGGAGGGGGCCGACATGATGACCTTCTTGGCGCCCGCATCGATGTGCTTTTGCGCGGTTTCCTTGGTCAGGAACAAGCCGGTGGATTCGATCACCACCTCGGCGCCCACGTCGCCCCATTTCAGGTTGGCGGGGTCTTTCTCCTGCGTCAGGCGGATCTTCTTGCCGTTGACGACCAGGGTGTTGCCTTCGACGGCGATGTCGCCCTCAAACCGGCCGTGCACGCTGTCGTACTTGAGCATGTAGGCGAGGTAGTCGGGCTCGAGCAGGTCGTTGATGCCGACGACTTCGATGTCCTTGAAATTCGCCACGGCGGCACGGAACACCATGCGCCCGATGCGGCCGAAACCGTTGATGCCGATCTTGATGGTCATGTCATTTCCTTTTTGCTAGTGTATTCATAGCTGCTTGCGCAGGTGGCTCTAAGACCGTGGCCCGATAGGGCTTGAGATTTCAGCGGCGCTTGCGTAGCACGGTCTGCACCGTGTTCGCCACGTTCTCCGGCGTGAAGCCGAAGAACTCAAACAGCTTGGGCGCCGGCGCCGATTCGCCGTAACGGTCGATGCCGACCACGGCGGCGCAGCCGTACTTCCACCAGCCGTCCGTCACGCCCATTTCCACGGCGATGCGCGGCAGGCCGGCCGGCAGCACGGCCTTCTTGTACTTGGCGTCCTGGCGGTCAAAAACCGTGTTGCTCGGCATGGAGACTACGCGGACAGCTATCTTTTGTGAAGCAAGCAGCTCTTGTGCCTTCAGCGCCAGTTGCACTTCAGAGCCGGTGGCGATGATCACCGCCTGCGCCTTGGCGCGCAGGCCCAGGTCGGCCGGCTCGCTCAGCACATAGGCGCCGCGGCTGATGTCGCCCAGGTCGCGCTTGGGCGCGTAGGGCAGGTTCTGGCGGCTCAGCAGCAGGGCGGTGGGGCGGTCGCGGCTCTCCAGCGCGACGGCCCAGGCGATGGCGGTTTCGGCCGTGTCGGCGGGGCGCCAGACGTCCAGGCCGGGAATCAGGCGCAGGCTGGCGGCGTGTTCCACGCTTTGGTGCGTGGGGCCGTCTTCACCCAGGCCGATGCTGTCGTGCGTGAAGACGTGGATCACGCGCCGCTTCATCAGCGCGGCCATGCGGATGGCGTTGCGGCTGTAGTCGCTGAAGGTCAGGAAGGTGCCGCCGTACGGGATGTAGCCGCCGTGCAGCGCGATGCCGTTCATGATGGCGGCCATGCCGAATTCGCGCACGCCGTAGTTGATGTGAAAGCGCGCCGAGATCGCCGGGGCGGCGGCGCGTGCATCGACCGGTGGCAGCGGTGCGGCCGCGCTGTCGCCGGCTTCGTCTTCTTTGCCCACGCCATTGGTGGCGCGCGCCAGCTGCGTGGCGCGGTCGGTGCTGGGCGGGGGCAGGACGACGCTGCCATCGTCGTTGAAGCGCAGCGGCGTGGTGAAGGACGTGTTGGTCAGGTTGGAGCCGGTCAGGTCCGCGCTGCCGCCGATCAGCTCGGGCAGGTCGGCGGTGAAGGCTTCCAGCGCGATCTGGCTGGCCTTGCGGCTGGCCACGGTTTCGCCTTTTTCGTGGGCGCGCACCGCGGCATCGACCGCCACCTGGGCAAAGTTTTTCGGCAAATCACCGGCCATGCGGCGCAGGAAGTCGGCGGCCAGCGCCGGGTGCGCCTGGGCGTAGGCGGCAAAGCGCATGTCCCAGGCCTGCTGGGCTTGCGTGCCGCTGGCCTTGGCGTCCCAGTCTGCATAGACCGTGTCGGGGATCTCAAACGGGCCGTACGGCCAGCCCAGCGCCTCGCGCGTGAGGGCGATCTCGGTCGCGCCCAGCGGCTCGCCGTGCGCCTTGGCCGTGTCCTGGCGGTTGGGGCTGCCCTTGCCGATGTGGGTCTTGCAGATGATCAGCGTGGGGCGGTCGGCGCTTTGCTTGGCCTGGCCGATGGCGCGGTCCACCGCGTCCACGTCGTGGCCGTCGATCGGGCCGATCACGTCCCATTGGTAGGCCTCGAAGCGCTGGGCCACGTTGTCGACGAACCAGGGCGCGACCTTGCCGTCGATGCTGATGCCGTTGTCGTCGTACAGGGCGATCAGCTTATTCAGCTTCCAGGCGCCGGCCAGCGAACAGGCTTCGTGGCTGATGCCTTCCATCAGGCAGCCGTCGCCCAGGAACACGTAGGTGTGGTGGTCGACGATGGCGTGACCGGGCTGGTTGAACTCGGCCGCCAGCAGCTTTTCGGCCAGCGCCATGCCCACCGCGTTGGTGATGCCCTGGCCCAGCGGGCCGGTGGTCGTCTCGACGCCAGGGGTGATGCCCCATTCCGGGTGGCCGGCGGTCTTGCTGTGCAGCTGGCGGAAGTTCTTCAGTTCCTGCAGCGGCAGGTCGTAGCCCGTCAAGTGCAGCAAGGCGTACAGCAGCATCGAACCGTGGCCGTTGGACAGCACGAAGCGGTCGCGGTCGGCCCAGTGCGGGTCGGTCGGGTTGTGCTTGAGGTGACGGCCCCACAGCGCCACGGCCATGTCGGCCATGCCCATGGGAGCGCCGGGGTGACCGGAATTGGCTTGCTGGACAGCGTCCATCGCGAGGGCACGGATGGCGTTGGCCATGAGGGATGCGTTCGGCATGGCGGGCGCAGAGTCGGTAGCTGGGGGAACCCCTGATTCTATCGGGCGCCCCGCCCGCCGGCTGGCTGGGCCCCCGCCGCAGGCCGCACGGGCGTTGGGCCGCCCGCGCACGGGTGGGGTCGGTCGGCGCATTACGATGGCGCCATGTTCCGCCCGATCGTCCCTGCGCCGCTCGCCGTATCCTGCCCTGCGGCCGCCCCGCGCCCTGGCTGCGAGGCCGCGCGATGAGGCTGCCCGGCACACCGCCGGCCGAGCCGGCCCGCACCGTCCGCGCGCTGATCCTGGCCGCTGGCCGGGGCGAGCGCATGCGTCCGCTGACCGACAGCTGCCCCAAGCCGCTGCTGCGCGTGCGCGGCCAGCCGCTGCTGCAGTGGTGGGTGGACGCACTGGCGCGTGGCGGCGTGCACGACATCGTCGTCAACACGGCCTGGTTGGGTGGCCAGATTGAAAGCTATTTCGCGGCCCAGCCCTACGGCGATCTGCGCGAGCAGCTATCAAATTCAGAGGGCGCGAGGGCCGAGCCCACCGTGCGCTGCTCACACGAAGGGCGCGATTTTGGCTATGCGCTGGAGACGGCCGGCGGCATTGTGCGCGCCTTGCCGCTGCTGGCGCCGCAGCCACAGGACCTGTTCTGGGTCATGGCCGGCGACATCTTCGCGCCCGACTTCGCCATCACCACCGATGCCGTGCAGCGCTTTGCGGACAGCGGCCGCCTGGCGCACCTGTGGCTGGTGCCCAACCCGCCGCACAACCCCAAGGGCGACTTCGCCATCGCGCCGGACGGCCTGGCGCTGAACGACGCGCCCGCTGGCGGCGTGCGCCACACCTTCAGCACCGTCGGCCTGTACCGCCGCGCGTTGTTTGAAGCGCCCTGGTGCGACATCATCGACGGCAACCCGCAGGGCACGGCCGCGCCGCTGGCGCCGCTGCTGCGCCGCGCCATCGAGGCCGGCCAGGTCAGCGCCGAGCTGTACACCGGCGCGTGGACGGATGTGGGGACGCCCGAACGGTTGGCGGCGCTGAATGCGGTGGGCTAGGACGGGGCCTGTGCAGCACTGCAGCCGTGGCGGGGTCGGCCTGCGCGCCAATCCTGTTATTTCGAGCTTTTTTGCCTGCCTGGCCTGGGTGCATCAGCGCGGGCAGCTACTGATTTGTGAGTAACTCGAGTTCTTGCCCGGCCGCGCGCGGTGCCCTTGTCGACGGTCTCTGGCGGCGGTTGACACGATGAACCTGTCGCTTGACGCCGCCAGCCTGGGCTGGCTGATGGGCGTGGTGGTGCTGGCCTCGGCCTGCCAGAACCTGACCGGCTTTGCCTTCGGGCTGATCTTCGTCGGTCTGGCCGGTGCGCTGCACCTGATGCCGATCGCCGACGCCGCCAACGTGGCGGGGCTGCTGTCGCTGGTCAACGGCGCGGTGTACCTGCGCAGCCACCCGTTTCAGCCGCGCTGGGACCTGCTCAGGCCGATGCTGGTCAGCAGCCTGATCGGCGTGCTGATCGGGCTGGCGCTGTTGCACCTGTTCAGCGGTGACCTGGTCAAGGTGCTGCGCATGCTGCTGGGCGTGACCATCATCGCCTGCGCGGTGGTGCTTCTGCTGCAGAAACAGCAGCGCGCCACGCTGTCGGGGCCGCGCGCCATGTGGGTTGCCGGCACCTTGTCGGGCGTGCTCGGCGGGCTGTTCTCGACCTCCGGCCCGCCCATGGTCTACCACCTGTACCGCCAGCCGCTGCCGGCCACGCTGGTGCGCCAGTGCCTGCTGGTCATGTTCCTGGCCAACACGGTGCTGCGTCTGGGCATCGTCATTCCGGCGGGCCAGCTGCACCTGGACTCGCTCGTCACCGCCGCCGTCGCGCTGCCCGTGGTGGCGGGCGTGACCTGGTTGATCGCGCGGCACCCGCCGCCGCTGTCTACCCGTGTCCTGCAGCGGATGGTCTGCACCTTGCTGCTGATCGCCGGGGTCAGCATGCTGGTGGCCTGAGCCGGTCCGAGCCATTGACCCCCACGGCGCGTCGGCGCGGGTGGCGGCAGTACGATAGCCAAATGACCTCTGCCGCGCCTTCCCTGTACGTTCAACGCCGCGCCCGCCTGGCCGCCCAACTCGGCCCCGACGCCATCGCCATCGTCCCCACCGCCCCGGTGCAGCAGCGCAACCGCGACAGCGACTTTCCGTACCGGCACGACAGCTACTTTTATTACCTGACCGGCTTCACCGAGCCCAACGCCTGGCTGGTGCTGACCAGCGACGGCCGCAGCACGCTGTTCTGCCAGCCCAAAGACCTGGAGCGCGAGATCTGGGACGGCATCCGCCTCGGCCCCGAGGCCGCGCCCGCCGCGCTGGGCGTGGACGAAGCGTTTTCAGTGGACGAGCTGGCCACGCGCCTGCCCCAGCTGCTGGAAAACAAGGCCGTCGTCTGGTACCCGTTCGCCACGCACCCGGGGCTCGAAACGCGCATCGACGGCTGGCTGAACAAGGTGCGCGCCCGCGTGCGCTACGGCGCGCTGGCGCCCGACGGCCAGCGCGACCTGTGCGCGCTGCTGGATGAAATGCGCCTGGTGAAAGACGCGCACGAGCTGGATGTGATGCGCCGCGCCGCGCAGATCAGCGCCCGCGCCCATGTGCGCGCCATGCAGCGCAGCGCCGCCATGCTGCGCGCCGGCCAGGACGTGCGCGAATACCACCTGGACGCCGAGCTGCTGCACGAATTCCGCGAGCACGGATCGCAATTCCCCGCCTACACCAGCATCGTCGCCGCGGGCGCGAACGCCTGCGTGCTGCACTACCGCGCCGACGTCGCGCCGATCCGCGATGGCGAGCTGGTGCTGATCGACGCGGGTTGTGAACTGGACGGCTACGCCAGCGACATCACCCGCACCTTCCCCGCCAACGGCAAATTCACCGGCCCGCAGCGCCAGCTGTACGACCTGGTCCTGGCCAGCCAGAACGCCGCCGTGGCCGCCACCCGCGCCGGCGCGCGCTTCAACGACCCGCACGACGCCACCGTGCGCGTGCTGACGCAAGGCCTGCTGGACCTGGGGCTGATCGACAAGGCCAAGCACCCGACGCTGGATGACGCCATCGCCGCGCGCGCCTACTTCCCCTACTACATGCACCGCACCAGCCACTGGCTGGGCATGGACGTGCACGACTGCGGCAGCTACGTCGAGCGCAGCGAAATCGGCCAAACCAGTGAGCGCAAGGACCCGCTGTCGGGCGAAACCATCAAGGACCGCCCCAGCCGTATCCTGCGCCCCGGCATGGTGCTGACCATCGAGCCCGGCCTGTACGTGCGCCCTGCTGAAAACGTGCCCGAAGCCTTCTGGAACATCGGCATCCGCATCGAAGACGACGCGGTCGTGACCGACACGGGCTGCGAGCTGATCACGCGCGACGTGCCGGTCGACCCGGACGAGATCGAAGCGCTGATGCGCGCATGAGCGATCAGTCCGACGCGCCCGTGCCGGCGCCGCAGGACAGCGTGGCAACGGCAGCCGTGGCGACGGGCGCAGGCGCCATCGTCATCCAATCCGTCAACGTCGGTGCTGCCGCCAAGCTGGCCGTGGGCAACGGCCGCACCGTGCTGAGTGGCATCCGCAAAACGCCGGCCAGCGGCCCGGTCGCCGTGCGTGCGCTGGGCCTGGCGGGCGACGAGCAGGCCGACCTCAGCATCCACGGTGGTTTGTCCAAAGCCGTGTACGCGTACCCGGCCGAGCATCTGGCCTTCTGGCAGGCCGAGCGGCGCGAACGCGGCGTCAGCCTGTTTGACGAGGCGCTGCCGCCCGGCTTCATGGGCGAAAACCTGACGCTGCACGGCTTGGTGGAGACGCAGGTTTTCATCGGCGACACGCTGCGCTTTGACGGCTCGGCCTGCGTGCTGCGCGTCGCCGCGCCGCGCGAGCCCTGCGGCAAATTCGTCGCCGTCATGGGCTTTGCACAAGCCGCGCAAGTCATGGTGCGCAGCGCACGCTGCGGCTTTTACCTGGCCGTCGACACGCCGGGCGAGCTGCAGGCCGGCATGGCCGTGCGCGTGACGCCAGGCGCGCGCAGCTACTCGATCCCCGACGCCATCCACGCCAAGTGGGCCAAACATCGCAACGGTTGAGTTTTCAAGCCGAATCGGCCTCTGGCCCTAGAGGGACTTGCGCGGGCAGCTACCAAAAAAGAAGCGCAGCGGCCGCGCCTCGGGCCTCAGGGGGCGCCCAGGTCATTGCCGGCGGTGGTGCTGGGCCGGCGCAGCAGCAGCACGCAGGCCGCGCCCAGCAGTGCGGCGAAGGCGGCGCCCAGGACGGCGCCGGTCAGGTTGGCGGCGTACACGAGGTTGATACCCCAGCCGCTGTCAAAGCCGACCGGCGCGCGCCAGCCGCGCTCCAGCGCCAGCTTGACGGCCAGGCCGCCGCCCATCAGCAGGCCGAGCCAGCGCGTGGACGGCGTGGCCATGGCGCGCAAAGCGAGGATGGCGGTGGCGGCGTGGACCACGCTGGCCAGGCCGTAGTAGCCGCCGACGTTGGGCCAGCGCGTCAGCGCCAGGGTCGCCAGCGGCCAGGCCAGCAGCAGCGCCAGGGCGTCGCGCCGGGTGGCGCCCAACGCCGCGCCCAGAACGGCCAGCGCGGTCAGGGCCAGCGCGTTGGCCAGCAGGTGCGGCCACAGGAAGTGCAGCAGCGGGCCGGTCCACAGCGTCCAGGGTTCTCGGCGCCAGTCGTCGTAGCGCCACATCCACAGGGGCGGGTCGATGTGGCCCGCGACGCCGGCCAGCCAGATGAGCACGCTGGCGGCGATCAGCAGCGCGCACAGTAAGGGCCAGGCGGCACGCCGCATCAGGTGTTGGGCTCCGCAATTGCTCCGTTTTCAGGAGCTGCCTGCGCAGATTCCGCCTTGGCGGAGCGGTGAAAACGCTTGCCAAACCACTGCGCGATGTCGTCGACGTAGGTGTAGACGGCCGGGATCACCAGCAGGCTGAGGAAGGTGGAGGTGATCAGCCCGCCGATCACCGCCACCGCCATGGGCGAGCGGAAGCTCGGATCGGCCGCGCCCCAGCCGATGGCGATGGGCAGCATGCCCGCGCCCATGGCCAGCGTGGTCATGATGATGGGGCGCGCGCGCTTGTGGCAGGCGTCCATCAGCGCTTCGTAGCGCGTCATGCCGTGCTCGCGCCGCGCCAGGATGGCGTATTCGACCAGCAGGATGGAGTTCTTGGTGGCGATGCCCATCAGCATGATCAGCCCGATCAGCGAGGGCATGGAAAACGCCTTGCCCGTCATCAACAAGGCCACGAAGGCGCCGCCCAGCGACAGCGGCAGCGCGGCCAGGATGGTGAACGGGTGCAGGACGTGGTGGAACAGCAGCACCAGCACAATGTAAATGCACAGGATGCCGGTCAGCATGGCCAGGCCAAAACCCATGAACAGCTCGCCCATCACTTCGGCGTCGCCCACCTCCACCACCTTCACGCCCGGCGGCAGGTTCTTGACCGACCGCAGCTCTTTCGTCTTGGCCGCCACGTCGCCCAGCGGCTGACCGGACAGCTCCACTTCCAGGTTGATGTTGCGCGCGCGGTCGTAGCGGTTGATGACGGCCGGGCCGCCGCTGTAACTCAGCGTCGCTACCTGGCCCAGTGGCACCGGGCCTTTGGCGCCCGGCACGTGCAGGCGCTCCAGCACGCCCAGGTCCTTGCGCGCCGAATCTTCCAGCTTCACCACGATCGGGATCTGGCGCTGCGCCAGGTTCAGCTTGGGCAGCTGCGCGTCGTAGTCGCCTTGCGTGGCCACGCGCAGTGTGTCGGCGATGGCGCTGCTGGTCACGCCCAGGTCGGCGGCGCGGGCGAAGTCCGGGTGCACGGCGATCTCGGGCCGCACCAGGCTGGCGGTGCTGGTGATGCTGCCCAGGCCGGGCAGGGCGCGCAGGTCCGATTCCACCTGGCGCGCCGCCTGGCCCAGCGCCACCGGGTCTTCGCCCTGCAGCACCAGGATGTACTTCTCGCCCGAGCCGCCCAGGCCGACCTTGCTGCGCGCGCCGGGCAGCACCGCCAGGCGCTGGCGCAGATCGGCTTCCACCACCTGTTTGACCGGGCGCTCGCCGCGTGGCGACAGCTGGATCGTTAGCGTGGCCTTGCGCACGTCGGCGTTGCCGGCGGCGAAGGGGTCACCACCCGCGGCGCCACCGCCGATGGTGGTGTAGACGCTCTTCACGTCGCTGTTCTTCAGCAGCAGCTGGCGCGCGTCTTCGGCCAGGCGTTCGGTCTGCGCCAGCGTGGCGCCGGGGGGCAGTTCCAGGTAGACCTGCGTCTGCGAGTTGTCGTCGGGCGGCATGAAGCCGGTCGGCAGCAGCGGGATCAGCGCGATCGAGCCGAAAAAGAACACCGCCCCGCCGATCACCGTCCACAGCCGGTGCTTGACGCACCAGGCGGCCCAGCGGCCGTAGGTGATCAACCAGCGCGGCTCGTGGTGGCCGCGCGGGTCGGGCTTCATCATGTAGGCGGCCATCATGGGCGTGAGCAGGCGCGCCACCACCAGCGAGGCGAACACGGCCAGCGCCGCCGTCCAGCCGAACTGTTTGAAGAACTTGCCGACCACGCCGCTCATGAAGGCGGTGGGTAAAAACACCGCGATCAGCGTGAAGGTGGTGGCGATCACCGCCAACCCGATCTCGTCGGCCGCCTCCATCGCCGCCTGGTAGGGCGACTTGCCCATGCCCTGGTGGCGCACGATGTTTTCCACCTCGACGATGGCGTCGTCCACCAGGATGCCGACCACCAGGGACAGCGCCAGCAGCGACACCACGTTGATGGTGAAGCCGAACAGGTACATGCCGATCAGCGCCGGCAGCACCGACATCGGCAGCGCCACCGCCGCGACGAAGGTGGCGCGCCCGTTGCGCAGGAACAGCCAAACCACCACCACCGCCAGCAGCGCGCCTTCACCCAGCATCTTCAGCGACGCGTGGTACTCCTGCTCCACCGGCGTGACGAAGTCGAAGGCTTCGGTGAAGTGCAGATCCGGCCGCGCCGCCTGCATCTCTTTCAGCGCGGCGCGCACGCCGCGGCCGATCTCGACCTCGCTCGCGCCGCGGCTGCGCGCCACCTCAAACCCGACCACCGGCTTGCCGTTCAGCAAGGCGGCGGCGCGGCGCTCGGCCACGGTGTCGGCCACGTTGGCCACCTGGTCCAGGCGCACTTTGCGGCCGTCGGGCAGGGCGATCGGCATGGCGCGCAGCTCGTCCGCGCTCTTCACGGTGGCCAGCGTGCGCACCGGCTGCTCGCCCTGGCCCAGGTCGACGCGGCCGCCCGCACTTTCCATCTGCACCTGGCGCAGCTGGCGCGACACGTCGGCCGCGGTCAACCCCAGGCCTTGCAGGCGCGCCGGGTCCAGGTCGACGTGCACCTGGCGGTTGGCGCCACCCACGCGGGTGACCGCGCCCACGCCGGGGATGGCCAACAGGCGCTTGGCGATGTCGTTGTCGACGAACCAGGACAGGTCGGCGTCGTCCACGCGGTCGGACGACAGGGCGTAGGCCAGCATGGGCTGCGCGGCCAGGTCGACCTTGCTGACGATGGGCTCCTGCAGGTCGGTCGGCAGGTCGCCGCGCACGCGCGACACGGCCGAGCGCACGTCGTCCAGCGCTTCCTGCAGGTCTTTCTCCAGCCGGAACTCGACCACGATGGTGACGGCGCCGTCGACCACGCTGGTGATGATGTGCTTGACGCCCTGCACCGTGGCCAGGCTGTTTTCGATCTTGCGCGCGACGTCGTTTTCCAGCTGACCGGGCGTGGCGCCCGGCAGCGCGGCCACGACGTTGACCATGGGCAGGTCGATGTCGGGGAAGTTCTGCACCTTCATCTGGTGGAAGGCGAACAGCCCCCCCAGCGTGAGCAGCACGAACAGCATCAGGGTCGGGACCGGGTTGCGGATCGACCAGGCGGAAAAATTCATGGCGACGTCCGTTTCTGAGGCGGGTCAGAAATGCTCTTTATTTGCTAGCTGCCTGCGCTGGTGGTACTAGGGCTGCAGGCTGATTTGGTGCGGAAGCAGCGGATGAGGCCGGCGCAGATGCCGATGCCGCGGCCGCGGGCTCGGCCACCACCTGCACGGCGTCGCCGTCGTTCAGGAAGCCGGCGCCGCGCACCGCGATCTGCGCACCCGCGGGCAGGGCGCTGGTGACTTCCACGCGGTTGCCGTTCAAGCGCCCGGTTTGCACGCGCACCAGCTGCACGCGGTGGTCGGGCTGCAGCACCGCCACGTGAGCGAAGCCGTCGCGCATCAGCACCGCTTCCTGCGGCACAGTCAGCGCGCTGTCGGTGCCGACCTCAAAGCGCCCGCTGGCGAACATGCCGGCGCGCGCGGCCGTGCCAGGAGGCAGGTCGACGTAGACCAGGGCGTAGCGCGTGCGCGCGTCCACGGTCGGCGCCAGCTGGCGCACGGTGCCGGTGACGGTGTTGCCCGCGGCGCCATCGGCCGCGCGGCCGGGCAGGTCGATCAGCGCGCGCTGGCCGGGGCGGATGGCGCCCAGGTCTTCGGCCATGACTTCGGCGCGCCATTCCAGGCGGCCCTGGCGCACCATGCGGAACAGCTCGGTCCCGGCGCCGACCACCTGGCCCACCGTCGCCTCGCGCGCCGAAATCACGCCCGCGTCCGGTGCCACGATCTGCGTGTTGCGCACGCGCAGGTTCTGGCTGGCGACCACGGCCTTGGCCGCTTCGACGCGGGCGCGCGCCGTTTTCTCGGCGGTGGCGTACTGGTTGATCTGCTGCTGGCTCAAGGCGCCGCTGGCCTGCACGGCGCGGGCGCGCTCGGCGTTGCCGCGCGCATCGGCGTAGGCGGCTTCGGCCTCGGCCAGGCTGGCGCGCGCCTGCGCCTGGTCCTGCTGCACCGGCGCCGCGTCAAACGTGGCCAGCACCTGGCCCTTCTTGACCACGTCGCCCACGTTCACGCGCAAATCCTGCAAGCGCAGCCCGGCCACGTCGGCGCCGATGCTCGCTTCCTGCCAGGCGGCGACGTTGCCGTTGGCCGCGATCTCGCGCGCCCAACTCATGCGCTGCGGCGCCGACACCGTGACCGTGAGCGCCGCGCGCGGCGCACTCCCCGCCGCCGCCGGCGCGGACGCCGCGGCCGAAGCCGCGCCCTTCGGCGCATCGCCGTCCTTGGCGCCGCAAGCCGCCAGCAGCACGGCGGCGGTCAGGGTGGAAATCAGGAGCGGAAAGAACTTGGGCATGGTGTCTTTCAAGGCACAGCGTTCAGTAAAAAAATTCGTCAAGCAAGGCGCAGCGCGAATTGGCAACCGCAACGCTCGAGTGTTTCCAGAGCACGGGCGACGCGCTCGGCGTGAAGCGCGTCAGCGCGCCCCGAGAGCGCGGCAGCGCAGACGCCAGCGAACGCCGTTGCCGGACCTGCGCCGGCAACTGGCGTTGTCCCCCTGCCCGGAGCGCGTCAGCGCGGAGAGAGCGGGGGGAAGGCGCCGCAGGCGACTCAGGGGGGTGTGCCATCGTTCTTCCACCCTCCCCCTGCCGCCCGGTACAGCGCCACCCCGGCCGCGTCGCGGTCGTGCAGCAGTTGGTTGAGCGCGATCTCGGCGATCAGCAGGTTGCGGCGCGCCTCCTCCAGCTGCGGCAGGCTGGCCATGCCCTGGCGGTACATGGCTTCCATGGCGTCGAACTGGCGGCGGTAACCGGCCACGGCGGCGCGCGCGTCGGCTTCGCGCGCGCGGGCGGCGGCGCCGTCGGTCAGCGCGGTTTCAACTTCGCGCACGGCCTGGCGCACCTGGCCTTTGTACTGGGCGACCGCTTCGTCGTACCGGGCGCGGGCAGCGGCCTGGTTCGCGGCGATGCGGCCGCCGTCCCAGATCGGCAGCGCCAGCTGCAGCGGACCAAAGGTCCAGGTCGACAGATCGGCGCTGGCGCCGCCGCTGCGCAGCTGCAGCGCGGCCACGTTGCCGCCCAGGCTGAGTGAGGGCCAGCGCGCGGCGTCGGCGGCGTCGATCTCGGTGCGCGCGGCCAGCACTTCGCGCTCGGCGGCCCACACGTCGGGGCGCTGGCGCAGGGTGTCGGCGGGCAGGCTTGCTATTGAAAAGGAAGCTGGTTGCGCAGATGGGACCTGGGCCACCGCTACTTTTTGTTCAATATCGGGTTCCGGCAGCCCGGTCAGGGCGACCAGCACCTTGCGCTGCGCGTCGCACACGGCGCGCTGCTGCGTCAGGCGCGAACGGCCTTCGGCGGCGCTGGCGTCGGCCAGGGCGGCGGTGGCGGGCGCGGTGAAGCCGGCGTCGCGGCTGATGGCGGTGAGGCGCGCGGTCTCGCTGCGCGAGGCGCTGTCGGCGCTGGTCGTGCTGACCATCAGCTGGCACAGGCGCAGGCCCTGGTAAGCGTCGGCCACGTCGGCCACCAGCGACACGCGCGCCGACTGGGCCAGCGCCTGGGCGCCATCCACGCGTGTGCGGGCGGCGTCGACCAGGGCGCGCTGGCGCCCGAACAGGTCGATTTCCCACTGCGCCTGCAGGCCGGCCTGCAAGGTGGTGACGATGGGCGGCGAGCCGCCTGCCGCCGTCGAGCCGATGGCGCTGCCGTTGCCGCGGCTGGCGCTGGCGGCGGCGTCCACACGCGGCAGCAGGCCAGCGCGTTGCGCGCCCAGTTGGGCGCGGGCGGCGGCCACGCGCGCCTGGGCCGCGTCCACGG
>JAEZWW010000049.1 GCA_023442945.1 Pseudomonadota bacterium | reverse complement strand
CATCGCCAGTGCGCTGGCGATGCAAGGCAATCACCGGAGATCAAGTAGTCTCCACAACCTCGGACTTGCTAACTCAACACTGGCACGTCTAAAGGGGGCAGGTCAACCCGATTGAGATCAAGGGGTTTGAGGATTTGGGCAGGGTGTATGCGGGGTGAGTCGGGCCTTAGGTATAAGCCCTGGCAATTTGACCGCACCGCGCCGACCAGTCGTATCGGCCTGCCGCCGATCTCAAAGGCCTTTTTTGACCGATCCCGGTCAGCACACACGGACAAACTATTCAGCAACGGCGCTGCGTGTAACGCCCTAACAAAGCCTGACCGATCAAGCGACACAACCTCGCCTTTAGGTCTCTCGGTTTGCGGCTCGCATAAGCCGCACCCCCATATTGCTCTGTTTCAGGTACCTCCTGTCATGCAAACAGCGGTCATGGCAGCGTGCATCGCTCCCGCGCGTTTTGCTAGGAATTGGTCGTAATCACCTATCACCATTTCGTCGAACGGAATGTAGTGCGTAGCAAGGCGCATCCGCACTTCCGCTTCGCCGAGTTGGTTAGCGTCACTCCGTTGAGTCAGATAGCGCTCAGGTTCTTTGTCGGAAATGTTGCGGTTCGTCTGCCAAGTGATCAGGGCACAGTTCAGTGCTCGGTAAGCTTTTTCTTCGTTCACGCCTAGTCGCGCAAGATGCGCTTGCGGAAACAGATGATGGTATTCGCGCTTCCTCAAGCTACTTCGGGAAGCCGAGGCTCCGTCTGCTAGATCGACGCCGCCGCGCTTGAGCGCGAGGGCCAGCGTGGCGCGCGCGAGGCGTTCTTTGCGAACGGGCCAGCCGGCATCGATCAACTCGCTCTCAGTCGGCAACGGGTGCTTCTTCTGATCGAAAATCGCCGGAGTTGCCGTCGCATCGCCATTGATCAGTTTGCGCAGCTCACGAAAGTCCTCCAGCACTCGCGAGTTGGTGGACTTTTCGTACCGATTGGTGAAGAACGACAACCACAGGTACTTTCGCAACGTATTGCGGGCACGTCCTTCGGCGTCGAGTCCTTTGGGCGCCGACGCCCACAGAGCGACCAATGCTGGAAGAACGACATCGGTGGGAAGACGTCGTTCGTCAAAAACACGCTCCTCCTCCAAGAACTCCACGGTTTTTTCCACGCCCACTAGGAAGCGATCCCAGTCCGCCGTCAGTTTCAAACCGAACTCCTTGCCCATGTATGTGGCGTTGACCGGTTGCTTGTCCTGTAGGAGCGCGTTCGCGTAGAGCACCAAGCCCTCCACGCCGTAGTACTCGTCCATGTTCGCATGCTTTTGTCGGGTCTCTGCCACCAGCTCGTGCAGAGACCGTCCCAATCCCGCTTCGAGCTGTGCAACAACGATGTCGTACACAGACAAAGCTGCTGCCGATGTGTTCATGCGGATAAACACGTCCAAAGCAGTTTGGGAGCTTGTTGTCGCTGGCAACGACAAGAATGGCAAATTGAAGGTCGCAAACTCTTGGGTAATGGTACTTACCTGTGCCAACAATTCGTCTTGATCGTCGGCATTAGAAACTGCTTCACGCACCCACTTCCGGAGTCTTGCCTGTGTGGCCATCTCTGGCAAGAAAAGGTCAAGTGGAACAACCTTGCGCTCCCATTGCTTGGCTGGACTGTTAGCCCAGAATGGTCGGCGCTCCGTATCGCCGTCACGTTTGGAGCGGGAAATTGATTCCACAAAGTAAGGCATACCCAATTCTTCGTCGGATTCGAAGCACACGAAGTAGGTTCTGTCCTCGTAGTTGTTATGCAGTCCGCGCCATAGAGCAGTTAAGCGTTGCTGGCCATCGAGTAAGTGCTCGGTGACGCGCTCCCCAAGGTCGGGCGCGCCCTTCAAGGGGCGTGAAATAAAAGGCTCCTTGTCGCCGATTTCCAAAACCAAGCTGGAGCCGACGGGCAGATTTCGCAAGATCGTATTGAATAGTTGAGCGATCCGCCCATGGTCCCAAGCCTCGAAACGCTGGAAACGTGGCAGCACGGTCTGACGCGTCCGGATCCGTGTAAACCAGTCAGGGAGGAGTCGATTTCTGGCTTCAAGAGACATATATCAGAGCAACGGTAAAGGTGGATCAAGCCCTGTCGGAGGCGCAATGGTGGTGCGCGCGAACCAGCGCGTCAGGACGACGTCCTTCGCGCATCGGACAATTTTGTTACATTTTAATTGCAGTCAATGCCGTCGAGTTCAGCTTCACGGTTAATAGCTGAATAAAAAAGCCGCTTTCGCGGCTTTTTTCCATCAACGTCAGTCCCTCAAACCAACAACGCATTCACCCGTCGCACATAAGCCGCCGGATCCTCCGGCAGACCACCTTCGGCCAACAGCGCCTGGTCAAACACCACGTGCGCCAGGTCGTTGAACTGCGGCGTGTTCGCGTCCATGCCTTCGAGCTTTTTGACCAGCGGGTGCTCGGCGTTGATTTCCAGCACGGGTTTGGTCTCGGGCACGGGTTGACCGGCTTGTTTGAGCATGCGGGCCAGTTGCATGCTCATACCGGCGTCTTTCACGACCAGGCAGGCGGGTGAATCGACCAGGCGGGTGGTGACGCGCACGTCTTCGGCCTCGTTCTTCAGCACGTCCTTCAGCTTTTCCAGCAGTGGCTTGACGGTTTCGGCGGCGGCTTCAGCGGCTTTCTTTTCGGCCTCGTCTTGCAGGTCGCCCAGATCGACCGCGCCTTTGGCGACGGACTGCAGCGGCGTGCCGTCGAATTCGCGCAGGAAGGACAGCGCCCATTCGTCCACGCGGTCGGTCATCAGCAGGACTTCGATGCCCTTCTTCTTGAACAGCTCCAGCTGCGGGCTGTTGCGCGCGGCGGCGGCGGTGTCGGCGGTGATGTAGTAGATGGCCTTCTGGCCCTCCTTCATGCGCGCCTTGTAGTCGGCGAAGGACACGGTTTCGGTGTCCACGATGCTGGACGCGTAGCGCAGCAGCTTGGCGATGCGCTCGCGGTTGGCGGTGTCTTCGCCCAGGCCTTCTTTCAGCACGGCGCCGAATTCGCGCCAGAAGATGGCGTACTTGCCGGACGCGTTGTCTTCGGCAAACTTGGCCGCGGCGTCGGCCGCGGTGGGCGCGTCGTTCTTATCGACCACGTCGGTCACGGCGTCGCCTTGCAGCTCGGTCGGCTCGGGGGCGGGGGTCGAATCGCCGGTGCCCACATCGATCTTGCCGTCGGCTGCGGGGGCTGCGGCGGCCTCGGCTTCATCCGTGCCAGCGGCGTCCTGCGCCTTGGCCATGTCTTCCAGCATGCTGAGCACGCGGCGCGTGTTGCCGTCGCGGATGGCGCGCACGTCGCGGCTTTCTTGCAGCAGCTCGCGGCTGACGTTCAGCGGCAAATCGGCCGAATCGACCACGCCTTTGATGAAGCGCAGGTAGCGCGGGATGAGCTGCTCAGCGTCGTCCATGATGAACACGCGCTTGACGTACAGCTTGATGCCGGCCTTCTTGTCGCGGTCCCACATGTCCATGGGCGCGTGGCTGGGCACGTACAGCAGCTGCGTGTATTCGGTGCTGCCTTCGACGCGGTTCAGGCTCCAGGCCAGCGGCGGCTCCCAATCGTGGGCGATCTGTTGGTAGAAGTCCTTGAACTGCTGGTCGGTGATGTCTTTCTTGGGGCGCGTCCACAGCGCATTGGCCTGGTTGACGGTTTCCCACTCGCCGGTCTTGACCATGTGGCCGGGCTGGCCTTCTTCCTTGCTCTCTTCCCACTTCTCGCCTTCCATCTTGATGGGCAGGGAGATGTGGTCGGAATACTTGTTGATCAGCTCCTTCAGGCGCCAACCGTCGGCAAAGTCCAGCGCGTCGTCACGCAGGTGCAGGATGACGCTGGTGCCGCGCGCTTCGCGGGTGATGCTTTCGACCTCGAAGTCGCCGTCGCCCTTGCTGGTCCAGCGCACGCCTTCACTGGCCGGCAGGCCAGCGCGGCGCGATTCGACGGTGATCTTGTCTGCGACGATGAAGCCCGAATAAAAGCCCACGCCAAACTGGCCGATCAGCTGCGAGTCGGCCTTCTGGTCGCCCGACAGCTTGTTCATGAATTCCTTGGTGCCGCTCTTGGCGATGGTGCCCAGGTGGGCGATCGCCTCGGCCTCGCTCATGCCGATGCCGGTGTCGGTCACCGTCAGCGTCTTGGCGGCCTTGTCGAAGCTGATGCGCACTTCCAGCTCGGGCTGGTCGCCGTACAACGACGGGTTGGCCAGCGCTTCAAAACGCAGCTTGTCGCAGGCGTCGGACGCGTTGGAGATCAGCTCGCGCAGGAAGATCTCTGGGTTGGAATACAGCGAATGGGTGACCAGGTGCAGCAGCTGGGCCACTTCGGCCTGGAAAGCGTGTTTTTGGGTGCTCATGGTGGATGGATCAGGTCAAAGACAAACAAAAAACAGGGTCGCCACGGGGCGACAGGGGCTGCGGCCTAAAAAAAGCGCGCCCGCTGAGGCGCTAAGTAGGGGCGGTGGGCGATTTTTCAAGCCTGCCGGCCCGGCCATGCGCCGCGGGCATTCCACGCGAGCGCGCGCGGGCGGCAGCCCCGCTTAAAACCGCTCCCCCGGCCCCAGGTAGCGCCACTGCCCCACCGGCAGGTGGCCCAGCACCACGCCGCCGATGCGTACGCGCTTGAGGCCGATCACCTTCAGGCCCACGGCTTCGCACATGCGGCGGATCTGGCGCTTTTTGCCTTCTTTCAGGATGAAGCGCAGCTGCTCGGGGTTTTGCCAGTCGACGCGCGCGGGCAGCAGCGGCTTGCCGTCCAGGCTCAGGCCGTGGCGCAGGCGCGCCAGCTGCGCGGGCGGAAAGGCGCGCTGCACGTCCGCGGCGACGTCGCCAAAGGCCACGCGCACCAGGTATTCCTTTTCGACGTCGGAGTCTTCGCCGATCAAGTGGCGCGCCACGCGGCCGTCCTGCGTCAGCACCAGTAGGCCCGTCGAATCGATGTCCAGCCGGCCGGCCGGCGCCAGCCCGCGCAGTTGCGACGGCGCAAAGCGCGTGCGCGACGGGTCGTCACGCCAGTGGTTGCGGCCTTGCACCAGCACCACGGCGGGCTCGTAGCCGTCTTCGGCCTGGCCGCTGACGTAGCCGACCGGCTTGTGCAGCAGGATGGTCACGCGCTGCGCCTGCGATTCGTCGGCGCGGCGGTCCACCGTCACGCGGTCTTGCGGGCCGACCTTGGTGCCCATGGGCGCGACTTCGCCATTGACCTTGACCCAGCCGCGCTCGATCCATTCGTCCGCTTCCCGGCGCGAACACAGGCCCATGTCGGCCAGGCGCTTGTTCAGGCGCACCGGCCCGGCGTCGGCGGCGGGCGTGGGTTTGTCGGGGGCGGCGGCGCGGCGGAACCGGGGGGCGTCAGGCATGGGGGAATTATCGGCGCGTGTGGTGGGGCGATGCGGGGGTGCCTGGGTCGGCCGCTGCGTGCTTCATGGGAGCGGGCTCGCGCAACGCATCTGCTCCTGATTTTCTAGCTGGCCGCGCAATCTGTTGTAGGGCCAGACGTCCAAAACACTCTCAAATGGCGACGGCGTAGGCGATCAGGATCAAGGCCACCACCACGGCCAGCGTACCCATCAACAGGCGGCGCCACAGCGGCGGCGCGTGGCCCAGCTCCATGAAGCTCAGCACCACGCCCAGGCCCTTCAACC
This sequence comes from Pseudomonadota bacterium, assembly GCA_023442945.1. GTDB lineage: Bacteria > Pseudomonadota > Gammaproteobacteria > Burkholderiales > Burkholderiaceae_C > Ottowia. Next base: position 50,764 of record JAEZWW010000049.1, on the reverse strand, counting down.
AGGCCAGGCCGAACACCAGCGCCATCAGCGGCAGGCTGGGCTGGCGCAGTGCGCCGCTGGCGCCCAGCCACGCGGTGAAGCCGGTGGCCGCCAGCAAGAGCAGCCAGACAGTGTTGAGCCAGTGCGTGGGTTTCATCGGCCGCTCAGCGCATCACGTAGACCAGCGGGAACAGCACCAGCCACAGCAGGTCGACCAAGTGCCAGAAGGCCGCGGCCGTTTCCAGCCCGTGCACCTGCGCGACCGGGTCGGGCCGGCGCGCGATGGCGATGCCAACGATGGCCAGCGCGACCAGGCCGACCCCCACATGGGCCAGGTGAAAGCCGGTCAGGATGAAATAGAAATCGAAGAACAGGTTGGTCGACAAGCCGATGCCCTGCGCCGCCTTGTCGGCGTATTCGCCCAGCTTGACGGCGACAAAGCCCAAGCCCAGCACGCCACCCGCGCCCAACCAGGCCAGCGCCGCGCGGCGCGCGCCCGCGTCGCGCAAGGCGTGCACCGCGTGCGCCACGCACCAGCTGGCCGTGAGCAGCAGCGCGGTGTTGAGCGCGCCCATGCCCACGTCCAGCTGTTGCTGCGCGGTGTTGAACAGGTCGACATGGCGCACGCGCGTGAAGGCGAAGGCCACGAACATGACGCTGAAGGTGGCCAGCTCCAGCGCGATGACGTACCAGATGAACAGGTCGCCGGGCAGGCGCAGGGGGCGCTGCGCGCTTGGTGCGGCGGAAGCGGTCGCCATGGCGGTCAGGCGCGCTGGGGCATGCGCCGTGCGGCCTTCCAGCGCCTGACTCTGCGGTGCGATTTACTACAGATAGCGTAGCTGCCTGCGCATATGACTCTAGGGCCAGAAACAAAAATCATCTCAAACCCGGCCTTACTGCGGCCCTGGCGGCGTGGCAGCACCCGGCACGGCGACGATGGCGACGGGCTCGGGCTGCAGCAACGACCCTTCGCGCCAACCCTTCCAGGTGGCGATCGACAGCAGCACGGTCATCAGCGACGCCACCGCCAACGTCAACATGCCCAGCATCTGCATACCGGGGTGCTGCACAGCCAGGCGCAGGGTCAGCGTGGCGAAGGCAGCCAGCGGGAAGCCCATGGACCAGAACGCGATCGAAAACGGCTGCGCCAGCATGCGGCGCACCAGGTGGCCGCTCCACAGCACGAAGAACAGCGCCATGCCCCAGCACATCCAGGCCAGCACCACCGGCCCGCCCAGCACCAGCACACTGCTGCCAATCACCGCCGGCGGCGCCACGGTGATGAAGGTCAGCGGCAACAGCCGTTCGGCCCACAGCCCCTGCGTGGCGATGCGCACCACCAGCAGCGCCAGCACCACCGGCCACAGCAGCACGCCAATGCCGAACTGCGCCGCCGCCCAGGCCGGCGCGCCCACCGCCACGCCCGCCAGCGGCGCCAGCACATTGCCCACCACCGGCAGGATCAGCCCCGGCGTCACCGCCGGCCAGCCCAGCGCATGCGCCTTGTCGGCGCTGAGCCAGCGCCCCACCGCCCACAGCGTGACGGCGAACTGCGCCAGCGACCCCATCCACCACAGCACCGCGACCCAAGGCTCGACCCCGATCAGCGACACCGCCGCCGTGGCCAGCAGGATGAGGGAGATCGGCAGCGTCGCCACAAACGCGTGGCGCACGGGGTGCTTCAGGTCGGCCGCCAGCGCCGCCGCGTGGTGCTGCGCGCGCAGCACCGAAAACAACAGCAGCACCGCGAACATCAGCGCTGCCAATACCGCCAGCACCATGGCCCCGGCGCCCGCCATGTCGCCCAGGATCGGCGCGGCCCGGCCCCAGGCCAGCGACAGGCCCGTCAAGCCCATCACGATGGCGAACCAGTTGGGCGCCAGGTACTTGAGGGCATCAGGGGCGTGGGGCATGCGCCCATGATGCCACGCTATTTAAAAAATAGCTGCCTGCGCAGATGGTTGTAGGGCTGCAGACCTGTTTTGTTTGAATTTCGGCGCCTGAAAGCTTGACCTCGTCAGGCCTGCACCGCACCGGGCCGCATAAGCAAACAAAAAATGGTTCGTTCGTTTTTGGCGCGCCAGGGCCCAGGATCGCGTTCCTGATCTCTTTCATCTGCAAAGGCCTTCACATGACTTTCCGCCGCCGCAACGCCTTGCACGCGCTGGCCGCCGTCGCCCTGGTCACGGGCGGCACCGCCACCTTCGCGCAGCCCGCGCCCGTCACACTGCTCAACGTCAGCTACGACCCGACGCGCGAGCTGTATGTCGACTTCAACAAGGCCTTTGCCACCCACTGGAAAGCCAAGACCGGCCAAGTCGTGACCGTCAAGCAGTCGCACGGCGGCTCGGGCAAGCAGGCGCGCTCGATCATCGACGGGCTGGAGGCCGACGTCGCCACGCTGGCACTGGCCGGCGACACCGACGCGCTGCACACGCACGGCCAGTGGGTCCCCAAAGACTGGCAAAAGCGCCTGCCGCACAACAGCTCGCCCTACACGTCAACCATCGTGCTGGTGGTGCGCGCGGGCAACCCCAAAGGCATCAAGGACTGGGACGACCTGGTCAAACCCGGCGTGAAGGTGATCACGCCCAACCCCAAGACGTCGGGCGGCGCGCGCTGGAACTACCTGGCCGCGTGGGAATACGCCAAGCGCAAGTACGGCGGTGACGCCAAGGCCAAGGACTTTGTGGCCAGGCTGTACCAGAACGTGCCGGTGCTGGACACGGGTGCGCGCGGCTCCACCATCACTTTCGGCCAGCGCAACCAGGGCAACGTGCTGATCGCCTGGGAGAACGAGGCCTATCTGCTGGAAAAAGAATTCGGCACCAAGTTCGACGTGGTCTATCCCAGCCTGTCGATCCTGGCCGAGCCCGCCGTCTCGGTGGTGGACAAGGTCGTGGACAAGAAAGGCACGCGCGCCGTCGCCCAAGCCTACCTGGAGTATCTGTACAGCGACGAAGGCCAGGACATCGCCGGCAAGCACTTCTACCGCCCCATTTCGGACAAGGCCATCGCCAAGTACGCCAAGCAGTTCCCCAAGCTGAACCTGTTCACCATCGACCAGGCCTTTGGCGGCTGGACCACGGCCAGCCAGCAGCACTTTGCCGATGGCGGCCAGTTCGACCAGATCTACACGCAGAAGTAAACCCGGGCGCCGTTCGCGCCCCTTGCAGGAGCCCCGCATGAGCAGCCACAGCCCCCTCCCCGACCTCCGCACCGCCGCGCGCACCCTGATCGGCGTGACCGCGCAAGCCTGGCAGGTGGAGATGGGCTGCGCCCGCGCAACGCCCGCCCCTGCGAAACGGCACGCGCGCGGCACCCGCGTGCGTCCGGCAGCGCGGGCGGCCGCCCCGGTGGACATCAGCCCCGGCCAGTGGCCGTACTGGCCGTCTTACCCCGGCCTGGCCGCGCACTGGCGTTGAACGCCCCCGCGCCGACCGGACATCGCCCATGCCATTCACCCCGCCCTTGTCGCATTGGCACGGCAGCACGTCGCGCACTGGCGACCCTCGGACGGCTGGCGCCTTGGCGCCCGTTGCCCGCGCCCCCCACCGTATGGGACGGGGTGAGCGCGCGGCGACGATCGCCGCGGCGCTGCTGGCCCTGCTGCTCCGCTACTGCCTCCGCTGACACTCGCTCGTCAGCTGCCTGGCTGGCAAGGGGAAAACCCGTCGGTGCTGCCCTGTGCCCGCCCAATGACGGCGGGCCGTGTTGCTGTTGGCTGGGCTGCAGTTGGCGCGCCTCATACCCAATTTGGCATAACAAAACAAAAACAAAGTTGTTTGTTTTTGAGCGCCTGGGTTTCAGAATTTCGTTTTGCTCTATCGCAACCCGCATTCCCATGAAAAAAGCATTTCACCTCACGCTCGGCGCCATCGCCCTCGCCGCCGCGTCGCTGGCGTCCGCGCAGACCAGCCTGCTGAACGTGTCCTACGACGTCGCGCGGGAGTTCTACAAGGACATCAACCCCGCCTTCATCGCGCACTACAAGAAGGCGACCGGCAAGGACATCAAGATCGACCAGTCGCACGCCGGCTCCAGCGCGCAGGCGCGGGCGGTGGCCGACGGTCTGGACGCCGACGTGGTGACCATGAACACCACCACCGACATCGACTTTCTGGCCGACAAGGGCGTGGTGGCCAAGGACTGGCGCAACCAGTTCCCCAACGGCGCTGCGCCCACCACGTCGACCATGCTGTTCCTGGTGCGCAACGGCAATCCGAAGAACATCAAGGATTGGGACGACCTGATTCGCCCCGACGTGAAGGTCGTCGTGGTCAACCCCAAAACCGGCGGCAACGGCCGGCTGGCCTACCTGGCGGCCTGGGGCCAGATGCGCGCCAAGGGCGGCACCGACGCGCAGGCGCTGGACTACGTGACCAAGCTGTACAAGAACGTGCCGGTGCTGGCGCGCGGCGGGCGTGACGCCACGGGCGTGTTCCTGCAGCGCAACATCGGCGACGTGCTGATCACCTTCGAGTCTGAAGTCGTGTCGGTCGACAACGAATTCGGCAAGGGCAAGGTCGACGCGATCCACCCCAGCGCCAGCATCGTGGCCGAAAACCCGGTGGCGGTGGTCGAGCGCACGGTCGCCAAGAAGAAGACCGCGGTGGAAGCCAAGGCCTACCTGGACTTCCTGTACACGCCCGAGGCGCAGGAAATCGCGGCCAAGCACAACATCCGCCCGCGCAACGAGGCCATCTTGAAGAAGTACCCGCAGTTCAAGCCGCTGAAGCTGTTCACGGTGGACCAGTACTTCGGCTCGCTGGGCGAAGCGCAGAAGGTGCACTTCAATGACGGTGGGCAGTTCGACAAGCTGTACGCGAAGTAAGCCCCCCTGAGGCGCTGACGCACCTTCCCCCCGCTCTCTTCGCGCTGCGCGCTTCGGGCGGGGGGACGCCGCCAGCGCCGCGGGAGCGGCCCTTGCGCGGCGGCTGCTGGATTGGGGTTGCGCTTGATCGGCCCGTTTTCGGGCTTTTGCTATCCCTGTTAGTTAGTCAGCTGAATACCTCGCGTCGTTTTCCTTCTTTCAAGGCTTCTGCGCCTCCAGCCCTACGCCCACCTGCGCGACCAGCTATCAAATTGATATGAGCACCGCCATTCTTTCCTCACCCGGCATCGCCGCGCCGCCGCGTCGGCGCGCGGCGCGGCGTGTGCTGCCGGGCTTCAACCTGACGCTGGGCTACACGCTGCTGTACCTGGGCCTGATCGTGCTGATTCCGCTGTCGGCGCTGGTGTTCAAGACGCTGTCGATGAGCTGGGCGGACTTCTGGGCCGCCATCAGCGCGCCGCGCGTGCTGGCCTCGTTTCAACTGACGTTCGGCGCCTCGCTGATCGCGGCGCTGGTCAACGTGGTGTTTGGCCTGCTGATCGCCTGGGTGCTGGTGCGCTACCAATTCCCTGGCAAGAAGATCGCCGATGCGCTGGTCGACCTGCCCTTTGCCCTGCCCACCGCCGTGGCCGGCATTGCGCTCACGGCCATCCTGGCGGGCAACGGCTGGATCGGCCAATACCTGGAGCCGCTGGGGATCGAGCTGGCCTTCAAGCCAGCGGGCATCGTCATCGCGCTGATCTTCATCGGCCTGCCCTTCGTCGTGCGCACGGTGCAGCCGGTGCTGGAAGATACGGAAAAAGAGCTGGAAGAGGCCGCCGCCTGCCTGGGCGCCACGCGCTGGCAGACCTTCTGGCGCGTGATCTTCCCCGCCATCGCGCCGGCGCTGCTGACGGGCTTTGCCATGGCGTTCGCGCGTGCGGTGGGCGAATACGGCTCGGTCATCTTCATCGCCGGCAACATGCCGATGGTCAGCGAGATCACGCCGCTGATCATCATCGGCAAGCTGGAGCAGTACGACTACGCCGGCGCCACCGCCGTGGCGTCGGTCATGCTGGGTATTTCCTTCATCCTGCTGCTGATCATCAACGGCCTGCAGGCCTGGGGCCGCCGCCGCTACGGAGGTGTCGCATGAGCACGAGCACCGGTATCCGAAAACGCGTGCGCACCACCGAATCGCCCGCGGTGCGCGCGCTGCTGATCGCGCTGGCGCTGGGCTTCATGGCGCTGTTTCTGGTGCTGCCGCTGGCGGCCGTGTTCGTCGAAGCGCTGCGCGGCGGCTGGGCGGCGTACTGGGACGCGCTGAAGGAGCCCGACGCGCTGGCCGCCATCCGCCTGACACTGCTGACGGCCGCCATCGCCGTGCCGCTGAACCTGGTGTTCGGCGTGGCGGCGGCCTGGTGCATCGCCAAGTTCGACTTCCGCGGCAAGGCGTTTTTGACCACGCTGATCGACCTGCCTTTTTCCGTGTCGCCCGTGGTGGCCGGCCTGATCTACGTGCTGGTCTTCGGCGCGCAGGGCTGGCTGGGCCCGTGGCTGGCCGAGCACGACATCAAGATCGTGTTTGCCGTGCCGGGCATCGTGCTGGCCACGGTGTTCGTCACCTTCCCCTTCATCGCGCGCGAGCTGATCCCGCTGATGCAGGCGCAAGGCAGCGATGAAGAGCAGGCCGCGCAGGTGCTGGGCGCCAGCGGCTGGCAAACCTTCTGGCACGTGACGCTGCCCAACATCAAATGGGGCCTGATCTATGGCGTGATCCTGTGCAACGCGCGTGCCATGGGCGAGTTTGGCGCCGTGTCGGTGGTCAGCGGCCACATCCGCGGGCAAACCAACACCATGCCGCTGCACGTGGAAATTCTCTACAACGAGTACCAGGGCGCGGCCGCGTTTGCCGTGGCGTCGCTGCTGGCGCTGTTGGCCATCGTCACGCTGGTGATCAAGTCGGTCGTCGAATGGCGCCACGCACGCGAGCTGAAGGCCAGCACCGACCTGCCGCCCGAGCCGATTGCCGCGCCACAGCCCGCCACTTGAACATTTGAATCACATCCTGCTTCAGCGCTACAGCCATCTGTGCGGGCAGCTATGAAATCAAGAGTAAGAACATGAGCATCGAGATCCGCCACGTCACCAAGCAGTTCGGCAACTTCCGTGCGCTGAACGACGTCAGCCTGGACATTGGCTCGGGCGAACTGGTCGCGCTGCTCGGCCCCTCGGGCTGCGGCAAGACGACGCTGCTGCGCATCATCGCCGGGCTGGAATCGGCCGACGCGGGCAGCATCCTGTTCAGCGGCGAAGACACGACCGACGTGCACGTGCGCGACCGCCAGGTTGGCTTCGTGTTCCAGCATTACGCGCTGTTCCGCCACATGACGGTGGCCGAAAACGTCGCCTTCGGCCTGCGCGTCAAGCCGCGCAGCCAGCGCCCGAGCGACGCCCAGATCAAGGCCAAGGTGACCGAGCTGCTGAAGCTGGTGCAGCTGGACTGGCTGGCCGACCGTTACCCGTCGCAGCTGTCGGGCGGGCAGCGCCAGCGCATCGCCTTGGCGCGCGCGCTGGCCGTCGAGCCCAAGGTGCTGTTGCTGGACGAACCCTTCGGCGCACTGGACGCCAAGGTGCGCAAGGAACTGCGCCGCTGGCTGCGCCGGCTGCACGACGAGCTGCACGTGACCAGCATCTTCGTCACGCACGACCAGGAGGAAGCGCTGGAAGTGGCCGACCGCGTGGTCGTCATGAACAAGGGCCAGATCGAGCAGGTCGGCACGCCGCAGCAGGTGTGGGAGCAGCCGGCCAGCCCCTTCGTGTACGGCTTTCTGGGCGACGTCAACCTGTTCCGCGGCCGCGCCAGCGGGGGCCAGATGCAGGTCGGCGACTGGCAAATCGCCGCGCCCGACCTGGCGGGCGCGCTGGACGCCGACGCCATGGCCTTCGTGCGCCCGAGCGACCTGGCCGTCACACCCGACCTGCCCGGCGCCGAAGGCCTGCCGGTGCGCCTGGACCGCGCGCTGGTGGTCGGCCCCATGGCGCGGCTGGAGCTGCTGGCCAACGCCGGTGAGGCGCACGAACAGATCCTGGAAGCGCACCTGCCCGCCGACGAATACCGCCGCCTGGGCGTGGGCGAAGGCGACACCGTGCGCGTGGCCCCGCGCAAGGCGCGCGTGTTCCTGGAAGTGGCGGACGACCCGGCGGCGATGATCTGAGGGGCAGCGTATTTGCTAGCTTGTTGATAGCTGCTTGCGCAGGTGGTTGTAGGGCTACCGCCACTTTTGTCATGAATTCTCGGCACGGAGCGCCGCAGGCACCGACCGACGCGCTCGGCCCTGTCGCTTTCCCTCATCGCCAAGTGCGCGGGGCCGCGCTATGCTGCCGGGCGACGCGCGCGCCGCGCGCGCATTCCATGCACTGACCGCATCTCACACAAGGAAGCCGCCATGACCATCCTCGTCGCCTACGTCGCGCGCCCAGAAGGCAAAGCCGCCCTGGACAAAGGCATTGAAATCGCCACCCGCCGCAATGAACCGCTGGTCGTCGTCAACGCCGGCCCCGGCGGGCGCGACGACACCAGCGTCGTCGACGGCTACGAAGGCGAGCGCGTGGCCGAGCGCCTGGCCGCGCTGTCGGTGCCGGCCGAATTCAAGCACTTCGTGCGCGGCAAAAGCGCGGTGGAAGAGATCGACGAGCTGGTGCACCAGCTGCAGGTTTCGGTCCTGGTGATCGGCCTGCGCCGCCGCTCGGCCGTGGGCAAGCTGCTGCTGGGCAGCACCGCGCAAGAGATCCTGATGACCGTGTCCTGCCCGGTCCTGGCTGTGAAGGCCGATTGAAGATTGCTATAAAAAGGGAAGCTGCCTGCGCAGGTGGTTGTAGCGCAGGCAGCCTATTCGATCAAGATTTTTACTTTTTGATCAGCGGGCAGCGTGACTGCACCAGCGGCTGGAAAGCCTGGTCGCCCGGGATGGTCTGCTGGATCTTGTAGAGGTCCCAGGCCTGCTTGGATTCGGCCGGGGTCTTGACCTGCACCAGCAGCATGTCGTGCACCAGGCGCCCGTCGTCGCGGATCTTGCCCTTGCGCACCACGGCGTCGTTGACCTCGGTCGCCTTCATCTTGGCCATCACGGCCTGCGCCTCGTCGGTGCCCGCGGCCTGGATCGCCTTCAGGTAGTGCAGCACGGCGGAATACACGGCCGCCTGCATCATGGTCGGCATCTTCTTCATGCGCTCGAAATAACGCTGCGAGAAAGCGCGCGTCTGCGCGTCCTGGTCCCAATAGAAGCCGGTGGTGATGTACATGCCCTGCGCGTTGGTCAGGCCCATGCCGTGCACCTCGGTCAGCAGCGCCAGCAGCGGCGTGAAGACCTGTTTGTTGGCCCCGGTGCCCAGGCCGAATTCGCGCGCCTGCTTGACGGTGTTGAGCGTGTCCGCGCCCGAGTTGGCCAGCCCGATCACCTGCGCCTTGGAGTTCTGCGCCTGCAGCAGGTAGGACGACATGTCGCTGGTCCCCACCGGGTGCTTGACGCTGCCCAGCACCTGGCCGCCGTTGGCCTGCACGATGGCGCGTGCGTCCTTTTCCAGCGCGGCGCCGAAGGCGTAGTCGGCGCTGATGAAGTACCAGCTCTTGAGCCCTTGCGCGCTGAGTGCGCGCGCCGTGCCCGTGGCCAGCGCGTAGGTGTCGTACATCCAGTGCACGGTGCTCTTGTTGCATTGTTCGTTGGTGATGGCGGCCGAGCCGGCGCCGGTGACCAGGGCCAGCCGACCCTTGTCGTCGGCGATCTTCTGCACCGCCAGCGCGACGTTGGAGAAGGTCAGGTCGGTGATCATGTCGACCTGCTTGGTGTCGAACCATTCGCGCGCCAGGTTGGCGCCTATGTCGGTCTTGCCCTGGTGGTCGGCGCTGATCAGCTCGATCGGCTGGCCCAGCACCTTCTTGTCCTTGGCGAAATCGGCGATCGCCAGCTCGGCCGCGACGACCGAGCCGCGCCCCGAGTTGTCGGCCGACACGCCCGACATGTCCGTCAGCACGCCGATCTTGACCACCTTGTCGCTCACCCCCGCCGCATGGGCCGGAGCGCCCACCATGGCGGCCAACGCCACCGCCGCGCACCACGCGCCCACCTTGCCTGTCTGTGCACCCATCCGCATGCCTGCTCCTCGCCATCTCGTTGAATAGCTCTCTAAGCTAATCACCCCGGGCAATCTCGTCAATTCGGAAAGGCCCTGTAGCGGGCGGATGGCGGCCAGGCGGATTCACCGCTGGCCAGCCGGCCACAAAAAAGCCCACCGGCGGTGGGCTGCTTGGCGGGGCGAGTTGCCGCTCAGAATGGAATGTCGTCGTCCATGTCGTCGAACCCGGACGAGGACGAAGGCGCAGGCGCCGGGGCTGCGCGCGGTGCCGGCGGGCGAGAAGCCGGTGCGGGCGCAGCGCGGCGCGGCGCGTCGTAACCGCCACCACCGCCTCCGCTGTAACCGCCCTCGTCGCTGCCACCGCCCATGCCCTGGCGGCTGCCCAGCATCTGCATGGTGTCACCGCGGACTTCGGTCGAATAGCGGTCGGCGCCCGACTGGTCCTGCCACTTGCGTGTGCGCAGGCTGCCTTCAACGTACACCTGCGAGCCCTTGCGCAGGTACTGCGCGGCGATTTCGGCCAGGCGGCCGTTGAAGACGACGCTGTGCCATTCGGTGTGCTCGCGCATCTCGCCGCTTTGCTTGTCCTTCCACTTGTCGGTGGTGGCAATGCGGACGTTGCAGATCTGGTCACCGCTGGGGAAGGTGCGCGTTTCAGGGTCTCGGCCCAGGTTGCCGACGATGATGACTTTGTTGACGGAGGCCATGGCGGGTTCGCAGAAAAAAGCGGATCTCGGAAGCGCCCCATTCTGACATGTCCCGCAAAGTGCGCGTGTCAGAATGGCCCGGCATGTCCGACAGCCCCAACCAAGACCCCGACTTCTACAGCCACCTGCGCAGCGAGCTTTCGGACGGCTGGCGCTGGGTGGACCGGGCGGTGGTGCTGGCCTACGGCGCGGTTGCCGGCCTGGTGGTGGTGGCGTTCACCCTGCTCAGCTACATGGCCTACGGCTTCTACGAGTCGCTGGCGGACACCGCGCCCAAGTGGTTCCTGCTGCTGTGGACGCCGGCCGTGACCGCCGGCATCGTCTGGGTCACGCGGCGCTACTTCCCGCTGGCGGCGGGCTCGGGCATTCCGCAGGTGGTGGCGGCGCTGGACCCGGGGCTGGACGACGCCGGGCGCTCGCGCTTTGTCTCGTTGAAGCTGTCGGCGGCGAAGGTCGCGCTGGCCTCGGCCGGGCTGCTGGGCGGCTTGTCGGTCGGCCGTGAAGGGCCGTCGGTCCAGGTGGCAGCGGGCGTCATGCTGCACTGCCAGCGCTGGATGCGGCACCGCCAGGCGCTGATCAACCCCTACATGCTGCTGGTGGCGGGCGGCGCAGCGGGGATTGCCGCCGCCTTCAACGCGCCGCTGGCGGGGGTGGTGTTCGCCATCGAAGAGCTGTCGCGCAAGTTCGAGGCGCGCTACAGCGGCGTGATCATCGCGGCCATCGTGCTGGCCGGCCTGATGGGCGTGTCGGCCTTCGGCAACTCGGCGTATTTCGGCTCCATCGAGGTCGAGCCGCTGGGTTGGCGGCACATCGTGCCTTCGCTGCTGGTGGCCATGGTGTGCGGGCTGGCGGGCGGGCTGTTTTCCAAGCTGCTGATCATTTCGCTCAGCGGCCAGTCAACCGACCGGCTGAGCACGCTGCGGCGCACGCGGCCCGTCGCCTTTGCGGCGCTGGTGGGCCTGTTGATCGCCATCATCGGTCTGGCCACGGGCGGCATGACCACCGGCAGCGGAACCGAGGCCGCGCGCCACCTGCTGCACGCCGAATCGCCGGTGGCGGGGGCCGAGGTGTTTGGCGTGATGAAGTTCATCACCACTTGGCTGACCGCGTGGACGGGCGTGCCCGGCGGGCTGTTCGCCCCCTCGCTTTCCGTCGGCGCGGGCCTGGGTTACGACATTTCGCTGCTGACCCAGGGCAACGTCAACGTGGCACTGGTCGCGATGGGCATGGCGGGCTTTCTGGCGGCGGTGACGCAGGCGCCGTTGACGGCCTTCATCATCGTGATGGAGATGATCGACGGCCGCCCGGTGGTGCTGTCGCTGATGGCGGTGGCGATGGTGTCGGCCACCATCTCGCGCATGATCAGCCGGCCGCTCTACGAAACGCTGGCCGCGCGCATGCTGGCCAGCGTCACTGCCGTGCAGGCGAGTGAGGCGGCGAATCAGGCGCGGGCGGCGGCGCAGACCGCGCCTGCGCCGGCACCGGCTGACCCCAGCCCAGCAGCAGCCACACCAGCGCCAGCGCCGACGTCGCCGCAAACACCCCCGTCGGGCCCCACGCCTTGAGCGCGAGGCCGCCCAAGGCGCCGCCAGCAAACAGGCCCAGCGACTGCAGCGTGTTGTAGACGCCCAGCGCCGCGCCGCGCGCGTGCGCTGGCGCCAGGCGCGAGATCAGGCTGGGCTGGCTGGCTTCCAGAATGTTGAAGGCGACGAAGAAGCCGAACAGCGTGACGCCCAGCGCCCACACGCCCGGCTGCTGCGGCGCCAGCACCAGCAGCACGACCTGCACCACAAACAGCAGCGCCACCGCGCCGCGCAACACCAGGCGCAGCTGGCCGCGCCGCTCCAGCGCAAACAGGCCGCCCAGCAGCAGGAAGGACACGCCGACGGCCGGCAGGTAGACGTGCCAGTGCTCGGCCTTGGGCACACCGGCCTGCACCAGCAGCGCTGGCACCACGCCCCACATCGCCATCTGCACCGTGTGCAGCACAAAAACGCCCAGATCCAGCCGCCACAGCTGGGGGTGCAGCCACACGTCGGACAGCTTGCCGCGCGGCATGTCGGCGTGGCGCGTGGGCTCGGCCGGCGTCCACAGCAACACAACCACGATGCCGGCCAGCGCCAGCAGCGCCGTCAGCCAGAACAGGCCCGACAGGCCGATCGCGCCGGCCAGCGGCGGCGCGGCCATCAGCGAAATGGCAAACGTCAGCCCGATGCTGGCGCCCACCAGCGCCATGCCCTTGGTGCGGACCTCGTCGCGCGTCAGGTCGGCCAGCAGCGCCGTCACCGCGGCCGACACCGCGCCCGCGCCCTGCACCGCGCGGCCCACGGCCAGCCACTGCACCGTGGGCGCCAGCGCGGCCAGCGCGCTGCCGAGAGCAAACACCACCAAGCCCAGCACGATGATCTTCTTGCGCCCGAAGCGGTCGGACGCCAGGCCCAGCGGCACCTGCATCACCGCCTGCGTCAGGCCGTACACGCCCATGGCCAGGCCGATCAGCGCCGGGTCGTTGCCGCCGGGCAGCTTGGCCGCCTCCAGCGCGAACACGGGCAGCACCAGGAACAGCCCCAGCATGCGCAGCGCGAAGATCGCCGCCATCGAGAAGCTGGCGCGCCTTTCGGCGGGTGTCATGCGGTGGGAGGGAGCGGCGTCGGCCGCGGAGCGGGAAGCGTGGGAAGCGGACATGCAGACAAAGGCGTGTAGGCGCCAAGGGGGCGCCAGCCCGGACGCTATTGTCCCGCATCGATGCGCGGGGCCGTCCAGCGCGCCGGCGTGAGCGGCAGGACACATGGACGGGCCAGCGGGCAGAGGCAGTGCACGCTCTTACGGTTACGCACAAGTTACTATATTTTTAATAGCTGGTTGCGCAGATAGCTCTAGGGCCAGAGGCACACTTCTTATAAAAATACCCTCCAGCATGCCCCCGCACCGAGGCCGCGCGGCGACAGGCGCTCAGCCGGCCAGCGGCGCGCCGTCGACAAACACGCGCAGTTCGCCCGGCGCGAAGGGCGTCCAGGTCTCGTTGCTGGTCAGCGGCGTGGTGGCGACCACGGCGACACGGTCCTGCGGCGTGGTGTGCTGGGCAAAGTCGATCGCCAGGTCATCGTCCGCCAGCTGCGCGCTGGCAAACGGGTGCTGGCGCACGATGTAGCAGAGCTTGGTGGTGGCGTGCGCCCACAGCGCCTCGCCGTTGGACAGCAAAAAATTGAAGGTGCCGTGGCGCGCCACCTGCGGCACCAGCTCGCGCAGGGTGTGGGTCAGCTCCTCGACGGGCGGCAGGCTGGCGTGGGCCTTGGCCAGCTCCTGCATCAGCCAGCAAAAGGCCTGCTCGCTATCGGTGCTGCCCACGGGGTGAAAGTGGCCGTGCAGGTGCGGGGCGTAGTTTTTCAGGTCGCCGTTGTGGGCAAACACCCAGTAGCGGCCCCACAGCTCGCGCACGAAAGGGTGGCAGTTTTCCAGCCGCACTTCACCCACCGTGGCCTTGCGGATGTGCGAGATGACGTGCCGGCTTTTGATCGGGTAGCCGCGCACAAACTTGGCCAGGCCCGAATCGGCCGCCGGCTCCACATCCACAAACTGGCGCACGCCCGCGCCTTCAAAAAACGCGATGCCCCAGCCGTCGGCGTGGTGGTCGGTGCGGCCGCCGCGCTGGGCGAACCCGGCAAAGCTGAAGGTCACGTCGGTCGGCGTGTTGCAGTTCATTCCCAGCAGTTGGCACATGGCGGTGAGTCTAGTCCTTCGGCGTCAGCCGGGTGTGGTCGCCCAGGTGCCGCGCCGCCAGCATGGCCAGCGCGCACAGCGTGGCCAGCATCAGGAACACCTCGTCGAACGCGGCCAGGCGCGCGCCGGCGTGCGCGCCATCGGCCAGCGAGGTGCCGTGTGCGGCCAGGCGCCATTCCAGCACGATGCCGCACAGGCTGACGCCGGCCGCGCCGCCCAGCATGCGGATGAAGTTGATGGCGCTCGGGCCCTGCGTCAGCAAGGCCTTGTCCAGCCCGCGCATCGCACCCAGGTTGAGCGACGGCAGGATGAAGCCCAGGCCGATGCGCCCGACGATGCTGAAGGTGATCAGCATCCACAGCCCGCTTTGCAGGCCGATGGTGACCATCAGCGCGAAGGACAGCGCCAGCAGCGCCAAGCCCATGTTGACCAGCCAGCTGGCCGGCGTGGTGTCGGCCCAGCGCCCGACCAGGGCAATGGCCGCGGCCAGCACCAGGCCCGAGGGCAGCAGCACCGTACCCACGCTGGACGCCGACAAGCCCAGCGCCATCTGCATGTAGACCGGCAGCAGGTAGGTGGAGCCGAACAAGGCCGTGCCGTAGATCAGCGCCACCAGCGAGCCCATGGCGAAGGGCCGCCACGCGAACAGGCGCAAATCCATCAGCGGCGCCTGGCCCAGGCGCAAGCGCCGCCGCTGCCACCACACGAACGCGACGAAGCACGCCAGCGCCAGCGCCAAAAGCCCCGCCGCCCGCCCGGGCGGGCCGGCGCGCAGCGACACCAGACCGTCCAGCAGGCTGAACGTGCCCACCGTGCCCAGCGCCAGGCCGGCCCAGTCCAGCCGTTCAGACGCGCTGGCCGTCACGCCACCGGGCCCGGTGGTTGGCACGTACAGGCGCGCCAGCCACATCGAGGCCAGGCAGAACGGCACCACCATGAAGAAGATGGAGCGCCAGCCGAACCAGTCGACCAGCAAGCCACCGATGGACGGCCCCACCGCGGGCGCCAGGATGACGCCCACGGTGAACAGCGAGATGGCTCGGCCCTGCTCGTGCGGCTGGAAGGCCCGCATGATGATGATGGCCGGGATCGGTTGCAGCACGCCCGCCGCCAGCCCTTCGGCCACGCGCGCCACCAGCACCAGCGGGAAGTTCTGCGCCACGCCGCCCAGGATGCCGCCGCCCATCAGCAACCACATGCAGCCGACGTAGGTGGCGCGGTAGCCAAAGCGCGCCAGCAGCCACGGCGTGGTCAGCATCGCCACCGTGCTGGCCACCATGAAGCCGCTGGACACCCACTGCGCCACCGATTGGCCCAGGTGAAACTGCCGCGCCAGCGCCGGAATGGCCACGTTGACCACGGTGGACGACATGATCGACGCGATCGTGCCGACCATCACCGCCATCAGCAGCAGCCAGCGCAGGCGCTCGCCGTGCCGCGCGCGCAGCGCCTCCAGCGTGCCGGGCGCGGCGGAAGGCGGGATGGGCGAAGCAGGTGTGCCGGGCATGAAGGGCAAAAGCATAGCGCTACCGCGCGCGGCGCGTGAGGTCTATCATGGTTCCCATGTCCACTGCCACCACGACCCTTCCCCACACGCCCCGGGCCCGACGTGCGGCACCGGGCCTGCTGCTGGCCCTAGCGCTGGCGGCGCCCCTGGCCTGGGCCGACGCCAACCTGGCCGCCAACATGGGCTGCCTCAACTGCCACGGCAGCGTGCCGCGCGGCGAAGCGCCGTCGTTCGAGCGCATGCAGCAACGTGCCGCCAAGGGCGACAAAGACCCCAAGGCCATCGCCGAACACTGGCTGCAAGAGATGCGCGCCACGGCCAGCGGCCCGCGCGCCATCGTCGGCCACCGCGAAGTGACCGACCGGACGGCGCAGGACCTGGTCGCCTGGCTGCTGACGCCGCCCAGCCAGCCGGTGAAGTAAGGCTAGCTCGGCGGCCGGGGTGATCCGCCCGTGGCTGCCGTCGCGCAGACCGCGCAGATGCACGCGCGCCGCCGCGCTTCGGGCGGCACCTGCGCCAGCAGCGCGGGCGGAAAGTCGGCGTCCATGCACCAGCAAGCGGCCGGCGCCGCGCCGTCACCCGCCTTCGCCATGGCGCAGCCGTTGGGGCCGCCGCACAGGGGACAGCGCGCGGTGTCGATGGGATCAAAGTCCGCTTTCATCGGGGTGGTATTCTGATCCAAGACCCCGCCGCGCCAGGTGCGCGGCTTTTTGACGATTGAACGGAGAACCGCGATGAGCGACGGACTGAGCGCAGCCCAACTGAAGGAATTGAAGGATCTTCTGCTGAGCAAACGCAAGGCCCTGGCGGCCGAGATGGACCAGAACATCGAGAACCTGGCACCGCCTGAGGTGAATGCCGGCAGCGTCTCGCAGGACGACAACGCGCGCCTGCGCAACCAGACGCGCGAGGTGGACGCCGCTCTGACCAACCTGGACGCCGCCGACATCGCCCGCATCGACCGCGCGCTGGAAGCCATGGACGACGGCAGCTACGGCTTTTGCGTGCGCTGCGGCTGCGACATCCCGTTTGAGCGCCTGAAGGTCGAACCGATGACGCAGCACTGCGTCAAGTGCAAGTCCGAGCTGGAAAAAGAGCAGGCCGCAGCGCGCGGCTGATCAGCGCCGCCCGAGACACGGAACACCAGCCACCTCGGCCGCCCTGCCCGCATGAGCCGCTCCTCTTGGCTGACCGGCGCCGCCCTTGTGCTGGCAGGCGTGGCCGCCATCGCCTGGTGGACCACCTGGCTTGACCCCCACGTGCCCCCGCTGGCCGAATGGCGTCAGCAACTGCGCCAGACCGAGGCCGGCCAGGCGCTGTCCCCTCCGCCACCGCCGCGCTGGGTAACGGTGCCGCCGGGCGACAAAGCCACCTGCCTGAAGCGCGCGGGCGGCGAGCTGAACGCCGATTTCGTGCAATGCCGCGCCGGCCGGCGCGAGCTGGTGCGCACGAACTACGACGGCACGCGCACGGTGCTGGAAGTCAAGCCGCTGGAGTGAGGCGATCACCTCGCCGCGCTGACGGGCCAACACGGCCGTTCGCACAAAGAAAAAACCGCGCCGAAGCGCGGTTTTCAAGCCAAACAGGCCTTTGGCCCCACAACCACCTGCGCGGCCAGCTACGATTTTGATACCGCAGCTGCCGCGCACTGACCGGCTTCAGGCGCCGGCCTTGACCTTCTGGCGCCAGGCGTGCAGCAGCGGCTCGGTGTAGCCGTTGGGCTGCTCGATGCCCTTGAAGACCAGATCGCAGGCGGCCTGGAAGGCGGCCGAGTGCTTGAAGTTGCCCTTCATCTTGCGGTAGACCTTGTCGCCACCGTTCTGCTGGTCGACCAGCGCGGCCATGCGCTCCATCGTGGCTTGCACCTGGCCTTTGCTGACCACGCCGTGCAGCAGCCAGTTGGCCATGTGCTGGCTGCTGATGCGCAGCGTGGCACGGTCTTCCATCAGGCCGATGTTGTGGATGTCGGGCACCTTGGAGCAGCCCACACCCTGGTCGACCCAGCGCACCACGTAGCCCAGGATGCCCTGCGCGTTGTTGTCCAGCTCCTGCTGCTTTTCCTCGGCCGTCCACTTGGGCGAGGGCACGACCGGGATGGTCAGCAGGCCGGTCAGCAGCTCGTCGCGCAGCGCGGCGATGTCGGCCTGGGCCAGCTCCTGCTCCAGGCCTTTTTGCACGTCGCTGACCAGCACCTGGTGGTAGTGCATGGCGTGCAGCGTGGCGCCCGTGGGGTTGGGCACCCAGGCGGTGTTGGCGCCGGCCTTGGGGTGGCCGATCTTGACCTTCATCATCTCGCCCATCAAATCGGGCGCAGCCCACATACCCTTGCCGATCTGCGCGCGGCCACGCAGGCCGCAGGCCAGGCCGACCAGCACGTTGTTGCGCTCGTACGCCTGGATCCAGGCGCTGGTCTTCATGTCGCCCTTGCGGTAGACGGGGCCGGCCATCATGCAGCTGTGCATCTCGTCGCCGGTGCGGTCCAGGAAGCCGGTGTTGATGAAGGCCACGCGCGCCTTGGCCGCATCGATGCAGGCCTTCAGGTTGACGCTGGTGCGGCGCTCTTCGTCCATGATGCCCAGCTTGACCGTGTTGTAGGGCAGGTGCAGCAGCTTTTCGACGCGGCCGAACAGCTCGCTGGCAAAGCCGACTTCGGCCGGGCCGTGCATCTTGGGCTTGACGATGTAGACGCTGCCCTTGCGCGAGTTGCGCAGCCCGTCCTGGCCCTTGCCCTGCAGGTCGACCAGCGCGATGGCGGTGGTGACCACGGCGTCCATGATGCCTTCGGGGATTTCCTTCAGACTGCCGTCGGCGGCCTTGTAGAGGATGGCCGGGTTGGTCATCAGGTGGCCGACGTTGCGCAGGAACATGAGCGAGCGGCCGTGCAGCGTCACTTCACCCTTGCCGTTGGGCGCGGTGTAGACGCGGTCGGGGTTCAGCCCGCGCGTCATCGTCTTGCCGTCTTTCTGGAAGCTCTCGGTCAGCGTGCCGCGCAGGATCCCCAGCCAGTTGCGGTAGCCCAGCACCTTGTCGGCGGCGTCGACCGCGGCCACAGAATCTTCCAGGTCCAGGATGGTCGACACGGCGGCTTCCACCACCAGGTCGGCCACGCCGGCCGGGTCGTTCTTGCCGATGGGCGATTTGGGGTCGATCTGAATGTCCAGGTGCAGGCCGTTGTGCGCCAGCAGCACCGAAGTCGGCGCCTGCGGCTTGCCCTGGTAGCCAACCAGTTGGCTCGGGTCGGCCAGCTTGCTGCTCTTGCCGCCCTTGAGCTTGACCACCAGCTCGCCGTCCTTGATCACGTAGCCGGTCGAATCGATGTGCGAGCCCTTTTTGAGCGGCGCGGTGCGGTCCAGCACGTAGCGGGCCCATTCGATCACCTTGGCGCCGCGTTTGGCGTTGTACTTGCCACCTTTTTCCAGGCCCTTGGTTTCGGGGATGACGTCGGTGCCGTACAGCGCGTCGTACAGGCTGCCCCAGCGCGCGTTGGCGGCGTTCAGCGCGTAGCGCGCGTTCAGGATCGGCACCACCAGCTGCGGGCCGGCCTGCACGGCCAGCTCGTCGTCCACATGCTCGGTCGTCACCTGCACCTTGGCCGGCACCGGCACCAGGTAGCCAATGCCTTCCAGGAACTGGCGGTAAGCGCGCATGTCGGTGATCGGGCCAGGATTGGCGCGGTGCCAGGTGTCCAGCTCGGCCTGCAGGCGGTCGCGCTCGGCCAGCAGCGCCAGGTTCTTGGGCGCCAGCTCGGTCACGATGTCCGAAAAGCCGTGCCAGAACGCATCCGGCGCCACGCCCACTTCGGGCAGCACTTCCTGGTTGACGAATTCGTACAGCTCGTTGGCCACCTGCAGGTTATGGACAGGGGTGCGTTGGGTCATGACAAACCTCGTGAAGGCAATCTAGAAAAACGGGGCTGAAAAAGCGATCGCGCCCGCGAGGGCGAGCGCTTCATTCGACTGTATTCGATTTGTTTTGGTTAAAAAACAAAGCAAAGATCGAAGAACTTATGACTAAAACGCAAAGATAGTGGGTGCAACGGGTGGGTGATTCGGTTGCCGACGGCGCCTCGCCGGCCCGATGAACGGGAAGACACCACAGCGTTTCGGACAGGGAATCGGCGCCAGCCGCACCAACGGCAGAGCAGGCGCACACCCTCGCCCACTATCCGCTTCACGAAAACACTATGCTTTTAATAGCTTTCCGCACAACTGGCTCTAAGGCCAGAGGCCGATTTCTTGTGAAAATCAGCACGACGCAGCACAGCGCCGGCTGGCGGCGCCCCGCGCCTTAATCCAGCCCTTCACGCACCGGGCGGATCGCCATCCACAGCGCGGCGATCCACACCGGCGCTGCCTGCACCAGCGCCAGCCCCACACTGGAGCCGGAACTGCGCCACGCCCAGCCGAGCGCGATCACCAGCAGCACGCCGTGCGCCACCATGGCCCAGCGGCTGCAGCGCATCAGCAACCAGCCGATCGCGGCCGAGCCCAGGCCGCAGAACAGGTAGTAGAAGCCGCCACCGTGGGCCAGCGAGATCAGGCCGCCCAGCACCAGCAGCGCGCCCCAGGCGATCATGACCATGCCCAGCAGGCGCGGCGGGCCGGACGCGCGGGAAGCAGAGTCTTCCTGCTGCGCGATCAGCTCCAGCTGCTTTTGCAGCGCTTCATTCAGCGGTGCCGGACCGGTCATCCCGGCGGCAGGGCCCGCCAGCGCGGCCGTGCGGGTGGCGCCCAAGGGCGCCGGGCCGGACAGGTGGGCGCGCTCGGTCAGCGTCGGCAGGTCGGCCGGCGTGGTCATGGGCCCGCGGCGAGCGCCCTGTGCCGCGGCCATCGGCCGCGCGGTGGGCACGAAGTCGTCGTTCATCGCGGGGCGCGCTGACGGCAGGGGCGCCGATGTGGCGCGCGGCGGCTGCGTGGGCGCCGTGGACGCGGCGCGCATGCGCCCTTCCAGCTCGGCGCGCGCACGGCGGCTGCCGCGGTCGGCCAGCTGCTGGAGCTGGGCCAAACTCAGCGTGCGCACGTCGATGCGTGAGGCGGAAGGGGGCGTTGGCGCGGAAGACATAGCGAAAGGTCACCCGGAACAGGTGTAACCGGATGATCGCACACCCCCCGCCCCATCGGCGACCCCGCGACGGGGGTGCAGGGCCGAGACTGTTGCAACTGCGCATAATGCCCGCGTCATGGACAAGCTCAAGGCCTTCGAGACCTTTGCGTCGGTCGCGACGCGCGGCTCGCTGAGCGCGGCGGCGCGGGCCGAAGGCGTGGCGCCGGCGGTGATCGGCCGGCGCCTGGACGCGCTGGAAGAGCACTTGGGGGTCAAACTGCTGGTGCGTACCACGCGGCGCATCGCCCTGACGCACGAGGGCACGGCGTTTCTGGACGACTGCCAGCGCATCCTGGCCGAGGTCGCCGGCGCCGAGGCCAGCGTATCGGCCGGCGGCGTGCAGGCCAGCGGTCACCTGCGCATCACCGCGCCGGCGGGTTTTGGGCGCCGCCACGTGGCGCCGCTGCTGCCGGCCTTTCACGCGGCGCACCCGCGGCTGCGCATCTCGCTGAACCTGTCCGACCGGGTGATCGACCTGGCGGCCGAGGCCTACGACTGCGCGGTGCGGGTGGGCGACCTGCCCGATTCGTCCCTGGTCAGCATCCGCCTGGCCGACAACCGGCGGCTGACCGTGGCCGCGCCCGAGTACCTGGCGCGCCGCGGCACACCCCAGCACCCGCGCGATCTGGCGGGGCACGACTGCCTGGTGCTGTCTAGCGACGCTTCCCAAACGCGCGGCTGGGCGTTTCGCGTGCCGCGCAGCACGCCCGCGCGGGACGGCGACACCCCCCAGGCGGAGCCGATGCCGGACGACGCCGCCGACTGGGAGGTGATCCACCTGCGCCCCGGCGGCCCCCTGGACTGCTCCGACGGCCAGGTGCTGCACGACTGGTGCCTGGCCGGTCACGGCATCGCCTGGCGATCGACCTGGGAAGTCGAAAACGAAATCGCGCGCGGCCTGCTGGTGCCGGTGCTGGAAACCTTTGCCGCGCCGCCCAACGGCATCTACGCCCTGCTGCCGCACCCGACGCGGCAGTTGCCGCTGCGCGTGCGGTTGTGGGTCGATCACCTGCGCGAACGCTACGGCGATCCGGCCTTCTGGCGCCGGGGGCCGGATACCGCTCAGGCGTAGGTAAGTTGTTGTAACAAATCTGGCGTACCATGGTGCCATGCAGGAAGCGTGGCTTGCGTTCTTTCACATCAGTGCCGTGCTCGGCTGGATCGTTTTCGCCTCCAGCGAAGCCGCCTTGTGCCGACGGGAATGGCTCAACGGCGCGGTCGTCCAGCGCCTGGTGCGGCTGGACCGCATCCTGTGGATCGCCACCGCGGCGGTGCTGGTGACCGGGCTGTTGCGCGTCTTTCTGGGCGCCAAGGGCGCGGGCTGGTACGCCGGCAACTGGTTGCTGCACCTCAAGCTGACGCTGTTCGTGGTCGCGGCGCTGCTCATGCTGGGCCCGACCCGGCGCTTCCGGCGCTGGCACGCCCGCTGGCAGCGCGACGGCGCCCTGCCGGGCGAACAGGACATCGCTGGCGCGCGCAAGCTGGTGATGCTGGAAACCCACCTCGTCGCGGTGATTCCGCTGGCGGCGGTGTTCCTCGCGCGCGGCTTCGGCAATTGAAAGACTTCTGTGATCCGTTTTGACGCTGCGACGCGGCGCCTGCTGGCGTGCTTGGTGGTCTTCACCGGCGCGTGGACGGCGCTGTCCGTCTGGCTGTACCGCACGCCGCCGATCGACAACGTCGAGCAATTGGTCTGGCGCGAAGCCCTGGCTTGGGGCTACTACAAGCACCCGCCACTGCCGACCTGGCTGCTGGCCGCCGCCAGCCCGGCCTGGCCCGCCACGCCCCTGCTGACCTACGCGCTGGGCGCGGCGTGCATGGTGCTGACGCTGCTGCTGTTCCACACCCTGTTGCGGCGCCTCTTGGGGCGTGGCGACGCCCTGCTGGCGGTGCTGGCCGCGCTGTGCCTGACGTACGCGACCGACCGCCTGACGGTCTACAACCACAACGTGGTGATGCTGCCCTTCATCGCCGGGACCTTGTACCTGCTGTGGCGCACCACCGAGCGCCCCAGCCTGCGTGCCTGGGCCGGCATCGGGGTCTTGCTGGGTCTGGGCGTGCTGACCAAGTACCAGATGGGCCTGCTTGCCTTGTGCGTGGCCGCCTGGTGGCTGCGCATGGGCGGGTGGCGCTCCCCGGTGCACCGGGTCGGGCTGGCGCTGGCAATCGTTCTGGCCGCCCTGGTCTTCGCGCCGCATGTGCTGTGGCTGACACAGAACGGCTGGGGCCCGCTGAGCTACGCCAGTGACAGCTCGCTGGGCGCGCACCTGCCGCCCGCGGAACGGCCCGGCCACGTGCTGCGGTGGCTGGCCGACTGGTTGGGCAACCGCCTGGCGCCGGCCTGGATCATGGTGTTTTCGGTCGCGGGCATGCTGAGCTTCGCCGCCGGCCGCGCGTCGCGGACACCTGCACCGGCCCCGGGCCATCTGAAGCGCGACTTCCTGCTGCTGGCCGGTTTCGGGCCGATGGCGCTCATGGCGTCGCTGTGCCTGGCGGGCGGCATCTACCTGCAGATGAAATGGAGCACCGCCTTCGCGCTGTGGACGGTGCCGGCCGTGCAGGTGCTGCTGCCGCGGCGTTGGCGGCTGGGGGACGCGCCGCCGCCGCGCGCGACGTGGTGGCTGTGGGCCGTGCTGCAAGCGGTGCTGCTGGTCTACACCCTGCGCACGGCCGAGATCGGCGCGCGCAACCCCATGGGCTCGGGCGGCTGGCGCCACCGCGACTTTGCGGCGATGGCCAGCACCATCCCGGCGCAGGTGGGTCCCGTCACCCTGGTCAGCGGCCCGTACGGCGTAGCCGGAATGTTGGCGCGGCAGCTGCCCGGCCAGCCGCGTGTGCTGATTGACGGACAGCTGGCGCGCAGCCCGTGGCTCAGCGCGGCCGATCTGGCGCAGGCGCGCGCCATCAGCGTCTGGCCAACCTGCCACCGGCCCGCCGATGCGCACGCCCTGGCGCCCGGCTGGGCCTGGTGGCCTCACCCGGCGCCCCCGCCGCTGGATGAGCGTTACTCCGCAGCGGAAGACCTGCTGCGCCGCAAAGCCCAGCACAGCGGCGGCACGTCGGTGGTGGTCTGCCAATGAATCCCAGCGCGCTGAAACCGCTGGTGCTGTGCGCCGACGACTACGCGCAAAGCGCGGGCATCAGCGCGGCCATTCGCCGCCTGGCCGACATGGGCCGCTTGACGGCGACCAGCGCCATGGTGCTGTCACCGCGTTGGCCCCAGGACGCGGCGGCGCTCGCCCCGCTGCGCGGACGCATCGACGTCGGTCTGCACCTGGACTGGACCAGCCCGTTCGCTCAGGCGCGCGGCCACGGCATGGGTTTGCCGCAGACCATGCGGCGCGCGCTCATCGGTGGCTTTGACCGCGCCGCCGCGCGCGCCGAGATCGACCGCCAGCTCGACGCCTTCGAAGCCGCCTGGGGCGCGCCACCCGACCACGTGGACGGCCACCAGCACGTGCAGCAGTTCGCCGGCATCCGCGAAGCGCTGGTGGACAGCCTGCGCCAGCGCTATGGCGGCGGGGCGACCGCGCCATGGCTGCGCCTGTCGCGCCCGCCCGCGGGGCAGCGCGATCTGAAAGCGCGCATCATCGCCGCCTTCGGCGCCAATGCTCTCGAAACGATAGCTGGTCGCGCAGATCTGCCTAGGGCCACAGCCTTGTCTGGCATCTACGACTTCCGCGGCGATGCCGATGCGTACGCCGGGCACATGGCGCGCTGGCTAAAGGACAGCGACGCCGGCACCGTGCTGATGTGCCACCCGGGCGATGCCGACGAGGCGGCGGCGGACGACCCGATCGCGCCCGCCCGCGAGCGGGAAGCGCAGTTCCTGGCCAGCGCGCGCTTTGCCGAGCAACTGGCCCAGCACCACATCCAATTGGTCAAGGGCAGCACGCTCTTATCGCCCACGACCTGAAGCACCGCTTAACGGCCCGTTCTTCATAAGCGCGAAGGCCTTGCGCACGACAGGACGGTTCGCATACTTGCACCGTTGAACCCACCACTGCCCGCCTCAGGACGGTCGCCGCATGCCCCCCTCACTTTCCGCCCGCTCCAGCCGCTGGGGCTGGCTGGCTTGCTGGCTTCTGTTGCTGGCGCTGGCCGCCGTGCGCCCCCTGGCCCTGCCGGACGAAGGCCGTTACGCCGAGGTCAGCCGCTGGATGCTGGTGTCGGGCGACTGGCGGGTGCCCCGCTTGAACGGCCTGCCCTTCTTCCACAAGCCGCCGCTGCTGCACTGGCTGCAGGCGGGCTTCATGGGCATCCTCGGCGTCACGCCCTGGGCGGCCCGCCTCGTGCCCGCGCTGGCCGCTGGCGGCATGCTGGCCGGTTTGTACTTCGCCACGCGCCGCCTCGCCAGTGAGCGGCTGGCGCGCACCGCCGCCTGGATCCTGGCGACCAGCCCCGCTTTTCTGCTGGCGGGCCAGTACATCAACCACGACATGCTGGTGGCGGCCTGGATTGCGACCGCTCTGTGGTGTTTTGCCCTGGCTTTCATGCACCCGACGGCAACCACGCCAGACGGTCGACCGACGCGCCCGCACGCCAGCTGGGCACGTGCGGGCTTCGCGGCCTGCGCGCTCGGCGTGCTGACCAAGGGCTTGATCGGCGTGGTGCTGCCGGGCGCCGTGCTGTTCGTCTGGCTTTCCGTCACGCGCCGCTGGCGCCAGGTGCCCAATCTGCCTTGGGTGTCGGGCCTGGCGCTGTTGACCGCCATCGCCGCGCCCTGGTTCCTGCTGGCGGCCCGTGATCACCCCGGTCTGTGGAACTACATGTTCGGCCTGCAGCAGTTCGGCCGGTACACCGGCAGCGGCTTCAACAACGCGCAGCCCTGGTGGTTTTACGTCGTGGTGGGCAGCGCGCTGCTGGCGCCCTGGCCGTTGCTGCTGCTGTACCGGCCGCGCGCGGCGGCCACCGCTGACGATCGGCGACTGGGCGATCTGCTCTGGCTGTGCTGGGCCTGGGTGGGCACGGTCCTGCTGTTTTTCAGCCTCCCCCGCTCCAAGCTGGTCGGCTACATCCTGCCGGTGATGCCCGCCCTGGCCGTGCTGTGCGCGGCGGCCTGGTCGCGCCTGACGGCCCGCCGCCCGGCCTGGGCGCCGTGGTTCGCTGTCCTGGTGGCGCTGCCCCTGGTCGTGTCTGTGGCGGCGACGTTCGGGGTGGCTCGTTTTGGCTCGGACCGCCTCAACGGCGAGGCGGCTGCGGCCCTGGCCTGCCTGGCCGCGCCGCAGGACCCGGTCTACCTGTTGCCGCCTGGCGCGTACCCGTACGACCTGCCGTTTGTCGCGCAGACCCAGCGCCCGTTCATCGAGGTGCAGAACTGGCCGGTCCAGCGGCAGATCGCCGGGGACAGCTGGCGACGCGAACTCATGGATGCAGGCGACTTCGCCCCACTGGCCGCCGCGCAACTGCTTCAAACGCCGGATGTGCTGCCCGACGCCGCCCAAGCGCCGCACCGCTGGCTGCTGACCGGGCCGCGCAGCGCGCCGGAAACGCACGCCGCCACCTACGCCCGCATGGGCTGGCGCCCGGTCTACGACGACCGGCGCTGGACGATCTGGCGGTCAGCGCCGGAAAGCCCAGAAACGGCTGAGCAGGAACGTCTGCCCGGCTGCCACCAGCAGCCCGGCGACCAGCGCCGGCCATGACGACCAGCCGAGGCCGCGCAGCAGCAACACAAAGACCAGCTCGTTGGTCGCGAACCCCAGCAGCGCGGTCGCGGCAAAGCGCCCCAGGCTTTGCCGCACGCCGGTGCCGGCATCGCGAAAGCTGAGCCAGCGGTGGCCGACAAAGCTGACCACGAAGGCCACCCCAAAACCGGCCGCGTTCGCCAATTCCGGCCAGGCGTGCGGTTGCACCAGCCCGAACACCAACGCGTGCGTCAGCGCCGCCGCCGCACCCACTGCCCCAAACCAGAAGCCCGTGCGCAGCGCGCTCACCGGCCCGCGCCTTCGTTCGCGGCGCTGGGGGCGTCGACCAGGCCTTGCCCGATCTGCTGCGCCACCAGGTACATCGGGCGCCGTTTGACCTCGTCGTAAATGCGGGCGACGTACTCGGACAGCAGGCCGATTGACATCAGCTGCACCCCGGCCAGGAACATCATGCCGGCCACGATGGTGGCGTAACCGGGCACGTCGATGCCGAGGAAGTGGTACTCAAAAACCACCCAGATGCCGTAGAACAGCGCCGCCAGCGACAACAGAATGCCGGCCACGCCCATCAAGCGCAGCGGCGTCGCCGAAAACGCCAGTAGGCCCGTGGCGCCCAGGCTGAACGCGCCCCGCAGGCCAAAGCGCGTTTCACCCGCCAGGCGGGGCAGCGGCTCGTAGTCCAGCGCCAGGCTGCGAAAACCGACCCACGCGTACATGCCCTTCATGAAGCGGTGGCGCTCGGGCATCAGCCGCAGCGCCTGCACCACGCGCGCGTCCATCAGCCGGAAGTCGCCGGCGTTGGGCGGCACCTTCACCCGCGCCTGCCAGTTCACCAGGCCGTAGAACAGGCGCGTCAGCTCGCGCTGCACCGGGCCCTGGTCGGCACGGGTGCGGCGCACGGTGTAGACCACATCAAAGCCCTGCACCCACGCCGCCAGCATCTCGGCCAGCAGGGCCGTGGGGTGCTGGCCGTCGGCGTCCATGATGAAGACCGCGTCGCCGCGTGCGTGGTCCAGGCCGGCCGACAGGGCCGCTTCCTTGCCGAAGTTGCGTGACAGGTCGATCAGCACCAGCTGCGGGTGTTGCAGGCACAGCTGGGCCGCGACCGCCGCCGTGTCGTCGCGGCTGCCGTCGTTGACCAGGATCAGTTCCACCTGCGGCGACAGCCGCGCCAGCGCGGTCAGCACCTCGGGCACGACGCGCGGCAGATTCGCCGCCTCGTTGTAGGCGGGCATGATGCAGGACAGACGGGGAGCGGGCGCGGCGCGGTCGATCATGGCGCGCATCATGCCGCTGAACCGTGGCGCCCGTAAGGCACCCTGCTCGCCAAATGCACGCTGGGCGCATGGATAATTCACGCCATGCCCTCCGTAAAGCAAGATTTGCTGGCCGCGTTGACCGGCGAGCTGGAAAAACTATCGCCCGGCGCTGGCGACAAAGCCGCGTTCGAATCCCCCAAGCAGGCCGCGCACGGCGACCTGGCCTGCACCGCGGCCATGCAGCTGGCCAAGCCGCTGAAGGCCAACCCGCGCGCGCTGGGTGAGCAGCTCAAGGCCGCGCTGGAAGCCACGCCCGCGTTCCAGCAATGGGTTGACGCGATCGAGCTGGCCGGCCCGGGCTTCCTGAACATTCGCCTGAAGCCTGCTGCCAAACAGCAGGTGGTGCGCGAAGTGCTACAACAAAAGGAGCTGTTCGCGCAGATTCCTGTAGGGCCAGACCGCGTTTTGGTTGAATTTGTCAGCGCCAACCCCACCGGGCCACTGCACGTCGGCCACGGCCGCCAGGCGGCGCTGGGCGACGCGATCTGCAACCTGCTGGCCACGCAAGGCTGGCGGGTGCACCGCGAGTTTTATTACAACGACGCCGGCGTGCAGATCGAGACGCTGACGCAAAGCACGCAGCTGCGCGCCAAGGGCCTGAAGCCGGGCGACGCCGGCTGGCCCGAAGCGGCCTACAACGGCGACTACATCCAGGACATCGCCAACGACTTCCTGGCCAAGAAGACGGTC
Organism: Pseudomonadota bacterium; assembly: GCA_023442945.1. GTDB lineage: Bacteria > Pseudomonadota > Gammaproteobacteria > Burkholderiales > Burkholderiaceae_C > Ottowia. Next base: position 22,142 of record JAEZWW010000049.1, on the reverse strand, counting down.
AAGGCCGACGACCGCGAGTTCACGGCCAACGGCGACGTTGAGGACACGGACAACATCCGCCAGTTCGCCGTCGCCTACCTGCGCAACGAGCAGGACAAGGACCTGCAGGCCTTCCGCCTGAAGTTCGACGAGTACTACCTGGAATCGAGCCTGTACACCAGCGGCCGCGTGGAAAACACGGTGCAGCGCCTGATCGCCAACGGCCACACCTACGAGCAGGACGGCGCGCTGTGGCTGAAGTCGACCGACTACGGCGACGACAAAGACCGCGTGATGAAAAAGTCCGCCACCACGGCGGCGGACGGGCGCAAGACGGACGGCGGCTACACCTACTTCGTGCCGGATGTGGCCTACCACATCAGCAAGTGGGAGCGCGGCTACCACAAGGTCATCAACATCCAGGGCAGCGACCACCACGGCACGATCGCCCGCGTGCGCGCCGGCCTGCAGGCGGCCGATGTCGGCATCCCGCAGGGCTACCCCGACTACGTGCTGCACACCATGGTGCGCGTGGTGCGCGGCGGCGAAGAGGTCAAAATCAGCAAGCGCGCCGGCAGCTACGTGACCCTGCGCGATTTGATCGAATGGACCAGCGCCGACGCCGTGCGCTTCTTCCTGCTGAGCCGCAAGCCGGATACCGAATACACCTTCGATGTCGACCTGGCCGTCCAGAAGAACAACGACAACCCGGTCTACTACGTGCAGTACGCGCATGCGCGCATCTGCTCGGTGCTGGAAGCCTGGGGCGGCGATGTGGCCACGCTGGAGGGCGTGGACCTGAGCCCGCTGGACAGTCCGGCCGCGCAGGCACTGATGCTGCAGTTGGCCAAGTACCCCGACATGCTGGCCGCTGCGGCGCAGGACTTCGCGCCGCACGACGTCACCTTCTACCTGCGCGACCTGGCCGCCAGCTACCACAGCTACTACGATGCCGAGCGCATCCTGGTGGACGACGAGCCGGTCAAGCTGGCCCGTCTGGCGCTGGTCGCCGCCACCGCCCAGGTATTGCACAATGGCCTGTTGGTGCTCGGCGTGTCCGCGCCGACCAAGATGTAAGCGTTATGTCCACCATGATGAATTCGAAGCAACGCGGCGGCACTTTTCTGGGCGTCATCCTGGGCATGATGGTCGGCCTGGCGGCTGCGCTGGCCGTGGCCATCTACGTGGCCAAGGTGCCCATCCCGTTAGTGAACAAGAACACCTCGCGCACCAGCGGCCAAGACGCCGCCGAAGCCGAGAAAAACCGCGACTGGGACCCCAACAGCCCACTGCGCAACCGCAATGGCGCGCGCCCGGCCAGCCCGAGCGCCACCGGCACGGTCGCGCCCGCGCCGGAACCGGCACCGGTGCCCACGCCGGCCGAGGTCGCCAAACCGTCCAACCGCGGCGTGCCACCGCCGGCCGAGGTGACGCCACCCAGCCGCACGGCCGCCGCGTCGGCCGCCCGCGCCGCCAGCAAGCCCGAGGCCACCGCCGCCACCAAGCCGCCGGCCGAAACCAAGCCCGCTGAAACGACGGCCCGCACCCCGCCGTCCAAGCCGACCTCGTCCGACCCGCTGGGCGACCTGGCCGCCGCACGCGCCGGCAGTTCAAGCGCCAACACCGCCCCGGCCGCGGGCGGCGCGGACCCGTTCACCTACTTCGTGCAGGCCGGCGCCTTCCGCACCTCCGACGACGCCGACGCGCAGCGCGCCCGCCTGTCGCTGATGGGGGTGGAAGCGCGCGTGACCGAGCGCGAACAGGCCGGCCGCACCGTGTACCGGGTGCGCGTGGGCCCGTTCCAGAACAAGGACGCGGCCGACCGCGTCAAAGGCCGCCTGGACGGCAACGGTTTCGACTCGGCGCTGGTGCGCGTGCAGCGGTAATCCGTCACACCCCCGCCTGCCCGCCGCGCGGCGGGCGCGGAACTTAGCGGGCCTTGGCCCACTCCATCGCCCGCACACCTGAATTGGAGAACAAGATGAAACGTCGCGAATTTGCTTTTGGCGCCACCGCCCTGGCCCTGCCCGGCCTGGTGGCCCTGCCCGCCCACGCCCAGTCCAAATCGGACAAGGGTTACCTCGATGTCAAGCCCCGCGCCCCTGTGTCCGCGCCGGCTGGCCAGATCGAGGTGGTCGAATTCTTCTCGTACGGCTGCGTGCACTGCATGAACTTCGACCCGATGTTCCAGGCCTGGAAGAAAGCCGCGCCCAAGGACGTCGTGGTCCGCCTGGAGCACGTCGGCTTCAACAGTGGCTTCGAGCCGCTGCAGCGCATCTTCTACGCCCTGGAAGCCATGGGCAAGGTCGACGCCGTGCACAGCAAGGTGTTCGACGCCCTGCAAAAGCAGCGTGTGCGCCTGGACAAGCCCGACGTGCTCTTCCCCTGGATCGCCGAGCAGGGCGTGGACCGAGCCAAGTTCGAAGCCGCTTACAAGTCCTTCGGCGTGGCCACCAAGATCCGCCAGGTCGCCCAGTTGCAAGAGGCCTACAAGGTCGAAGGCACGCCCGCGCTGGGCATCGCTGGCCGCTACTACACCGACGGCTCGCTCGGCGGTGGTTTTGAGCGCATGGTCCAGATCACCAACAACCTGATCGCCCAGGAGCGCAAGGGCGCCTGATCGGCGACTGCGCCCCTCGTGACAGCCCGCTTCGGCGGGCTTTTTCACGCCCACGGCGGCCGTGCCGCCCGCCTCAGCGCTTACAATGACCCGACTGAGTAAAGCAAAAACCGTGCCCTACATTTCTCATCTTCTGCGCCGGATGGTCGGTGGCGTCGCAGCGGGTCTGCTGGCGCTGGCGCTCACCCCCCTCGCCCACGCGGAACGCGCCGACCGCGACAAGCCCATGAACATCGAAGCGGACTTTGGCCGCTACGAAGACCAGCGCCAGGTGACCACTTTCACCGGCCGGGTGGTGGTGACCAAGGGCACCATCGTCATGCGGGGCGCCAGGCTGGAAGTGCGCCAGGACGCCGCCGGCAACCAGTCGGGCACCATGTTCGCCGACCCTGGCAAGCGCGCTTTCTTCCGGCAAAAGCGCGAAGGCGTGGACGAATACATCGAAGGCGAAGGTGAAACCATCGAATACGACGGCAAGAGCGACGTCGTGCGCTTTGTGCGCCGCGCTGAAATGCGCCGCTTGGCCGGCGCCAAGCCGCAGGACGAGGTCATGGGCAGCCTGATCGTCTACAACAACGTGACCGAGGTCTACACCGTCGACGCCGGTGCGCGCGCCGACGGCGCGCCATCGGCCGCACCGGGTGGCCGCGTGCGCGCCATCCTGGCCCCGCGCAACAACGGCGCTGCGCCGGCGGCCACGCCTGCCGCCCCCGCGTCGGCCGCCAGCGCGCCCTTGCGCTCGTCCACCACGCTGCCGCCTGCGGGATCGCCGCGGTGAACGACCCGGTGGTGAACGACGTGCTCGCGGAAGACCTGGCGTCCCGCTTTGGCGGCTCGATGCCCGCGGAACTGGTGCCCGAAGGCGTCCAAAGCCGGCTGGAAGTGCGCGGCCTTCGCAAGAACTACGGCGCGCGGCGCGTGGTGCACGACGTGTCGCTCGACGTCGCCAACGGCGAGGTCGTGGGCCTGCTGGGCCCCAACGGCGCGGGCAAGACCACGTCGTTCTACATGATCGTGGGCCTGGTGCGGGCCGACGCCGGCACCATCCGCATCGACGGCCAGTCGATCGAGCACATGCCGATCCACAACCGCTCGCGCCTGGGCCTGTCCTACCTGCCGCAGGAAGCCTCGATCTTCCGCAAGCTGACAGTGGCCGAGAACGTGCGCGCCGTGCTGGAGTTGCAGCAAGGCCCCGACGGCCGCGCGCTCAGCCGCCCCGAAATCGAACGCCGCTTGACCGAGCTGCTGGAGCAACTGCACGTCAACGACTTGCGCGATTCGCCCGCGCCCGCGCTGTCGGGTGGTGAGCGCCGGCGCGTCGAAATTGCCCGTGCGTTGGCGACGCAGCCGCGCTTCATCCTGCTGGACGAGCCGTTTGCCGGCATCGACCCGATCGCGGTGATCGAGATCCAGCGCATCATCGCCTTCCTCAAGAGCCGTGGCATCGGCGTGCTGATCACCGACCACAACGTGCGCGAAACCCTGGGCATCTGCGACCACGCGGTCATCATCAGCGAGGGGCGAGTGCTGGCCACCGGCACGCCCGAACACATCGTCGAAGACCCGCAAGTGCGGCGCGTGTACCTGGGAGAGCATTTCCGGTTGTGAACGTAGCCCCCACGCTCCCCCGCTTCGCGTGGTCCGCTGCCCCCCGAGGGGGCCTTCGCCGCCTTGGGGCGGCCCGGCGGCGGCTCGGATGAAGCCTGGCCTGTCGCTGCGGGTCTCGCAGCACCTCGCGCTCACACCCCAGTTGCAGCAGTCGATCCGGCTGCTCCAACTCTCGACCCTGGAATTGGCCAGCGAAGTCGAGCAGATGCTCGACGACAACCCGTTCCTGGAGCGCGACGACGACGCCGCGCCGCGCGAGGAATTCGGCCTGCAGCGCGCCGACAGCCGCACCAGCGATGGCGATCGCGCCAGTGAAAACGCTACAGAAACAGAAGCTGGCCGCGCAGATGACAGTGGGGCTGAAGCCGAATTTGATTCAGATTCTCTGACCCACGAAGGCTGGGACGGCGATGGCAGCGTGGAGCTGCACGCCGACGACGGCGAATGGGGCGGTGACGCCCCGGCACGCGGTACACAGGCCAGCGGCGACGACGAGCTGGACGCCGGCGAGCGCGCCGAGGCGCCCGAAAGCCTGACCGAGCATTTGCACCAGCAAGCGCTGGCGCTGCGCCTGTCACCGGAAGACGCGGCCGCGCTGCACTTCTTGATCGAGTCGCTGAACGAAGACGGCTACCTGGAGGATTCGCTGGCGCAGCTGGCCGCGACCCTGATGGAGGACGACGACGACATCGAACAGATGGAAGAGGCGGTCCACCGCTTCACCCTGGCGCTCAAGCTGCTGCAGTCGCTCGATCCACCCGGCGTGGGCGCGCGCCACCTGGCCGAATGCCTGAGCCTGCAGCTGCGCGAACGCCAATGCCTGCGCGAAGCCGACCCCGAGACGCACGACTGCGTCGCCGCGGCGCTGAGCCTGTGTGCGCAACACGGCGCCATCGATCTGCTCGCCAAGCGCGACGCCAAGCGGCTGGCCGCGCTGGGCGGCCTGTGCGAGGACGAGGCGCGCCAGGCCATGCAGCTGATCGGCACGCTGGAACCCAAGCCTGGGCGCCGGTTCGTCGATGTTGAGCGCAACGTCGTCGTGCCCGATGTCATCGTCAGCGTGAGCGGCAGCGGCGCGCAGCAGCGCTTTCGCGTGCAACTCAACCCCGACGTGATGCCGCGCCTGCGCGTGCACGACATGTACGCCAGCGCCTTGCGCGGCGGCAAGGGCGGCGAAAACCACCAGGCGCTGGCGCAGCGCCTGCAGGAAGCGCGCTGGTTCATCAAGAACATCCAGCAGCGCTTTGACACCATCCTGCGCGTGTCGCAGGCCATCGTCGAGCGGCAAAAGAACTTCTTCGTCCACGGCGAACTGGCCATGCGCCCCATGGTGCAGCGCGACTTGGCGGACGAGCTGGGCGTGCACGAGTCGACCATCTCGCGCGTGACCACGGCCAAGTACATGGCCACGCCGCGCGGCACCTACGAACTGAAGTACTTCTTCGGCTCGGCGCTGGGCACCGAATCGGGCGGCAACGCCTCCAGCACCGCCGTGCGGGCGCTGATCAAGCAATTGATCGGCGCCGAAGACCCCGCCAAACCGCTGTCGGACAACCAGCTGGCGGAGATGCTCAAGGAGCAGGGCATCGACTGCGCCCGGCGCACGGTCGCCAAGTACCGGGAAGGCCTGCGCATCCCGGTGGCGAGTCTGAGGCGCGTGGCCAACTGACGACGCGGCGCCCGGACTATGCTGCGCCGCAGAGCCGCGAGCGAGCGCTTATTTACACTGCTGGCCTGCAGTTACATCCCCCAAGCCTTCGCCGGAGCCTGCCGCCATGAGAGCCGACACTGTGCCCTCCTCCCGCACCCCCGACGACGGACCGGATTTTGCCGATGCCAGCGCATCGGCATCGGCCGCGCTACATCTGATCGACAGCATTCAGTCCCACGGCATTCTGGCATCCCTGGACGCACAGGGTGTGGTGACCCACCTGAGCGCCAACGCGGACGAACTCTTGGGCGCCGCAGCGCCGGTGCTGGGCGAACGTCTTCGACCAGAGCACCTGGGCGGCGACGCCGGATGGCTTGCCAGCCTGAACGCCGCCCCGAACGATGTCAGCGCTGGCGCCTGCCCGGGACACCGCCAGGTCACCCTCAATGGGCACCACTTTGACCTTCTGGTGCACCGCGATGCAGGGATCACCCTTGTGGAATGGGAGCGTTGCGAGTCAGGAGCCGAGCGCCAGACACTTGGCCCGCTGCTTCATCGACTGGTCAAACGGCTGCGCGATCAGAACACCGTGCACAGCCTGTTGGCCGAGGCGGTGAACGGGGTGCGCGCCTTGACCGGGTTGGATCGCGTGATGGTCTACCGTTTTCGGCGGGCCGAGTTGGGCGGTGGGGGCGACGTCGTGGCGGAAGCACGGGTGCCGGAGCTGGCCGCGCTGCTGGGCAGCAGTTTTCCGGAAGAAGGTGTGCCGGCGGAGGTCAAGCGCCTGGCGCAGATCAATTCCGTGCGGCTGATAGCCGACGCCCACAGTGCGCCCGTGCCACTGCTGCACTTGGCCGGGCACGATGCGCCCTTGGACCTGACCCACGCCGTGCTGCGCAGCGCCGGCCCCGTCCCCATCGAATACCTGCGCCGCTCCGGCCTGGGTGCGACGCTGACGCTGCCGCTGGTGGTCGACGAGCAGCTATGGGGCATCATCTCCTGCCACCACCGAACACGTCTGCACGTGCCCTATCCGTCGCGATCGGTCTGCGCGGTGTTTGCCGAACTGGTGTCCGCACAACTGCAGTCGCAACTCGAAAAGGACCGCGTCGCGCGGGAGCGCCTGCTCGAGCGCTTGCGCAGCGGCCTGCTGGACCAGATGCACGCCGCGTCCGAACCGGCCCAGGTGCTGACGTCCGCGTCCTGCGACATTGCCGAAGCGTTTGGCGCGCAAGCGGTGCTGGTGAGCCACCAGTCCCACCTCCACACCCACGGCGCAGTCACACCCGAACTGTGGTCCGCCCTTCGCCGCTGGTTGATCGAAGGCGCTCACGACAGCGGCTATGTCTACGCCACCAATGGGCTCGCGCGCGCTGCTCCGCAGCTCACCCCGCTGCTCGGCGGTTGGGCTGGCCTCTTGTCCATCTGCTACGACCCGTCGAGCCAAGCGCGCATCCTGCTGCTGCGGCATGAACGACCTGAACCCGTGAACTGGGGCGCGTGGCCCGTCAGCAGCGAACGCGGTCGCTCGCTGCGCCCCGACCAACCCAGCCAGGAAGATCTGCACGGCTTCTCGCAGCCTTGGTCCGCCGAAGACGTTGCTGCGCTCGATGCGCTGGGGGCTGACCTGCGGCGTCTGGTGGCAGTTCGGGTGGCAGAGATGCACCGTTACCGCACGGCGGTGCGCGCCATGCTGCACGGGCCGGCGAATGACGGCACCCTGCCCGATGCCGCGACGCCCGAAAGCCGTTTCGAGCGCGTGCTTCACCAGGCGATGGAGCTCAGCCTGCTGCGCCAAGGCGTGCGCCCTCTGACGGCCAGCCAGGTGGACCTGGAGCGCTTGCTCGCCCAATGCATCAGCTCGGCGCAGCAGCGCCACCGCGGTACCTCGATCTACTTCGATGGACCGGCACGCCGTGACGAACCCCCCGACCTCACCGTCCGGGGAGAGCCAGAGCGCCTGGGCCGCCTGCTGGACGGGCTGCTGGAAAACGCCATCCGCCATGGCCTGGCCGGTGAATCGGTGGTGGCGCGGGTCAGCCGGGACGGGGCGAGCGCGTTGGTGGAGATCAGCAACATCAGCCCGCCCATCGACCGCTTGGTGATGGACCGGCTGTTCAGCGCGACCGAGCCCGCGGCCATCGACGACTCACGCTCTGGCCTCGGCTTTGGCCTCTACATCGGCCAAACGATCGCGCAAGCGCACGGCGGCTCCCTGACCTACGCGTACGAAGAGCCCTTCGTCACGATGTCGGTTCGGCTGCCAGCGGGTCCCCTGGCGTGAGGGAGTCGGTCACAATCCGCGTCCATGGTGACCTCTCCTCCAGGGGCGACGCGCGACGCGGCCGCCCTGCATCTGTTTCTGCCCTGCGCGGGCGGTGTTGAAGCCTACCTTGCCGACGAAGTGCACGGCCTCACAGGCCTGGTCGGCCAGGACTTGCTGACCGACCGCGGCGGGGTGCGCGTGCGCGCCGACTGGCGCACGGCGCTGCTGCTGAACCTGCACAGCCGGCTGGCGCAGCGCGTGTTGATCGAGTTGGCCCACGGCCCCTACCGCGACGAACAGGACGTGTACGACCTGGCCTCCGGCGTGGCGTGGGAGCAATGGTTCACCGCGCAGCAGACCTTGCGCGTCGACCTGACGGCCCACGCCAGTCCGCTCAAGAGCCTGAACTTCGCCACACTGCGCGTGAAGGACGCGGTGGTCGACCGCTTCCGCGAACGCGTCAACGGCGCGCGCCCCAGCATCGACACGCACATGCCGCAGGTGCGTGTGCATGCCCACCTGAGCGCCACCCACGCCAGCCTGTACATCGACACCAGTGGCGAGCCGCTGTTCAAGCGCGGCTGGCGCCAGGACAAGGGCGACGCGCCGCTCAAGGAAACCCTGGCCGCCGCCATGCTGGCCGCCAGCGGTTGGTGGACACCGGCGGAACGCCGCGTCAGCGACCTGCCGCTGTACGACCCGTGCTGCGGTAGCGGCACCATCGTGATCGAAGCCGCACAGCTGCTGTTGAACCTGCCCGCCGGGGGCGAGCGCCGCTTTGCGTTTGAACGCCTGCGCCCCTTCGACGCCCGCGCCTGGGCCGCTATGAAAGCCGAGGCGCGCACCGCCGTCCGCCCCGCGCCCGAGCCGATGCGCGTGTTTGGCAGCGACGTGGCGCACCGCATGGTCGACTTCGCCCAGCGCAACGCCGAGCGCGCCGACGTCGCGCGCGCCGTGCAACTGCGCGGCGGCGATGCCCTGCAGCGCCTGCCGCCCACCACCGCGCCCGGTGTGCTGCTGATGAACCCGCCTTACGGTGAGCGCATCGCCGCGGCCGGCGTGGCCGGGCAGAACGCGCGGGGGCGCGAAAACTTCCAGACCGGGCCGCTGGGCAAGCCGCCGTCGCGCGCCGCCCCGGGCGAGGAACGCGATGCGGGCGATGCCTTCTTCACCCAGCTCGCCGCGCACTGGAAGAGCCACTACGCAGGCTGGACGGCCTGGTTGCTGACGCCCGACCTCAAGTTGCCAGGGCGCTTGCGGCTCAAGGAAAGCCGGCGCGTACCGATGTGGAACGGGCCGATCGAATGCCGGCTGTTCCGCTTCGACCTGACGGCGCGGCGCACCGATTCCGATACAAATCAGCCACCAGCCCTACAGTAGCCTGCGCAAGCAGCTTCTGTTTTTATAGCGTGAAGCAAGCACTTCCTCTTAGCTTTGCGCCGGGTCGCGACGTGGTGATCGACACCAACTGCGTGCTGGACCTGTGGGTCTTTCGCGACGCAGGCGCCAGCGGGCTGCTGGCAGACGTGGTCGCGCAGCGCCTGCGCTGGTGCGCCACCGCTGCGATGCGCGACGAATTGGCGCGCGTGCTGGCCTACCCCTTGATCGCGCCGCGCCTGGGCGCCGCCGGGCTCACGGCCGACGCTGTGCTGGCGCACTTCGACCGCCACGCGCAGCTGCATCTCGCGGCACCCGCCTGCACCCTGCGCTGCCGTGACGCGGACGACCAGATGTTCATCGACCTCGCGGTGCAACGCCGCGCAGTCCTGGTCAGCAAGGACGCGCGCGTGATCGAACTGGCGCGCCGGCTTGCGCCCTGGGGTGTCGCCCAGGTGCGTCCCTGGGCCGCCGGCTGAGCGGCGTCGGGCCCTCCTCGGCCTACACTCGGCCGGGGTTGACAGCCCCCGCCAACAACGTGCCGCAGCGCACGGTTCAGAACACAAGGAGACCTCAAGATGCCGGACGGCACCGCGTTCAAGCTGACCTATTCGACCATGTTCAACCCGCCTGCGGAGCTGCACGCGCGCTTCGATGCGGCACTGGCGGACTTCAAGCGCCAAGGCATGGGCCGCGACCACGCCCAGTGGATCAACGGCGAAGCCCTGCACGGTGGCGAGCGCTTTGAGGTGCGCTCGCCCATCGACCAGGATTGGCTGGTGGGCCGCTTTGTGCAGGGCTCGCCCGCGCAGGTGGACCAGGCCGTGCAGGCCGCGCGCGCCGCGTTCCCCGCCTGGTCGGCCACGCCCTGGCGCGAGCGCGTGGCCTTGCTGCGACGCGCTGCACGGCTGATTGAAGAGCGTGTGTACGCGATCAGCGCGGCCGTCGCGGTGGAGGTGGGCAAGAACCGCATGGAAGCGATCGGCGAGGTGCAGGAAACTGCCGACCTGATCGACTGGTACTGCGACCAGATGGAGCAACACGCGGGTTTTGACCGTGTGCTGGCCGACGACCCCCTGCCCAACTTCCGCAGCCACAACCGCACGGTGCTCAAGCCCTACGGCGCGTGGGCCGTGGTAGCGCCGTTCAACTTCCCGTTCGCGCTGTCGGGCGGCCCGGTCGGCCCGGCGCTGATCGCGGGCAACACCGTGGTCTACAAGGTGTCGCCCGAGACGTCGCTGTCTGGCTGGCTGCTGCTGGAATGCCTGCGCGACGCTGGGCTGCCACCCGGTGTCGTCAACTTCGTCACCGGCGGCGACGCCACCGGGCGCGCGCTGGTGCAGCACCCGCAGATGGCCGGGGTCACCTTCACGGGCTCCCACGCCGTTGGCATGGAAGTGCTGCGCGCCAGCGTGATGGGGCCGTACCCTCGCCCCTGCATCACCGAAATGGGCGGAAAGAACGCCACCGTCGTCACGCGCCACGGCGACGTGGAGCGCGCCGCGCTGGGCATCGTGCGCTCGTCGTTCGGACTGTCGGGACAGAAATGCTCGGCCTGTTCACGCGTGTACGTCGACCAGGCGCTGGCCACGCCGCTGCGCGAGCGACTGGTGGAGCTCACCCGCGCGCTCGCCGTGGGCGACCCGACCCGGGCAGAGAACTGGATGGGCCCGGTGATCGGCCGGGGCGCCTACGAGCGCTACCAGCGTCTGTCCACGCACCTGAAGACCGTCGGCAGCGTCGACGTTGGCGGCGAGTGGTTGACCGATGGCGACTTGGCGCGCGGCTTCTTTGTCGCCCCCACCGTCGCCCGCGCGCCGCTGGACGACGCCGCCTGGCGCGACGAGCACTTCCTGCCTGTCGTGCTGGTGGGTGAAGTGGCCTCGCTGGATGAAGCGCTGCAGCGCGCCAACGCCACGGACTACGGCTTGACGGCGGGCTTCTATGGCAGTCCGGACGAGATGGCCCGGTTTCACCGCGAGATCGAAGCGGGCGTGACCTACGCCAACCGCCCGCAGGGCGCCACCACGGGCGCCTGGCCAGGCTACCAGCCCTTCGGCGGCTGGAAGGGCAGCGGCAGCACCGGCAAGGCCATCGGCTCGTTCTACTACCTTCAGCAGTACCTGCGCGAGCAATCGCAAACGGTGGTGGAGTAAGCATCGGGCGGGCTGCAGCGCTGCCCGCCCTGCCCACTAGGCCCAGCCCTCTCAATAAAAAAGCCAGCCCGGCATCACCGGCTGGCTTTTTTTGACACGCGAGCAAGCCCGCGCGAGGCTTTACAGCGACTTCTTGAGCAGCGCGCCCAACTCGCCCATGATGCCGCGGCGGAACAGCAACACGCAGATGACGAAGATCGCGCCCTGGATCACCGTGACCCAGGCGCCCAGCTCGGCCAGGTAATTTTGCATGGTGACGATCACCGCCGCGCCCACCACCGGCCCGAAGATGGTGCCCATGCCGCCCAGGATGGTCATCAGCACCACTTCGCCCGACATGCTCCAGTGCACGTCGGTCAGCGACGCCAGCTGGAACACGATGGCCTTGGTCGACCCCGCCAGCCCGGCCAGCGCGGCCGAGATCACGAAGGCGCGGTGCTTGAACTTGTCGGCGTCGTAGCCCAGCGAGATCGCTCGCGGCTCGTTTTCGCGGATCGCCTGCAGCACCTGACCGAAGGGCGAGTACACAACGCGGTGGATGATCAAAAAGCCGATCAGGAAGATCGCCGACACGAAGATGTACATCGCCGGGGTGTTGCTCAGATCGAAGATCCCGAACAAGCGACCGCGCGGCACAGCCTGGATGCCGTCCTCCCCCCCGGTGAAGGGCGCTTGCAGGCTGAAGAAGAAGATCATCTGCGCCAGCGCCAGCGTGATCATCGCGAAATAAATACCCTGGCGACGGATGGCCAGCAACCCGACCACCCAGCCGAGAACACCGGCACACAGGGTCCCGAGCAGGATCGACACTTCAGGCGTCAAGCCCCACACCTTGGCGGCATGGGCCGTCACGTAGGCGGCGCCGCCCAGGAACATGGCGTGGCCGAAGGACAGCAGGCCGACGTAGCCCAGCATCAGGTTGAAGGCGCAGGCGAAGAGCGCAAAGCACATCACCTTCATCATGAAGACAGGGTAGACCCCCACCAGCGGCGCCAGCACGATGATGGCCACCATGATGATGAAAGCAATGCGGTGCGTGCGGGCAACACCCTGGCTGGTGGCCGCCTGGGCCGAAGCGCCAGCGGCGTTGACGGAGGAATTCGAGGTCACGGCGTTCATCTTCGGTCGCTTACTTCTGGGTGCCGAACAGGCCGGCCGGGCGGATCAGCAGAACGATGGTCATGATCACGAAGATCACGGTCGTCGAGGCTTCCGGATAGAACACCTTGGTCAGGCCCTCGATCAGGCCCAGGCCAAAGCCCGTGACGATGGCGCCCATGATCGAGCCCATGCCGCCAATGACCACCACCGCGAACACCACGATGATCAGGTCCGCACCCATCTGCGGGCTGACCTGGTAGATCGGTGCGGCCATGACACCGGCCAGCGCGGCCAGGGCCACGCCGAAGCCGTAGGTCAGCGTGATCATGCGCGGCACGTTGATGCCGAAGGCCTGCACCAGCTGCGGGTTCTCCGTCGCGGCGCGCAGGTAGCCCCCGAGGCGCGTGCGCTCGATCACGAACCAGGTGCCGATACACACCACCAGCGAAGCCAAAATCACCCAGCCGCGGTACTTGGGCAGGAACATGAAGCCCAGGTTGTAGCCGCCAGACAGCTGTTCGGGGATCGCGTAAGGCAAACCGGTCGAGCCGTATTCATTGCGGAAAAAGCCCTGGATCATCAGGCCCAGGCCGAAGGTCAGCAGCAGGCCGTAGAGGTGGTCCAGCTTGTACAGGCGCGCCAGCATGGTGCGCTCGATCACCACGCCGGTGGCGCCCACCAGCAGCGGCACCAGCAGCAGCGACCACCAGTACCCCAGACCCAACTTGTTCAACAGCAGGTAAGCCCCGAAGGCGCCCAGCATGTACTGGGCACCGTGGGTGAAGTTGATGATGTTGAGCAGGCCGAAGATGACGGCCAGGCCCAGCGACAGCAAGGCGTAGAACGAACCATTGATAAGGCCGATGAGCAACTGCCCCATCATCGCCTGAATAGGAATGCCAAAGATATCCATGCGTGTCCTACGCCTTGCTGTTGTCTGTCGCTGTCGCGTCGTCTAGGTCGAACTTACTTCTTGGCGACCAGCGGGCAGTTGCCCTGGTCGATTGGGCGGAACGCCTTGTCGGCCGGGATCGTCGAGATCACCTTGTAGTAGTCGTAAGGGCCCTTCGACTCGCTCGGCTTCTTCACTTCGAACAGGTAGGCGTTGTGCAGCTTGCGGCCGTCGGCGCGGATCGTGCCTTTTCCGAACAGGATGTCGTCGGTCGGCAGCTCTTTCATCTTGGCGATGACCTTGGTGCCGTCGTCGGTCTTGCCGGCGTCCACGGCCTTCAGGTAGTGCAGCACACCGGCGTACACGCCTGCGTGGTCAGACGAGGGGTACTTGCCGCCATTGGCCGCGGCGAAGCGCTTGCTCCAGGCGCGGGTCTGGTCGTTCAGGTCCCAGTAGAAGGTCTCGGTCACGTTCAGGCCTTGCGCCTTGTCCAGACCGAGGCCGTGGATATCGGGCAGGAACACCAGCAGACCGGCCAGCTTCTGGCCGCCCTTGGTGATGCCGAACTCGGACGCCTGTTTGATCGAGTTGATGGTGTCGCCACCGGCGTTGGCCAGACCGATGATCTTGGCCTTGGACGATTGCGCCTGCAGCAGGAAGGACGAGAAGTCTTGCGTGTTCAGCGGCACCTTGACGCTGCCCAGCACCTTGCCGCCGGAAGCCTTCACCACTTCGGACGTGTCACGCTCCAGCGCGTGGCCGAAGGCGTAGTCGGCGGTCAGGAAGAACCAGCTGTCGCCACCGTTCTTCACCACCGCGCTGCCCGTGCCGTGTGCCAGCATCCAGGTGTCGTACAGCCAGTGCACGGTGTTGGGCGAACAGTCCTTGCCGGTCAAATCGGCCGTGCCGGCGCCGGTGTTGATGTAGGCCTTGCCTTTTTCCTTGGTGACCTGGTTCACCGCAAGACCCACGGAAGACGTCGGCACGTCAACGATCACGTCAACGCCATCCGAGTCGTACCACTTGCGTGCCACGCTCGAACCCACGTCGGGCTTGTTCTGGTGGTCGGCCGACACCACTTCCACCTTCAGTTGCGACTTCGTCGCCTTGAGGTAGTCCTCCACCGCCATCTTGGCGGCGATCACCGAGGCCGGGCCGCCGATGTCGGCGTACAGGCCCGACATGTCGTTCATGACGCCGATCTTGACCACGTTGCCGGATATCTGAGCCTGAGCCACGCCAGCGGCCCCCACACCCATACCCGCAATCAGGGCGCACAGCAATTTGCGTTTCATACAGACTTCTCCTTGAGGTAACGGACGGTCAACAAAAAAACTTGGATCGGGCTCAGACGCCCAGGTACTCGTGCAACATGTGCATGTTGGCCTGCAGCTCATCGGCCGTGAACTCGCGCACGATCAGGCCGCGCTCCATGATGTAGAAGCGGTCGGCCAGGGGCGCAGCAAAGCGGAAGTTCTGCTCCACCATCAGCACGGTGAAGCCACGCGTGCGCAACTCGCGGATCATGCGGGCCAGCGCCTGCACGATCACCGGCGCCAGGCCTTCGGAAATCTCGTCCAGCAGCAGGATCTTGGCGCCGGTGCGCAGAATGCGCCCCACCGCCAGCATCTGTTGTTCGCCACCCGACAAACGGCCACCCGGGCTGTTGCGGCGCGCCTTCAGGTTGGGGAACATGTCGTAGATCTCGTCCACGGTCATGCCACCTTCGGCCAGCTTGGGCGGCAGCATCAGGTTTTCCTGGCAGGTGAGCGAGGTCATGATGCCGCGCTCTTCCGGGCAGTAACCGACGCCCAGGCGCGCGATGTGGTGCGGCGCCATCTTGGTGGTTTCGGTGCCGTTGATCTGGATCGAGCCGGTGCGCTTGCCCACCAGACCCATCAGCGTGCGCAGCGTGGTCGTGCGACCGGCGCCGTTGCGGCCGAGCAGACTGACGACCTCGCCCTGGCGCACGTGCATGTTGACGCCGTGCAGGATGTGCGACTCGCCATACCAGGCGTGCACGTCCTTCAATTCGATCGCGTTCGCGGAAACAGAGGTACTCATATGCTTGCCTTCAGCCGTGTGCGCCGACCAGCGCTTCTTCGGCACTGCCCATGTAGGCTTCCAGCACCTGCGGGTTGCGTGACACCTCGGCGTACGGCCCTTCGGCAATCACCTGGCCGAACTGCAGCACGGTGATCATGTCGGCGATGCTGCCCACCACGCTCATGTTGTGCTCCACCATCAGCACCGTGCGGTTGGCGGCGACTTTCTTGATCAGTTGGGTGACCATGTCCACGTCCTCGTGGCCCATGCCCTGCGTCGGCTCGTCCAGCAGCATCAGCTTCGGGTCCATCGCCAGCGTGGTGGCGATCTCCAGCGCGCGCTTGCGGCCGTAGGGCAGGTCCACCGCGGTCAGGTGCGCGTACTGGGTCAGGCCGACCTCGTCCAGCAGCTCCATGCAGCGCGTGTTCAGCTGGTTCAGCGAACGCTCGGGCTTCCAGAAGTGAAACGCCGTGCCCAAGGTCTGCTGCAGCGCAACACGAACGTTCTCCAGAACGCTCATGTGCGGGAAGGTCGACGAGATCTGAAACGAGCGCACCACACCGCGTCGGGCGATCTGCGCGGGCTTCTCTTTGGTGATGTCGACGCCGTCAAACAGGATCTGTCCGCGCGTCGGCTCAAGGAACTTGGTCAGCAGGTTGAAGCACGTGGTCTTGCCTGCGCCGTTGGGGCCAATCAAGGCGTGGATGCTGCCGCGGCGAACCTTGAGGTTCACATCGTTGACGGCCACAAAGCCCTTGAACTCTTTGACGAGCCCGCGTGTTTCCAGAATGTTGTCCGAACTCATGTGGCCCGACGTACCCAATAGATTGAAAAACGGGCGCATTATCCATTGCGCACTGCAGCAGACCGATAGGGGTTTTCACCCGTCAAATCGCCCGTTTGTCAGGGGAACTTCTTACTCCCCACGCGTGCGTCAAAGGACCTCTGCGCCAGCCACCGCAACGCACGCGCGCAGCGCCGTGCAGCGCACTGCAAAAGGCCACTGTCGGTTGACCGCGCGCGCGCCCTCCAAGCCGCTCGCGCGTGACAATAAGCTACATTTTTAGGAGCTGCCCGCGCAGATCTATCTAGGGCTGGCGGCTCAAACGCTTCAGAAATCGGATATCAAGGGCGTGCGATCGGGCCATCACCACTCGCCTGCGTGGGTGCCATGGCGGCCGTGTGCGCATCCGATGCCTGCCAGGTCGGCGGCACCTCAGTCGGCGAAGGCGGCGCGGCGATCGGCGCAGCCGCCTGTTCGGGCGTGACGCGGGTCGCGCTGACGGCCTTCGCGGCAGGCTGCGGATGCAGCTGCCGCGCCACCTCAGCGGCCGATGCGGGCGCGTTGCCTTTGCGCTGCGAGGACCCGGCGCGCAGGTCGGGCGGCGCGTCGCCTTCAGCCGGCTCTTGCGGCGCAAAACTGTGCGCATTCGCCAGCGGCCAGTACAGGCGAAACACGTTGTGCAGGTGCGCCAGGTCGGTCAGGATCGCGCCGGGCGCGACCTGCGGCATCAGCGCGGACAGCAGGCGCACCTCGGTGTCGTCGATGCGGCGCACGATGTGGTGCGTGGTGACCTCGTCCGTGTGCTTCAGGCCCGCGGCCTGCAGCAATTCCTTCAGCGCGTGCAGCGTGTTGGCGTGGTACTGCGCCACGCGCGGTGCCTTGTCGGCCACCACCAGGGCGCGCTGGCGCAGCGGGTCCTGCGTGGTCACGCCCGTGGGGCAGCGTCCCGTATGGCAGGTCTGCGCCTGAATGCAACCCACGGCCATCATGAAAGCGCGGCCCGAATTGCACCAGTCGGCGCCCAGCGCCAGCATGCGCGCGATGTCGAACGAGTTGGTGATCTTGCCGGCGCAGCCCAGCTTGATGCGGTCGCGCAGGCCGACGCCGATCAGCGTGTTGTGCACCAGCCGCAAGCCTTCCTGCAGCGGCGTGCCGACGTGGTCGGTGAATTCGACCGGCGCCGCGCCGGTGCCGCCTTCGGCGCCATCGACGACGATGAAGTCGGGCGTGATCCCCGTCTCCAGCATCGCCTTGGCAATGGCGAACCATTCCCACGGGTGGCCGATGCACAGCTTGAAGCCGGTGGGCTTGCCACCCGACAGCTCGCGCAGGCGCGCCACGAACTGCATCAACTCCACCGGCGTTGAAAACGCGCTGTGCGCCGACGGCGAGATGCAATCCACGCCCACCGGCACGCCGCGCGCCGCCGCGATCTCCGGCGTGACCTTGGGCCCTGGCAGCACGCCGCCATGGCCCGGCTTGGCGCCCTGGCTGAGCTTGATCTCGATCATCTTCACCTGCGGCTCGCGCGCCTGCTCGGCAAAGCGCTCGGCGCTGAAACTGCCGTCCGGGTTGCGGCAGCCGAAGTAGCCCGAGCCGATCTCCCAGATCAAGTCCCCGCCGTGCACGCGGTGGTACTGCGAAATGGAGCCTTCGCCCGTGTCGTGCGCAAAGCCGCCGATCTTGGCGCCCTGGTTCAGCGACAGGATGGCCTGGCTGGACAGCGCGCCAAAGCTCATGGCCGAGATGTTGAACACGCTGGCGCTGTAGGGCTGCGTGCACGGCGACACGCCCACGCGCGCACCGCCCGGCTCGCCACCGATCCAGATGCGGAAATCGTGCGACGCGATCTGCGTCGGGTGCAGCGAATGGTTGACCCATTCGTAGCCCTCGGCGCTGACATCCAGCTGCGTGCCGAACGGCCGGTTGTCCGGATCGCCCTTGGCGCGCTGGTAAACGATGGAGCGCTGCGCGCGCGAAAAGGGCTGCGACTCGGTATCGCTCTCGATGAAGTACTGGCGGATCTCCGGGCGGATGAACTCCAGCGCAAAGCGCATGTGCCCCAGGATCGGGTAGTTGCGCAGGATCGCGTGGCGCGACTGGTTCAGGTCGTAGATGCCAACCGCCATCAACACCAGCGCCAGCAGCAACCACGGCAGGCCGGTGCCGAAGGCGATCATCGAAAACAGGCTCAACAGCGCCAGCAGCACGCACAGCGCCAGGGTGCTGTAGCGCACGGTGTTGGTGAAGGTGATGGGCGGCGTCATGTCGGGGAAATCTCCAGTGGCGGTGCGCAGCACGGCGCACGCTGGGCGTCGGGCGCGGTGGCCGACGCAGGGCGGGCCCATCTGCTGGGCGCCCGCAGGGTTCGGACCATCTTAACGGAGCCGTTTGTCGCGCCTAAGACGTGGGCGACCCGGCGGTCGAAGGCGGCGCAGGGGCGCTGCGAAGGGCGCGCCACCGGGTGCCGCACCGGGCCGTTCCGCTTCGGAAACAATGATCGCCACCTTTGCCCAGCCCGGGGCGGCTGATAGCGTGGCGCGCGTTCGCGCCGCGCGTCAGCGGCGGCCCCCGTCCAGCCGCGCCAGCAGGCCTTGCAGCGCGTGCACCACCGTTTGCGCGCGCACCGCAGCGCGGTCGCCGTCAAAGCGCACACGTTCGCTGTCCGTGCGGCCGTCCACGCACCAGCCGAACCACACCGTGCCCACCGGCTTGTCGGCGCTGCCACCGCCCGGTCCGGCTACGCCAGTGACGGCGATCGACAGCTGGGCGGGGGCGCGGCGCAGCGCGCCTTCGGCCATCGCGCGCACGACGGCCTCACTGACGGCGCCGTGGCCCGCAATCAGCTCGGCGGGGACGCCCAGCAGCTCGGTCTTGGCGGCGTTGCTGTAGGTGACGAAGCCGCGCTCGAACCAATCGCTGCTGCCCGCCAGGTCGGTGCAGGCGCCGGCGATCAGCCCGCCGGTACAGCTTTCGGCGGTGACCAGCCACTGGTGCCGCGCACGCAGGCGCTCTGCCAGTTTTTCAACCAAATCGGCCTGCAGCCCTACAGCACCCTGCGCAAGCAGCTCCGATGTTGATAGCAAATCGTTCATAGACCACGCCACAAGGCCATCACCAACAGCGTGCAGAACGCCGCCACCAGATCGTCCAGCACGATGCCGAAGCCGCCCCTCCAGCCGCGCGCGCCGTGCAACAGCCGATCGGCCCAGCCCACCGGCCCGGGCTTGACGGCGTCGAAGAAGCGGAACAGCGCGAACGCCACGCACTGCGCCCAGAACGTGGCGGGCGAGATGAGCCACAGCACGGCCCAAAACGCCACGACCTCGTCGATCACGATCGCGCCCGGGTCGGCGGTGCGGAGGTGGCGCGCCGTCACCGTGCTGGCCCACACGCTGAGCAGCAGCGTGACGCCGATCACCACGCCTTGCCCGGCGGGCGTCAGGCGGTCGATCAACAGCGCCCACACCAACCACGCCCACAGCGTGCCCACGGTCCCGGCCGCCACGGGCGACAGGCCTGCGCCAAAGGCCAGCGCCAGCACGTGCGCGGGGTGGCTGCGCAGGAAGCGCGCGGTGGGGCGCACGGCGCCCGCGGGCCGCGGGCCATCGGCGTCAGGGCCTGCGACCGGTTCCAGCGCAATGGGCTGGGCGGTGGCGCCAGAACGTGCACGGTCCCGATCCGGGTCGGTCGGCAGGGCGCGCGGTGTGACGTCCTGCACATCATCGCGCGGGGTGTCGGCCAGGCTCATGCTGGCCCACCCGCGGCAACGCAAGGCTGAGCAAGGCCAGAGCAGGAAATCAACATGCGGCGCATTCCAAACGGTGTACCCCGCATTGTGCCGAACGCGCGCGGCGCGTTGGCCGGCCGGGGTGCCTGCCGCAAGAAGGATGCATGCTTTTTCAGCCGTTGACCCTAGACCCCTCTGCGCTGGCAGCTATCCAATCAATAGCGATGACTGCTTGACCGCGTGCCCGCCATCGCGCCGGATCGGTGCCGATCAGCCCCGCTTTTCCGGAATCGGCCCATCCAGCTCGTACGCGCGCTGGGCCGCCGGGCGGTTGCGGTGCAGCTCGACGAAGCGGGTGAAAGCGGGGCGCGCTTCCAGCAGCTGGAACTGCAAATACCAGCCGATGTAAGACGACACCAGCAGGTCGGCGGCGGTGAAGCTGGTGCCGGCCAGGTGGTCGTGACCGGCGACCGCGGCTTCGAGGGTGTTGACCAGGTCGGTCTCGTTGCCGTAGCCGGCCATGCCGGGATCGGGCAGCGGGCCGCCGGTGGTCTTGGCGACCATCAGCTGCTCCAGCGGGCCCATGAAGCTGATCCAGCGGTAGTACGGCCCGCGCGCGTGGCTGCCGACGGGGGGCGCGAGTTTTTTCTCGGGCACCAGGTCGGCCAGGTACATGCAGATGGCGGCGTTTTCGGTGACGACGGTGTCGCCGTGCCGGATGGCGGGCACCTTGCCCATCGGGTTGATGGCCAGGTAGGGCGGCGCCTTCATGCTGGTGCCGTATTCCAGCACCTGCGTGTCGTACGGCAGGCCGGTTTCTTCCAGCATCCAGCGCGTCACGCGGGCGCGGGACATGGGGTTGGTGTAGAAGGTCAGGGTGTCGGTCATGGCGCTCTCCTGGGTGAAGGGTGAAAGGCAGCGTCAGTCTGACGACGCTGTGTGTCAGCTTCTGTCAGCAGTGGCTTCTTGGGGCGCGCGCTCGATCTGCAACTGCGCCTGCCAGCGGCGGATGAGCACGTGGCGGCGCTCGGGGTAGCGCGCGCCTGTGTCGGCCAGGTCAACCACCCGGTCGGCGCGAAAGTGGCGGAAGTCCTGTCGCAGTTCGCACCACGCGGCCATCAGCCGCGCGTGGTCGAAAAAGCCCATGGCAAAGGGCCAGACGCGGCGGCGCGTGGCTTCACCGGTTTCATCGCGGTAGTCCAGCCAGATCGCGTGTTCGCGCCGGATGGCTTGGCGCAGCGCAGGCAGCCAGGGCGCGGGCGCGGCCGTGGCGCAGCGCGCAGGCACGAACAAGCCGCTGGTTTCGACCGCCAGGCGCAGCGGCGCGGGCAAGGTGGCGCCGATGCGGTTCATCACCCCGTGGGCAGCCAGCGCCAGCTCAGGGTCGGCCGCCTGGCTGGCGACCCAGCGCGCGCCCAGCACCAGGGCTTCCAGCTCGTCTTCGGTGAACATCAGCGGCGGCAGCGTGAAGCCGGGGCGCAGCACGTAGCCAACGCCGGGGTCGCCCTCGATCTGCGCGCCCTGCTCGCGCAGCGTGGCGATGTCGCGGTACAGCGTGCGCAGGCTGACGTCCGCCGCGCGCGCCAGCTCGGCGCCCGGCACAGCGGTGCGGCGGGCGCGCAGGTGTTCCAGCAGTTGCAGCAGGCGGGCGGCGCGGGACATGGCGGGAGTGTAGGTCGCGCATGGGTGAACGGCGTGACCCGATCTGTCACCATTGCGCGGTGTGTCAGCGGGCAGCGCTGAGGCCTGTTTTAGCAGCGATGGATGCTTCTAAAGCGATAACTGCCTACGCAGATGCACCTAGGGCTAGCTGTCGAGTTGCAATAGGTTGTTCCCGCCGAGTCTTGAAGCGGGAGGCTTGTGGCCCAGGGCCGAGTGGGGCCTTCGGGCGTTGTAGTAACTCAGGAAGGCGGGCAACCAGGCCGTACGCTC
>JAEZWW010000041.1 GCA_023442945.1 Pseudomonadota bacterium | reverse complement strand
GGCTACGATCGTGGGCACGTTGAGCTTCAGCGTGCCCGAAGGCGTGTCGCGAAAACTGTTGAGCGCCTCGAGAGAAGCCGTCACCTCGCCCAGCGCGGGCGCGAGCCTGTCGAGAAGGCGCTGGCCGGCCTCGGTCGGGGCGACGCTGCGCGTGGTCCGGTGCAGCAGACGCAGGCCCAGGCGTGCCTCCAGCGCGCGCAGCCGGTGGCTGAGCGCCGACGGCGTCACGCCCAGCACCGCCGCGGCCTGGCGGAAGCTGCGCGCGTCGGCCACGGCAGCGAAGGCGGCCAGGTCATCCAATGAAGGCGGTACGGTTTCATTCATGAATTTGACTCATTAAACCGTGGATCGATCAGGCGATTATCAAATTGCTCGCGCCGTTTTACGCTTGCCCGCATGAACACACGCACCACCACTTCCCCTTCTTCTTCCTCCGTTGTCGCCCCGCGTGCCCTGGGCCGCGTGCTGCCGCCGGTCTTCCCGATCGGCCTGGGCTGCATGGGCATGAGCGAGTTCTATGGCGACAGCGACGACGCCGAATCCCTGGCCACGCTGGCGCGCGCGGTCGAGCTGGGCGTTACCCTGTTCGACACCGCCGACACCTACGGCCTGGGCGCCAACGAGGCGCTGTTGGGCCGCTTTCTGGCCGCAGGCGGCGCCGCGCGGCGCGACCGGCTGGTGCTGGCGACCAAGTTCGGCATCGTGCGCGCGCCGGGCGTGTACGAACGGCGCATCGACAACTCACCCGCCTACATCCGCACGGCGTGCGAGGCCTCGCTGCAGCGCCTGGGCGTGGGCCACATCGACCTGTATTACTGCCACCGGCGCGACCCGGCGGTGCCGATCGAAGACGTGGTCGGCGCCATGGCCGAGCTGGTGCAGGCCGGCAAAGTGCGCGCCATCGGCCTGTCGGAAGTCAGCGCCGACACCCTGCGGCGCGCGCACGCCGTGCACCCGATCGCCGCGGTGCAATCCGAATACTCGCTGTGGGCGCGCGAAGCCGAGCAGGACATGCTGCCGCTGTGCGCCCAGCTGGGCGTGGGCTTTGTCGCCTACAGCCCGCTGGGCCGCGCCTTCCTGACCGGCGCGCTGGACACCAGCGCGCTGACCCAGAACGACTTCCGCGCCCACCACCCGCGCTTTCAGGGCGACGCGGCGCAGGCCAACGCGGCCCTGGTCGCGCAGCTGGGCGCGCTGGCAACGGACTGGGGTTTGTCCAACGCGCAACTGGCGCTGGCCTGGCTGCTGGCCAAGCAGCCGCACGCGGTGCCGATCCCCGGCACGCGGCGCCAGCGCTGGCTCGAGCAGAACGTGGCGGCCGCCGGCGTGCGCCTGAGCGCCGAACAGATGGCCGCCGTGGAAGCCGTCTTCACCCCCCACGCCGCCCAGGGCGCGCGC
This sequence comes from Pseudomonadota bacterium, assembly GCA_023442945.1. Lineage (GTDB taxonomy): Bacteria > Pseudomonadota > Gammaproteobacteria > Burkholderiales > Burkholderiaceae_C > Ottowia. The sequence goes on along the minus strand of JAEZWW010000041.1, from coordinate 10,713 downwards.
TACCCCGAAGCCGGCTGGACGGGGATGGAAACCACCGCCTGAGCGGTCTGGCGCCAGCGCGTTGGGCGGCGCCTCTGCAGCCGCCCAGCGCCGCCCGCCTGCACGAAACAGGCCAATTGCCGATAATGCTGGGTTGCCCTTTTGGGACCCCCGCAGTGCCCCCAGACACCTTGACCACCGACGCCCACGGCGGCGTTGACGACGATTCCCGCCACCTCGCGCAGGTGCTGCGCGCGCAGCGCATCAGCATCCGCGGCGCGCGCACGCACAACCTGAAGAACATCGACGTGGACATCCCGCGCAACGAGCTGGTGGTAATCACCGGCTTGTCGGGCTCGGGCAAGTCGTCGCTGGCGTTTGACACGCTGTACGCCGAAGGGCAGCGCCGCTACGTCGAAAGCCTGTCGGCGTACGCGCGGCAGTTTCTGCAGCTGATGGACAAGCCCGACGTCGATCTGATCGAAGGCCTGTCGCCCGCCATCGCCATCGAGCAAAAGGCCACCAGCCACAACCCGCGCTCCACCGTGGGCACGGTGACCGAGATCCACGACTACCTGCGCCTGCTGTACGCGCGCGCCGGCACGCCGTACTGCCCCGACCACCATTTGCCGTTGACGGTGCAGACGGTGAGCCAGATGGTCGACCACGTGCTGGCGCTGCCGGAAGAGACCAAGCTGATGATCCTGGCGCCGGTGGCGCGCGAAAAAAAGGGCGAGTTCATCGAGCTGTTCGACCAAATGCAGGCGCAGGGCTACGTGCGCTTTCGCGTCGACGGCAAAACGGGGGACGCGACCGCGCTGCCGACGCTGAAGAAGAACGAGAAGCACGACATCGACGTGGTGATCGACCGCGTGAAGGTGCGCCCCGACATGGCCAGCCGCCTGGCCGACAGCTTTGAAGCCGCGCTGCGCGTGGCCGACGGCCGCGTGATCGCCTTGGAGATGGACAGCGGGCAGGAGCACCTGTTCAACAGCAAGTTCGCCTGCCCGGTGTGCGGCTATTCCATTCCGGAGCTGGAGCCGCGCCTGTTCTCCTTCAACGCACCGGCCGGCGCCTGCCCGACCTGCGACGGCCTGGGCACGACCGAGCACTTCGACGCCGAGCGCGTGGTCGCCTTCCCGTCCTTGAGTTTGGCCAGCGGCGCCATCAAAGGCTGGGACCGACGCAACGGCTATTACTTCTCGCTGATCGAGGGGCTGGCCAAGCACTACAAGTTCGACGTCGAAACGCCGTTTGAAGAGCTGCCGGCCAAGGTGCAGCACGTCATCCTGCACGGCTCGGGCGAGGAGGCGATCAAGTTCGCCTACACCTTTGACAGCGGTGCGCAGGCCGGCAAGCAGGTCAGCAAGAAGCACCCGTTTGAAGGCATCCTGCCCAACATGACGCGGCGCTACCGCGAGACCGATTCCACGGTCGTCCGCGAAGAGCTGGCGCGCTACCGCGGCCACCAGCCCTGCCCCGACTGCGGCGGCACGCGGCTGCGGCGCGAGGCGCGCAACGTGTTCGTGGGCGAAGGCGATCAGCGCCGCGCGATCTTCGAGATCAGCCACGTCACGCTGGGCGAAGCCAAGCAGTACTTCGACGTGCTGAAGCTGGAGGGCGCCAAGGCCGAGATCGCCGACAAGGTGGTGCGCGAGATCGGCAACCGCCTGCGCTTCTTGACCGACGTGGGCCTGAACTACCTCAGCCTGGACCGCAGTGCCGACACCTTGAGTGGCGGCGAATCACAGCGCATCCGCCTGGCCAGCCAGATCGGCAGCGGGCTGACGGGCGTGATGTACGTGCTGGACGAGCCCAGCATCGGCCTGCACCAGCGCGACAACGACCGCCTGATCGGCACGCTGCAGCACCTGCGTGACCTGGGCAACAGCGTGCTGGTGGTCGAGCACGACGAAGACATGATGCGCGCGGCCGACCACGTCATCGACATGGGGCCGGGCGCCGGCGTGCACGGCGGCGAGGTGATGGCGCAAGGCCGCTTTGCCGACGTGGCCGCGACGCCGCAGTCGATCACCGGGCAGTTTCTGCGCGGGGAGCGGCAGATCGCCATCCCGAAGCGGCGCGCGCCCAGCTACGCTGTCGATAGCGGCCCGCGCAATGTGGATCAGGGCCAGAGCGATGAAACGCCTGAAGAACCGAGCGGCCGCCTGCGCATTGTGGGCGCGCGCGGCAACAGCCTGAAGAACGTCACCGTCGACATCCCGGTCGGCCTGTTCACCTGTGTGACGGGCGTGTCCGGCTCGGGCAAATCGACGCTGGTCAACGACACGCTGTACACCGCCGCAGCGCACACCATCCACCGCGCCCACGCCGAAGCCGCGCCGCACGACGCGATCGAAGGGCTGTCGCAGTTCGACAAGGTCATCGCGGTCGACCAAAGCCCCATCGGCCGCACGCCGCGCAGCAACCCCGCCACCTACACCGGCCTGTTCACGCCCATCCGCGACCTGATGGCCGAAGTGGCGACGGCCAAGGAACGTGGCTACGGCCCCGGCCGATTCAGCTTCAACGTGCCGCAGTCCAGCGGCGGCGGTCGCTGCGAGGCCTGCCAGGGCGATGGCGTGGTCAAGGTGGAAATGCACTTTTTGCCCGACGTGTACGTGCCCTGCGACGTCTGCCACGGCCAGCGCTACAACCGCGAAACGCTGGAAGTGATGTGGAAGGGCCGCAACATCGCGCAGATCCTGCAGATGACGGTGGAAGAGGCGCACACCTTCTTCAAGGACCAGCCCAGCCTGGCGCGCAAGCTGCAGACGCTGATGGACGTGGGCCTGTCCTACATCCAGCTCGGCCAGAGCGCGACCACGCTGTCGGGGGGTGAAGCCCAGCGCGTCAAGCTGGCGCACGAGCTGTCGCGCCGCGACACCGGCCGCACCCTCTACATCCTGGACGAGCCCACCACCGGCCTACACTTTGCCGACATCGAGCTGCTGCTGAAAGTGCTGCACCAGCTGCGCGACGCGGGCAACACCATCGTCGTGATCGAGCACAACCTGGACGTCATCAAGACCGCCGACTGGTTGATCGACATGGGCCCGGAAGGCGGCGACGGCGGCGGCACGGTGGTGGCGCAAGGCACGCCGGAAGACGTGGCGGCGAACCCGGCCAGCCACACGGGGCGGTACCTGAAACCGCACCTTTTATCAGCCCAATAGGCCTGCCGCCCTACAACCACCTGCGCAAGCAGCTTCTTATTTAATAGCAATCTCCGGATCGCCAGCGGCTGACGCGGGCGTGCCCGGCGCCGCGGCGACGCTCAATGCGCCTGTGCCTGGTGCGCCGTGCTTTCGCGCAGCCGGCCGACCTGCGTGGCCAAATCGGGCCAGGGCGTCAGGCCGTACAGACCGCGCATGGTGTTGAGCAGGTCGGCGACCTGCGCATCGCTGTAGGTGTAGCGGAAAGCCGGCATGGTGCCCAGGTCGGGCAAGGCCGGCTCCTGAATGCCGTTCAACACCACCTGGATCGCGTTGGTGGGCGACTTGGCGTGCAGGCTGGTCGACAAGCCGAGCTGCGGACGCACGCCGAAGTTGCTGGCCGCCAGCACGCCGCCCGCGTCGGTCCGGTGGCAGCCCATGCACGCGCCCTGGTAAACACGCAGGCCGGGTGCGTCCAGCGGCACCTGCGAGGCATCGCGCCGCTGCTGCACGAACTTGGCCGCATCGCCCTGGTCGGCCGAACGGTCCTTGAAGCTGATCAGGTAACTGGCGATGGCGCGCAGGTCTTCGTCACTCTGTTGCGACAGGCCGTGGATCACCGGGCCCATCGGGCCAGCGGCCACGCCGTGCCGCTCGGAAAAGCCGGTCTTCATGTAGCGCACCAGGTCCTCCTGCGTCCAGGGCAGCGGCGCGGCGGTGGCGCTGGTCAGGGCCGGCACGTCCCAGCCGTCGATGAACGACCCGGCGAAATGGTGCTCACCGCCCTGCTCGGCGCCCAGCTGGTTGCGCGGCGTGTGGCAGGCGCTGCAGTGGCCCAGGCCTTCGGCCAGGTAGCGGCCGCGGTGCCATTCGGGCGACTGGTTGGCCTGCCTTTCCAGATCGCCCGGACGCAGGTACAGCCAGTTCCACGCGGCGATGCCAGGGCGCACGTTGTAGGGGAATTTGAGCGCTGTCTTGGGCACGTCGCTCGCCACGGCGGGCTGCGACATCAGGTAGGCGTACAAGGCCTTCAGGTCTTCACCGGTGGTGTGGGTGAACGCGGTGTACGGGAAGGCCGGGTACAGGTAGCGGCCCTCGCGGTCAACGCCGTGGCGCATGGCGCGCTCGAAGGCGGCGAAGCTCCAGCTGCCGATGCCGGTCTGCACATCGGGCGTGATGTTGGTGGCGTAGATGGCGCCGAAGGGGCTTTCGATGGCCAGGCCGCCCGCGTTGGGCTTGCCGCCCGGCGCGGTGTGGCACACCGCGCAGTCGCCCAGCGCCGCCAGCCGGCGGCCGCGCTCCACGTCCAGCGGGGCGAAGCTCGCGGGCGCCGGCGCGGCCTGCGGGGCGATGGCGGCCTGGTGCGTCAGCGCCAGGCCCACACCGACCAGCACCAGGGCCAACAGCAGGAGCCAGCCGATCAGTTTGCCGAGGGTCTTCATGATGGCTTCACCTCGCTGGCGGGGCTTTGGGCGGGGGCAGCGGCGCCTGCTTTCAGTGCCGCCAGGATCCGGGCGGGGGTGAACGGCACTTCCACCAGGCGCACGCCGGTGGCGTCGAACAAGGCATTGCCGACCGCGGCGGCGCTGGGCACCGAGGCCGATTCGCCCGCGCCCTTGGGCGGCTCGCCCGGCATGTCGAGCAGCAGCACGTCGATCGGCGGGACTTCTTCAAAGCGCAGGATGGGGTAGGTGCCCCAATCGAGCGAGGTGACGCCGCGGGCGTCGAAGGTTACGTATTCCTTGAGCACGCGGCTGCAGGACTGCACCACGTTGCCGTGCACCTGGTGGCGCACGCCAGCCGGGTTGACCATGGCGCCGCAGTCGTGGCCGACCCACAGTTTGTCGATCTTCACCTCGCCGGTCTGGCGGTCGACCGTCAGGTCGCACACCCACACACACCAGGCCGCGCCGTAGCCCGGGAACTTGCTGTGGAAGTAGCGCGCGTAGGCAAAGCCGCGCCCCTTCAACAGGCGCTGGCCGGCCGGCGCGGGCTGGCGGTGCGACGGCCCTTCGACCCAGCCGCAGCGCTGCTTGACGGCCTCGATCAGCGCGATGGCGCGCGGGTCCTTCAGGTAGCGCAGCCGGTAGGCGATCGGGTCCTGGCCCGCCAGATGCGCACATTCGTCGATCCAGGATTCGTGCGCGAACACGTTGGGCAACGCCGACACGCCGCGCAGCCACGAGGCGCGCGCGATGGGCACGGCGTCCTGCGCCACCACGTGCATGTGCGGGTACTCGTACTGCGGGATGGCGGTGCGGTCGCCCATCTCCTGCGCCGGCGTGGCGGCAGGCACCTTGCCGGTCAGCACCAAGGCCAGCGTGGCGGCGTTGTTGGACGGGTAACAGGTGCTGAAGTCGTAGGCCGCGACGCCGCCTTGTGCGTCCAACCCGCCCTTGACCTGGATCAGCTGGCCGGTGCCCTTGGGCTCCCACCCGGCCTCCTGCTCGCGCATCAGCTGCACGCGCACCGGCTTGCCCACCACCTTGGCCAGCAGGGCGGCGTCGGCGCTCACGTCGTCGGCGCAGTTGCGGCCATAGCAGCCCGCGGCCTCCATGCGGACGATCAGCACGTCGTCGGCCGGCATGCCCACCAGCTTGGCGATGTCCTTGCGCACATCGTGCGGGTTTTGCGAGCCCGACCAGACGACCAGCTTGCCGTCACGCATCTCGGCCACGGCGCAGGACGGGCCGATGGAGCCGTGCGCGTGGTAGGGCCAGACGTAGTCGCGCTGCACGGTGGTCTTCAGCGATTTCTGGGCCGCGTCCCAGCCGCTGTCGGCGCGCAGCTCGCGCGCTTTTTTGGGGTGCGCCAGCAAGGTCTTGCCCAAGCCGGTCAGCGACAGGTCGGGCAGGCCCGCCCAGTCTTTCCACTTGACCTTGAGCTGGCGCATCGCGGCGATGGCTTGCTCCTCGCGCTCGGCCACCACGGCCACAAAGTCGCCCTGCACCACCACCTTAACCAGGCCGGGCACCTGCTTGACCGAAGCTTCGTCCACCGACACCAGGCTGGCGCCCAGGGGCGCGGGCGCGTCGGCGCCGGTGTAAGGCGGGCGCACCACGCGCGCGTGCAGCATGCCGGGCACGCGCAGGTCGTGCACATAGGTCAGCGCGCCCAGCAGCTTGGCCGGGATGTCCACGCGCGGCACGGGTTGGCCGATGTACTTGCGATCGGCCACGGGGCGCAGCGCCACCTGCTCGTCGATGGGCAACTGCAGGTCCTGGCCTTGCACCAGCTCGCCGTACGCGTGCCGGCTGGCGCCGCCGTCGACCAGCACGTAACCTTGCGAGGTCGTCAGGCGCTCCAACGGCACGTTCAGCTGCTGCGCCGTGCGGGCCAGCAGCCACTGGCGCAGCTGCGCGGCCGCCTGGCGCATGGGCACGGCGGCGACCTGGATGGTGTTGCTGGCGATCGTCGGTCCCTGGTCGGGCGTGCGGTTGGTGTGGCCCAGCACCATGCTCAGGCGGTCGAAGGCTACGTCCAGTTCGTCGGCAACCAGCTGACCCAGCGCGGTGCGCACGCCGGTGCCCAGGTCCACGTGGCCGTTGTAGGCGACGACGGACCCGTCCGCCCCGATGGCGATGAAGCTGTCCACGCGCTTGTCGCTGGGCACCGGGTACGCGCCCGGCGCGGCGGCAGCGGCGGGGGCCGAAGCCGGCGCGGAGGCTGCCGCTGCGGGCGCCTGGGCGCGCAAGGGCGGCAGGACGACGGTGCCGACCAGCAGCATGCCGCCGGTCTTGAGCAACTGGCGGCGCGTGGTGCCGAGGTGTTGGGAAGCAGAAGCGGGGATCAGCGAGGCCATGGGTGACGTCCTGCTCAGGCCTGGCCCGGGTGGGCGGAATGCCCCTGGGCGATCAGCTCGCGCGCACGCGCGGCGGCGCGCAGGATTTCGACGTGTGTGCCGCAGCGGCACAGCTGGCCCGACAAGGCCACGCGGATGTCCTCGTCGCTGGCCGTGGGGCGCTCCAGAAACAGCGCCGTGAGCGCCATGACCATGCCGTTGACGCAGTAGCCGCACTGCGCGGCCTGCTCTTCCACAAAGGCTTGCTGACCGGGAGGCCGCGCCGCGGGCGGCGCCGGGGCCGCGGGCGCCGCGGCGGGCGCGCCAGCGGCCGGCGGTGCAACCATGGCGACGCCGACTGCGGGCGGCACCTGCGCCTGCCAGGCCTGTTGCGCCTGGGCCTGGGCGTCGCGGGTGGCGCGCGGGGACAGCCCTTCCAGCGTGGTCACGCGCTTGCCGGCCACCAGCTTGAGCGGCACCGAGCACGACCGCGCGACCTTGCCGTCGATCAGCACCGCGCAGGCGCCGCACTCACCCAAGCCGCAGCCAAATTTCGGCCCGTTGAGCCGCATGTCGTTGCGCAGGACGTACAGCAGCGGGGTGTTGGCGGCGGCCGCGCCGCTGTCGACGGCGAGGCCATTGAGCTCGAACTTCATGGTGATCCTGGCAAGAGGCAAGCTGCGCGGACGAGGAGCCGTCCTTGGCCCATTCGCCCCTCTGCCATGACCGCGGGAACGGCACTGAGGAGACCACGGGCGGGCAGATGCATGCCTTTCATTGCACCGCAGCATCCACCACCCGACCCGTCCGTGCACACGCGCTGCGCGTGTCGGCCCGCGGCTGACACGCCTGTCGGCCAACACCTACGCGCCGAGCGGATTTTCAGGACGCGGTTCGCAGGATGTCATGCGATGAATTTGAACGAATCACGACATCAGCCTTACAACCACCTGCGCAAGCAGCTAGACAATTTATAGCAACCAGCCACGTATAAGCATCTGACAAAACTGTATTTGGCGGCGACCCCATCGCGACGACAATGCAGGGTTTTGCTTGACTTCATGGCGATGATGCGCGGCTATCTTTCACGTTTGTTCGGAGCCTGGGCGCTGACGGCGTTGGCGTGGCCCGCCGCCTGGGCCGCGCCGCTGATCGGCCCCACCGAATTGCAAACCCTGGCCCAGCAGGGCGCGGTGCGCATCGTCGACGTGCGCGAGGCCGATGCCTACGCCATGCAGCACCTGCCCGGCGCGGTGTCGGCGCCTTACTTGACGCGCTGGCGCGGGCCGGCGACCAACCCGGGGCTGCCGCCCTCCCAGCGCGAGTTGACGGCGCTGGTGCAATCGCTGGGCTTGACGCCCGAGACGCGCACCGTGCTGGTCTACACCGGCACCGATTCCAGCGATTTCGCCACCGCGGCGCGCGCGTACTGGACGCTCAAAAGCCTGGGCGCCAAGGACTTGTCGATCCTGAACGGCGGGCTGAACGCCTGGCGCAGCGCGGGCCTGCCGGTCAGCAACCAGGCGACGGTGGCGCCGCGCAGCCAGTGGCAGCCGCGCTTCAACCCGCAGTGGCTGGCCACGCGCGAGGATGTGCGCGCGCTGCTTGGCCAGCCTGGCGCGGTGCTGGTGGATTCGCGCCCGGCGCCGTTCTACCAGGGGCGCGTGCAGGTCGATCTGGCGCACGCCAAGGGCACGCTGCCCGGCGCCATCAACCAGGACAGCGACCTGTACTTCGAGCTGGGCAGCGCCGTGCTGATGGACAAGGACAGCCTGCAGGCCGAGGCCGACAAGGCGCACGCCAAGCCCGAGCAGACCGTCGTCACCTTCTGCAACGCCGGGCACTGGAGCGCGACGGACTGGTTCGTGCGCTCCGAACTGCTGGGCGAGCCGAACGTGAAGCTGTACGCCGGCTCGGTGATCGACTGGAGCCAGGCGCCGCAGGCGCTGCCCATGGTCAACGAGCCCTCGCGCGCCGAGACGCTGCGGCAGATGCTGACGACGTGGGTCAATCGGAATATCAAGTGAACACCTCCTGGATGGAATAGGCACCACCCTGAGTCGCCTGCGGCGCCTTCCCTCCTCTCTCTTCGGGAGGAGGGACAACACCAGTGGCCGGCGCAGGTCCGGCCACGGCGTTTGCTGGGGTGCGGCACTCGGCAGCAAGCGAATTGCCTGATCACCATCCAGCGCCCACAACAAGAAATCCAACGATGACGACGCTCACCTCTCCTCTTTCCGCGGCCGATGCTGCCCCGATTGGCCCCGCGCCAGCCCCCAGCGTCTGGGCCTTGCGCGCCCCCCTGGCCTTGACCGTCGCCGCCTTGTTCGGCTGGCTGCTGTGGTCGGTGTCGGCGCGGCAGGCGCTCCTTTTGTTGGTCGGCGTGGGCCTGGGTTGGGGCCTGGCGGCGGCGCGCTTTGGCTTCACGACCGGCTGGCGCATGCTGGTGGAGCAGCGCGACCCGGCGGGCGTGTACGGGCAACTGGTTTTGCTGGCACTGCTGGCGACACTGAGCATGCCGATGCTCGGCCATTTCCCTGAAACCCACGCCGCGCTGGGGCCGCTGTCGGTCAGCCTGCTGGTGGGCGCCTTCGTGTTCGGGCTGTGCATGCAGATCGCCGACGGCTGCGGATCCGGCACGCTGTACAAGGCGGGCCTGGGCGTGCCACTGAACATGGCTATCCTGCCGATGTTCGCCATCGGCAGTTTCCTCGGTTCGGTACAGCTGAACGATTGGCTGGCCCTGGGCGCGCTGGAGCCGGTCGGTCTGGTCGACCGCCTGGGCGCTTGGCCGGCGCTGGGGGCCACGCTGCTCGCACTGGCGGTGGTGGGCGTGGGCGTCGCTTGGTGGACGGGCAAGGGCTTGCGCGGCGTGCCGCGGCGCTGGTTCTGGGGCGCGCTGGTGCTGGCGCTGTTCGCCGCGCTCAATCTCTTCATTGCCGGCCAACCCTGGGGCGTGGTCTACGGCTTCGGCCTGTGGGCGGCCAAGGCGGCAACGGCCCTGGGCCTGTTCGACCCGACGCACAACGCCTTCTGGAGCGACCCCGGCCACGCCCAGCGCCTGCAGCAAACGCTGCTGCTGGACGTCACCAGCATCACCAACATCGGCATTTTGGCCGGCGCGCTGTGGGTGGCGCCCAAGCGGCCGCAGAACGCGCGCCCGCTGACCGGCAAGCAATGGCTGGTCGGCTTGATCGCTGGGCTGCTGATGGGTTACAGCTCGCGCCTGGCCTTTGGCTGCAACGTGGGCGCCATGGTCAGCGGCATCAGCACCGGCAGCCTGCACGGCTGGATCTGGGTGCCGATGGCCTTTTTGGGCACCCTGGTCGGGCTGCGCGTGCGCCGCCACTTCCAGTTTTGAAAGGGGCGACGCCATGACCCGCACCGCCACCCGCCGCTGGCTCTTCTGGGCCGCCTTGGTCGGCTTCATCGCCTGGGACGTCGCCTCGTCCGACCCGATCAACGTGCGGCTGGAGCCGCCGATCATTGCCGCCGGCTCGGGCTTGCCCACCAGCAGCGGGCACTGCGCCATGCCCAAGTGAGGGTGCGGGCGGGTGCGCAGACCGTCGCGCTCCCATCGCTGCGGCACACGTTCGACACTCTCAATTCAATAGCTGCTCGCGCAGATTGCTCTAGGGCAAAACGGCCTGTTTCGTTCAAAAAACCCGTCCGCTAGCTGTCGAGTTGCAATAGGTTGTTCCCGCCGAGTCTTGAAGCGGGAGGCTTGTGGCCCAGGGCCGAGTGGGGCCTTCGGGCGTTGTAGTAACTCAGGAAGGCGGGCAACCAGGCCGTACGCTC
>JAEZWW010000014.1 GCA_023442945.1 Pseudomonadota bacterium | reverse complement strand
CCACGCCGCGCGTGCCGGTGAACAGGTAAGCGTGGTGCAGGCGCTGTTGCGTCAGCGCGTTGGTCAGGGCCTGGACGACGTGCTCCTGACCCACCATCTCCGTGAACTTGCGCGGGCGGTATTTGCGGGCCAGAACCAGATAAGACATGCAGGGGATTTTACGGTGTGGAAAGGGGCGACCCCGGCTTAGAGGCCGGCCCCTGAAACTGATGCGTACACACCACGATGTACCCCTTTTTTCTCAAAACTGAGTATGCTGCGTTGCAACAGTTTTAACGATTCATCGAAGACATGAACGTCGTCGGCCCGCTGTCTCAGCCGGCCACCGCGGCGTCCGATTTGCCCGACATGCTCGAAATCATCGAAGCTTCCGCGCCCATCACGCCCGAGTGCTGCGCGGACGCCGACCCCCAGGCCATGGTGCTGATGAACACGCTGGACGGCTGCTGCCACCCGCGTGCCAGCCGCTTGAAGGCGCGTCTGGTCGATTGCCAGTGCAACGACCAGCTGGCGCTGCTGCGCGCCGAGGTCACGCACCTGCTCACCCTCAGCTTTGGCCCCATCGAAGCCCAGCGTCGCCTGCAGGCACTACAATAGACCTTGACGGGCCTTCCCGCATGGTGAAGGAGCCAACCGGGTCAGGTGGGGAACCAAGCAGCCCTAACTTTGGAGTCAGTGCCGGGGTCAAGGCTCGTCACCCTTTTGTTTTGCACAGCGACGGGTCTGCGGTCTGGCTGCAGGCCTTTCGCAGCCAAGTTCTTGCACGGGCTGTACCCGAGGGCCCGGCTGCGGTGAGTTGACTCGTCCCTGGGTCGACCTGAGCACCAAATTGCGCAATAGCGCAGACGATCCGCCCCGCCAGCGCGACAACGCCTTGAGTTCCACTTTGCGCATTCGCCGCGCCACCCCTGGCGATATCGGCGACGTACTGGCCATCTTCCACAGCACTTACGAGGCGACCTGGAAGCCCGAGTTGACGGCAACCGCCATCGCCCGCTTCGAAAGCTCCGGCAGAACGCTGCACTACGTCACCCAGCGGATCCGGGCGATGTGTGTGGCCGAACTGCGCGGAAGTACCGTGGCGGTCGTTGATTGGGACGGTGACTTCATCAACGCGTTGCATGTTTACCCTCAACACCAGGGTCATGGCGCGGGCAGCCAGTTGCTGGCGCATGCGGAGCGGTCGATTGCAGCGGCGGGCTACGCACAAGCGCGGCTAGAGACAGATACCTTCAATCGGCCCGCGCTGGCCTTCTACGCACAGCACGGCTACCGTGAAACCGGGCGCTGTCCAGACGAGGAATGGCACAGCGGATTCACGACGGTGAAGATGGCCAAATACCTCTGATCGTCGGGACGGGTTGCGGCAACTTCTCGGACTAGCAGCATGTCAGCCACTGAGACTGACGCACAGGCCGGCACCGATTCAGCGGCTTTCAGCCTCAATACCCAAGCCCGGTGCGATGGGCGCGAGTACAGCTTAGCGCTTGTCGGCGACCTCAACCTGCCGCCGGTTGAGCTCAAAAGGCGACAGCGCCAGCAGTGTGGTCAGCGCGCTGGACAGCATGGTCATACCCCAGAAGATGAAGAAGGTGACGGTGTAAATCGCGTAGCGCGACCAGGTCACCGTTTCACCAAACAGGCTGAGCGTTTCGGGGTCGAGCACGGCGAACACCATCATCTCGAGCACGGCGGCGACCAGAAAGGCCGGCCAGGCGATCCACATCAAGCGCTCACGCAGCATGGCTTGTCTCCTTGGGGCGTCTGCGCGCCGTGTTCAGGGGTGCGTGCCAGGCGCGGGGCCGGTGATCGCCGGGCGCGTGACACCGCCGGTAGCGGCATGGTTGCGTCCCTGCATGGCGGGTGCCATCGACGGGCCCTCCTGGCCGTCGGCCGGCTGCATCGTGGCGGAACCCCGCACGCGGATGTCGTCGGCGTCGGTGTAGACCGGGTCGGGCGTGCGGATCGCCAGCCACAGCGTGACGAACGAAGCGACGACGACGATCAGCGGGCCACCCACGACCAGCCACATGTGGCCGTAGCGCCACCAAGGGCGCGACGGCTCTTCGACCGGCGCGGCGATGGGGGAGTGTGAAGCTTGGACTGTGCTCATGTGTTGATTACCTCGGCACCATGAAAACGGATTTTTCTCTGACTTCGCCATCGTCGGCGCGCACGCCGATATGGATCTCATGCGAGCCCGGCTTGGCGGCATCGTAGGGGATTTGCAGGCGCACCGGCACCCATTCGGACTGGGCTCCTTCGATGGTGACGCGGGGTTCGGTCACCAATTGGATGCCTGGCAGGCCTTCGACCGACAAGGTGTAGGTCTGCTGCTTTTCCGTCGCGTTCATGATCTGGACGCGGTAGACGTTTTCGATCTTGCCGCCTTCGACCATGCGCGCCAGCGTGGCGCGGTCTCGCACGATGTCGACCCTGAAGGGCGTGCGCAGGAACAGGCTGGCGATCAGCGCGATGGTCACAGCCGCCAGAATGGCGGAATAGATCAGCACGCGCGGGCGCAGCACACGGCGCAGGATCTCGCTGCGGCCCCAGCCTTCTTCCAGCGCGCGCTCGGTCGAATAGCGGATCAGCCCGCGCGGGTAACCGACCTTGTCCATCACGTCGTCGCACACGTCGATGCAGGCGGCGCAACTGATGCAGTCGTACTGCAAGCCATTGCGGATGTCGATGCCTGTCGGGCAGACCTGCACGCACAGCGTGCAGTTGACGCAGTCGCCCAGGCCCAGCGCGCGCGGATCGGCCTTCTTGGAGCGTGCACCGCGCGGCTCTCCACGCTTGGCGTCGTAGGTGACGATGAGTGTGTCCTTGTCGAACATGGCGCTCTGGAAGCGCGCGTAGGGGCACATGTACTTGCACACCTGCTCGCGCATGTAGCCGCCGTTGCCGTAGGTGGCAAAGCCGTAAAAGCAGATCCAGAAGGTCTCCCACGGGCCCAGGTTGAAGTGCAGGACATGGCCGGCCAATTCGCGGATCGGCGTGAAGTAGCCAACAAAGGTGAAGCCCGTCCACAGGCCAACAGCGATCCAGGCAATCTGCTTGCCAGTCTTGCGCCAGAGCTTGTTGCCCGACATGGGCGCAGCGTCCAGGCGCAGGCGCGCCGAACGGTCGCCTTCAAACTTGCGCTCGATCCAGAGGTAGATCTCGGTATAGACCGTCTGCGGACACGCGTAGCCGCACCACTGGCGCCCTGCCACCGCGGTGAACAGGAACAGCAGCATGGCCGAGATGATCAGGATCGCCGCCAAGTAGATGACATCCTGCGGGTACAGCACCAAACCGAAGATGTAAAAGCGCCGCGTCTCCAGGTCAAACAGCATGGCCTGGCGATCGCCCCACTGCAGCCAGGGCATGCCGTAGAAGAAAAGCTGGGTAGCGAAGACGAAGAACCAGCGCCACTTGGCGAACAGCCCCGTCACGCTGCGCGGATAGACCTTCTTGTGCGCCTCGTACAAGGACACCATGACCTCGTCGCCAGCGGCGACAGGCGGCTTATCGGTCGTAGCCATGTCGTTCACCCAACTTCATTCCCTTTCGACGGGCGCGAGGCGCACCACGGCCGGTGGGCGCCTGCGCGCCCCCTCCCACCGACATGCTTCTTTTCTTGGGCCGTCCCGCGCGGGCGGCCAACCCTGCCAAGGCACACGCACCCACGGTGATCACCGCGGGCACGGTTCCTGGCCGCATCACACTAGACTGACTTCCACCCGGCGCGCCTGACGTCCCGCGCCGGCTTCGATGTTCTCGGGCGCTTTCAGCTCGATCTTGTCTTCTGCCACGCCCAGCGCTTTCAGCTGGTCGCGTACGGCGAAAGCACGTTGCTTGGCGAGTTCGGCGTTCTGCGCAGCGTTGCCGGTGCTGTCCACGTAGCCACTGACCACGGCTTTCTTGCCGGCCTGCACGCCGGCGATGACGTCCGCCAGGGCCTTGTCGGCACCGCTGGCGATATCGGCCTTGCCGGTGGCAAAGAAGAACTTGACCACGCCGTTGTCCACGGTGACGGACGCTGCGTCATCGCCTTGCGTGGCAGCAGCAGGAGCAGCCGAAGACGCTGCAGCAGCGGGCGCTGCCGCGTTGGCACCGGCCACGCCGCCGCCCTTGCCCCAGACGTAGGCCGTCAGCACGTTGACCTGCTCAGGCGTGAACTTGGCGTCCCAGGCCGGCATGACGCCCGTTCGGCCATTCACGATCATGTCGGTCACGTGGGCTTCGACAGCGGGGCCGTAGACGAACAGGCCGCGGGTCAGGTCGGGCGCGCCGAGGGCCTGGTTGCCCTTGCCGTCCGGGCCGTGGCAGGCCGCGCAGGCCACGAACTTGGCTTTGCCCAGGTTGGCCCGCACGGAGTCATGCGGACCACCCGACAGGCTCATCACGTAGTTGGCCACGTTGCGCACGTCGTCCGACGAGCCCACGGCGGCACCCATCGGCGGCATGCTGCCGGTGCGGCCTTTGGCAATGGTTTCATGGATCTGCGCCGGCGTACCGCCCCAGGTCCAGTTGTCGTCGGTCAGGTTGGGAAAGCCCTTGCTGCCGCGCGCGTCCGAGCCGTGGCACTGTGCGCAGTTGTTCATGAACAGGCGGTCACCGATGGCCATGGCCTGCGGGTCCTTCGCCAAGGCCTCGGTCGACTTGCCGGCAAAGCCAGCGTAGATGGGCGCAACCTGCTCGTTGCCGCGCTCAACTTCGGTCTCGAACTGGCCTGTCTGCGACCACTTAAGCGAACCAGGGTACGAGCCCAGGCCGGGGTACAGGTACAGGTACACAAAGGCAAAGACGCAGGTGATGATGAACAGGCCAACCCACCAGCGCGGCAGCGGGTTGTTCATCTCGCGCAGGTCACCGTCCCAGACGTGGCCGGTGGTGTTGTCGCTGTCGGTCATCGCCTTGGTCTGGCCGCTGATCCACAGCAGCACCAGGCACGCGATCACGCTCAAAATGGTGATGCCCGCGATATAAATCGACCAGAAGTTGCTCGTAAAGTCGCTCATTTTTTGATTCCTTGCCCGCCCGTTGCCTTGGCTCAGTCCTCTTCGAACGGAAGCTGTGCGGCCTCCTCAAAGCGCGTCTTGTTTCTGCTCGACCACGCCCAGACCACGATGCCGATGAACAGGGCAAACGCCAGTACGGTCACGATGCTGCGCAACAGGTTGATGTCCATGACACGCCCTCCTTTTGGCTGGGTTACTTGCGATGGATGCCCAAGACCTGCAGGTAGGCGATCACCGCGTCCATCTCGGTCTTGTCCTTGAGATCCTCAGGCGCCTTGGCGATTTCCTCATCCGTGTACGGTGCGCCCAGCGTGCGCAGGCCGCGCATGTGCGCCTGGATCGACTTCGCATCGGCGGGCGTGGACTCCAGCCAGGCGTAGGCCGGCATGTTGGATTCCGGCACCACATCGCGCGGGTTGAACAGGTGGGCGCGGTGCCAGTCGTCGCTGTAGCGGCCGCCGACGCGTGCCAGGTCAGGGCCGGTGCGCTTGCTGCCCCACTGGAACGGGCGGTCGTAGACAAATTCGCCCGCGACCGAGTACGGGCCGTAGCGCAGCGCCTCGGCGCGGAAGGGCCGGATCATCTGCGAGTGGCAGTTGTAGCAACCTTCGCGGACGTAGACGTCGCGGCCGACGACCTGCAGCGCGGTGTAGGGCTTGAGGCCTTCAATCGGCTGCGTGGTCGACTTCTGGAAGAACAGCGGGACGATCTCGACCAGGCCCCCGACGGAGACCACGATCAGGATCAGCACGATCATCAGGAAGTTGCTGGTTTCGACCCTCGCGTGGCCGGTGATCTTTTCTTGTGCCATGACTCTTCAAGCTCCTCAGGCGTGCGCGGCCATGGCCGGGATCTGCACGGGAACGACCCGACCCGCGGTCGCCGTCTTCACCGTGTTCCACAACATGATGATCATGCCGCTCAGGTACAGCAGACCACCCAGCAGGCGCAACACATAGAACGGGAAGGTGGCCTTCACCGATTCGACGAACGTGTAGGTCAGCGTGCCGTCGGGGTTGACCGCGCGCCACATCAGGCCTTGCATCACACCGGCAATCCACATCGCGGCGATGTAGATCACGATGCCGATGGTGGCCACCCAGAAGTGCACTTCAATGGCTTTCACGCTGTACATCTGCTTGCGGCCGAACAGGCGCGGGATCAGGTAGTACATCGAGCCCATGGTGATCAGGCCGACCCAGCCCAGCGCGCCGGAGTGCACGTGGCCGACCGTCCAGTCGGTGTAGTGGGACAGCGCGTTGACGGTCTTGATGGACATCATCGGACCTTCGAACGTGGACATGCCGTAGAACGACAGCGACACGATCAGGAAGCGCAGGATCGGGTCGTCGCGCAGTTTGTGCCACGCGCCCGACAGCGTCATGATGCCGTTGATCATGCCGCCCCAGCTGGGCGCCAGCAGGATGAGCGAGAACACCATGCCCACCGATTGCGCCCAGTCGGGCAGCGCGGTGTAATGCAGGTGGTGCGGGCCCGCCCACATGTAGGTGAAGATCAGCGCCCAGAAGTGGACGATGGACAGGCGGTAGCTGTAAACCGGGCGCTCAGCCTGCTTGGGAATGAAGTAGTACATCATCCCGAGGAAGCCCGCCGTCAGGAAGAAGCCCACGGCGTTATGGCCGTACCACCATTGGACCATGGCGTCCTGCACCCCGGCGTAGGCCGAATAGGACTTCATGGGGCCCACGGGCAAGGCAGCACTGTTGACGATGTGCAGCAGCGCCACCGCCAGAATGAAGCCACCGTAGAACCAGTTGGCCACGTAGATGTGGCGCACACGGCGCGTGCCCACGGTGCCAAAGAACACCACGGCGTACGCCACCCACACCAGGGCGATCAGGACGTCGATCGGCCACTCCAGCTCGGCGTACTCCTTGCTGCTGGTGTAACCCAGGGGCAGCGTAATCACAGCGGCCACGATGACCGCCTGCCAACCCCAGAAGGTAAACGCCGCCAGCTTGTCGGAAAACAGGCGCACCTGGCTGGTGCGCTGCACCACGTAATAGGACGTGCCCATCAGCGCACAACCGCCGAACGCAAAGATCACCGCGTTGGTGTGCAAGGGCCGCAAACGCCCGTAGCTCAACCAGGGAATGCCCAGGTTGAGCTCCGGCCAGGTCAGTTGGGCGGCGATGATCACGCCAACCAGCATGCCGATCACGCCCCAGACAACGGTCATGATGGCGAACTGTCTAACCACCCTGTCGTTGTAGACCGTGGCCCGGGTATTGGCGAATGTCATTTCCACCTCGTCCTCAAAAAAAGCTTGTGCAGTGTCCGCGACGATCAAGAGGTCTTAATTGATGCGGATCAATCCTGTTCCAGAATTCGCTGTCCTTCGCGCTCGACGTCGTCAAATTGACCACGGTAGATCGCCCACCCCAGCGCTGCCAGGATGAAAAAGACCAGCACAACCGAGAGCGGGATCAGGAGATACAGAATGTCCATGTCAGACGGCTCCAGGCGATGCGGTGGGCGTGCGGGCCAGGCGCATGGCGTTGGCCACGACCACCAGTGAGCTGACCGCCATCCCCAGACCCGCGGCCCAGGGCGGCATCCATCCGACCATGGCCATCGGGACACCTACGATGTTGTAGGCGGCCGCCCAGCCCAGATTCTGCCTCACCACCCGCATGGTTTCGCGCGATTGCGCCTGGGCCTGCGGGATGGCCATGAGCTGCTCGCCCAGCACCACGAAATCCGATTGCGCGCGCGCCAGCGGCACCGATCGACCGAAGGCGAACGAGACGTGCGCGCCCGCCAGCACGGGGCCGTCGTTCAAGCCGTCGCCCACCATGGCCACAGTGTGGCCGGCCTGCTGTTCGCGCTGCATCGCCGCCAGCTTGTCGTCGGGCGAGCAACCGCCGCGGACCTGTTCGATACCCGCCAGACGGCCCAGCGCCTCGGCCGCCGCAGGCGCGTCGCCCGACAGCAGTTGCACCTGCACGCCCGCAGACTGGAGCGCTTGCACCGCGGCCGGCGCGTCGCTGCGCAGGTCTTCGCGGAACACGAAAGTCGCCAGCCAACCCTGCCCATCGGCCAGGTGGGTGACGGGACCGCGTGCTTCGCTGTCACCCGCATCGGCCGCCACGCCGACAAAACGCGCCGATCCCAGTCGAAATTCCTGCGCATCGCCACCGGCCACGCCCGCCGCGCCGCTCGCCCGCACGCCCTGCCCCGCCACTTCCTGCAGGTCCAGCGGACCGCACAGCGGCATGGCGTCACCGCGCGCCGCAGCGGCGACCAGCGCGCGCGACACCGGGTGCAGGCTGCCCTGGGCCAATTGCGCAGCCAAGGCCAGCGCTTGCTCGGGCGTTGCGTCCGCTCGCACCCGGATGTCTTCCATAACGAAGGCGTCGCGCGTCAGCGTGCCGGTCTTGTCGAAGACCAGCGTGTCGACTTTGGCCAGCGTTTCGAGCGCCTGCAAACGCCGCACCAGTACACCACGGCGCGCCAACGCCCCAGCGCTGGCCAGCATGGCCGCCGGTGTGGCCAGCGACAGCGCGCACGGGCAGGTGACCACCAGAATCGCCACCGCGATCATCATGGCGTGGCCCGGATCGCTGGGCCACCACCACACGGCCGCGGCCACGGCCGCCAGCACCACGAACACCAGAAACGGCTTGGCCAACCGGTCGGCCAGCTGCGCCACCGTGGGCTTGCTGACCGAGGCTTGCTCCATCAGGGACACGATCTGCGCGTAGCGCGTGTCGCCGCCAACCCGCAGCACCTGCACTTCGACGGGCGCCGCCAGGTTGTGGCTGCCGGCAATGACCTGGTCGCCCACGCCACGCGCCACCGGGGTTGACTCGCCCGTCAGCAAGGCCTCGTCGACCGAGGTGTGGCCGCGCAGCACGGCCCCGTCGGCCGGAAAGGCCTCGCCCGGCAACACGCGCAGCACGTCGCCCACGCGCACGCGGCGCGCCACGACGCGCTCCCACGTGCCGTCGGCGCCGCGGCGCTCCACGCTTTCGGGCAGGCGGTGCATCAAGGCGTCCAGCGCGCCGGCGGTGCGGTCGCGCAAGCGCAGCTCCAGCCAACGGCCCGTCAGCAGGAAGAAGACGAACATGGTGAGCGAATCGAAGTACACCTCGCGCCCAAACAAACCGTTGGGCTCGAAGGTGCCGAGCGAACTGACGACGAAGGTGATCGCCATGCCCAGCGCCACTGGCAAGTCCATGCTGATGCTGCGCTGGCGCAGGTCGCGCAAGGCGTTGGCAAAGAAGGGCCGGCACGAGAACAGGATGACCGGGATCGACAGCACCCACTGCGCCCAGCGCAACAGATTGACGAGGTCAGGCTCGATCTCGCCCGCGCGGGTGAAGTACGTCGGCGCGGCGTACATCATCACCTGCATCATGCACAGGCCGGCCACGCCCAGGCGCCACAGCATCTTGCGGGTTTCAGCCTGGCGGCGCGCACTGGCAAAGGCGTCGTGCGCCGGCAGCGGGCGGTAACCGGTGCGCGCCACGGCACGCATCCAGGCGGAAGGGCGTGTGCCCCGTTCATCCCAAACCACGCGGCCGCGGTGGCTGGCGGCGCTGACCTCGGCCTCCAACACACCCGGCGTGGCGCGCAAAGCCTGCTCAATGGTGCTGGCGCAGGCGGCGCAGTGCATGCCTTCGAACACCACGGTGGATTCCCAGCGCCCCGTGCCGGCATCGGCGGTGACGCTGGGCGACGCGCTGGCCGCCGTATCGACGACCGGGCGGCTGAACTCCAGCCAGGCGTCGCGGTCGTCCAGCAGGCTCAGGTCGCCCTCACCTGCACGGTCCTCGCGCGCGCCGACAAACGCCGGCGTCTCAGGCGCCGCGGGCACGTCGACCCGCGTCAGTGGAGATATCACACCGGCGCCTTGCATAACGCTAAGGACTGTACCGCCTTTAACTTTCGTTAACTTGACCTGGGTCAAGAGTCGCACTAGCGCGCTGGGAGTAACGTTGCCTCATGCAGGCGCGCCCGCGCCGCCACCGGTTCGACACCACCAGGAGATCAACATGTACAAGCGCATTCTTGTGGCCACCGACGGCTCCAAGCTTTCCACCAAGGCCGTCAACAGCGCCATCGACCTGGCCGCCTCGCTGGGCGCCGAATTGGTCGCCCTGAAGGTGATTCCGCGCTACCCGCAAAGCTATTTCGAAGGCTCGATCCCGCTGTCGGCCGACGACGTGGCGCGCGTGGAACAGCGCTGGGCCGACGATGGCCGCCAGGTGGTCGAAGACGTCAAGGCCATGGGCGAGGCGCGCGGCGTCAAGGTCAAAGCCATCCTGGCCAAGTCGGACGTGGTGTCCGACGCGCTGATCGCCGCCGCCAAGAAGCACAAGGCGGACCTGATCGTCATGGCTTCGCACGGCCGCAAGGGCGTCAAACGGCTGCTGTTGGGCAGCGAAACACAGCAGGTGCTGACGCACTCTGAAATTCCGGTGCTGGTGCTGCGCTGACGCGGCGCTACTGCAACGCTTGCCGCAGAACGCTATTGTTTTTCTAGCTGCCTACGCAGGTAGCTGTGGGGCTATCACCCTGAAAGATCTAAAAGCTGGTGCGCATGTCGCCTTGCGCGCTGACGGCAGGCGGTGAAGCGCACCGCGCCCATGCGCTTGTGCGCTTGTGCGGTGCGCACGGTACATGCAAAACGCAGCGCGCGGCTGACCTTGGCCGATCAGCGCCTCGGCCAAGCACTGTTCCGGCGGTGCTCAACAGCACGGCAACGCCAGCGCCGCACATCCGTCAGGCCAGCACACCTGCGCCCTGCCATCGCGGCACACGCCTCTTTTTCCGTCCCCAAAAGCACCGCAGCCAGCTACCTATTTGATAGCTGGCCGCGCAGGTGGCTGTAAGACCAGGGGACGATTTGGGTTCGATTTTGATTAAAAACGATCCCCTACTGCATCAACGTGGCACGGCGTTGCCGACCGGGTCTTCCACCGTGGGCGGGTAGCTGGGCTGCCCGGTCAACGCAGCGGGGCGCACGGACGCAGGCGCTGGCACGTAGCCGGCCAGGCCTTCGCGCAGGCCCATTTCCAATCGGTCGACGCGGGCGTGCAGGTCGCGGTTGTGGCTTTCCACCGCCTGCACCAGGCGCGCGATGTCGGCGTCGACCGGGCGATCGCGCAGGCCCATTTCGGCGCGGTCCACGCGCGACAGCGTTTCACGCGTCTGCGTGCTCATCGCCTCGGTCACACGGGTGATTTCCTTGTCGAGGTGGGCGCGCAGGTCGGTGAAGCGCGAGGCTTCGGCCTTGTCGGCCAGCTCGCGCTGGGCGGCCAGCTCCTTGGCGTGGCGGCGCGTTTCAACCAGCACCGTGCCTTGCGTGTACGCCACCAGCGCGACGAACAGCACGGAAAGCAGCGCCATCAAGCCCAGCAGCACCAGACCCAGCGGCGCGCGGATTTCGGTGAAGCCGAGCGACAGGTCGGTCGGCGTGCTCATGGCGGCCCAGTTCAGGCCGACGAAGGCCAGGATGGCGATGCCGATGATGAGCAGGAACAAGGACTTAAAGGACATGCGTCTTCCCTTCGCTTGGCGGTTGGCGTGTCTGACAAAGTGCGGCCCACGTGGGCGCGCGTGGCAGCGAGTGTAGCCTCGCGCGCGTGACCCGCCCTGTCAGCCAAGGCCGTCAATCGGCGGCAGATACGAACAGGGTCTTGTAGCTGTCGCGCAGCAGGTTCTTCTTCACCTTGCCCATGGTGTTGCGCGGCAATTCGGCGGCGATGAAGCAGCGCTTGGGGATCTTGAAGTTGGCCAGCTGCGACTTCAGCGCGGCAATCAGCGCGTCACCGTCCAGCTGCGCACCGGGCTGGGGAATGACCACGGCCACGCCAACTTCGCCAAAGTCCGGGTGCGGCACGCCGACCAGCGCGCTTTCGGCCACACCGGGCATGTCGTTCAGGTAGCCCTCGATCTCGGCGGGGTAGACGTTGTAGCCGCCGCTGATGATCAGGTCCTTGCTGCGCCCGACGATGGTGACGTAGCCGCGCTCGTCCTGCTTGCCCACATCGCCGGTCTTGAAGAAACCGTCGGCGGTGAATTCTTCCTTCGTTTTTTCGGGCATCCGCCAGTAGCCGGCGAACACGTTGGGCCCGGCGACCTGCACACCGCCAATCTCGCCCACCGCCAGCGCCTGCCCGTCGTCGCCCTGCACGCGCACCTGCACGCCCGGCAGCGGAAAGCCGACGGTGCCGCCGCGGCGCTCATCCTGGCCGCGGTAACGGTCATCGGCGCGGTAGGGGTTGGACGTGAGCATGATGGTTTCGCTCATGCCGTAGCGCTCAAGGATGGTGTGGCCGGTGCGCTCGCGCCAGGCGTTGAAGGTCTCGATCAGCAGCGGGGCCGATCCGCTGATGAACAGCCGCATGTGCGCGGCCTGAGTCTTGGTCAGCGCGGGTTCGGCCAGCATGCGCACGTACAGCGTGGGCACGCCCATGAACACGGTGGCGCGCGGCATGTCGGCGATCACGCGCTGGGGGTCGAACTTGCCGTGCCACAGCATCTTGGAGCCGTTCAGCAGCGCGCCGTGGATGGCCACGAACAGGCCGTGCACGTGGAAGATGGGTAGCGCGTGGATCAGCACGTCGCCGAGCTGCCAACCCCAGTAGTCCTTCAGCATGACGGCGTTGGACAGCAGATTGCCGTGCGACAGCATGGCGCCCTTGCTGCGACCGGTGGTGCCGCTGGTGTAGAGGATGGCGGCCAGGTCATTCGCGCGGCGCTCGACCGGCTTTTGCTGGTCGCTGCAGTGCGCGGCGCGCTCCAGCAGGCTGCCGCTGCGCTTGTCGTCCAGGGTGAAGACGTGGCGCGTGCCGGCCTTGAACGCGATCTGGCTCACCCACGGGAAGTTCTTGCTGGAACATACGACCACGGCGGGTTCGGCGTTGCCGACGAAGTACTCGATCTCCCCGCTTTGGTAGGCGGTGTTCAGCGGCAAGAACACAAAGCCGGCGCGCAGCGTGGCCAGATACAGGATCATCGCCTCGACCGACTTTTCCACCTGCACGGCCACGCGCGGCGGCACGCCATCCTTTGACTTCGGGATGTCCAGCGACTGCAGCAGGTTGGCGACCATGGCCGTAGCGCGGTCCAGGTCGCGCCACGAATAGCGCAGGCCGTCGTCGGTTTCAACCGCAGTCGCGTCCAGGTCGGCGGGGAAGGCGTTGCGCAAGGCGACGAACAGGTTTTCGTTGGGCATGGCGTGCTTGTCTCTTTTTTGGCAGATGGGGTGAGTATCGGGCGGACCCGCTGATTATTCTTGATACCGCCGCCCAGGCGCTGCCCGACCTTGGCGGGCCGATGAAAGGTCTGGTCGGACCGCTGCGTCAGACTTGCGGGCGGCCCAATTCAGCCAGAATCTTGGCCCGATCCTCGTCCAGCCCGGGCGGTTGGTGCCGCACCACGGTGCCGCCGCGCCCACCCAGCAACGGGTTGGCGGCGACGGCCAGGGCCTCGCCACCGTCCGCGTGGACGTCCACCAACATCTGGCGCGCGGCGATCTGTGGGTGTTGCACGATCTCGTCCACGCCGTGGTATTCGCCCGTGGGAACGCCGTTGTCGTTGAACAGGCGCTTCCAATGGGCGCGGGGCTGGCGCTGCAGCACGGCTTCCAGCACCTGTTTGAGCGCCGGCTCGTGGCGGCAACGGGCGGCGTTGGTGGCAAAGCGCTCGTCCTGCGCGACTTCAGGAATGCCAAGCAGATCGCACAACCGCGCAAACAGCGCGTCGCTGCCCACCGCGATCACGAACCAGCCATCGGCTGCGCGAAAGACGTCGAACGGCGTCATCGACGGGTGGCGCGAGCCAACGGGGCCGGGCACGCTGCCCTGCGCGCCCAAACGGGCGATCGGGTTCTCCAACAAGGCCACCTGACAGTCGAGCATGGACACGTCCACGCGCTCGCCCTGCCCGGTGGTCGCGCGCTTCATCAGCGCCGCCTGGGTGCCGATAACGGCGTACAGCCCCGCCGCCAGATCGCCGATCGACACGCCAACGCGGCACGGGCCGCTGTCCGGGAAGCCGGTGACGCTCATCATGCCGCTCATGGCCTGCACGACCATGTCGTAGGCGGGGAACTTGCTGTAGGGGCCGGTCTGGCCAAAGCCAGAGACCGAAGTCATCACCAGCCGGGGGAAGCGTGGGTGCAGCACGTCCCAGCCGTAGCCCAGCTTTTCCATGGTGCCGGGGCGGAAGTTCTCGACCAGCACATCGGCGCGCGCCAGCAACTGCTCGAACACTTCCCGGTCGGCGGGCTGCTTGAGGTCCAGCGCGATCGATTCCTTGTTCCGGTTGACCGACATGAAGTAGGCCGACACGCCGTCAACAAAGGGCCCGATCGCGCGCGAATCGTCGCCCACACCGGGCTGTTCGACCTTGATCACGCGGGCGCCCAGGTCCGCCAGCATCTGGGTCGCCATGGGCCCGGCCAGCACCCGCGTCAGATCGACCACGGTGATGCCGCTGAGCGGCAGCGACGCGTCGGCCGAGCTCATTGCAGCCCTGCGCCGGAATGGCTGGTCATTTCACGCGACAGCTTGCCTTCACGCACGGCCCACGCGCGGAATTCGTCGATCGACTTGGACGGCGCGGCCGCATTGCCCTGCTTTTCCAGGCGGGTCTTGACGTCGGGGTCGCTCAGCGTTTCGGTCACGGCGTCGAACAGGCGCTTTTGTATCGGCGCAGGCAAGCCCGCCGGTCCATAAAGGCCGAACCAGAACGTGAAGTCGTAGTTGGGCACACCCGACTCCTTCATGCCCGGCACGTCCGGGAAGAACGGCGAACGCTCGGCGGACGTCACGGCCAGCACGCGCAGCTTGCCGGCCTGCGCCATGGGCAGGATGGAGGGCGGCGTGCCGAAGGTCATGTCGACGTCGCCCGCGGCCACGGCCTGGATGGACGGGGCGCCGCCCTTGAACGGCACATGCAGCATTTTGATGCTGCTGGCGTGCGAGAACGCCAGACCGGCAAGGTGCGTCACCACACCGGCGCCGGAAGAGGAATAGGTGAATTTGTCGGGCTGGCCGCGCGCCTGCGTCACCAGCTCCTTCACATTTTTGGCGGGGAAGTCCTTCTTCACGGCCAGCAGCATGGGCGCCGAGGTCAGGCGCGCGATGGGCGTGAAGCTCTTCTCGCCATCGTACCTGGCGCTCTTGTAGAGCAGTTGGTCCGAACCGTACAGGCTGGCGCCACCGAGCATCACGGTGTAGCCATCGGCAGGCGCTCTGGCGACAAAGTCCGACGCCAGCGTCGTGCCCGCCCCCGGCCTGTTGTCCACCAGGATGGGCTGGCCCAAGGACCGCGCCATGCGTTCGGCGACGATGCGCGCCACCGCGTCCGCGCCGCCGCCGGGCGGGAAGCCCACGACCAGGGTGACGGGGCGGCTGGGATAGGTCTGGGCCCATGTGGCCGCGCACAGCGTAGCCGCGGCGATGGCCGCGCCGATCTTTGATGCTTTCAAGGTGGACTCCTGCGGGGTGGAAAGAACCCGTTCGATGCCAGCCGCTCAGCGGCCTGAGAACACGGGTTTGCGTTTCTCGCGCCAAGCCGCCCCGCCTTCCTTGAGGTCGTCGGAGTGGATGGTTTGCAGAACGTCTCGGGCGATCGCCTCGCCATCCTGTTGGGCGCGGGCGATCTGGTTCAGGTGCTTCTTCATGCCGAACAGCGGCAGCGGTGCCATGTCACCCAGCGTCGCTGCCAGGGCTTGCACGGTGCCGGCCAACTGGTCGGGCTCGACCAGGTGCGTCAGAAAGCCGCAGCGGTGCATCTCAGCGGCAGGCAGCCGCTCGGCCGTCAGGAACAGGCGCTTGGCCGTGTCCAGGCCCAGGCGCGTGACGTAGCGCTCCAGACCGCCCTGGTAGAAGTGCAAGCCCAAACGCGCCGCCGGCATGAACATCTCGGTCGCCGTGGTGCCCACTCGGAAATCGCACGCCAGCGCCATATCGGTGGCGCCGCCGTAAACGCCGCCGTGGATCACCGCCACGGTGATGGCGCGGCACTGCTCGAAGGCGTCGACCATCTCGCCGAAGCTGCTGCCTTCGGTCTGACTGCCACCCACTTCTGATATATCATAACCGCTGCAAAAATACTTGCCTTCGCTCTCGAGCAGCAGCACCTTGATCCCGTCCGTCCAGTTCACCGTGTCGATATGCTGGATCAGCACCGGCAAATCTTCCGGGGCCAGCTTATTGGCCACCTGGGGGCGGCGCAGGCGAATGCGCGCAATCGGGGCGTCGAGTTCGAGAGCGGGCTGCATATGTATCTAATAGCCTTTCAGATATATCTATATTAAAAATGCCAACGCCATTGTCCGCATCGGTAGAAACCCGCAGCACCTCGCTGCCGGACCACATCCGTGTGTCCCTGGAAGCGGACATGCGGGAAGGCAGGTTAAAGCCCGGCATGGCGATCGACGAACCCGCGCTGTGCGAGCGCTTTGGTGTCTCGCGCACGCCGGTGCGCGAAGCCCTGCTGCTCATGGCCGCCAAAGGCTTGGTCAGCATCGTCCCGCGGTCGGGCATCTACGTGCGCCAACTGGACGCGCGCGAACTGGTGGCCATGATGGAGGGCTTGTCGGAACTGGAAGGCGTGCTGGCGCGCCTGGCGGCCAGCCGGATCAGCGTGGCGCAGAAAGCAGCACTGGACCAGGCCTTGGCCGAAACGGGGGCGCGCGCCGACGCCGGAGACCCCGCCGGGTACGAGAAGGCGAACGCGCGCCTGCACGAGGTCATCTACCAAGCCAGCGGCAACGGCTTCATCGTGGAGCAAACGCGCGAGCTGCGCCTGCGCATCGCCACGTACTTAGGCCGGTCATTCGAGCGGCCGGGACGTCTGGCGCAATCCCAGGCCGAACACCACGACGTGGTCCGCGCCCTGCACGCGGGTGACAGCGACGGCGCGGCCGAAGCGATGCGCAACCACGTGCTGGTGGGCGGCAAGGTGTTTGCCGAACTGGTCCTTAACGCCACGACGGACACCAGCTACACCCGCGAGCGCCGACGCAAGCCCGCCAGCGCCTGAACAACCGGCGCGGTGGAGGCGCACCTCCAACCTCAGTCGAGCTTGGCGCCCGACAGCTTGACCACCTGCGCCCACTGGCCGATCTCCTTGTGGATCAGCTGGGCGAACTGCTGGCCGGACACGTTGGGGAAGTCGGCGCCCTGGCTGCTCCACACGGCCTTGGCCTCCGGTTCCTGACAGGCCTTGCGGATCGCCTCGATGGCGGCGTTTTGCGCGTCGGTGGGCGTGCCCTTGGGCGCCCAGATGCCGTACCAGGTGTGCACGTCGTAGGCCGGCAGGCCGACCTCGGCGGCGCAGGGCACGTCGGGGATCGCCGGGTTGCGCTTACTGCCGGCGACCATCAGCGCCTTGATGCGCCCGCCCTTGATGTGGCCGGCCGAAGAGCCCAGGCCATCAAAATTCATGTCAACGTTGCCCGCTATCAAATCCTGTAGCGCCGGACCCGCACCGCGGTAGGGGATGTGGGTGATAAAGGTCTTGGTCTGCTGCTTGAACAGCTCACCCGCCAGGTGGTGGACCGAGCCGGCGCCGGCCGACGCATAGTTCAGCTTGCCGGGGTTCTTGCGGATCAGCTCGATGAATTCCTGGTAGCTGCCGGTGTTGGCGCGCTTGACGTTCACCACCAGCACCTGCGGCACGCTGGCGACCTGGATCAGCGGCACGAAGTCCTTTTCCAGGTCGTAGTCCAGCCTGGGGTACATGCTGGGCGCGACCACGTGGTGCGCCCCGCCCATGAACAGGTTGTGGCCGTCGGCCGGCAGCTTCGCGGCAATTGAGGCACCCAGCGTCCCCCCCGCGCCGCCGCGGTTGTCGATCACCAGCGTCTTGCCCGTCACCTTGGAAAACTGCGACGCCATCGGCCGCGCAAACGCATCGGTGCCGCCGCCCGCCGGGAAGGGCACGATCAGGTTGACCGGTTTGGTGGGCCAGCCCGCTTGCGCGTGGGCCAGCCAGGGCGCCGACAGGGCCGCTGCGCCCCAAAGCACCTGACGCCGACGAATGAGAGGTGACATAGGTGGGTCTCCAGGGGTTTGAATCGACCAATTTTGCAATCTTTACCCGCCACACGGTACCGGGTTTTGCCCCAGCCGGGCGGGGCAGCGCCCTACCGGACCGAAGCCGCTGGCGAAGGCCCTTCAACCACCTGTCGGGTTTCAGGCAAATTCTTTTTTGATAATGATTCTCATTTGCGATATGATTCGCGCCCGCCACGCAGCCCGCTCGCCCCACCGTCCTGAACCGGACGGCCCGCTTCGAGCCTGCCCTCTCTCCGTGGTTACCAGCCACCGGGTTTCCGGATAGCCAGGTTTTTCAAGGTGCTTTTTGCGCCGTCCGCCTGCTTCGGACCGCTGCCGATTTCCTCACCTCCCCTTGCATGGGCGCTGCCGCGCCGAGGCACGGTTGGCGGTGGCTGGACGAACTGGGCCTCCCTTTGGAGTTTTCACATGCTTGATACCCCAGCCGTTCGCCCGCATGCGCTGGCCTGTGCGGCCGCTTTATGGGCTGCCCAGATGGCGGCCGCCGCCGCCGCACAGCCAGCACCTGGCGACAGCGCGGACACCACATCAACGCCGACGCTGGAAGAAGTGCACATCCGGTCCCAGGCGGTGCGCGAAACCGCCACCACACCCGTGATCGGCTACCGCGCGCGCCGCGCCAGCGCCGCCACCAAGACCGATACCCCACTGGCCGAAACCCCGCAGTCGGTCACCGTCGTCACGCGCGACCAGCTGACCGAACAGGGCATGTCCAGCTTGCAGGACGCGCTGACCTATGCCGCCGGCGTGCGCTCCGACGCCTACGGGCTGGATGCACGCACCGACAGCATGAAGGTGCGCGGGGGCGAGCCCGACCTGTACCTGGATGGCCTGCGCGACAGCTTCGGCTACTACACCAGCACCACGCGGCCCGATCCGTACACGCTGGAGCGCATCGAAGTGCTGCGCGGCCCGGCGGGCATGCTGTACGGCGCAGGCTCCGTGGCCGGCGTGGTCAATCTGGTCGGCAAGCGCCCGTTGTTCGACACGCAGCGCGAAGTGGGCCTGCAGGTCGGCAGCTTTCACCGCCGGCAGGCGCAGTTTGACCTGACGGGGGCGGCCTCCGAGCACTGGGCCTGGCGCCTGGTGGGGCTGGCGCGCCGATCCGACACGCAGGTTCAGCACGTGCCCGACGACCGCTCGCTGTTCATGCCGTCGCTGACCTGGCGCCCCAGTGCCGCCACCCAGCTCACGCTCAGTGCGCTGTGGCAGGAGGACAAGACCGGCACCACGGCCCAGTTCTTACCCTGGATCGGCACCGTGCTGCCCTCTGCACACGGACGGCTGCCGACCCGCCGCTTCATCGGCGAGCCGGGCGACCACTACGACAGCCGGCGCCGCCACATCGGTTGGCAGTTCGAGCACGCGTTCAACGACCAATGGAAAGTCCGCCAGAACCTGCGCTACGTACGCAATGAAAACGACAGCCGCTACCACTACGCCGACTTCGCCACCGTGGTGGGCGGCTGGGGCGCTGACCCCATCGGTCAGCGCATCATCGGGCGCAAGCTGGCCGACACGCGCACCCAGACCCGCCTGCTGCTGCTGGACCAGCATGTGCAAGGCCAATTCGCCACCGGCCCGCTGACGCACACCGTGCTGGCGGGCGTTGACCACGCGCGCCAGGACGAGCAGACCTGGCAGGCGCCGCGTACCGCCAGCACCATCGACGCCTGGAACCCCGTCTACGGCCAGGTCCCGTTCTGGGCGCCGCGCAAGCGCATGCCCGACACCCACCAGCGCAACACGGGGGTGTACCTGCAGGACCAGGTGCGCTGGGGCAACTGGATCGTGGTGGCGGGCCTGCGCCACGACCGCGCCGTGGCCAAGGTGCAAGGCTCGCCTGACGCCACGACCAGCGCCACCACACGGCGCCTGGGCGCGATGTACACCACACCCTGGGACTGGAACCCCTACGTCAGCTACGCCGAATCGTTCACCCCGCAGGCGCCGCGCGCCAGCCACAGCTTCAAGCCGCTGCGCGGGCAGCTGTGGGAGCTGGGCGTGAAATACGAGCCGACCGGCCAGGCCCTGGCCTTCAATGCCGCGCTCTACAGCCTGCGGGAGAACAACCGCATCCAGTCGCCCCAACCCGACACGTACAACCAGCTCGGCAAGACCCGCACGCGCGGGCTGGAACTGGAAGCGCGCGGCGCGCTGGGCCGGCAATGGGACGTGCTGGCGCACTACAACTACACCGCCGTCGACGCGCAGCTCAGCGGCATCCCCCGGCACCAGGCCAGCGCCTGGGGCGTCTACCGCTTCAGTCCATCGCGCGCGATGGGCTGGTCGGTCGGCGCCGGGGTGCGTTGGATGAGCAGCCACCGCGACCGCACCGGCCCGCGCGTGCCCGCCGCCGGCTTGCTCGACCTGATGCTGGCCTACGACACCGACCACTGGCGCATGGCGCTGAACGTGGGCAACGCGGCCGACAAGGCCTACCTGTCCGCCTGCCCGTCGCGCGGCGATTGCTGGTGGGGCGCGCGCCGCACCGTCGCGCTGAACGCCACCTACCGCTTCTGACGCCGCCGCCCCCGCTGCCGGCAACCGAGACCGGGGGCAGGCAGCCTCATTTTTTTATGCCAAATCCGAATCCAGCCCTTACCAAATGTGCGCAGCAAGCTATCAAATTAAGAGTTTTCCATGGTCCAGATCGGGGCCTGTCCTGCATGGCGCAACCCACCGGTGCGCTCCTCGCAGCGCCACTGGCCGTGCCTGAGCGCCTGGGCGCCGGCGCCTGGCGGCAGCGTGTCGGCATCGCCGTGCGGGCCATCGCCGCCATCGGCGGGGGCTACGCGCTCGGGGCGCTGGGCAGCACGGCGCTGGCGCTGTGGCTGCCCGTGCCACGGGCCGAAGCCGTCACCTGGGGCCTGCTGGCCTCGTTCGCGCTCTGGGCGGGCACGGTGATGGCGGTGTTCGCCGCCCGCAGTGCGGCGCGCGCCTGCCTCGGGCTGGCGCTTGCCACGGCGCTGCTGGCTGTGCCGCTGGTGCTGGACCGTGGGAGCTTCTGGCCATGAAGAACGGTTTCCGCCAATCCATGGCCTGGCTGCACACCTACAGCGGTCTGCTGGTGGGCTGGGTGTTGTTCCTGGTCTTCAGCGCCGGCACGGCGGCGTATTTCCGCAGTGAAATCAGCTTGTGGATGCAACCCGAGCTGCACCGCGCCGCGCTGCCCGTGCCTAGCGCCGCCACGCAACCCGAAGCGGCGCAACGCGCTGCCCGCTGGCTGAGCGAGCACGCGGCGGGCAGCCCGCGCTGGTTCATCGGCCTGCCCAGCGAACGCGACCGCACGCTGCGCGTCATGTGGCGGCTGCTGCCCGGGCAAGCGGGCGCCCAGCCGCGCCGCCGCCTGGGCGAAGCGGTGCTCGACCCCGCCACCGGGCAAGCCCTGACCGGTGTGCGCGCCACGCGGGGCGGCGAATTCTTCTACCGGCTGCATTTCGACCTGCACTACATGCCCGCCCTGTGGGCGCGCTGGATTGTCGGTTTTTGCGCCGTGGCGATGCTGGTGGCCATCGTCTCGGGCATCGTCACGCACCGGCGCATCTTCAAGGACTTTTTCACCTTCCGCCCCCGCAAGGGTCAGCGCAGCTGGCTGGACGCGCACAACGTCAGCGCCGTGGTGGCCCTGCCCTACCACCTCATGATCACCTACACCGGCCTGTTGACCCTGGTGCTGATGTACATGCCCTGGGCGCCGCAAACCGCCTACCGGAACCACGGCGGCCCCACCGCCTTCCTGGCCGAAGCCTTGGGTGAAACCGAGCCGGTCGCCGCCAGCGGCCAACCCGCGCCGCTGGCCGATCTGGCCGCACCGGTCGCCCTGGCGCAGCGGCGTTGGCCCGGTACGCTGGTCGAGCACATCACCGTCGACCACCCCGGCGACGCGCAGGCCCGCATCACGGTCACGCGCGAGGTCGGCGCCGAGATGCGCTTGATGCCGCCCAGCCTGCGCTTCAGCGGTGTGAGCGGTGCGCCAGAAGCGGTGGCAGGCGAAGAGCCCAGCGCCCCCGTGTTGGCCTACGACGTGGCCACCGGCTTGCACACCGGCCGCTTTGCCGGGCCGCTGGTGCGCGCGCTGCTGTTTCTGTCCGGTCTGGCCGGCTGCGCCATGGTGGCCACCGGCTTGCTGCTGTGGGCCGTGAAGGAGCGCCCGGCCCACCTGAAAGCGCGCCAGCGTGGCGAACGCGGCAGCGCCGCACTGCGGCTGGTCGACGGGCTGAACCTGGCCGGCGTGGCGGGGCTGCTGGTGGCGATGGCGGCGTTTTTCTGGATCAACCGCCTGCTGCCGGTGGCGACGGCCCAGCGGGCGCAGACGGAAATCGACCTGTTCTTCGTCGTCTGGGGCGGCTGCGCGCTGCTCGGGCTGGCGCACCCCACGCGCCGCATGTGGCGCGCGCAAGTGCTGGCCGCGGGCACGCTGCTGGCGCTGGTGCCGCTGCTCAACGCCGCCACGGGGGGCGCGCACTGGGGGGTTTCGCTGCCGGCGCGCCTGTGGGCGGTGGCCGGGCTGGACGCGGTTTGCCTGCTGCTCGGCCTGGCGCTGCTGGCAGCTGCGCGCTGGCTCAAGCCGCTGCGCCCGGCGGTACCGGTGAAGCCGCTGACCGTTGGGCGGCCCATCGCCCCGGGACTGGCCCCATGAGCGGCGCCTGGACTGTCGCCCTGGCCTTCGCCAGCGCCTGGGCGGCGCTGAGCGCCCTCAGCCTGGCAATGGAGCGCCATTTCTACGACATGCTCGGGCGCGGGCGCCCTGGTTTCGGGCGCTGGCAGCCGTGGCTGCGCGCGGCGGGCACGGCGGGGTTGCTGCTGAGCTGGTGGCTGTGCCGACTGGCCCAGGGCGCCGCACAGGGCTGGGTGCTATGGCTGGGGGTGCTGACGGCCGCGGCGCTGGCGCAGGTGGCCCTGCTCAGCGCTTTGCTGGCCCGGCGCTAAGCGGCGCCGGGTGTCCGTCAATCAAGCAGGTTTTCGACTGCCTTGGACACCGGCACGCTGCCCTTGGCCAGCTGCGCGCGGTGCTTGTCCAGGCGCTTCAAGTCGTACAGGTAGTTCACCATCAGCCCATAGGACTGCTTGACGCCCTTGGCCGACGGGTCGCCCAGCCAGTTCAGGCGTTCGACACGGGCGCCGTTGCCCAGGTGGAAGCGCGCGACGGCGTCCAGCGGGCGGCCGTTGGGCGCCAGTTCCTTGCCCAGAAAGCGCGCGGCCGCGCTTTGCAGCCAGCGCGCCAGGGGCGATTTGTCGTCCAGCTCCTTGGGCTTGTCGACCGCCGTCAGCAAGGCGTCGGCCGCCAGGCCGGGCGTGGCCAGCTGCTTTTCGATGGCCTGGCGCGTGCGCGCCGGCGTAGCGGTCCACAGCGCATTGGCCTGCTTGCCCAGCCAGCCGCGAAAACCGGGGATGGGCGACAGCGTCGCGAATTCCTTGAGCTGCGGGAACTCCGCGCGCAGCGTTTCCACCACCCGCTTGATCAGCGAATCGCCAAAGCCCACGCCCTTCAGGCCGGTCTGCGTGTTGCTGATCGAATAGAAAATCGCCGTCGTCGCCTTTCCCAGATCGGCCGCGTCGGCGGTTTCGTCCAGCAGCGGCGGCATGCTGTCGGCCATGCCCTGCAGCAGCGCCACTTCGACAAAAATCAACGGTTCACCCGGCAAGCGCGGGTGGAAGAAGCCGTAGCAGCGCCGGTCGTCGTCCAGGCGGTTCTTGGCGTCGGACCAGCTGGTGATGTCGTGCACCGCTTCGTACTTGATCAGCTTTTCGACCAGCGCAGCCGGCGATTCCCAGCTGATGCGCTTCAGGTCCAGAAACGCCACGTCGAACCAGGTGGTGAACAGCGCCTCCAGCTCGGCGTCCAGCGCGACCAGGCGCTTGTCGCTGCGCAGGTGCGGCAGCAGCTCGGCCCGCAAATCGACCAAAAAGCGCAAACCTTCGGGGAAGGCGGCGAAGCGCTGCAGCAAGCGCGTGCGCGGCGAGATGAAGGACCGGCGCAGCCGCACCTCGGCTTCGGCTTCGCCGGGCTTGCCCAGGGCGGCTTCGTACTCGCGCCGCGCTTCGTCCAGCGCGCTGACGTCGGGGGCGAACTGCTGGCTCATCAGCAACCAGCAGTCGCGCCGTTGCTCGGGCGAGGCCTGGGCGTACCAGCCGGCCACGCCCGCGGCCAAGCGGCCGCCTTCGACGTCGCTGATGGCGGGGTCGTTGACGGCCTGCAGCTCGGCCAGCGTGCGGCGCAAGACCCAGGGCGACAGCGCTTCGTGGCGGCGGCCGAGCAAGGCGCCCAGGCGTTCGCGCATGGTGCGGGCGCTGGCGCCTTCGGGTTCGGTGGCGGGAGTTTTTACTACATTATTCATAGCTGCCTGCGCAGGTGGGAGTAGCGTTAGATGGCAGAAAGTCCATTAAGTTCGATCTGACGTGGCCCTTCAGCGCACCGGCACATCGGCGCGGCGCGTGGCCCAGGTCCACAGCGCGATGCCGGCCACGATCATCGGGAGGCACAGCCATTGGCCCATGCTCATGCCCAGCGCCAGCAGGCCCAGGTGCGCGTCGGGTTGGCGGAAGTACTCGGCGATGAAGCGGAACACGCCGTAGCCGAACAGGAACGCCCCGCTGACCTGCCCCGTCTTGCGCGGGTGGCGTGCGTACAGCCACAGCAGCACAAACAGCAACACGCCCTCCAGCAGGAACTGGTAGATCTGCGACGGGTGGCGCGGCGGGTTGGTGCCGTCGGGCAGCACGGCGCCGGGGAACACCATGGCCCAGGGCAGCGACGGGTCGGCGATGCGGCCCCACAGCTCGCCGTTGATGAAGTTGCCGACGCGGCCCGACGCCAGGCCCAGCGGCACACAGGGCGCGATCAGGTCCGTCACCTGCAGCCAGGGCCGGCCGGCCTTGCGCGCCCACAGCATCATGGCGACGATCACGCCCAGCATCCCGCCGTGAAAGCTCATCCCGCCCTGCCAGACGGCGAAAATCTCCAGCGGGTGGCTGGCGTAGTAGGCGGGTTTGTAGAACAGGCAGTAGCCCAGCCGCCCGCCGATGATCACGCCCATCACGCCCCAGAACAGCATGTCCTCGATGTCGCGCCGCGTCCACGGCGCGGGCTGGGTGATGCTGGCGTACGGTTCGTGCCGCAGCCGGCGCGTCGCCAGGAAGAAGAACAGCCCGAAGGCGACCAGGTAGGTCAGCCCGTACCAGTGGATGGCCAGCGGGCCCAGCCGGATGGCGATGGGGTCGATTTGAGGGTGCATCAGCATGGCGGGCATTGTGCCGCAGGGCCTCGGCCGGACCGCCGCCGAGCGCCGGTCGCCCTGCGCAGGTGGACGGTTTTAACGCTGTACATCGCTATTCTTTCAATAGCTGTCCGCGCAGATCGTTCTAAGGCCAGATGCCCAAACGACGTCAAACATTCGCCCTAGCCCCGTTGCGGCCTAGGCAGCCCAGCCCGTCCAGCGAGCGGCGCACGGCGTCGTCCAGCGGCGTGTGCGGCTCGGCGCCCAGCAAGGCGAGCAGCTTGTCATTGCGCAGGCGCAGCGGCTGTTGCCACAAATAGCGCATCTCGACCAGCTCGCGCAGCAGCGGCACCACGGGCGCGGCCAGCCGCAGCGCCCACCACGGCAGGCGGCGCAGCGGCAAATCGGGCTGGCCAGCCACTCGGCGGATGGCCTGCGCCAGTTGCTGGCCGTCGGCATCCCAGTGGCCGTGGAAGTGGAACACCTCGAACGGCGCCAGCGCGTCGGCGCGCGCCATCAGCTGCACCGCCGTTTCCGCCAGGTCAGGCAGATAGGCCCACTGGTGGCCCACGCCGGGAGCGCCCGGCAGCACGACCTGGCGCAGCGGCTGACCCGGGCGCACCATGCCTTGGGCAAACCAATGGCTGCCCGGGTTGGGGCCAAAGAAATCGCCCGCGCGCAGCACCACGCTGTGCACGCCCTGCTCCGCCGCGGCGGCCTGCAAGCGCGCTTCCAGCGCCACACGCACCTTGCCTTTGCGGGTGACAGGGTTTTGCGGCGCCTGCTCACGCAGGGCAGCACCGGCGTCCAGGCCAAAGTTGTAGATGTTGCCGGGCAGCAGGATGCGCGCGCCGCAGGCCTCGGCCGCGGCGATGCTGGCTTCGGCCATGGGCAGCACCAGCTCGCCCCAGCGGCGGTAACCCGGCGGGTTGACGGCGTGGACGATCCAGCGCGCACCCTGCGCGGCGGCGCGCACGCTGGCGGCGTCCATCGCGTCGCCGCGCACCCATTCGGGCGCCGGCTGCCCCGCAGGCGTACGGGCCCGCGCGGTCGGGTCGCGGTGCAGCGCACGGACGGGCACGCCGCGCGCCAGCAGGGCCTGCGTGACCGCGCCGCCAAAGCTGCCGGTGGCGCCCAGCACCAGCACGGGGCCGTCGGGCGTGGGCGTCGAGGCGGCGGTTTCGGGAAAGATGTCGGCGTGGGTCGTCATGTGTTGGGGCTCCTAGGTGGCCGGATGCTCGCCATCCGGTGGTTGACCCCAAGTATTTCGGCCAAACGCGCTCAACACAATTGCACAAACCTTGCCATCAGCTAGTATAAAAATGATGAGCACATCCACTCCACCCGCGCCGCTCGACTGGGAATCGCAGCGCACCTTCCTGGCCGTGATCCGCGAAGGCAGTCTGTCCGCTGCGGCGCGCGCGCTGCAACTGGCGCAGCCCACCGTGCGCCGCCGGCTGGACGCGTTGGAAAAGGCGGTCGGCAGCGCGCTGTTCACCCGCTCGCCCGCCGGCCTGCACCCGACGCCGATCGCGCTGGAGCTGGCGCGTCACGCCGAAACCATGGCCGCTGCCGCCGAAGCCTTTGCGCGCGCCGCCAGCGCGGCCGACGACGACCGCAGCGGCACGGTGCGCATCTCCTGCAGCGAGTTGATGGGGGTCGAAGTGCTGCCCCGCCTGCTGGCCCCGCTGCAGGCCGAGCACCCCGGCCTGGTGCTGGAGCTGAGCCCGACCAACCGCGTCGAAGACCTGCTGCGGCACGAGGCCGACCTGGCCGTGCGCATGGCGCCGCTGACCCAGGGCGCCGTGGTGGCGCGCAAGGCGGCGGCGATCCGGCTGGGCCTGTTCGCGCACCGCGACTACGTGGCCCGCGCCGGCGTGCCGCAGGACTGGGCGGACCTGCAGCGCTTTGCACTGGTCGGCCCCGACCGCGACACCGCCACGCTGCGCGCCGTCAGCCTGGGCCACACACCGCTGCGCCGGACCATGTTCAGCCTGCGCACCGACAACCAGCTGGCCCAGCTGGCGGCCGTGCGCGCCGGCATGGGCATCGGCCTGTGCCAGCTGCCGCTGGCGGCGCGCGAGCCGGACCTTGTCCCCGTCCTGCCCGCGCTGTACAGCCACACCATGGACACCTGGGTCGCCATGCACGAAGACCTGCGTCGCGTGCGCCGGGTCGGTCGCGTGTTCCGGCACCTGGTGCAGGCGCTGGAGGCGTACGCGGCGGTGTGAAAGCCCCGTGACCTGCGCGCTGACCGCTGGCGGCGCAGACGCAAGCGCAACCGACATGCGCCGACGACGGTCCGCCCGACCGACGCGCCCAGCGCGCCGCCACGCGGCGAAGCCAAACCCCCCGATGTAAGTGGGCACTGCGTCGCTGGGCAAGATGCACAAACGGCTTGCCAAAGACCACGGGTGCGGGCATAGAATCTTTTCGCCCGCGTACCACGGACCAGCGCGCTGCGTTTCAGCCAGCGCCAGCACAAAGTCGCCCGATGCAACCCGTCACCACCGCCTCCCCCACTTCCGCGCCGGCCCACCACATCAAACAGCCGTTCTACAAGGTCCTGTACTTCCAGGTGATCGTCGCCATCGTGCTGGGCGCGCTGCTGGGGTACTTCGAGCCGGCCTACGCGGCCCAGCTCAAGCCGCTGGGCGACGCCTTCATCAAACTGGTGAAGATGATCATCGCGCCGGTGATCTTCCTGACGATCACCACCGGCATCGCCGGCATGAGCCACCTGCGCACGCTGGGGCGGGTGTTCCTGAAGACCATGGGCTACTTCCTGTTCTTCTCGACCCTGGCCCTGATCATCGGCATGGCCGTGGCGCACCTGGTGCAGCCTGGCGCGGGCATGAACGTCAACGTGGCGGACCTGGACCAGAACGCGGTCAAGGGCTACGTGTCGGCATCGCACGACATGAGCCTGGTCAAGTTCCTGATGGACATCATCCCGAACACGCTGGTCAGCCCCTTTGTTGGCGACAACATCCTGCAGGTGCTGTTCGTGTCGGTGCTGTTCGGCATCGCGCTGGCCTCGGTCGGGGATGCGGGCAAACCAGTGCTGAACCTGCTGGAAGCGCTGACGGCACCGGTGTTCCGCCTGGTCGGCATCCTGATGCGCGCGGCGCCGCTGGGCGCGTTTGGCGCCATCGCGTTCACCATCGGCAAGTTCGGGCTGGAAAGCCTGGTCAACTTGGCCTGGCTGGTCGGCTCGTTCTACATCACGTCGATCCTGTTCGTGGTGGTCATCCTGGGGGCGGTAGCCAGGTTCTGCGGCTTCTCGGTGCTCAAGCTGATCCGCTACCTGAAGGCCGAATTGCTGCTGGTGCTGGGCACGTCCTCGTCCGAATCGGCCCTGCCCGCGCTGATGCAGAAGATGGAGCACGCGGGCTGCAGCAAGTCGGTGGTGGGCCTGGTGATTCCGACCGGCTATTCCTTCAACCTGGACGGCACCAACATCTACATGACGCTGGCGGCGCTGTTCATCGCCCAGGCCACCAACACGCACCTGACCTTCAGCCACGAAGTGGCGTTGCTGCTGGTGGCGATGCTCAGCTCGAAAGGCGCGGCGGGCGTGTCGGGCGCGGGCTTCATCACCCTGGCCGCCACGCTGCAGGTGGTGCCCGAAGTGCCGCTGGCCGGGATGGCGCTGATCCTGGGTGTGGACCGCTTCATGAGCGAATGCCGGTCGCTCACCAACTTCATGGGCAACGCGGTCGCCACCGTGGTGATTTCGCGCTGGGAAAACGCCGTTGACATGGACCGCCTGCGCGCCGTGTTGGACGGCGAAGACGTGGTCGACCCGGCCTACGAGCAAGCTGGCATGCCCGCCTGAGCGGGCCGCGGCGGCGACGCCCTGCCCGGCCCCGCCTGCTCTCTCAGGCCCGCGCAGCGGCTGGTGCCGGCGCGATGCGGATGGCCCGCGCCCGCAGCTGGCCGCAACCGCCGTCGACGTCCTGCCCAGCCGAATCGCGCAGCTTGGTCAGGATGCCGCGTTCATGCAGCGTGCGCGCCAGCGCCTCGCAGCGCGCCCACGTGGGCCGCTGAAACGGTGAATCGTCCAGCGTGTTGAAAGGGATCAGGTTGAGGATGCCGCGCTTGCCGACCAGCAGCCGCACCAGGCCATCGACTTCCTCAGCGCTGTCGTTCACGCCCTCCAGCAGCGTCCACTGGTACTGCACCGGATAGCCCGAGGCCTGGGCGTAGCGCTCGGCCTCGTCGACCAGGGCCTGCGGCGTCAGATCGGGCGCGCGCGGCAGCAGGCTGCGGCGCAAATCGGCGCGCGTGGTGTGCAGCGACAGGGCCAGCGCGGGCTTGACGGTGGCGGCGTGCAGGCGCTCGAAGGCGCGCGGGTCGCCCACCGTGGAGAACACGATGTTCTTGTGCCCGACGTTGCCCACGGTGCCCAGGAAGTCGATCGCCTCGAACACGTTGTCCAGGTTGTGCGCGGGCTCGCCCATGCCCATGAACACCACCCGGCGGACCGGGCGCCGCGCGCGCGCCAGAGCCAGCTGCGCGATGATTTCCGCGCTGCCGACCTGGCGCAGCAGGCCGTCGCGCCCGGTCATGCAGAACTGGCAGCCCACGGCGCAGCCCACTTGCGACGACACGCACAAGCCACCGCGCGGCAGCAGCACACTTTCGACCATCTGGCCGTCGCCCAACGCGACCACCAGGCGCTCGGACCCGTCCGCGCCGGGGTGGACGGCGTGCACGCGCGCCAGCGCGCCCAACTCGGCCTCGATCGTGGGCACGTTGGCCCGCAGCGCCGCGGGGAAAAAGGTGGATGGCCGGCGCCGGCCGCTTTCCAGCGGCAAGGCGTGCGACCAGGCGCGCAGAATGCGCTGCGCGTGGAGGGGCGCGGCGCCGGCGTCGTGCAGGCGCTGCTTCAGCGTGTGCAGGCGCATGGGCTTGGGCGGTCGGGTGTGCGCAGGCCGAGGTGCAGGGCCGCGCAACCGCGGGTAGCACACCCCGTGAAAACTATCAAAACAATAGCTGCCCGCGCAGATGGCTGTAGGGTCACCGGCCGATTTGCCTTGAAATGCATGATAGACATCACGTCGGCGCGGGCACGTACACCTCTTCCCACAGCGTGACCTTGCCCGCGTCGTCAAAGCGCATGTGCAGCAGCGCGACGAACTGCGCGGCCTGGCCGTCCAGGTCGGTGATGCTTGCGCGCAGGGACAGCACGACCGACGCCCCGTCCACCACCGCGCTGCCCACGTCGTAGTCGATGCCGGTCATGTTGCGCTTCATGCCGTCCAGAAATTCGCGGTAGCTGGCGCGCGTGGCGTCGTAGTGGCGGCCGTTGGGCTTCACCACGAAGGCGTCGGCAAAGCATTCGCCCACCAGCGCGTCGGTCAGCTGCACGTCGTGGCGCAGGTGGCGCCGGTTCCAGTCGAGCACGGCGTGGGCGCGTTGCAGGGCGGTATCGCGGTCAGCGGTCATGGGGTAGCTTGGTCCTGGGTCGTTGGGGCCGCGCCAGCAAGAAGGCCGCCCGGGAAGGCGGCCGTTCATGGCGTCTGGCGCGCGGTCAGTCCAGCAGACCGACGTCGCGCACGGCGCCTTTGTCGGCCGACGTGACCAGCTTGGCGTAGGCCTTCAGCGCGGTCGACACCTTGCGCGGGCGCGGCTTGGCCGGCTTCCAGCCGGCGGCGTCCTGCGCGGCGCGGCGCTTGGCCAGCTCTTCGTCGCTGACCAGCACGTTGATGGTGCGGTTGGGGATGTCGATGCGGATCTTGTCGCCGCTTTGCACCAGGCCGATGTTGCCGCCAGCCGCCGCTTCGGGCGAGCAATGGCCGATCGACAGGCCGGACGTGCCGCCCGAAAAGCGCCCGTCGGTCAGCAGCGCGCAGGCTTTGCCCAGGCCCTTGGACTTGATGTAGCTGGTCGGGTAGAGCATTTCCTGCATGCCGGGGCCGCCCTTGGGACCTTCGTAGCGCACGACGACCACGTCGCCTGCCTTGACCTTGTCGGCCAGGATGTTTTCCACCGCCTCGTCCTGCGACTCGACCACGTGGGCCGGGCCTTCAAACACCAGAATGGAGTCGTCCACGCCGGCCGTCTTCACCACACAACCGTTCTGCGCGATGTTGCCGAACAGCACGGCCAGGCCGCCTTCCTTGCTGAAGGCATGGTCGTACGAGCGGATGCAGCCTTCGGCGCGGTCGGTGTCCAGACTGGGCCAGCGCGTGCTCTGGCTGAAGGCGACCTGCGTCGGAATGCCGGCCGGGCCGGCCATGTAGAAGGTCTTGACCGCGTCGTCGTCGGTCT
Source organism: Pseudomonadota bacterium (assembly GCA_023442945.1). Classification (GTDB taxonomy): domain Bacteria; phylum Pseudomonadota; class Gammaproteobacteria; order Burkholderiales; family Burkholderiaceae_C; genus Ottowia. The sequence goes on along the minus strand of JAEZWW010000014.1, from coordinate 11,306 downwards.
GGGTGATGTCCCACTGCGCCAGCGCTTCCTTCATCGACTTGGCGTGGACGGTCGGCACGTCGGTGTGCAATTTACCGGCACGGTCCAGCTCGCCCAGAATGGCCATGATCCCGCCGGCGCGGTGCACGTCTTCGATGTGGTACTTGTTGGTGTTGGGCGCCACCTTGCACAGCTGCGGCACGACGCGCGACAGGCGGTCGATGTCGGCCATGGTGAAGTCGATCTCGGCTTCTTGCGCGATGGCCAGCAGGTGCAGGATGGTGTTGGTCGAGCCGCCCATGGCGATGTCCAGCGTCATGGCGTTTTCAAACGCCTTGAACCCCACCGATCGCGGCAGGATCGACGTGTCGTCCTTTTCGTAGTACTGCTTGGCCAAATCCACCACGCGGCGGCCGGCGCGCTTGAACAGCTGTTCGCGGTCCGAGTGCGTGGCCACCACCGTGCCGTTGCCCGGCAGCGCCAGGCCCAGCGCCTCGGCCAGGCAGTTCATCGAGTTGGCGGTGAACATGCCCGAACACGATCCGCAAGTCGGGCAGGCGGAACGCTCCACCTCGGCCACTTCGGCGTCGCTGACCTTGTCGTCGGCGGCCATGACCATGGCGTCGATCAAATCGAGCTTCTTGATCTGGATGGTGGACGTGCCGGGCACGGCCAGGCGCGCCTTGCCCGCTTCCATCGGGCCGCCGGAGACGAACACGACCGGGATGTTCAGCCGCATGGCGGCCATCAGCATGCCGGGGGTGATCTTGTCGCAGTTGCTGATGCAGACCATGGCGTCGGCGCAATGCGCGTTCACCATGTATTCGACCGAGTCGGCAATGATCTCGCGGCTGGGCAGCGAATACAACATGCCGTCGTGGCCCATGGCAATGCCGTCGTCCACGGCGATGGTGTTGAATTCCTTGGCAACGCCGCCGGCGGCTTCGATCTCGCGCGCGACCAGCTGGCCCAGGTCCTTCAAGTGCACGTGGCCGGGCACGAACTGGGTGAACGAGTTGACCACGGCGATGATCGGCTTGCTGAAGTCATCGTCCTTCATGCCGGTGGCGCGCCACAGCGAACGGGCGCCCGCCATGTTGCGGCCGGCGGTGGAAGTCTTGGAACGGTAGGCGGGCATCGTGGGTGCGGGTAAATCGGGTGGGCGGCCCACCACGCCGCCGTGCGGCGTGCCTGGGGCGATTGGGCGGACCGGAGGGTTTGTGCGCCCATTGCGCGCGGATTGCCGCGGTGGGCTGCGCACCGGTCACGCAAGGCGTAAATTATGTCGCAAGCGGTGCACCCTGGCCGCCAGCAGGGTCCGGCGGGCGACAGCGGCGCAGTGGGTGTGCGGCGGGCGCCGATTGCGACGCGACAAGGCCGCGCGCTCAGACCGGCATCAGACCAGGTTAACTATAATTTTAATAGCTGGTCGCGCAGGTGGCTCTAGGGCTAAGCACCGATTTGATTCAAAAACAACCTCAACGGCGGCGCGAAGCGGCTTCGCGTGGCTTTTGGCCCATCGCCTCACGCTGGCGATTGATCCGGTCAAGTTTGCGCTGGTCGTCTTTTTCCATCGCCTTGCGCTTGGTGTAGCCCGACCAGTCGGCCCAGGACCACCAGGCCACGGCCAGGGCAAAGGGCGCCATCACCCACCACCACGACCACGTCGCCACCGGGCCGATTTCCTGCCATTTCAGCAGCAACAAAATAACTCCCAAGCCCAAGAAATACATGGTTTTCCCTTTGTGGACGCTCCCAACCGGCGGGCAGTATGTCAACCCCACGGCCTACAATGGCGTTGATTGACTGTAGCGCAACTACCCGCGATGGAGAACCGAAGATGAAGCGTATTCTGATGACTATTGCCACCTTGGCTGCCGTTGGTGCCGCTGCACCGGCCATGGCCGACGAGGCAATGGCCAAGGCCAAGAACTGCATGGCTTGCCACGCCACCGACAAGAAGCTGGTCGGCCCAAGCTACAAGGACGTGGCCGCCAAGTACGGCAAGGAAGCCGGCGCAGTGGACAAGCTGGCCGCCAAGATCCAGAAGGGCGGTTCGGGTGTGTGGGGCGCCGTGCCGATGCCCCCCAACGCCAACGTAAACGCCGACGAAGCCAAATCGCTGGCCACCTGGATCCTGTCGCTCAAGTAAGCAGCGTCAGCCCATGAAAAAACCCGCCGCTGGCGGGTTTTTTTGTTGCCGGGCCGCCCCAAGACAAAACGGCTCCCTCGGGGTCCAGCGCACCACGCGCAGCGGGTGAGCGTCGGGGCAATTTTTGTTGCCCGCCCCCTTCATTGGAACGGGCGCGGACAGGCGCTGCGGATCAGTAGGTCTGATCCAGCTGCGTCAGGATCGCCGGATTTTCCAGCGTGCTGGTGTCCTGCGTGATCTGCTCGCCTTTGGCCAGGCTGCGCAGCAGGCGGCGCATGATCTTGCCGGACCGCGTCTTGGGCAGGTTCTCGCCAAAGCGGATGGCCTTGGGCTTGGCGATGGGGCCGATCTCCTTGGCAACCCAGTCGCGCAGCTCCTTCGCGATCGCCTTGGCCTCGGCGCCCTCCGGCAGGCTGCGCTTGAGCACGACGAAGGCGCAGATCGCCTCGCCCGTCACGTCGTCCGGGCGCCCCACCACGGCGGCTTCGGCCACCAGGTCGGTCTTGGCGACCAGCGCCGACTCGATCTCCATCGTGCCCATGCGGTGGCCCGACACGTTCAGCACGTCGTCGATGCGGCCGGTGATGCGGAAATAGCCGGTTTGCGCGTCGCGCACCGCACCGTCGCCGGCGAGGTAGTAGCCCTTGAGCTCTTCCGGGAAGTAGCTCTTCTTGAAGCGCTCCGGGTCGCCCCAGATGGTGCGGATCATGCTGGGCCACGGCTTCTTGACCACCAAGATGCCGCCCGAGCCGTTGGGCAGCTCGTTGCCCGACTCGTCCACGATGGCGGCCATGATGCCCGGCAGCGGCAGCGTGCACGAGCCCGGCACCAGCGGCGTGGCGCCCGGCAGCGGCGTGATCATGTGGCCGCCCGTTTCGGTCTGCCAGAAGGTGTCGACGATGGGGCAGCGCTCGCCACCCACATTGCGGTAGTACCACATCCAGGCTTCGGGGTTGATCGGCTCGCCCACGCTGCCCAGGATGCGCAGCGAGGTCAGGTCCCAGTTCTTGGGGTGGACCTTCTCGTCCGTTTCCGACGCCTTGATCAGCGAACGGATCGCCGTCGGCGCGGTGTAGAAGATCGTGCACTTGTGCTTTTCGATCATCTGCCAGAAGCGCCCGGCGTTCGGGTAAGTCGGCACGCCTTCAAAAATGATCTGCGTCGCGCCCGCGGCCAGCGGGCCATAGGCGACGTAGGTGTGGCCGGTGATCCAGCCGATGTCGGCCGTGCACCAGAAGATGTCGTCCGCCTTCAAGTCGAACGTCCAGTCCATCGTCATCTTGGCCCACAGCAGGTAGCCGCCGGTCGCGTGCTGCACGCCCTTGGGCTTGCCGGTGGAGCCGCTGGTGTACAGCACGAACAGCGGGTGTTCGGCGTCCACCACTTCGGGCGGGCAATCGGTGCTCTGGCCCTTCAGCGCTTCGGCAAAGGTCTTGTCGCGCCCCGCGACCATGTTGCAGGCGGTGGGCGTGCGCTCGAACACGAAGATGTTTTGGATCGACTCGCAGCCGCCCATGGCCAGCGCTTCGTCGACGATGGCTTTCAGCGGCAATTCCTTGCCGCCGCGCAGCTGGTAGTTGGCGGTGATGACAGCCACCGCGCCGCCGTCGATGATGCGCTCTTGCAGCGCCTTGGCCGAAAACCCGCCGAACACCACGCTGTGCGTCGCGCCGATGCGCGCGCAGGCCTGCATGGCGATCACGCCTTCCACGGTCATCGGCATGTAGACCAGAACGCGGTCGCCCTTCTTGACGCCGTGCGCCTTCAGCGCGTTGGCGAACTGGCTGACGCGGTCCAGCAACTCGCGGTAGGTGACCTTCGTCACCGTGCCGTCGTCGGCTTCAAAAATGATGGCGGTCTTGTTTTCGACCGGCGTGCCGACGTGCTTGTCCAGGCAGTTGGCGCTGGCGTTCAGCTGGCCGTCGGCAAACCATTGGTAGAAAGGCTTGTTGGATTCGTCCAGCACCTGGGTGAAGGGCTTGGCCCACACCAGGTTGTCGCGCGCGTGGCGGGCCCAGAAGCCCTGGAAGTCGTCCTCGGCCTCCTTGCACAGCGCGTTGTAGGCGGCCATGCCACCGATGCGGGCCGACTTCTGCAGCACTTCGCTGGGGGGGAAAACGCGGTTCTCGACCAAAACCGATTCAATCGTGCTCATACGCCCTTGTCTCCTGGTTTTTTGTGGCGCCGGCCCGGGCAGTCGCCGGGCTTGACCTGGGGAATGTTCACGTCAGGCTCTTACAGGCTTCTGACTGGTGCAGCCCCACTCTAGCGCCAAAGGCGGGTGCCCCGCACTGGCGCGGGGGTCGGCGCAGGGGCCGACGCCGTCACGGCTTAGCCCCTGACCCGCCGAAATCAGGCGTTGCAGCGGGGATGCGTCAACAACCTGCCCTCATCAGGCGCCAAAGAGTTTTTCAGGACAAATCAGGCGACAGCCCTACAACCATCGGCGCAAACAGCTTCTCTTTTTATAGCAATCAAAAGGCAATGGCCAGATACCACATGCCATCGCCACACCCTTAAAACCTGAGCACTCACCGTCCCGTCATCTGCTCCGGCACCACCCACTGGTCGAACTGCTCGCCGGTCAGGTAGCCGGATGCCACCGCCGCCTCGCGCAGGCTCGTGCCTTCCTTGTGCGCTTTCTTGGCGATGGCCGCGGCCTTGTCGTATCCGATGTGGGTATTCAGCGCCGTCACCAGCATCAACGACCGGCTGACCAGCTCGGCGATGCGGTCGCGGTTGGGCTCGATGCCGGCGGCACAGTGGTCGTTGAAGCTGACGATGCCGTCGGCCAGCAGCCGCACGCTCTGCAGGAAGTTGTGGGCGATCAGAGGCCGGAACACGTTCAGCTCGAAGTTGCCGCTCATGCCGCCGATGTTGATCGCCACGTCGTTGCCCATCACCTGCGCGGCCAGCATGGTCACCGCTTCGCTCTGCGTCGGGTTGACCTTGCCGGGCATGATGGACGAGCCGGGCTCGTTCTCCGGAATGCTGATCTCGCCAATGCCGCTGCGCGGGCCGCTGGCCAGCCAGCGCACGTCGTTGGCAATCTTGTTCATGCTGGCCGCCACCGTCTTCAGCGCGCCATGGGCGCTGACGAAGGCATCGGCCGCCGCCATCACTTCGAACTTGCTGGGCGCAGTGACGAAGGGCAAGCCAGTGAGGCGCGCCAGCTCTGCCGCCACACCTTCCGCGTAGCCCTTGGGCGCATTCAGGCCGGTGCCCACGGCGGTGCCACCCAGCGCCAATTCGCACAGGTGCGGGATGGTGGCGCGCACGTGCTTTTCGCCCTGGTCCAACTGCGCCACCCAGCCGGAGATCTCCTGTCCCAGCGTCAACGGCGTGGCGTCCTGCAGGTGCGTGCGGCCAATCTTGACGATGTCCATAAAGTCGGCCGACTTCTTGGCCAACGTGGCGCGCAGCTTGTCCATCGCCGGCAGCAGCTTGTGCGTGAGCGCCTCCACGGCCGCCACGTGCATGGCCGTGGGGTACACGTCGTTGCTGGACTGGCTCTTGTTGACGTCGTCGTTCGGGTGCACCAGCCGCGCTTCCCCGCGCTCGCCACCCATCAACTCGCTCGCGCGGTTGGCCAGCACCTCGTTCACGTTCATGTTGGTCTGCGTGCCCGATCCGGTCTGCCACACCACCAGCGGAAACTCGTCCGGGTGCTTGCCCGCCAACACCTCGTCGGCCGCGGCGACAATGGCTTCGGTCTTCTTGGCGTCCTGCAAACCCAGCTGCTGATTCACCACCGCCGAGGCCCGCTTGACCAGCGCCAGCGCGTGGATGATTTCCTGCGGCTGGCGCTCGCCCGAAATGTCGAAGTTCTGCAGCGACCGCTGCGTCTGCGCGCCCCACAGTCGGTCGGCCGGCACGTCGATCGGGCCGAAGGTGTCTTTTTCTTGGCGGGTTGTGCTCATGGTTTTCCTCCGCGCCCCAACTGGCGCCAATTCTGTTCATGCAATTCGACGCCGTGGCGCTTGGCCGCGGCCTGCAGGCGGGTCCAGGCGGCGTCGGTCACGCCTTCCACCTGGTCAAATCGCGCCAGCGCGTTGCGCACGTGCTCGGCGTTGTGGATGGGCAGTTTGCGTTCGCGCGGAAAGGCGAAATCGCCCTGCCCCAGCGCGTCGCGGCTGGATGTGTTCAGTTCGCTCACGTCAGGCTCCTGAAGTTGCGTGATCGCCATGTACGGTACACCAGAGCCGCCAGCAGGGTGATTGGCTGCGGCCGCCGCCTCGTTCGGCGGCCAAGTAGGCCCGCGCCGCGCCACGGGGCGGCCTTTCCCACGGCCGATAATGCAAGGGTTTGCCCGGACACCCCGGGCGGCTTTCCATCCCACCACAACCACCCGCCATGACCACGATTCGCCAACAGGACCTGATCGACTCGATCGCCGGTGCTCTGCAATACATCAGCTACTACCACCCCGCCGACTACATCCAGCACCTGGCCCGCGCCTACGAGCGCGAGCAGAGCCCGGCGGCCAAGGACGCGATGGCGCAGATCCTGACCAACTCGAAGATGAGCGCAACCGGCCACCGCCCGATCTGCCAGGACACCGGCATCGTCAACGTGTTCCTGAAAGTCGGCATGGACGTGCAGTGGGAAGGCTTCACCGGCGGCCTGGAAGACGCCATCAACGAAGGCGTACGCCAGGGCTACAACCACCCCGACAACACGCTGCGCGCCAGCGTGGTGGCCGACCCGCAGTTCGCCCGCAAGAACACCAAGGACAACACGCCCGCGGTGATCAACGTGCAGATCGTGCCGGGCAACACGGTGGACATCACCGTCGCAGCCAAGGGCGGCGGCAGCGAGAACAAGTCCAAGATGATCATGATGAACCCCAGCGACAGCATCGTCGACTGGGTGCTCAAGACCGTGCCGACCATGGGCGCCGGCTGGTGCCCGCCGGGCATGCTGGGCATCGGCATTGGCGGCACGGCCGAGAAGGCGGTCCTGCTGGCCAAGGAAAGCCTGATGGAAGACCTGGACATGTACGAGCTGCAGGCCAAGGCCGCCAGCGGCGCCAAGCTGGACCAGGTCGAAGAGATGCGCCTGGAACTGTATGAAAAGGTCAACGCCCTGGGCATTGGCGCCCAAGGCCTGGGCGGCCTGGCCACCGTGCTGGACGTGAAGATCAAGCTGTACCCCACGCACGCTGCATCGAAGCCCGTGGCGATGATCCCCAACTGCGCCGCCACGCGCCACGCGCATTTCGTGCTCGACGGCTCCGGCCCTGTGTACCTGGAGGCGCCGAGCCTGGACCTGTGGCCCAAGGTCGATTGGGCGCCCGACACCGAAAAGAGCAAGCGTGTCGACCTGAACCAGCTGACCAAGGAAGAGGTCGCCAGCTGGAAGCCCGGCCAGACGCTGCTGCTGAACGGCAAGATGCTGACCGGCCGCGACGCCGCGCACAAGCGCATCCAGGACATGCTGGCCAAGGGCGAAAAACTGCCCGTGGACTTCACCAACCGCGTGATCTATTACGTCGGCCCGGTGGACCCCGTGGGTGACGAAGCCGTGGGCCCCGCAGGCCCCACCACCGCCACCCGCATGGACAAGTTCACCGACATGATGCTGGAAAAGACCGGCCTGATCGCCATGATCGGCAAGGCCGAGCGCGGCCCGGTCGCCATCGAATCCATCAAGAACCACAAGAGCGCGTACCTGATGGCCGTGGGCGGCGCCGCCTACCTCGTGTCCAAGGCCATCAAGCACGCCAAGGTGGTGGGCTTTGAAGACCTGGGCATGGAAGCGATCTATGAATTCGACGTGGTCGACATGCCGGTGACCGTGGCCGTCGATGCGGGCGGCACCAGCGCCCACATCACCGGCCCGGCCGAGTGGAGCAAGCGCATTGCTTCAGGCGAGTTCAAAGGCATCGCCGTCGCCGCGAGCTGAGCCGCGCGGGGCCGCCGCGCCCCGCTTCAGCGAATCAAAAAACGTCGCCCAAGCCCCCTGCGGGCCGGCGCGGCAACCCAGGGAGAACCACATGCAACAACGCCATGTTTTGGGCGACGGCACCCTCATCGTGCTGGCCGACTTGGGCCAGTACACCAGCTTTGTCCACCAGGATTGGGACGAAGACTTCCGCCTGCCAAAGCACTTGCTGGCCGAATCCGACCAAAAACACATCGCGCTGTGGGGCACGGGGTTCGACTGCGACTGGCTCGTCGAATTCCGCGAAGGCATCAGCGACCTGCCAGGCCACCGGTCGATGGAGCAGTTCCTTCAGAACACCACCGGCACCCTGCACCTGATCAACTTCGACAGCCTGACCATGGCGGCCCAGTTCGCGCACAACACGCTGCCCGACGAAGAAACCGCCGCCTGCGCCATCGACCTGCCCCAGGGCCTGCTGCGTTTGCGCATCGTGCAACTGATCGATTTGGCGGTGGACGACCCGGGCATCGATCGCGGCATGCAGCCCGGCTTTGTCGTCGAATACGCGCTGTGCGAGGCCGGAGAAAACCAACTGCCGCGGGTGCCCTGGGCGGCACTTTGAACGGGTGCCCGCTGGGCGCAGCGACAAAGCCCTTTCTTAGATAAAAACCCCTTCCCGCCCTACAACCACCTGCGCGGGCAGCTCCTGTTTTTGTAGTTATTCGGGGCGGAACCGACCCGTCACTTCCGCGCCCTGCCCCACCGCGTCACAGCGCATCCAGCGGGCTCAAGATCCCCCGCCCGCCCTTGTTCAGCACATGGGTGTAAATCATGGTTGTGCTGACATCGGCGTGGCCCAGCAGCTCCTGCACGGTGCGGATGTCGTACCCCGCCTGCAGCAAATGCGTGGCAAACGAATGGCGGAACACGTGCGGCGACACGGGTTTGTTCACCTCTGCCCGCCGCGCCGCCTCACGCACCGCGCGCTGCACCGATTCGGGGTAAACATGGTGGCGCCGCTCCATCGGCTGCCCCGTGCGCGCGTCCGGGCGCGGGTCCATCACCCGCACCGGTGACGGAAAGACGTACTGCCACGCCCAGCTGCGGTCCGCCTCGGGGTACTTCACCGCCAGCGCGTGCGGCAGGTACACGCGCCCCAGGCCCGCCTCCACATCCTTCTCGTGCAAGGCCCGCGCCTTGAGCAGCTGCGCCTGCAGCGGCACGATCAGGTTTTCCGGCAGCACCGTCACCCGGTCCTTGTTGCCCTTGCCCTCGCGCACCACGATCTCGCGCCGCGCAAACTCCACGTCCTTCACCCGCAGCCGCAGCGCCTCCAAAAGCCGCATCCCCGTGCCGTACAACAACTGCGCCACCAGCGCGGGCGTGCCGTTCATGTGCAGCAGCACGTCGCGCACCTCCGACGGCGTCAGCACCACCGGCAACCGCTGCGGCCGCTTGGCCTGCACCACCTCGTCCAGCCAGGGCAGCTCCACCCCCAGCACCTGCTTGTACAGGTACAACAAGGCCGATTTGGCCTGGTTCTGCGTCGACGCCGCCACCTGCCGGTCTACCGCCAGATGGCTCAAAAACGCCTCCACCTCCGCTGGCCCCATGTCCTGCGGGTGCCGCTTGTCGTGGAAAAGAATGAAGCGCCGTACCCAGTCGACGTACGCCGCTTCCGTGCGCAGGCTGTAGTGCCGCGTGCGCAGGTGCACGCGCAAACGCTCCAGCAACTTGGGCGCGCGCGGGGTGGGTGGCGGCCCACGAGCAGGCGACACGGGCAAATCCATCCGCGAAATTTTAGGTTTGCCTATTTTGACGTTGCTCAGGCTTTACCCTGAGATCCGACGGAGCGCGTTGCTTTATCGGACGGCTCGCTCTAAGATTTCTGTCGTCTATTTCTAGTTAGGCCCGCTGATATTTAGCTCATTTAAGCCCATGCCAATTCAATCACCAGCCAGCTCCGCAAGCGGTTGTTCGCCGAGTGTTTGGCGTGGCGCCGGGCTTCGCCTGCGGGCGTTGCGTGGGTTTGGAGTGTTTTCGGCCTTTGGCGCTGCTCCCACCAGCGCGGGCAGCTTCTCTTTTGGTAGCGCTTGGCCTGCCCTGGCGCGCGTATTCCAACCCATCGGGTCTAACCCGTCGGTCAAGCCGATCCGCCTACGGCGGCCGGCTTACCTTGTTCGTTAGGCCTCTTCCAGCATGCTGCTAGCTGATCAAGAAACTCACTGCCCACTTCATAGGCAAGCCCTGCTGGAGGACACCGTTCTGATTATGTACGGGCTTATCCGTTATGAGGACGACTATGCTGCAGCACGCAAGGCGTTGTTCTCCAGGTCAAAGTTCTTTGTACTTGGTGGCTGTGTGAGGGACGATGAACTTTGGTACAAAGTCATGTACTGCCCTGCTTGCCGTGAAAACCATCTGTCTTGGTGCGCGGCAAACAATCGCACCGATGGCCTTCCACCAACACAGGCTGAGGTGGACATGGCCATACGGCGTCAGTTTGGGAATACCAACTTTTCTGGCTTCATGTCACCTGAAGTTGAGAAACATATTTCCCAGGGAGAAAAGATAGCTGCTATCAAAGCTCTAAAAATGACCAATCCCGACATCGAAATTTCTGAGCTTAGGGAGTACTTTTTGTATCGTCAAAAGAAGGCTGCATATGAAAAAGCAACAGGCCATGGTCAGAAAAGCTAGATCCTCTGCCTATTCTTCTGCCACCAGCCTAACTGGTTGTTCAAGCGGATGCCAACGTGCTTCGCACGTTGTCATCGCTTAACGTAGGCGTTAGCGCACAAAATGCGCCAACCCATCATTGAGCGTTTTCAGATCACGGGGAGGGGTTTGGTGGTGGCTGTTGCAACCTCCAAAAGGTTCGCATCTGGGTCAAAGCTTCGCGCAACCGTCACCAACCCTGACGGATCAACACTTACTGCCAATGCATTCAAAGAAGTGCTCCTCCGTCATCGGCACGTGGTAAACGAGCAAGAGGCCTACCTCTTACAGGGCCTGTCAAAAGAGCAAGTTCAAGATGGAGCGTACGTTGAGATTGTTGCGCTCTAACAATTCGTTCAAGGCGGACGGCTTCGCCGCCGCTTAACTCAAGCGTTAGGCATCGATGAACTACCGTGGTGCGATCACTACCGACATCGGGCGCTTGTGACCTGCCCCCCGTAGGGCGTACCAGTTGAAGGTTAGTAGAGTCCGTTTTCGCAAGGAAGAACGGACATGAAGAAGAGCAGATTCACCGACGAGCAGATCATCGGTTTTCTCAAGCAGGCCGAGG
>JAEZWW010000115.1 GCA_023442945.1 Pseudomonadota bacterium | reverse complement strand
GGCGGGGGCCTGCTCTGCGTTGACGGTGGCCGGGCTCCCCGCGGCGGGGGCGGCGTGGCGCAGGCTGGCCAGCCGCGCGGCGTGTTCCGGCGCGTGCGGCGTGTCGATCTGCGCGCCGGTGGCATCGTCAAAGACCAGCACGGGCGTGCCGTCCGCGGCTTGCGCGGCCAAGGCCAGCGCGACGTCGGCATAGCTGCCGCGCGCCACGCGCCGACCGCCCGCGAACGCAGTGTAGGTGGAGGAGTTCGTGCTCATGCCGTTATTTTATCCGGGCTTATTTAATTTACCCGGATTTTATTTCAAGGGCGTGGCGTTGGCGCATCAACCGGAGCGCCCACGCTGCGCGCTACGATCCGGCCATGCCCGCGCCCACCGCCTCAGCCCTGCCGCGCGACGCCGCCAGCATCCTGGAGCTGGCCGCGCGCTCCATGTTCGACCTGTTCGCCAGCGCCAGCGAAGGCATGCTGCTGGTCGACCGCGACGCGCGCGTGGTCTGGATCAACGACCAGTACCGCCGCTTTCTGCCCGCGCTGGGCTACCCGCGCGAAGAAGATTTTGTCGGCCACCCGGTGTCGTCCGTGGTGCAGAACACGCAGATGCACCAGGTGCTGCAAAGCGGCAAACCGATCCTGATCGACCTGCTGCACAACCGCGCCGGCACCTTCGTGGTCAGCCGCATCCCGCTGCGCGACGACGCGGGCGAAGTGATCGGCGTGCTGGGCATCGTGCTGTTCGACCAGCCCACGACCAACCTGCAGCCGCTGATCGCCAAGTTTGCGCAGCTGCAGCAGGAGCTGGATGACGCGCGCCGTGAGTTGGCCAAGAAATCGGCCCCCAGCGCCCATGGGACGCGCGCAGCCCGCTACAGTTTTGCGAGCTTCATCGGCACCAGCCCGGCGGCGGCCGAGGTCAAACGCCAGGCGCGCCGGGCCGCGCAGTCGAACAGCCCGGTGCTGCTGCTGGGCGAAACCGGCACCGGCAAGGAATTGCTGGCGCACGCCATCCACGGCGCGTCGGCGCGCGCCGGCGGCCCGCTGGTCAGCGTCAACATCGCGGCCGTGCCGGACACGCTGCTGGAAGCGGAATTCTTCGGCGTCGCCCCAGGCGCCTACACCGGCGCCGAGCGCAAGGGCCGCGTCGGCAAGTTCAAGCTGGCCGATGGCGGCACCCTGTTTCTGGACGAGATCGGCGACATGCCGCCCGGCCTGCAAGCCAAGCTGCTGCGCGCGCTGCAGGACGGCGAGGCCGAACCGCTGGGCAGCAACGAGCTGGTGCGCTTTGACGCGCGCGTGATCGCCGCCACCAGCCGCGACCTGCAGGCGCTGGTGCAAAGCGGCCAGTTCCGCGAAGACCTGTACTACCGCCTGAACGTGCTGCCGGTGCACGTGCCGCCGCTGCGCGAGCGCCGCAGCGACATCCCGGCCCTGGTCGAGGTGCTGGGCGAAGACATGGCGCTGCGCGGCAGCCCGCCGCCCGAGCTGAGCGAAGCCGCGCTGGCCTTGCTGACCGCGCAGCGCTGGCGCGGCAACATCCGCGAATTGCGCAACGTGCTGGAACAGGCCGCGCTGCGCGCCGACGCCGACCGGATCGACGCCGAGCAGATGGAAGCGCTGCTGCGCCAGTCCGGCCTGAGCCACGTGCAGCCCGCGCTGCCGCCCGAAGCCGCGCCGCCGGACGCCGGCGCGCTGCTGCGCCCGCTGGCCGAACAGGTGGCAGAGTTGGAACAGCGCGCCATCGCCGCGGCCCTGGCGTCGACCGGCGGCAACAAGCTGGCGACCTCACGCCTCTTGGGCATCTCGCGCGCGACGCTGTACGAGCGCATCGGCAGCGGCACGCCCCAAGCGCCAGCGCGCGGGGCGTGACGGCCCAACACCACCGACCGAAGGACGACCGAAAGATGCCACCCCTGCCACGACGCACGCTCTTGGGGGCCGCGCTGGCGGCTGCGAGCGGCGCCCGCGCGCAAGCTGTCGGCAAGGCCACGCTGCCGCTCTACACCCTGATCCGCCCGCGCCCGGCCAGGACCGCCGCGCCGCGCTGGGCGGCACAGTTTCGCGACTTCAACCAGGTGGTGGGCTACTCGGCGTTGGGCCACCTGTTCATGCACAGCACGAAGACGGGCAGCTATGCCGTCATCTACCCCTACCTGGCCAAGGGCAAGAACTACGGCCCGTTCAAGAACATCGAGGCGTTTGAGCAGCAGATCCTGAAAGAAAGCTACTTTGACGCCGTCATCCTGCTGCGCGAGCACGTGGCCAAGATCCGCCTGCTCAAAGGCCCGCTCGGGCCGGAGCAGGTCTACATTGCCCGGCCCTACCCCTTCCTGGGCGGCAGCGAGGCGCCGGAGACCTACGACAAAGGCGACGTCTGGGTGTTCCTGGACATCGTGGCGCAGGCGCAGGGGTTTTGAGCCGGACGGCGCCGCAGCCCGGCGCTCTACGCCAGGCAAGAAGCCCAGGCCGCGTTTACCCTGAATTGAATTCAGACAATCGATTGTTTTTCAGACAGTTAAATTGTCTGTTTTTCATTCATTTTCTGAACATCGCTCCGCGAAGCCTTGCAAATCAAAGGCTTACGGCCTGGCACGCCATGTGCAATACCTGTTCAATCAACCGAAGGAGCCCCGTCCATGTACCGCCGCCACCTCATCGCCCTGGCCACTTTGGCCGCCGTCATTGGCTCGCCCGCGCTGGCGCAGTCTGAAATCAAGATCGCCCACATCTACAGCAAGACCGGCCCGTTGGAGGCCTACGGCAAACAGACCGCGGCCGGCCTGCAGATGGGCCTGGACTACGCCACCGGCGGCACGATGACGGTGAACGGCAAGAAGATCCGCCTGATTGAAAAGGACGACCAGGGCAAGCCCGATTTGGGCAAGAGCCTGCTGGCCGCCGCCTACGCGGATGACAAGGTGGACCTGGCCGTCGGCCCCACGTCGTCCGGCGTGGCCCTGGCCATGCTGCCGGTGGCCGAGGAATACAAGAAGATCCTGCTGGTCGAGCCGGCCGTGGCCGATTCGATCACCGGCGACAAGTGGAACAAATACATCTTCCGCACCGGCCGCAACAGCAGTCAGGACGCCATCAGCAACGCCGCCGCCATGGACAAGGACGGCGTCTCCATCGTCACGCTGGCGCAGGACTACGCCTTTGGCCGCGACGGCGTGAAGGCGTTCAAGGACGCGCTCAAGCACGCCAAGATCGTGCACGAGGAGTACCTGCCGCAAAACACCACCGACTTCACCGCCGGCATCCAGCGCGTGGTCGATGCGCTGAAGGACAAGCCCGGCCGCAAGGCGGTGGAAGTGATCTGGGCCGGTGGCACGCCGCCCTTCAACGCGCTGGCCGCGCAGGACCTGAAGAAGCGCTACAACATCGAAGTCTTCACGGGCGGCAACATCCTGCCGGCCATGGCCGCGTACAAGAACTTCCCCGGCATGGAAGGCGCGACCTACTACTACTTCGGCATCCCCAAGAACCCGGTGAACGACGCCATGGTCGCCATGAACTACAAGCAGTTCAAGGCACCGCCGGACTTCTTCACCGCGGGCGGCTTCAGCGCCGCCATGGCGATCGTCACCGCGCTGAAGGCGACGGGCGGCGATACCAACACCAACAAGCTCATCAAGACCATGGAAGGCATGAGCTTTGACACGCCCAAGGGCAAGATGACCTTCCGCAAGGACGATCACCAGGCCATGCAAAGCATGTACCACTTCAAGATCAAGAACGACCCGGCCTTCGCCTGGGGCGTGCCGGAGCTGGTGCGCGAGATCAAGCCGGAAGAGATGCAGGTGCCGATCCGGAATAAAAGGTGACATCCCCCTGAGGCGCTGACGCGCCTTCCCCTTCTCTCGATTCGCGCGGCGAATCGGGAAGGGGGACGCCACCGGCGCGGCGGGGCGGCCCTTGCGCGGTGGCTGCTGGGTGTTGCGCGCACGTCGGATGGCGGTGTGGCTATCGGCCGCAGTTGTGCCTCGGCGGTGGGCACTGTGATTTCTATGTTTTTGATAGCTGGCCGCGCAGATAGCACTAGGGCCAGCGGCGGTTTTCCTTTGAAACAGGAGTTTGTGGCGACATGCTGGCCACCCAAGACCTGACGATTCGCTTTGGCGGCCATGTGGCCGTGAACGCGGTCACTTGCGCGTTTCAGCCGGGCACGCTGACGGCCATCGTCGGCCCCAACGGTGCGGGCAAGACGACGTACTTCAATCTGATTTCGGGCCAGCTCAAAGCCAGTGCCGGCAGCGTGCATTTGGGCGGGCGCGACCTGTCGCGCCTGTCGCCGTCAGCGCGCACACGCGCCGGCCTCGGCCGCGCGTTTCAGCTGACCAATTTGTTCCCCAATCTCAGCGTGCTGGAAAACGTGCGCCTGGCCGTGCAAGCGACGCTGAACGGCCCGCACCGCCGCGGCCTGAACCTGACCAGCATCTGGAGCGACCACCAGCGCCTGACCGCGCGCGCGCACGAGATCCTGGCATCGGTGTCGATGGACGCGCAACAAGACATGCCCGTGGCCAGCCTGCCACACGGCGACCAGCGCAAGCTGGAAGTGGCGCTGCTGATGGCGCTCGACCCGCAGGTCTACATGTTCGACGAGCCCACCGCCGGCATGAGCCACGACGAGGCGCCGGTCATCCTGAACCTGATCCGCGAATTGAAGAAAGACAAGACCAAAACCATCCTGCTGGTCGAACACAAGATGGACGTGGTGCGCGAATTGGCCGACCGCATCATCGTGCTGACCAACGGCACGCTGGTGGCCGACGGTGATCCGGCCGAGGTGATCGCGTCGCCCGTCGTACAAGAGGCTTACCTGGGCGTGAGCAAGGACGAAGAGGTGGCGGTATGAGGCGGCTTGGCTTGGTCAACGCGAACGGCTTGGCTGGCTCCGCCGGCTCTCGCAAGCGGCTCCGAGGGGCGCGGGGCGCGGTCGCGCATTCGTGCATCAGGGGCTGGCGGGCCCCCACCCCTGCCCTCCCCCATGGGGGGAGGGAGCCAGCGCGTGCGCAGCGCATCGTCTTCCACCCCTTCCCCCTCTGGGGGAAGGCAGGGATGGGGGCCGCCCGACCGCACGCCACGCCCATCCAGCGCGGCCGTGCAATACCCGCGGCCACTGAAACATCCGGAGCCACCGCATGAGCGACATCCTGCTCACGCTGGAAGGCGTGCACACCCACATCGGCGCGTACCACATCCTGCACGGCGTGGACTTGGTGGTGCCGCGCGGGCAGCTGACCATGCTGCTGGGCCGCAACGGCGCGGGCAAGACGACCACGCTGCGCACCATCATGGGTCTGTGGCAGGCGAGCCAGGGCCGCATCACCTTCAACGGCCAGGACATCACCCAAAAGCACACGCCGCAGATAGCGCAGCTGAACATCGCCTACGTGCCCGAGAACATGGGCGTCTTTGCCGACCTGACGGTGAAAGAAAACATGGTGTTGGCCGCGCGCGGTGCGCGCACAGCGGCTCAGATCGACAGCACGCGCCTGCAGTGGATCTTCCAGCTGTTCCCGGCGGTGGAGAAGTTCTGGAACCACCCGGCGGGCAAGCTGTCGGGCGGGCAAAAGCAGATGCTGGCCGTCAGCCGCGCCATCGTCGAGCCGCGCGATCTGCTGATCGTGGACGAGCCCAGCAAGGGCCTGGCGCCGGCCATCATCAACAACATGATCAACGCCTTCCAGCAGTTGAAGGCCAGCGGCACCACCATCTTGCTGGTGGAGCAGAACATCCACTTCGCCAAACGCCTGGGCGACAGTGTGGCCGTCATGGACGATGGCCGCGTGGTGCACGCCGGCAGCATGCACGCACTGGCCGAGGACACCGCGCTGCAGCAGCGCCTGCTGGGGCTGTCACTGTGATGGATTTAAAGTTAAATCGGGCTCTGGCCCTAGTGCCACTTGCGCGGACAGCTATCCACAAGATAGCACGCTGACCACCGACATGAAACTGGACATCGACTACAAACCGCTGCTGCTGGTGCCCGTGCTGGCGCTGGTGGCGCTGCCCCTGATCGGCTCGCCGTCGACCTGGCTGACGCTCACCGTCGCCGGCCTGGCCATGGGCATGATCATCTTCATCATCGCCTCGGGCCTGACGCTGGTGTTCGGCCTGATGGACGTGCTGAACTTCGGCCACGGCGTGTTCATTGCGCTGGGCGCGTTTGTCGCCACCAGCGTGCTGGGCGCGATGGGCGACTACACGCAAAGCGCCGACCTGTGGCGCAACCTGCTGGCGGTGCTGCCGGCGATGGTGGTCGCCATGCTGGTGGCCGGCGCCATCGGCCTGGCGTTTGAGCGCTTCATCGTCCGCCCGGTGTACGGCCAGCACCTGAAGCAGATCCTGATCACCATGGGCGGCATGATCATTGGCGAAGAGCTGATCAAGGTGATCTGGGGCCCGCAGCAGATCCCGCTGCCGCTGCCCACGGGCATGCAGGGTTCGTGGCTGATCGGCGATGCCGCCGTGGAGAAATACCGCGTGGTCGCCGTGGTGGTGGGCGCCATCGTCTTCACCGCGCTGGCCTGGACGCTGTCGCGCACCAAGGTCGGCCTGCTGATCCGCGCCGGCGTGCAGGACCGCGAGATGGTCGAGTCGCTCGGCTACCGCATCCGCCGCCTGTTCGTGGGCGTGTTCGTGGTCGGCAGCGCGCTGGCGGGCCTGGGCGGCGTGATGTGGGGCCTGTACCAGCAGAACGTGGTGCCGCAGATGGGGGCGCAGGTCAACATCCTGATCTTCATCGTCATCATCATCGGCGGTCTGGGCAGCACCACCGGCGCGCTGATAGGCGCCTTGCTGGTCGGCCTGATGGCCAATTACACGGGCTTTCTGGCGCCCAAAGTGGCGCTGTTTTCGAACATCGCGCTGATGGTGGCGGTTCTTCTTTGGCGGCCGCAGGGTGTGTATCCAGTGGCGAACCGATGAACTCCCCCGAGATGAGGAACTCCCCCCTGAGTCGCCTGACGGCGCCATCCCCCCTCTCTCTTCGCGCTGCGCGCTCCGGGAGGGGGGGACAACGCGAGTTGCCGGCGCAGGTCCGGCAACCGCGTTCGCTGGCCTGGCCTGCTCCGCGGCCCTGCTCCTCCCCCCTCTGGGGAAAGGTTGGGATGGGGGCACGCCACGTCAACTCGCGAAGGGCGCACCCCGTGAGGACCCAACGCTGCCGGGTGCTGGACTCTGTCGCCCACGCGTCGCCGGATTGTGCTTCGCGTTGCGCGTCGATTACTTATTTGATAGCTGCCCGCGCAGATTCAGCGCTGGCCAGCGCTTGATTTCGCTTTGAACATGCTGAGCCGCCTTTTTTCCAACGACCTGCCGCGCAACCGGCTGCTGACGCTGATTTTGCTGGCCATCGTGATCGGGCTGGCGCTGGCGCCGTTCCTGTTTCCGGGTGTCAAGGCGCTGAACGTGGCGGCCAAGATCCTCATCTTTATCGTGCTGGTCGCGGCGTTTGATCTGCTGCTGGGCTACACGGGCATCGTCAGTTTTGCGCACACCATGTTCTTTGGCATCGGTGCGTACGGGATTGCGATTGCAACGACGCGCATGGGGCCGACCTGGGGCGCGATCGCCGTGGGCGTGCTGGGCGCGCTGGTGCTGTCGCTGTTGTTGTCGCTGGCAGTGGGCTTGTTCTCGCTGCGGGTGCGGGCGATCTTCTTTGCCATGATCACGCTGGCGGTGGCGGCGGCGTTTCAGACGCTGGCCTCGCAGCTGTCGGACTGGACGGGTGGCGAGGACGGGCTGACCTTCAAGCTGCCCGAGGTGCTGATGCCCAGCTTCGAGCCGTTCGAGACCGAGGTCTTCGGCGTGCTGATCGACGGCAAGATCATCACGTACTACGGCCTCTTCGTGGTCGCGGTCGTGCTGTTTCTGGCACTGCTGCGCATCGTCAATTCGCCCTTCGGGCGCGTGCTGCAGGCGATCCGCGAAAACGAATTCCGCGCCGAGGCGATTGGCTACCGCGTGGTGGTGTACCGCACGCTGTCCAGCGTGATCTCCGCCCTGTTCGCCACGCTGGCAGGCTGCATGCTGGCGATCTGGCTGCGCTACAACGGGCCGGACACTTCGCTGTCGTTTGAAATCATGATGGACGTGCTGCTGATCGTCGTGATCGGCGGCATGGGCACGATGTACGGCGCGGTGATTGGCTCGGTGCTGTTCGTGGTGGCGCAAAGCTACCTGCAGGACTTGCTGCGCCTGGGCAGCGAAGCCACGGCCAGCGTGCCGGTGCTGTCCGCCCTGCTCTCGCCCGACCGTTGGCTGCTGTGGATGGGCCTGCTGTTCGTGCTGTCCGTCTACTACTTCCCAACCGGCGTGGTCGGCAAGCTGCGCGCCCGCGCCGCCGCGCGCCGCCTGCCCGGGCAAGGCGCCGCGCCCGCGCTGAAGCCCCGTCACTGAATCACGCTTCCCCAACCCCACAACACCACCAGGAGACCGAAGATGCAACTGCGCCTCAACCCCCTCGCCCTCGCCGTCGTCGCGGCCTGCGCGCTGTCTGCCTGCGGCGGCGGCGACGATGACAACAACAGCCGCACGCCGGCCAACGCCTTGCCCGCTGGCGTGGCCAAGGTCGGCGTGGTCAAGTACGACGGGCAAGGCGACGACTTGCTGACGGCCGGCCTGGGCACCAGCGGCCTGCAGTCCGACACGGCACCGACCTTCGCCAACCCGCTGCAGCCGACCGCGGCCGAGCTGCGCCGCATGGCGATCTACCTGAGCTACCGCGGCATCGTGGACACCACGGCCGCCGGTGGCTACGGCACGCTGTACGGCCCCAACGTCACCGCCGCTGGCCAGGTGACGCAAGGCGCTGGCAAGATCGCGGGCAGCGAATACATCGCCCTGCGCGACGATGGCACTGGCCGCCAGAACGTGACGCTGATGGCGCAGGTGCCCGACAGCTTCGACCCCAAGAACCCCTGCATCGTCACCGCCACCTCGTCCGGTTCTCGCGGCGTGTACGGCGCGATCTCGACCGGCGAATGGGGCCTCAAGCGCGGCTGCGCCGTCGCCTACACCGACAAAGGCACGGGCAGTGCACCGCACGATTTGATGAAGGACACCGGGCCGCTGGTGGACGGCACGCGCACAAGCGCCGCGGCGGCGGGCAACCAGGCGCAGTTCAACGCCGGCCTGACGCCCGCTGAACTGACGGCCTTCAACACCGCCACGCCGGACCGCTACGCCTTCAAACACGCGCATTCGGGCCAGAACCCCGAAAAGGACTGGGGCCGCCACACCCTCGACGCGGTGCGTCTGACGCTCTACGCCATCAACGACCGCTTTGGTGAAACCGACAAGGACGGCAAGCGCCTGGCCAGCTTCAACGCCGGCAACACGCTGGTGATCGCCTCCAGCGTGTCCAACGGCGGGGGTGCCGCCATCGCCGCGGCCGAGTTGGACAGCGAAGGCCTGATCGACGGCGTGGCCGTGTCTGAGCCAGCGATCGAGATGCCGGCCAACGCCGGCGTGGCCGTGCGCCGCGGCAACCGCCTCGTGCCCACCGTGGGCCGCAACCTGATCGACTTCACCACCTACGCCAACCTGTACCAGGCCTGCGCGTCCTTGGCGCCGTCGATCGCCAAGGCGCCTTTTGCCGCGGCCTTTGTCGCCGGGTTTGACGCCAAGGCCGCGCCCATCGCCAGCGGGCGCTGCGCCGCCCTGCACGACGAAGGCCTGCTGCAAAGCAGCACCACCGCCACGCAGGCCGAGGAAGCGCTGCAGCTGCTGATGAACTACGGTTGGGAGCCCGAGTCGCTGGAGCTGTCGCCGTCGCACGCCGCCTTCGAGATCGCCCCCGCCGTCGCCACCACCTTCGCCAACGCCCTGGCGCGTGCGCGCGTCAGCGACAACCTGTGCGGCTTCAGCTACGCTGCCACGGTCGCCACCGGTGGCGTGACCCAGTTGGCCCCCGCCGCGCTGGCCAGCATGGCCGCGGTCGGCAACGGCGTGCCGCCATCGGCCGGTGTGAACCTGGTCAACAACCGCGCCGCGCAAGGGCCGACGCGCGATTTCTTCAGCCTGACCCAGACGGGCAAGTTCGACTGGAACCTGGACGGCGCGCTGTGCCTGCGTGAACTGGTCACGGGCGGCGATGCCTGGGCCGCACGCCTGCAAACCGGCATGGCCGAAACCCAGCGCAACGGCAACCTGCGCGGCAAGCCGACCCTGATCGTGCATGGCCGCAGCGACGCGCTGCTGCCGGTCAACCACACCTCGCGCCCGTACTACGCGCTCAACCAGCGCGTCGAAGGCCAGGCCAGCCAGCTGAGCTACATCGAAGTGACCAACGCCCAGCACTTTGACGGCTTCATCGGTCTGCCCGCCGTGCTGCCCGGCTACGACACCCGCTTCGTCCCGCTGCACCTGTACCTGAACCGGGCGTTGGATGCGGTGTACGACAAGCTCAAGACCGGCAAAGCCCTGCCGCCCAGCCAGGTCGTGCGCACCACGCCACGCAGCGGCACGCCCGGCAAGGCCGACCCGATCACGGCCGCCCAGGTGCCCGCGATCGCCGCACGCCCCGCTGCCGCCGACGCCATCACCATGTTGAACGCCAACACGGTCTTCATCCCCGACTGAGGCCCAGCGCCACCCTGTCGCCGACCCAAGCCCTGAACCGATGTCCATGCCGTTTTCATCCCAGTACCTGCGCTGCGCCGGGCGCGAGCTTCACTTCACCGACTGGCGCCCCGCGCCGGGCACGGACGAGCGAGGCACGGTCATCGCCTGGCACGGCCTGGCGCGCACGGGGCGCGACATGGACGAGCTGGCCGCGCACCTGTCGGCGCAGGGCTGGCGCGTGGTCTGCCCCGACACCATCGGGCGCGGGCTCAGCCAGTGGGCGGCCAACGCCAAGGACGAGTACTGCCTGGCCTTTTACGCCCGGCTGGCGCGCGAGCTGCTGGACCAGCTGGGCATCGAGCGCTGCCACTGGATTGGTACCTCGATGGGCGGCGCCATCGGCACGGTGTGCGCCAGCGGCTATTTCGAGCCAACGATGAAGGCCCGCATCCAAAGCCTGACACTCAACGACAACGCGCCGCAGCTCGCCGCGCCGGCGCTGGAGCGGATCAAGGCCTACGCCGGTCAGCCGCCCGCCTTCGCCACGGTGACCGAACTCGAAGGCTTTCTGCGCACCGCCTACAAGCCCTACGGCGCGCTGACCGACGCGCAATGGCGCCGCATGGCCGAAACCAGCACGCGCCGCCTGCCGGACGGCCGCGTCACCACGCATTACGACCCGGCCATCGTCGGCCAATTCATCCACTACCCGGACGACTACCTGATCTGGCACCACTACGACGCGCTGCAGATCCCGGTGCTGCTGTTGCGCGGCGTCGAATCCGACCTGGTGCTGAAAGACACGGCCGAAGAAATGACGCGCCGCGGCCCCGGCGCGCGCGGTCAGTTGCAGTGGGAAGAAATCGCCGGCTGCGGCCACGCCCCGGCGCTGAACGTGCCTGGGCAACTGACGCTGATCGATGGCTTTTTGGCCAAGGCCAAGCAAGGCGCGCTGGTCTGAGCCCGGCGGGTTGCGGGTCGTTGAAGTTGGCCGCGGGTGGATTCGTTCAGGGCTTCGGTTTTTGATCGAATCGGCCTTCCGCCCTACAACCACCTACGCAGGCAGCTACGCAATTTGTAGCAATTGACCACCGACCGCGCCAGCCTGTTCACCCGCTGACGCCCGCCGCGTGCCCACGCGTTGGCCAGCCCTGCAGGTGTTCCTGCACCAACTCGGCCAGCGCCGCCAACCAGACCGGGTTGTCGTTCAGCGCCGGGATGTACTGCAGCTGCTTGCCGCCGGCAGACACGAAGGTGTCGCGCCCTTCCATGGCGATTTCTTCCAGCGTCTCCAGGCAATCGGCGACGAATCCGGGGCACACGACGTCCACGCGCTCGGTCCCAGCCTTGCCCAATTCCACCAAGGTGTCGTGCGTCGACGGGCCCACCCATTTCGCTTTGCCAAAGCGCGACTGGAAGCTCAGCACCCATTCGCCGTCCTTCAGCGCCAGCCGTTCGGCCAGCAGGCGCGCGGTCTCCACGCATTCGGCGTAGTACGGGTCGCCCAGTTTCACGGTGCGCTCGGGCACGCCGTGAAAGCTCATCACCAGCTTGTTCGGGCGGCCGTGCGACTGCCAGTGCTGGTGGATGACCCGTGTCAGCGCGCGGATATAGCCCGGGTCGTCGTAGAAGCGGTCGATGAAGCGCAACGCCGGCACGTGCCGTGCACCGCGCGCCCAGTCGGCCACGGCGTCCACCACGCTGGCCGTGGTCGTGCCGGAATACTGCGGGTACAGCGGCACCACCAGCACGCGCGTGCAACCGCGCGCCTTCAGCTCGTCCAGCTGCGACGCGATCGACGGGTTGCCATACCGCATGGCCAAGCGCACGCTGACGGCGTGACCGCGCTCGCCAAGGTACCCGCGCAGCATGGTCGCCTGCTTGCGGCTCCACACCATCAGCGGCGAGCCCTCGGGCAACCAGACGCTCTGGTACTTGGCGGCCGACTGTTTGGGCCGCGTGCGCAGGATCACGCCGTGCAGCAGCGGCTTCCAGATGGCGGGCGGGATCTCCACCACGCGCGGGTCGCTCAGGAATTCGGCCAGATAGCGCCGCGTGGCGCCGGGCGTGGCCGCATCGGGCGTGCCGAGGTTGCAAAGCAGGATGCCGGTGCGCCCGGCTTGGCCGGTGGGCACCTGCGGTTCAGGTCTAAAACGCATGCGCTATTCTCGGGCATGCCTGCTTGTTGCCTGCGGCCGCCGCCGCGCCGCCCGACATGAGCCCGCCGCGGCTCGACCTTTCGCGCGTGCGCGCCGTCACGCTCGACCTCGACGACACCCTCTGGCCCGTCTGGCCCACCATCGAACGCGCCGAACACGCGCTGCGCGATTGGCTGACGCCGCGCGCCCCGGGCGCCGCCCGTCTGGCCGCCGACAGCCACGTGCAGCGCCGCGTGCGCGAGGCTGTCCTGCTCGAACAACCGCACATCGCCCACGACCTGGGTGCCATCCGGCGCGAAAAAATTCGCCAGTTGCTGCGCGAAGCCGGCGAAGACGAAACCCTGGCCGAGCCGGCGTACGACGCCTTCTACGCCGCGCGCCAGCAGGTCGACCTGTACCCGGACGCGTTGGCCACACTGGAAGCCTTGAGCGCCCGCTACCCCGTGGTCGCGCTGAGCAACGGCAACGCCGACGTGCACCACGTCGGCATCGGCCGCTTCTTTCACGACGCGCTGCACCCCGCCAAGGTGGGCTTCAGCAAACCCGACGCGCGCATCTTCCACGCCGGCGCCGCTGCGGCGGGTGTGGCGCCGGACGCGGTGCTGCACATCGGTGACGACGCCCAACTTGACGCCGCCGGCGCGCTGGCGGCGGGCATGCAAACCATCTGGATCAACCGCACCGACGCCCGGTGGCCAGCCGGATTCGCGCAGGCGCCGCACGCCGAAGTGCCCAGCCTGACGGCGCTGCGCACGCTGCTGGGCTGAGCGCCGGGCGCGGGCGAAGCGCCTTACTTCTCGGCGTTCGGGAAAAACAGCTGTTCGCCGCCGATCTTGTAGCTGGCGATGGCGTTCTGACCCGTGGGCGAGGTCACCCAGTCGACGAACTTCTGCGCCTCGGCCTGTTTGACCTGCGGGTGCTTGGCCGGGTTGACCACCATCACACCGTACTGGTTGAACAGGCGCTTGTCGCCTTCCACCAGAATGCCCAGGTCGGCGCGGTTCTTGAAGTTGAGCCAGGTGCCGCGGTCGGCCAGGACGTAGCCGTTCATCGACGCGGCCATGTTCAGCGCGGGGCCCATGCCACACCCGCATTCCTTGTAGCCGCTGCCCTTGGCGTCCTTCAAGCCGGCGTCGGCCCAGTAGCGCAGTTCGGCCGCGTGCGTGCCGCTCTTGTCGCCGCGCGAGACGAAGGTGCCGTTGGCCGCAGCCAGCTTCTTGAGCGCCTCGACGATGTCCTTGCCCTTCACGCCGGCCGGGTCGTTCTTGGGCCCAACCAGGATGAAGTCGTTGTACATGACGGGGTAGCGCTTGACGCCATAGCCTTCGGCGACAAACTTTTCTTCGGCCTTCTGGTCGTGCACGAAGACCACGTCGGCATCGCCGCGGCGCGCCATGTCCAGCGCCTGGCCGGTGCCCAGGGCGACGACCTTGATGTCGATGCCGCTGGCCTTCTTGAATTCGGGCAGCAGGTGCGAAAACAAGCCGGACTGCTCGGTCGATGTGGTCGACGACATCACGATGCTCTGCGCGGACGCGCCCATGGCTGCTACAAACAAGGTAGCTGCTCCCGCAGATCGCACGAGGGCCAGAACGGTTTTTTTATCAAAATGCTTCACAAGAGTTCTCCTTTCAGGAAAGCATCGGCTTCGGGGGACACCGCGCGCAGCACGGTGCGGTCAAAAAATTGGTGGACCGGCAGATCGGCCAGCAGCCGGCCCTGGTCCAGGTACACCACACGGCGCGCCAGGCGCTTGACTTGGCCCAGGTTGTGGCTGGCAAACACCATGGTCAGCGGTGGCTCAGCGGGCTCGGTCGGGTTGGCAAAACCGTGCATCAGCATTTCCACTTCGTGCTTGGCGTAGGGGTCCAGGCTGGCGGTGGGCTCGTCCAGCAGCAGCAATTCGGGCGACTGCGCCCAGGCGCGCGCCAGCGCCAGGCGCTGTTGCTGCCCGCCGGACAGCCCGCGGGCGTTGCGCTCGGCCAGGTGGGCCAGTTGCACCCGCTCCAGCGCCGCCAGTGCCGGCGCCCGGCTCGCGCGCCAGGGCGTGCCACGCAGCCATAGACCGGCCTGCACATTGGCGCGCACCGACGCGCGCAGCATCCACGGGCGCTGGAACAGCATGGCCTGCAGGCGCCGCTCGGGCGCCTGCACCTGGCCGGTCTGCGGCACGACCAAGCCATGGATCACGCGCAGCAGCGTGCTCTTGCCGCTGCCGTTGCCGCCGACCAGGGCAACGCTTTCACCGGCCGCGATGCGCAAATCGACGCCGCTCAGGGCTTGCACCGCGCCAAAACGCACGCCCACGCCGCGCAGGACGACCGATGCGGCGGGCGCTGCTGCTGGGGCAGCGAGGCGGTCGATCGCGCCGGTCATCGCGTCCAGGGGCGGCCTTGCGTTCACGACGCCACCCACCCGGTGGCGGGCGCTGCGGCGCCGCCGTCCACCCGTTCGCGCCAGGCGCGCACGGCGCCGATCAGCGCGTTGAGCAGCAAGACCACCGCCAGCAACACGATGCCCAGGGCCAGCGCCAGCGGCAGGTCGCCCTTGCTCGTCTCCAGCGCGATGGCGGTGGTCATCACGCGGGTGAAGCCGTCGATGTTGCCGCCGACGATCATCACGGCACCCACTTCTGATACGGCACGGCCAAACGCGGCCATCATCACCGTCAGCAACGCGTAGCGCTCATCCCAGGCCAGCAGCAGGCCGCGCACCAGGGGCCGCGCGCCCAGCGAGCTGAGCTGCTCACCATGCTGCAGATCGGCGTCTTCCACCGTCTGGCGCGTGAGCGCCGTCACCACGGGAATCACCAACACCACCTGCGCCAGCACCATGGCTTGGAAGCTGAACATCCAGCCCAGAAAGCCGAACGGGCCGGTGCGCGACAGCAGCAGGTACACCACCAGCCCGACCACCACCGAGGGCAGCGCCAGCAGCGTGTTGAGCACCGCCAACACCGCCTGGCGCCCCCGAAAGCGCGCCACGCCCAACCAGGCACCGGCCAACAGGCCGATGCCGAAGCCGATCGCGCAGGCGGCAGCACTGACGCCCAGGGAGCGCCCAACGATGGTCCACAGGGCGGGATCCCCGCTGGTGATGAGTTGCAGCGCGGTGCGCGCGCTGTCGGCAAAGGTGTTCACGGCAGGCCCGATGCTAAACCGTCTGCAACGCCCGCCCCATCAGCGCAAACAGCTATGCAATTGATTGCATAGGTTGCACTGATGCGCAACAAAAAAAGCGGCCCGCAGGCCGCCCGACGATCTGCAGAAGCTGCTCTGCTCAGAGCTTGCGCGTCGCCATGTACTGGTCGTAGCGCGATTCGGCGAACCGGAACCACAACAGCTGGTCGCGCTGGAAGGCGCGCATGTCGGCGTAGATCTTGCGCCACGCGGGGTTCTTGGCGTCCAGGTCGGCGTAGACCTCCATCGTTGCCTTGAAGGCAGCGTCCATGACGGCTTGCGGGAAGGCCTGGATCTGCGTCTTGTTGGCCGCCAGTTGCTTGAGCGCAACCGGGTTCAACGCGTCGTACTTGGCCATGGCCTCCTTGGACGCGTAGGCGCATGCGGATTCGAACATGGCCTTGTACTCGGCCGGCAGCGCGTTCCAGGCCTTGGTGTTGACCAGCATGTTGCCGTGCGCGTCGCCTTCCCACCAGCCGGGGTAGTAGTAGTGCGGCGCGACCTTGTAGAAGCCCAGCTTCAGGTCGTCGTGCGGGCCGATCCACTCCACCGCATCGAGCGTGCCCTTTTCCAGCGCGACGTAGATCTCGCCGCCCGGAATGCTTTGCGGCACGGCTCCCAGTTGGCTCATGACCTCGCCGACGAGGCCGCCACCCAGGCGAATTTTCAGCCCCTTCATGTCGGCCACGCTCTTGATCGGTTTGCGGTACCAGCCGCCCATCTGCGTGCCGGTGTGCCCGCCGTCGAAGCTGACCATGTCGTAGTTGGCGAAGAACTCGTTCATCAGCTTGCGGCCGTTGCCCTGGATCATCCACGCCGACATCTGGCGCGCGTTAAAGCCGAAGGGGATGCCCGAGGCCAGCGCAAACGCCGTGTCCTTGCCGGTGAAGTAGTAGGGCGCGGTGTGAGTGACTTCGATCGAGCCCTTCTGCACGACGTCGATCACGCCAAACGCCGGCACCAACTCGCCCGCCGGGTGGGCCGAGATCTGAAACTTGCCGCCGGACATCTCGGACACCTTCTTGGACAGCGTTTCCGACACCCCCCACAAGGTGTCCAGCGACTTGGGAAAGCTCGACGCCAGCCGCCAGCGCACGGTGGCTTGCGCGTGCACGGCAGGCGCAACGGCCGCGGCCAGCACGCCTGCAATGCCGGTGCTGCGGATGAGGGAACGACGGTCCATGGCTTGTGTCTCCTGTTTTGGTGAATGCGGGTGTTGGTCAGCGCGCCTTCGCTGGCGTGCGAGCACGCCCGACGCGCCAAGGGACTGGTACTGCCCCCAGGGTCATCCTAGGCAAGCACGCGTTTCCGCCAGTCATTTGGGCGACATCGGCCGGGCAACACCCGGCGCTGCGGCACACTGCGGTCTGTGCACAAGATTGGACTTTCCTATTCGCTGGACGCGGACGGCGCCGGCCCTCTGATCCGCAACCCGCTGATCGACCTGCTGCAGGCGGTGCAGGCCAGCGGCTCGATATCGGCCGCGGCCACGTCGCTCGGCCTGTCGTACCGGCATGTCTGGGGCGAACTCAAGCGCTGGGAAGAGGTGCTGGGCCACCCGCTGGTCGCGTGGGAAAAGGGCAAGCGCGCGCGCCTGTCCGGCTTTGGTGACAAGCTGCTGTGGTCCGAACGCCAGGCGCAGGCCCGGCTCGCGCAACAGATCGACGCCTTGCGCGCCGAGCTGGAGCGCACCTTTGCCGTCGCGTTCGACGACGAGGCGCACGTGCTGACCTTTCACGCCAGCCACGATGACGCGCTGACGGCCCTGCGCGCGCACACGGCAGCGCTGCGCGAGCGGCCGCAGCTGCACCTGGACATCCGCTTCATGGGCAGCGTGGATGCCATCCAGGCGCTGAACGAAGGGCGCTGCATCATGGCGGGCTTTCACACGTTGCGCGACGCACCGCCGGGTTCGCTGACCGAGCGCACGTACAAGCCCTTGCTCAAGCCCGGCTTGCACAAGCTGATCGGCTTTGCGCGCCGCAGCCAGGGCTTGATGGTGCCGGCCGGCAACCCACGTCAGATTGGCGGCTTGGCCGATCTGGCACGACACGGCATGCGTTTTGTTAACCGCGCGCTCGGGACCGGCACACGCGTGCTGCTGGACGACCTGCTGGAGCGCCAGGGCCTGGCCTCCGATCGCATTGGCGGGTACGCGCGCAGCGAACCTTCGCACGCCGCGGTGGCGCAGGCGATCCTGTCCGGCCAGGCCGATGCGGGCATCGGCATCGAAGCCGCTGCCCGCGCCCGCGGCCTGGACTTTGTGCCACTGGCCGAAGAGGAATACCACCTGGTGTGCCTGAAAGCCGCGCTGGACGAACCCCCGGTGGCCGCGCTGCGCCAGCTCCTGCAGCGCGACGACTGGCAGGCCGCCATGCGCCAGCTGCCCGGCTACGCACCGGCCAACAGCGGCCACGTGCGCGCCATGTCCCAGGTGCTGCCCTGGTGGCGCTTTGCCCGGGCCAAACCCGCCAAAGCCTGAGGTCTGCGCGCCAGCTATGCGGGAATGCCCCGCCATGTGTATCAATTTGCCTCATTAGAATCGGTGACCTGCTTGTGACAAGCACGCTGACCGCGCGTGCGCGCAAGCCTGCCGTGCTGCGCTACCCGCGCACCTTCACGACCTTCCCCGGAGACCCCGATGCAGGCGCTGCTCAAACTCTCGAGAGCCATCGACTGGCTCAATGCCCAGGTGGGCAAATACGTCATCTGGCTGATCTTTGCCGCCACCGTCATCAGCGCGCTGAACGCCATCGTTCGCAAAGCCTTCAACTACAGCTCCAACGGCTTTCTGGAAGTGCAGTGGTACCTGTTCGCCTGGTCCTTCCTGGTCGCCGCGGGCTACACCTTGCTGCACCGCGAACACGTGCGCATCGACGTGGTGAACAGCCGGCTGCCCAAAAAAGTGCAGGTGTGGATCGACATCATCGGCTTCGCCCTCTTCCTCACGCCACTGTGCATCATGGTGCTGTACATGGGCATCCCCATGGTGATCGAGAAGTACCAGTCCGGTGAAATGTCCGGCAATCCGGGCGGCCTGATCCGCTGGCCGGTGTGGCTGGCACTGCCGATCGGCTTCTTCCTGCTGATGCTGCAGGGCTGGTCCGAGCTGATCAAGCGCATCGCCTTCCTGCGCGGCATCGGCCCCGACCCGATGGGCCGCCTGAGCGACCAGACCGCTGAACAAGAGCTGGCCGAGGCCCTGCGCCGCGAAGCCGCAGCCGCCGACGCCCCTGCGGCGCCGGCCGCGCGTTGATCGTCAGGAGCATCTGCACATGGAATTCCTGACCACCAATTACGCCCCGATCATGTTCGCGGGGCTGATCTGCTTTCTGCTGCTGGGCTTCCCGGTCGCCTTCAGTCTGGGCGCCTGTGGCATGTTCTTCGGCTTTCTGGGCATCGAGCTGGGCATCTTCCCCGCCTCGGTGATGGAATGGCTGCCGCAGCGGCTGATCGGCATCATGGCCAACGACACCTTGCTGGCGGTGCCGTTCTTCACCTTCATGGGCCTGGTGCTTGAACGCAGCGGCATGGCCGAGGACCTGCTGGACACGGTCGGCCAGGTCTTCGGCCCCTTGCGCGGCGGCCTGGCGCTGGCGGTGATCTTCGTGGGCGCGCTCTTGGCCGCCACCACCGGCGTGGTCGCTGCGTCGGTCATTTCGATGGGCCTGATCTCGCTGCCCATCATGCTGCGCTATGGCTACGACCGGCGCCTGGCCAGCGGCGTGATCGCCGCGTCCGGCACGCTGGCGCAGATCATCCCGCCCTCGCTGGTGCTGATCATCATGGCCGACCAGTTGGGCCGCAGCGTGGGCGATATGTACAAGGGCGCCTTCGTCCCGGCCTTCATGCTGGTGGGCCTGTACGTGCTGTACGTTGTGCTGCTGGCCATCTTCCGGCCCCAGGCCGTGCCGGCACTGCCGCCCGAAGCACGGACCTACCGCGAAGCCAATGGCAACGCCGGGTACACCTCGCTGGCGGTGGTCATGGTCATTTCGGCCCTGGTCTCGGTCTTCCTGGCGCGCCACATGGCGGATGTACACACCTGGTGGCAAGGCCAACTGGTGGAATCGGTGCCGACAGACGAGAAAGTCGTGGTCGCCATGTGCGGCGGCGTGTTCGTGGCCTGGGTGATCGCCATCGCCAACAAGCTGCTGCGCCTGGGCATGCTGTCCCGGCTGGCCGAGCGCGTCACCTTCGTGCTGATCCCGCCGCTGCTGCTGATCTTCCTGGTGCTGGGCACCATCTTCCTGGGCGTGGCGACGCCGACCGAAGGCGGGGCCATGGGCGCCATGGGCGCGCTGCTGATGGCCGCGCTGCGCGGTCGCATGAGCTTCTCGCTGCTCAAGCAATCGCTGGCGTCGACCACCAAGCTGGCCTCGTTCGTGATGTTCATCCTGATCGGCGCCACCGTGTTCAGCCTGGTGTTCCAGGCCGCCGACGGTCCGAAGTGGGTGGAACACCTGCTGGCCAACCTGCCCGGCGGCCCGGTGGGCTTTCTGGTGGTGGTCAACATCCTGATCTTCTTCCTGGCCTTCTTCCTGGACTATTTCGAGCTGTCCTTCATCGTCATCCCCTTGCTGGGCCCGGTGGCCGACAAGCTGGGGATCGACCTGATCTGGTTTGGCGTGCTGCTGGCGGTGAACATGCAAACCTCGTTCATGCACCCGCCGTTCGGCTTCGCGCTGTTCTTCCTGCGCTCGGTTGCACCTGAAAAGCCGTACGTCGACAAGGTCACCAAGAAGGTCATGGAGCCGGTGACGACCATGCAGATCTACAAGGGCGCTATCCCCTTCCTGATCATCCAGCTGACCATGGTCGGCATCCTGATTGCCTTCCCGGGCCTGGTCACCGGCAGCCTGGACAAAAAGGTGGACGTGGACATGGACGCCGTGGGCGCGCAAATGCTGGAAAACCTGGGCACCGAAGGCGGCTACGACGACGGCCAGGCCGCCATGCCCGGCGGTGGCGCCAGTGCCCCCGAGGGCGAGAACTGGGCCAACGACAACGCCTGGGGCAACGAAGCGGCGCCGGCAGAAGGCGGCGCGTCTTCGGCAACGCCCGAGGCGGCGGCCTCGGCGGCGGGTAGCGCCCCCTCCGAAGCGGCGCCCGCGGCCCCGGCCGCGGAAGGCTACGGCTCCGACGATCCGATGAAGGCCTTGAACGACTCGCTCAGGCCAGACAGCAAGCCCTGAGCGAGGGCCCCAAGGGCAAGGCCCGCTGCGCCGCCACCGGGTGCGGCGCAGCGGGCCTTTTTCATCGGGTTGTGAATAAAAATACCCTTCAGCCCTAGAGCCACCTGCGCAAGAAGCTCCTATTTCGATAGTAAATAGCCACGATCCACGCCGCGCAGCGTGCCCGCAGCAGGCACAAAAAAAGCCGCACCCCGTGCGGCTTTTTCATTCGCCGGCACCTGACCCGAAGGCCGTGGTGCCCGCGTCTGCCTCAGAGCTTCAGGCTGTTGACGTACTGGTTGTACGGGAACTCCGAGAAACGGTTCCACAGGATCTGGTCGCGCTGGAAGCCGCGCATGTCGTCGAAGATCTTCTTGAACTCGGGCGACTTGGCGCTGTGCTCGGCGTACACCTCTTGCGAGGCCTTGAAACCGGCGTCCATGAGCGACTTGGGGAACAGCTTGAGCTGCGTCTTGTTGGCCACCAAGCGCTTGAGCGCCTGCGGGTTCACGGCCTGGTACTTCGACGTCATGTCGGTCGCGGCCACGGCGGTGGCAGCGTTCACGATCGCCTTGTTCTCGGGCGACAGCTTTTCGAAGGCCTTGTTGTTGATGAAGAACTCCAGGTCGGCACCACCTTCCCACCAGCCGGGGTAGTAGTAGTACGGGGCGACCTTGTTGAAGCCCAGTTTTTCATCGTCGTACGGACCGACGAATTCGACGGCGTCCAGCGTGCCTTTTTCCAGCGCCTGGTACACGTCGCCGGCAGGCATGTTCTGCGCCACCACGCCCAGCTTGGCCATGGCTTCACCGAACACACCGCCACCCAGGCGCATCTTCAGGCCCTTCAGGTCGGCGGGCGACTTGATTTCCTTGCGGTACCAGCCGCCCATCTGGGTGGTGGTGTTGCCCGCGCTCATGGTGCGGAAGTTGTACTTGGCGAAGAAGGCGTCCAGCAGCTTGCGGCCGTTGCCGTAGTTCTTCCAGGCCATGTTCTGCACGGTGGTCAGACCGAAGGGCACGGCGCAACTGAAGGCGAAGATCGGGTCCTTGCCGGTGAAGTAGTAGGCGGCAGACAAGGCCATTTCGACCGTGTCTTTTTCCAGCGCATCCACCACGCCGAAGGCGGGCATCAGCTCGCCAGCCGGGTGCACCGACACTTCAAATTTGCCGCCCGACAGCGCCTTGACGGTCTGCGAAAACTTCTCGGCACTGCCGAAGATGGTGTCCAGCGACTTGGGAAAGCTGGCGGCCAGGCGCCAGCGCACGGTGGCCTGCGCATGGACCGCCGGGGCAACGCCAGCGGCCAGAACGCCGGCAATGCCCGAGCGCTTGATAAGGGAACGTCGATCCATGAGCGTGTTTCTCCTTGACATATGGATACAGAGTCCAGAAGTGTAGCGGGCGCCGGGCGTCCGGCAGATTAGGGATTCACCTGTCGCCCGCGCGGTCGCCCTGGCGGCCAACCGCCGCCGAGGGCACCGCTCATCGCCAACGTCAGCCGACCGCTTTCAGGCCGGGCGGCGCTGCGGTCAGCAGCCGACCAAAGCGCTCGCGCACCGAGGCTTCGATGCCCGCGGCGTCCAGACCTTGCGCGGCCAGCAGGCGCGCCGGGTCCCCGTGCTCGATGAAAGCGTCGGGCAAGCCGAGTTGCAGCACGGGCATGGCAGTGCCCGCGGCGGCCAGCGCCTCCAGCACGGCACTGCCGGCGCCGCCCATGACGCTGCCCTCTTCCAGCGTGACCAGCGCGTCGTGTTCGGCCGCCACCTGGGCCAGCAGGCCGGTGTCCAGCGGCTTGGCCCAGCGCATGTTGACCACCGTGGCGCCCAGGCGTTCGGCGGCTTGCAGCGCCGGGTACAACAGGGTGCCAAACACGAGCAGCGCGACGCCCCTGCCCTGGCGGCGGACCTCGCCCTTGCCAAACGGCAGCGGCGCCAGATCGGCCAGCGGCTGCGCCCCCACGCCGGCGCCGCGCGGGTAGCGCACGGCGACGGGGTGGTTTTCTGCGAAGGCGGTGGACAGCAATTGGCGGCACTCGCGTTCATCCGCCGGGCAGGCGATGCTGACGTTCGGGACACAACGCAGGTAGGCGATGTCGTAGTTGCCGGCGTGCGTCGCGCCGTCCGCGCCCACCAGGCCGGCACGGTCCAGCGCAAAGACCACCGGCAGGTTCTGGATCGCCACGTCGTGGATCAGCTGGTCGTAGGCGCGCTGCAGAAAGGTGGAATAAATGGCCACCACGGGCTTGAGCCCTTCGCAAGCCATGCCGGCCGCGAAGGTCACGGCGTGCTGCTCGGCAATGCCAACGTCGTAATAACGGTCGGGAAAGCGGCGGTGGAATTCGACCATGCCCGAGCCTTCGCGCATCGCCGGTGTGATGCCGACCAGGCGCTTGTCCTGCACCGCCATGTCGCACAGCCATTGGCCGAACACCTGGGTGAAGGTCTGCTTGGGCGGCGTGCTGGGCGGCACCAGGCCCACGGCCGGGTCGAACTTGCCGGGGCCGTGGTAGGCCACGGGGTCCGCCTCGGCCAGCTTGTAACCCTGGCCCTTTTTGGTGACCACGTGCAGGAACTGCGGGCCGGTCTTGCGCGCCATCAACTCGCGGATGTTCTCCAGCGTGGGGATGAGCGAATCCAGGTCGTGCCCATCGATCGGGCCGATGTAGTTGAAGCCGAACTTCTCGAACAACGTTGCCGGCACCACCATGCCCTTGGCTTGCTGTTCCAGGCGCTTGGCCAGTTCGAAAAGCGGGGGCACCGGGCCTAAAACGGTTTTGCCGACGTTCTTGGCGGTGGCGTAGAAATTGCCGCTCATCAGCTGAGCCAGGTAGCGGTTCAACGCGCCGACCGGCGGACTGATGCTCATGTCGTTGTCGTTCAGCACCACCAGCAGGCGCGCGTCGCGCTCGACCCCGGCGTTGTTCAGCGCTTCGAAGGCCATGCCGGCCGTCATCGCGCCGTCACCGATGATGGCGACGGCGTCGCGGTCTTCACCCTTCTGGCGCGCGGCCAGCGCCATGCCGAGCGCGGCCGAAATGCTGGTCGACGAGTGGGCGGTGCCGAAGGTGTCGTACTCGCTCTCGTCGCGGCGCGGAAAGCCCGAGATACCACCCAGTTGGCGCAGCGTGGGCATGCGCTCGCGCCGGCCGGTCAGGATCTTGTGCGGGTAGGTCTGGTGGCCCACGTCCCACACCAGACGGTCGTTCGGCGTGTCGAAGACATAGTGCAGCGCAATCGTGAGCTCCACCGTGCCCAGGTTGGAGCTGAGGTGCCCGCCCGTGCGCGCCACGTTGTTCAGCACGCATTCGCGCAGTTCGTCGGCCAGGGCCTTGAGCTGCTCGCGCGTCAGGCGGCGCAGATCGGCCGGCGTGTGGATGGATTCGAGGTAGTTCGTCGCCATGGTCAATTGTTGCGGTTCACGACGCGGTCGGCCAACGCGCGCAGAAGGCCCACGTTCGGCAGGCCACTGTCGTCAAGGGCGCGGTGCGCGTCATCGCCTAGGCGCCCGGCCAGCGCGCGCGAGGCGTCCAGGCCCAGCACCGACACATAAGTCGGCTTGTCGGCCGCCGCATCTTTGCCAGCGGTTTTGCCGATTACGGCCGAATCGGCCGTGACGTCGAGGATGTCGTCGACCACCTGAAAGGCCAGGCCCACGGCCGCGCCGTAGCGCGCCAGGCCGTCCTGCGTGGCGGCCGACAGCGGCGCCTGTGCGCAGGCCGCACCCATGCGCACGCTGCCTTGCAGCAGTGCGCCGGTCTTGAGCATGTGCATGTGGCGCAGCGCGTCTTCGGTCAGCGGTTTGCCGACGCTGGCCAGGTCGATCGCCTGGCCGCCGGCCATGCCGGCGCCACCCGCGGCACGCGCCAGCGCGCGGCACAGATCGGCCTGCATGGCGGCTGGGACCTGGTCCGCTTCGGGTGTCAGGAACTCAAACGCCAATGCCTGCAGCGCATCACCGGCCAGCAAGGCCTGCGCCTCGCCAAACTGCACGTGCACCGTGGGTTTGCCACGGCGCAGCACGTCGTTGTCCATGCACGGCATGTCGTCGTGGACCAGGGAATAGGCGTGGATCAATTCGACCGCACAGGCCGCGCGCAA
Organism: Pseudomonadota bacterium; assembly: GCA_023442945.1. Classification (GTDB taxonomy): domain Bacteria; phylum Pseudomonadota; class Gammaproteobacteria; order Burkholderiales; family Burkholderiaceae_C; genus Ottowia. The sequence continues at coordinate 36,586 of JAEZWW010000115.1, read as the reverse complement.
GGCGGCCTGGGCGTGGCCGTGCACGGCTTCGGCGGCGGCCAGCACCAGCAAGGGGCGCACGCGCTTGCCGCCGTCCAGCACAGCGTAGCGCATGGCATCGCCCAGACCGGCCGGTGCGTCGGCGGGGACCCAGTCGGACAAGGCTTGTTCTACTCGGGCCAAGGACTGTGCGGACCAGGCCGCGAAGTCGGGTGTCGTCATTCCAGCGTCCACGGTTTCAGCGCGCCGTCCTCATCCAGCACCTTGACCTGGGTCTCGACGGCCTGCAGGCGGTCGCGGCAATAGAGCAGCAACTCGGTGCCGCGTTGGTATTGCGTGAGCAGGTCTTCCAGCGGCATCTGTCCGGATTCGAGTCCTGCCACCAACTGTTCAAGCTGTTGAACCGCATCGCCATAGCTGGCGGGCTGCGGCTCGCTGTTGGCGTTCTTTCTGGCCATGCAATCTGCGCAAAAGCGTCTATTTTAGGTGGCTCACGCGTTGCGGCACGGAACCCTGTCACGAAACGCTGCTCTCAAGGCATGGCCCAGCAGTGTCCTTTCGGACGCTGTTCGGTTAAAATCAAAAGTTCCCTTGCCCAAAAGCGGGGGATTTCGCGCGCCCAATATCCTCGGATTTTCAAGCGCTTACTTCCTGCCCCTTCATAGGGGGAGTCTTAAACATCGGAACACCATGTCTGATTTAAGTCTTCAGTTACAGCAGGCGGCAAGTCAACTTTCCGTCCACTCCTATTTCGACCCTGCGCTGCTCGAGCGTGAGCAGAGGCTCATCTTCGAGCCCGGTCCGCGCTACGTCGGTCACGCGCTGTCCGTGCCCAACGCTGGCGACTACTTTGCCCTGCCGCAAGAAGCCGAAGGCCGCGCGCTGGTGCGCAACGCCCAGGGCGGGCTGGAGCTGATCTCCAACGTCTGCCGCCACCGGCAGGCCGTCATGCTCAAGGGCCGCGGTTCGCTGCAAGGCCAGGGCAAGGGCCATGCCGGCGGCAACATCGTGTGCCCGCTGCACCGCTGGACCTATTCGCCCCAGGGCGAACTGCTGGGTGCGCCGCACTTCCAGCATGACCCCTGCCTGAACCTGAACAACTACCGCCTGCGCGAGTGGAACGGCCTGCTGTTCGAGGACAACGGCCGCGACATCGCTGCCGACCTGGCCGACATGGGCGTGGCGCACGACCTGTCGTTTGACGGCTTTGCGCTGGACCACGTGGAGCTGCACGAGTGCAACTACAACTGGAAGACCTTCATCGAGGTCTACCTGGAGGACTACCACGTCGGCCCGTTCCACCCGGGCCTGGGCAACTTCGTTACCTGCGACGACCTGAACTGGCAGTTCGGCCGCGAATACTCGGTGCAGACCGTTGGCGTCGCGCCCACGTTTGGTCAGCCCGGCTCCGACATCTACAAGAAGTGGCACGAAGTGCTGCTGCACTACCAGAACGGCGCCCTGCCCGCGCGCGGCGCGATCTGGCTGACCTACTACCCGCACATCATGGTCGAGTGGTACCCGCACGTGCTGACGGTGTCGACGCTGTACCCGATGGGCGTGGACAAGACCATGAACATGGTCGAGTTCTACTACCCCGAGGAAATCGTCGCCTTCGAGCGCGAATTCGTCGAAGCGCAGCGCGCCGCGTACATGGAAACCTGCATCGAAGACGACGAGATCGCCGAACGCATGGACGCCGGCCGCAAGGCCTTGTGGCTGCGCGGCGACAACGAAGTCGGCCCCTACCAAAGCCCGATGGAAGACGGCATGCAGCACTTCCACGAGTGGTACCGCCGCGCCATGGGCATGACGCTGACCACCTGAAGGGCATGCGCGAGGGCGACACGCGTGCCGTCCAGGCCTTCAAGTAGGCCTAAGCCGATGTCTTCCGACCCTGCCCAGCGGACATCGGTTTTTTTATTTTGCTATATTTTATATAGCTATCCGCGCTGATCCTGAAGGCGCTGCAGAATCCTGCTCTTGAAAGTTTCAATCAAAGTCGACAGCGACGCAGGCCACCCGCGGCGGCGCCGGCCAGCAGCAGCCCAGTGACCGCCCAGCCCATTTCACCCAACGTCGGCACGGTCGCCATCGGTGCCCCCGGTGCCCCCGGTGCCCCCGGTGCCCCCGCCACGGCCCTGGCTTCGAAATTGGCGCTGACGCTGGCGGCGGCGCCCGTCAAGATCACGTTGTCCACCCCGCTGACAAATCCACCCGTCCAGCCTGAACTGCCAAAGCCGACTTCAACGGCGCGCACGATCAGACCACCCAGTTCGGACGACGCCTTGGCCGCAGCGAACGTCATCGGTCTGTTGGGCAGCGGACCGGCAGCGCGGTTCTGCACCACGGACCCGGCTGCGACGTCGGCGGTTTGCCAGCTGGCATCCGCGGCCTGGTTGGCGACACCATTGGCGTCCGAAAGCCAAAGCAGGGTCGCCACGTGCGTATCGGTTCCGGGTGTGAAGAGGTACAGACGCATCACCGGCGCCGGCTCGGCGGTAGCGGCATTGCGCAGGTACTGAAACGAAGCGGCGGTGATGCTGCTGAGCGGTCCGAAACCGTTGCGTGAATCCGGGTAGTAAGCCACCCCCGCCTTGGCGGTGTCGCTGCCATTGGCGGCCAGACGCAGCGAGCCGTTGCCTATGTGCGGGTAGTCCGCAGTGATGGCCGCCGTGCCGCCGTTTCGCAGGTCGATCTGGCCCCACTGGTTGGTGTAGTCGTCCGCCGTCAAATACGTGTTGTCCGCGCCTGTGGACCAGTTGAAAGGCGCCGCGTCGACCAGATTCTCCGGCAGCACGGTGGCGGCATTCACACCGAAAGCCGTCAGCAGGCAGGCGGTCACAGCCGCAGCTGCACCCCCTTGAATCGCTCTCTTGTTTCCCATCCCATCCTCCAGTGAACAATGAATTGCTTGCATGCACCACACATTAAATTAGCATTTAAGTACTAATTTATCTGCATGATATATGCAGTTTGTGACAGTTTTTGCAATTTCGAATCAGCACACAGCGCTCGTCTGTTCCTCGGCACGTCCACAGGTGGCTACATCTGCGCTCGCCTAGAATCGCGGCCCATGCAAGCCGCCTGGATGATCGCCGCCTCGCTCTTCTTTGCCCTGATGAGCGTGTGCATCAAGTTCGCGTCCGACCATTTCGGACCGATGGAGATCGTCTGCTACCGCGGTGCCATCGGCATCGTCTTCATGTGGATGCTGGCGCGCTCGCGCAAAGTGTCTCTGCGCACCAGCGTGCCGATGATGCACGTGTGGCGCAACATCGTCGGCGTCGCTGCCCTCACGGCCTGGTTCTACGCCATCGCCAAGTTGCCGCTGGCCACCGCGATGACGCTGAATTACATGAGCGGCGTGTGGGTCGCGGCCTTCCTGGTCGGCGGCACACTGTTGATGGGCAAGCTGTCGGAGATCCGGCGCCAGGGCCCGCTGATCTTTGCGGTGATGGCCAGCTTTGCCGGCGTGGTGATGATGCTGCGCCCCACACTCGACCAAAACCAGCTGTTTGCCGGCCTGATCGGGCTGATGTCGGGCCTGATGTCCGCGCTGGCCTACATCCAGGTCGCCGCGCTCGGCCGCATCGGCGAGCCCGAGGCGCGCACCGTGTTCTATTTTTCGGTCGGCGCAGCGCTGGTTGGCGGCGTCGCCATGCTGTTCTTCGACGTGCACCCGCTCAACACGCGCCAGGCGCTGTGGCTGATCCCGATCGGCGTGCTGGCCGCGCTGGGGCAGCTGTGCATGACGCGCGCGTACACCCGCGGATCGACCATGGTCGTGGCCAACCTGCAGTACTCGGGCATCGTGTTTGCCGCGCTGTTCGGGCTGGTGCTGTTTGGCGACCAGATCCCGCTGCTGGGCTGGGTCGGCATGGCCACCATCATCCTGAGCGGCATGCTGGCGACCTTCCTGCGCGCGCGGGCGCTGCCCAACCCGCCCGCCGAAGCGCACTAGCGCTGGCTGCGTCACGGTGCGCTCGACCGGTGATGTCATGGCATGGCATCAACCCGCACCTGCGCGACCGCACGCCACGCCGCCTTCTTTTATGCTCGGGGCAACCCCAGCTCACGCACCCAAGGAAGCCGACATGCCCTATACCCACCTAATCTCCGTTGACGAACTGAAAGCGCTGCAGGCCAGCGGTGCGCCGCTGCTGGTGGTGGACTGCAGCTTCGACCTGGCCGACCCCGCCAAGGCCGACGCCCTGTTTGCCGAGCAGCACATCGCCGGCGCCGTGCAAGCCCATCTGGACCGCGATCTGTCCGCCAAGGACCCGGCCAACGCGGTCAACGGCGGCCGCCACCCGCTACCAAAACGAGAGCTGTTCGCGCAGACGCTGCAACGGCTGGGCGTCAATCAGGACACGCAGGTCGTGGCCTACGACCGCAACGGCGCCAACTACTGCGGGCGCCTGTGGTGGATGCTCAAATGGGCCGGTCACGACGCCGTGGCGGTGCTGAACGGCGGTCTGCAGGCATGGGTGGCCGCTGACGGCGCGACCGAATCCGGCGCCGCCGCACCGCGCGCCCAAGGCAACTTTCAGCTGGGCAAACCGCTGCGCCGCCTGGTGCTGATCGACGAAGTGGTCGGCGCACTCGGTCGGCCGACGCAGACCGTGATCGACGCACGCGGCGGCCCGCGCTACCGCGGCGAGACCGAGCCACTCGACCCCGTGGCCGGCCACATCCCCGGCGCGCTGAACCGCCCGTTCAACGACAACCTGGGTGCCGACAGCCTGTTCAAACCTGCGGCGCAACTCAAAGAGGAATTTGACGCCCTGCTGGCGGGGCGCGACGCGGCGGGCGTGGTGCACCACTGCGGCAGCGGCGTCAGCGCCGTGCCCAATGTGCTGGCGATGGAGCTGGCCGGCTACGCGCCCGCCGGCCTGTACGCCGGCAGCTGGAGCGAATGGAGCCGCCGACCCGAATTGCCCGTGGCGCGCGGCTGAGCATTCAGAGCGGAACGCAGAACGCGCGCTCGATTGCTATATTTTAAGTAGCTGCCCGCGCAGATGGCTGTAAGGTCAGCGCCGCATTTCACCCTCAACCCGGCGATTCAGCCAGTGCGCAGCACGCGCCTGGCCGTTTCGCCACGCGGTGTCATTCGTGGATGTTCGCCGCCTTCACGACCTGTGCGTAGCGCTGCTGCTCGCGCGCGACGAACTGGCCGAACTCGGCCGCGCTGCCTTTGCCGGGCACAGCGCCCTGCTCCTGCAACTTGGTGCGGATTTCCGGCTGCGCCAACACGGCGTTGACGGCCTGGTTGATCGCGTCGACCACCGCCTTGGGCGTGCGCGCGGGCGCGAACAGGCCGGTCCAAGACACCACGTCGTAGCCTTTGAAGCCCGGCGTTTCGGCCACCGGCGGCACGTTGGGCAGCATGGGCAGGCGCTGCGCGCTGGTCACGGCGATGCCCTTGAGCTTGCCCGACTGGATGTGCGGCGCCGCGCTGACGCTGATCAGCATCGCCAAATCAACCTGGTTGCCGATCACGTCGGTCGCGATCTGCGCGCCGCCGCGGTAAGGCACGTGCGTCACCTCATACCCGCCCTGGCGCTGCAGCATCTCCATGCCCAGGTGCAGCACGGTCCCGATGCCGGAAGTCGCGTAGCTCAGCTTGCCCGGCTCCTTCTTGGCCAGCGCGACCACGTCGGCCAGCGTTTTGACCGGCAGGCCTGGGCGCGCCACCAGCACCATGGGCGCGGTGTTGACCATGGCCACCGGCGCCAGGTCCTTGGCCGGGTCGTAGCGCACACCGGCCGGGTTGACGAACTTGGCGATGGCGATGGGGCTGTCCGCGCCCATCACCAGCGTGTAGCCGTCGGGCGCCGACTGCACCAGCTTGTTCACGCCAATGGTGCCGCCCGCGCCGCCCACGTTGTCGATGACGACCGACTGCTTCAGCCGCTGCGTCAACTGCTCGGCCAGCAGGCGCGCCGTGGTGTCGACACTGCCGCCGGCGGTGAAAGGCACGATGATGGTGATGGGCTTGGCCGAAGGCCACGCGGGTTGCGCGTGGGCCGCACCGGCGAACAAGGTGGCGCCGCCGAGGGCCGTGAGAAGGAGTCGTCTTTGCATGGTTTTCACTATAAAAAATGGAGCTGCCTGCGCAGATTGGACGCTGGCTAGGCGATATTTTGGGATATATGTACTTAACAAACCGCAGCTTGCAATGGGCTGCGGTAGGCCGCTGACTTCGCAGCTACTTCTTCTGGGGCGTCTTGGCCGGCGCTGGCTTTGGCGCGGGCTTCGGCTGAGGTGGCGTACTGAGCATTCTGCGCAACACATCGTCTTCAGATGGTTGGCTAGGTGGGCGTTCCCTGTTCACGGGCAGTTGAGCGGGTGGCATGATGCGATGGTACGCCAAAGTCTTTGCCATGATCCCTAAAGAATTACGACGACAAAAAGCCGTGGAGAAGCGGCTTTTGCAGTTTCCCGACTTCAAGACACATAAGCGGAACAAATATCCCCGACCGTTTCACAGACTCGGCGGTGCGCGTGTTCATTCGACGGGCTTCGTCGATGTATCTGATGGTCATGCTGCTTTTATGCTTTGGCGCGATGGTAAAGAATTAACTGATCGGCTATTTCTTGCCAATCTATTTTTGAAGATTTCCGGTGGAAATTATTATCCGCTTTTTGAGTTTCACTGGCATCCGAGTCACAAAGGGATTCACTGCAAGTTGCCATGCAAAACAGATTCTGACTATTCAAATCGGCAACTACCAGGTGCACCCGAATTCGATATAACAAAAAATTATCCAAGGACACTTGACCCACGCGAACCTTTTGATAGAATAGAACTGATTAAGTTGTTCTGCGAAAAATGCGGTATAACTTTGCCGGAATCGAATGATAGTCAAATGAGACTAATTGCGTAGGCTTTATTTTGGAACACTTAAAGAAGTCCATTTGCGATCTTTTTACCGTCGAGGTAGAAAGTAAGCGTTTGGCGCGAGTGATAACGCCACTTCAATATCAAGGCGGCGATCAGGTGGTTGTGCGTGTTCGTAAAAATGATAACGGGTTTCAGATTGATGACAACGGGGAAGCCTCGTTTTTTGCTTCGCTAAATGGAGGGGACACGGAAAGCGAGGCGTTTGCACGATGGGTAGACGAGCTTCGATTGATTTCTCCGGTAGAATTAGACGATGACGAGGTTCTATTTGCCTCCACCGCGTCCGAGTTGGATATTGCTTTGTATATATTTCGCGTAGCCGAAGTGGCGCAGCAATTGTATGCCGTATCGATGCCTCGTGGAGAGCGAGTGCAAAATGACTTTCGTGAACGCTTGCAGACTATCGTTCAGGATATTGTTCGTGAAATGCGGTTACCGGCCAGTCAAGATGCCGAGCTTCCTATAGCCGGCGGATTTGTCGCTGACTATTTAATTGAAACCAAGAAGCCGATTATTATAATTGCAGCCACATCTTCTGCCCGACTTCTTGAGGCAGAGGTCATTCACGAAAAATACAAATCAGATAAACGGCCCGTGACCGTTATTGCGGTGGCTGAAAATCAAGCTGCGGTAGGTAAAAAGCAGTTTGAGCGGGCTGCCTATTATACTGATCGTGCTCTTATTTTTGATGAGCTTGCCTTTGGGTCGCTCATTAAACAGGAGGCTCAAGAGCTATCGCATTAGTTTGGCGAGCAGCCGCTCAAATTTGGACAGCCCGTTGCGCACAAGTCCTTTGATACGTTAACCGCTTGCCCGCAATGCCCTTGAGCGCCAGATTTACGCGGTCGGTGTCGTTGTAGCCGAGAGCGCTCCGGGTGTTGTAGCGAAAGTCGAATTCACGGACATAGCGCTGCAGGTGCTGCTCGCCGACGTGATGGAAAGTACCTACCAGCCCACGTTTGAGAATTGAGAAGTAACCCTCGACGGTGTTGGTGGTCACGCCGCCTCGCGCATATTCTTGCGCAGTGTGATTCACAAATTCGTGGCTGGCATAGCCGGCCGCAGCCTTGCGGTAACCGTAATGGCTGTCGGTGTGAATGTGTGTGTCCTTATGCACATTCTTGGCGATTGCTTCTTTCAGTGTGGCTGATGTGACCATCTGGACATGGATCGAACGAACCTTTCCGCCGCGCTCAACCAGTGACACGATTTTTTCTTTCTGGTGCCCGCCTTGCTTCGTGCCCACCAGCTTGCCAATCTTGGATTGGTGAGTGTTGCCCCAATAGGTTTCGTCCACTTCGACCGTAGCACCGCCGCCGCCGAGCAGGCCGCCAGATTCAGCCGTCATTGCCTCACGGATGCGGTGCGACATGAACCAAGCCGTCTTATAGGTTACGCCAAGCATGCGCTCCAACTGCTTTGCGCTGATGCCTTTCTTGCTGGCGCACATCAGGTGCACTGCCTGTAGCCATACATTCAAGGCGATCTTGCTGCGCTCAAACACGGTGCCCACCGTCACCGTGAACTGAGCAGCGCAGTCGGCGCACTTGTAAACGCCGGGGCGATGAGCTTTGCCCTGCAGCTTGTAATGGCTGCCAACTGAGCCGCAGTGCGGGCACACGACGCCTGTAGGCCAGCGAAGCGCTTCAAGGTATTCGCGCGCCTTATCGGCGTCTTGAAAATGCGGCTGATTGAGGATTGCAGTCATGTCGTTTGCTCCGAATGACTGTAGTGTGTCGATCTAGCCTTGGTTTGTCAAGTATATAATTCCCATATTTTTGGCCAAATCGTCAAACTCGGCGGTGAACTGCGCGCGCCAGTCGCGGCGTGTGCTGTCGTCGATCCAGGCGCCGTCCAGGCCGTTCAGCATGAAGCCACGCAGGTCCGCCATGCTGAAGCCGAAGTCGCGCACCATCATCCCCCAGGCCTTGGCGGGCGTGACGTGGTGCAGCGTCGGGTCGTCGGTGTTGGGGTGCACGCGCAGGCCCAGGCCGGGCATTTTTCGGATCGGGTGGTCCAGCGCCCAGCGCTCGGGCGCCAGCGTGCGCAGGTAGTACGAATTGGTCGGCACCACGGTGAACAGGATGCCCTTCTCGGCGCAGCGCGCGGCAAAGTCCGGCGCGTCCACCACGGTGTAGCCGTGGTCAATGCGGTCCACCTTCAGCACGTCGACCGCGGTCTGCACGTTGGTCCAGGGCATGCCGAATTCGCCGGCGTGCGCGGTGGTCTTCAGGCCAGATGTGCGCGCCAGGCGGTACGCGGCTTCGAACAGCTCGGGCGGGCGGTCGTTTTCGCGGTAGTCGATGCCGATGCCGATGGCTTCGTCACAACGGTGTTCGACCACCCAACGCACCATCTCCAGCGCGTCCTCGGGCGAGGCTTCGCGGTCGATCGCGGGCACCAGCCGTCCGACGATGCCGTGGTCGCGCTCGGCGTCGGCGATCGCGCGGCGGATGCCTTGCAGCGCGCGCTCGTACGGCAAGCCGCCTTCGCGCGCGGTGCCGGTGGGGTTCCAGAAAAACTCGGCGTAGCGCACCTGCTCGGCCGCGGCGTCGCTCAGGTATTCGTACACCAGCCGGTGGAAGTCGTCCGGCGTGCGCAGCAACCAGGCGTCCAGCGCGCGCAGCACGCGCAGCACGCCAACCGGCTTTTCGCCGCGCGTGTAGAAGGCGGTGATTTCCTCGTCGCTGATCGGCGCCTTGGCGCGGTGCACGAGGTCGGTGAAGGTCTGCTGCCGCACGCTGCCCAGCAGGTGGCAATGCAATTCCACCTTGGGCATGCGCAGCAAAAATTCGTCAAAGGTCACGGTCGCTGCCATGGCGCTATTGTCGCGCGTCGCTGCGGCCAGCAGGGCAAAAGCTGCCCGACGGGGCGCCACTGGCAATGCGGCCATCTCACCGGGTCACGGCGCACACCTTCGGCTGGTGTTGAAGCCATCAGCAGATTCGCTGGCTCATGCGCAGCACCGTCGTGCTGAAGTCGGCACGGTCAAACATGCGGTGCGATGCACAAGGCATAGCTATATTTTGTATAGCTGCCCGCGCAGATCCCCCTAGGGCCAACGGCCAATTTTCTTTGAATTTCGCGTTGAGCGTGATCCGACGTGTGTGCCGACGCGGCCCGCGCCCCACCGCGTCACGCCACGCCGTGCGCCTTGAACCACGCCAGCGTGCGCTTCCAGCCGTCTTCGGCGGCTTCCTTGCGGTAGCTGGACCGGTAATCGGCGTGAAAAGCGTGCGGCGCGTCCGGGTAGACCACGAACTCTGACGCCTTGGCCGCGGCATTGCCCTTGTCGGCGGCGGCTTTCAGCGCGGCCTTCATCTTGTCGACCGTGTCCAGCGGAATGCCGGTGTCGGCGCCGCCGTACAGGCCCAGCACGGGCGCTTTCAGGTTGGCCACGCCGTCGATCGGGTTCTTGGGCGTCAGCGCGTTCTGATCGCCCACCAGGCGGCCGTACCAGGCCACGCCGGCCTTCACCTTGGGGTTGTGTTCGGCGTACAGCCAGGTCTGGCGGCCGCCCCAGCAAAAGCCGGTGACGCCGACCTTGTTGACATCGCCGCCGTTGGCGCCGGCCCAGGCCACGGTCGCGTCCAAATCGCCCAGCACCTGCGCGTCGGGCACTTTGGCAATCACTTCGCTCATCAGCTTGGCCATCTCGCCATAGCTTTGCGCATCGCCCTGGCGCACGAACAGCTCGGGCGCGATCGCCAGGTAGCCCGCGTGGGCGAAGCGGCGCGCGGTGTCGGCGATGTATTCGTGCACACCAAAGATCTCGGACAGCACCAGCACCACCGGCAGGCCGGTCTTGCCAGTAGGCTGCGCGCGGTAGGCCGGCATCTTGAAGCCGGCGACGTCGATGGTGACTTCGCCCGCGGTCAGCCCATCGGCCTTGGTGTTGATGGCGGTCTGCGCCGCCACCGGCAGCGTGGCCGCGGCGTAGCCCACACCCAGGCCACCCAGCCCCAGCTGGATCGCGCGGCGCCGCGACGGCGCGCCGGCAGCGGCTTCGGGGCGCGCATCCAGCAAGGCGGCGGTGTCTTGAACGTGGTCGGGCTTCAGCATGTGGGCGTCTCCTGTGCGCGTTGGCAAAAGCCCAGTCTAGCCGCCGACTCCACCCGTGGCGAAAAAGCCCCACGGCCAAGACAAGGCCCAATTCAGTTCGTATATAATTTCGGGTTCAGGTTTTCGCCGACTTAGCTCAGTTGGTAGAGCAACGCACTCGTAACGCGTAGGTCGCCAGTTCGATCCCGGCAGTCGGCACCAGGCAAAAAGCCCGCATGTTCACAAGACATGCGGGCTTTTTCTTTTGTTCGGCGGCCTTGCTGCGCCCTGCCCGCAGCCCCAAAGAAAAAGCGCCCCGCGGGGCGCTTGTCTTTGCAGTTGGCCACCAACGCGCAGCGGCCGCGTGCGTTTACTGGTGCAGCGTCACACCCGTCTTGCTTTGCGCGTCTTCCAGCGTCACGCCGTCGGCCAGCTCGACCACTTTCAGGCCCTTGTCGGTCACGTCGAACACGCCCAAGTCGGTGATGATGCGGTCGACCACCTTCACGCCCGTCAGCGGCAGCGTGCATTGCGGCAGGATCTTCAGGTCGACCGAGCCGTCCTTCTTCTTGGCCACGTGCTCCATCAGCACGATCACGCGGTCCACGCCGGCCACCAGGTCCATGGCGCCGCCCATGCCCTTGACCATCTTGCCGGGGATCATCCAGTTGGCCAGGTCGCCGCCTTCGGACACCTGCATCGCGCCCAGGATCGACAGGTTGATCTTGCCGCCGCGGATCATGGCAAACGACTGGTCGCTGCCGAAGATGGACGAGCCCGGGATGGTCGTCACCGTCTGCTTGCCAGCGTTGATGAGGTCGGCATTCACCTCGTCTTCGGTCGGGAAGGGGCCAATGCCCAGCATGCCGTTTTCCGACTGGAGCCACACCTCTTTGTCGCCCGTGTGGTTGGCCACCAGCGTGGGAATGCCGATGCCCAGGTTGACGTAGAAACCGTCCTGCAGCTCTTGCGCCGCGCGTGCGGCCATCTGATCTTGGGTCCAAGCCATGGTGCTACTCCTTAAGCGGGGCGGGTGGTGCGCTTTTCAATGCGCTTTTCGGGGTTGGCGTTCAGCACGATGCGGTGCACATAGATGCCGGGCAGGTGCACGTCATCGGGGGCGATCTCGCCCACTTCCACGATCTTTTCCACTTCCACGATGCAGACCTTGCCGGCCGTCGCCGCCGCAGGGTTGAAGTTGCGCGCCGTCAGGTTAAAGCGCAGGTTGCCGCTCTTGTCGGCCACGTCGGCCTTGACGAGCGCCACGTCGGGCACCAGGGACCGCTCCATCACATAGGTCTGGCCATCGAATTCGCGGATTTCCTTGCCTTCGGCCACCACCGTGCCCACGCCCGTCTTGGTGAAGAAGGCCGGGATGCCCGCGCCGCCGGCGCGCAGCTTTTCAGCCAGCGTGCCCTGGGGGGTGAATTCCAGTTCCAGTTCGCCCGCCAGGTACTGGCGCTCGAACTCTTTGTTTTCGCCCACGTAGCTGGCGATCATCTTCTTGATCTGGCGCGTCTCCAGCAGCTTGCCCAGGCCAAAGCCGTCCACACCCGCGTTGTTGGACACGCAGGTCAAGTCCTTCACGCCGGAATCGCGCAGCGCTTCGATCAGCGCCTCGGGGATGCCGCACAGGCCAAAGCCGCCGACGGCCAGCATCTGGCCGTCCTTGACCACACCGGCCAACGCCTCCTTGGCGGAGGCATAAATCTTGTTCGCCATGTTCACTCGCTCTGAAACAGTGGAAGGGAAGGACAAGCGTGCGGCCGCGCGGCCACACCATCCTGCATTGACATGCGGCCCGCGCCACCGCGCCCCCGCATCGCCAATGACGATACTACATACAGACATACGTAGTATTACGTCATGGTGACCCCCAAGCTGCCGCCGCGTGACACCCCTGTGCCTACTGCCCCCGCTATCCGAAATGCACCGGCAGCGCCCCACCATGCCGCCATCGACTACCAGCTCGCGTTTGAACACGCGCCCATGGGCATGGTCCTGTCACGCCAGCGCGTCATGGTCGACTGCAACGCCTTCGTGTGCGAGATGTTTGGCGCCACGCGCGAGCAGCTCATCGGCCAGTCCTTCGCCATCCTCTACCCCAGCGTCGCCGAATACGAACGCCTGGGCCAACGCATGCTGCCCATCCTCAACGCCAGCGGCCGCTACGCCGACCACCGCATGATGCGGCGCGTCGGCAACCTGCACGGCGCCCTGGCCGGCGAAACCTTCTGGTGCCACGTCATCGGCCGCGCCCTCAACCGCGACGCCCCGCACGAAGCCGGCATCTGGACCTTTGAAGACCTGGGCGCCCGCCGCAGCAGCAGCACGAACAAAGCCCACCTGACCCCGCGCGAACGCGAAGTCGCCGCGCAGCTGATGCAAGGGCTGACCAGCAAGCAGATTGGCCGGCAGCTGGAAATCAGTCACCGCACCGTGGAGCTGCACCGCGCGCGCTTGATGCGCAAGTACGCGGCGGCGACGACGGCGGAGTTGGTGCAGAAGTTGATGGCGGGGTGAGGGGCTGGCGCACAAAAGTCCCGCATCGCATTTCTTCGGCGGCTGCCTTTTGCGATCTTGGCTAAGACACACTGAAGCGGAACACCAGCCCGCCGCTTCCACACCCCTTCTATGCATGACCGCGAACCCAATGCACCTCCAATTGAGCGGACTTCCACCACTAAAATGGCCTATGACTAAGCCAGCTCCGCCTCAGAATATTTGGTCCACCGCGCGTCGACCACGGCCCAATGGGGAGCCTCAGCACCCTGATCGTGCTACAGAAGGGTGCGACACGTCATCAAGTGTCCAGGCGGAGGAACCCAAGTCCGACGACCCACGCTCGGATTTCCAGCATGACTACGACCGGCTGTTGTTCTCAGCGCCCGTCCGGCGACTCGCCGACAAGACGCAGGTTTGGCCGATGGATGAGAACGACGGGGTGCGAACACGTTTGACTCACTCTCACGAAGTCGCAAACCTCGCTCGATCTATTGGCACGCGTGTCTACATCAAGAACATATCTGAGTTCAATGGGTCGGGCCTCGATGAAGCTGCCCTGGTCAACGTCATCCAACCAATTCTCCAGTCTGCAGGACTTGGACATGATCTTGGCAACCCACCTTTTGGCCACCAGGGTGAAGCCGCTATCGGCCGTTGGTTCAAAACGCGTGAAAAATGGATCTTCAGCAAGAAGGCCCTTGATGGTGACGAACTGAGTCCACAGGAGATCGTGCCAGACGCCCTTCGTTCGGAGTTCACAGCATTTGACGGCAACCCGCAGGCGCTCCGGTTGCTTACACGCCTTCAGACCCACGTGGCTGGTATGGGACTCGACCTAACAGCCGCCACTTTGGCTGCTGGACTTAAGTATCCAGTGAGCTTTGCGGCAGTCGACGACAACTGCCCGGTCAAGAAAAAGGGAGGGTATTTTTCGTCAGAGCGAAGCGTGGTCGAATGGATTCGAGCTCAAACTGGCCTGAGCGAAGGTCAGCGGCATCCCGTCACTTGGATCATGGAAGCCTGCGACGATATCGCCTACTCCGTCCTAGACGTGGACGACGTCTTGAAGAAGGGGGTGATGTCGCCAGACGACGTACTGGTCATATTGCGTCATAAGGTTCCACGCGATCCAACTGTAAAAGGCCTGCATGATCTGTTTGGCAGAATTGAAGAAAAAGACCTGCGCCCGGACACACTGCGTGATATCAAAATTCAGTATTTGCGCGCGCACCTCATCGGGGCCTTGGTTTCGCACGCGAGCGATCAGTTCAGCAGCAACGTGACGGCCATCTTCACGTACAGCCATGCGACACCATTGATGGACAATTCACCACTGTGTTCAGCGCTGAAAAAGATTGCGCAAAAGTATGCGTTCGAGAATATCGATGTACTCAAAGCGGAGGCACTCGGTGCTGCGGCGCTCGACGGCTTAATGTGTGCGTTCTGGGAAGCGATTCGCGATCGCAAGAATGACAATGTCATCGATTCCAAGCGGAAAAGCGCCCGCTCCAAATTCATCTTCTCGGTAATCAGCCCCAACTATGTCCAGGATGCTGCTTCTGCCGCGCAGGCCGATCATGGCGCCGGGAGCCTACGCTATCGTGAGCTACGTCTTTTGACTGACATGATGTCCGGCATGACGGACTCATTCGCGATGCGTCTCTGGGGCGAGATTCAGGGCATTCCTCATGTCAACAGCGCCTAATAACGATGCCCTGAAGCGCCGCCTGGATCGATATTTCTGGGCGAACAACACCGGAGAGATGGAATTTCTCCGTCAAGTGTTGAAAGATGCATTCTTTGGCTTCGATCGCTTGGCGGTAGTGGGCGGGCTTGTGCGCGATTTTGCATATGGGGGGCGGAGCAGTTTTCGGTCGGACGTAGATCTTGTAATCGACGCGCCTAAAGAGAGGATCGCTGAAATCGCGTCCTCGCTAGACGCTACACCGAATCGGTTTGGCGGATTTGGCTGCAAGCAAGGGCCGTGGAAGATTGATTTTTGGGCACTCGAGACAACCTGGGCGCGTAAGCATGTCACCTTGAATTCGCTTGAGGACATCGTTTCGAGTACTTTTTTTGATTGGGATGCAGTCGCATACGATCTAAAAGAAAAGAAGCTGATCTGCTCAGAAGACTATCTGTCTCGAATTCGCAGCAGAACCCTAGATATCAACCTACTTCCAAATCCTTCGCCGCTGGGCAACTTGGTGCGAGCAGTTCGTCGGCTCATGATCTGGCGGATCGAAGCAGGTCCTCGTCTCCAAAATTTCATCGAGCGTCATCTCGATGAAGACGCATTGCGTCACATTCAGATCAAAGAGCTAGAGTTGTATTCGGTAGCCGTATCGACGAGTTGGGCAACATCGGCCGATGCGAAGGACGCGCTTTTTGGTGGTAACAGGGATAAGGCAAAAGCACAATTCGAACTTAGGTTGGATTGAAGCCTATCGCTGATCTCGCAGCGAGCTTCCTACCCGCGAGTGGAAGGTAGCGGGGCACTCATTCCGCGAGACTTGGGCCGCTCCCTTCACCTTGGTCGATGCAGGGCGGAGAAGTCGGACGTGTGCAGACAGCCTAACCAGCCGTTGGGGCCAGGGCTGCTCACCACCCCACATTGCCCACCCCACCCCGCCTGTGCCATCATGATTTCGTCGCGCGCCAACGTTGCGCTGCGACACCTCACCTGCCCGTCCTCCACATGCCGGGCATGTCGGTCCACAAGAAATCAGGAGACTCTCACCCATGGCCATGCACAGCCTTGCCCGCTCGGGCCCCCGTGCCGGACTGTCCTTGATCGCCTGCGCCGCCTTGTTGGCGCTGGCGGCGTGCGGCGGTTCTGACAACAACGACGATGACGGCGGCAACACGGGGCCGCCACCCACCAGCAAATACAGCGCCGACATCCGGCGCACGGAAATGGGCGTGCCGCACGTCAAGGCGGCCGACTGGGGGTCGCTGGGCTACGGCATCGGCTACGCGCAGGCGCAGGACGTGCTGTGCACGATCGCCGATTCGATGCTGACGTACCGGGGCGAGCGCTCGCGCTACTTCGGCGCAGACGCCAAGGCGGTCTACAACAGCACGATTGCGCTGCCGCGCAACATCGATTCGGACTTCTACTTCAAGCACGTGCTGACCGACGACGCGGTGGCGCGGCTGATGGCGGCCCAGCCGGAGAAGCTGCTGCGCATGGTCGAAGGCTTTGCCGCGGGCTACAACCGTTACGTCGGTGAAGCCAAGAGCGGCGCCAGCAAGGCCAACGCGGCCTGCAGCGGCCAGCCCTGGGTGAAGACCGTCACGCCGCAGGACCTGTGGCGGCGCGTGGCCTCGGCCAACCTGGCGGGGGGCTACAGCAACTTTGTGCCGGCGATTGCCAACGCCGTACCGCCCGCGCCGGCCGCGGCCGGCGCCAAAGCGGGCAGCGCGCAAAAGCCCGCGCCCATTGCACCAGGCAGCATGCAGACGCCGCCGCTGCAGGTGGGCGGGCCGGATGGCGTGGGCAGCAACATGTACGGCTTTGGCACCGACGGCACGGGCAGCGACAGCCCGCTGCTGTTCGGCAACCCGCACTGGTACTGGAAGGGGCCTGACCGCTTCTACCAAGCGCAGCTGACGATCGATGGCGAGGTCAACGTCAGCGGCGTGTCCTTCCTGGGCATCCCGCTGACGCAGATCGGCTTCAACAACGACATCGCCTGGAGCCACACGGTGTCGACCGCGCGGCGCTTCGGCTTCTTCGTCATGACGCTGGACCCGAAGGACCCGACGCATTATCTGCTGGACGGCCAGTCCAAGCCGCTGCAGGCCAACGCCATCACGGTGGACGTGCTGGGCGCGGGCGGCGCGGTGTCGCAGGTCAAGCGCACGCTGTACCAGTCGCCGTACGGGCCGGTGGTCAACCTGTCGAGCCTGCACCCGGCCATGGGCTGGACGGCGCAGAGCGCGGTGGCCATCCGCGACATCAACGCCGACAACCACCGCACGCTGAAGAACTGGTTCCGCTGGAGCCAGGCCAAGTCGCTGGACGAATTCGCGCAGATCCAGCGTGAAGAGGCGGCCATCCCCTGGGTCAACACCGTGGCCGTGGGCCGCGGCAGCGCGCAGGCCTGGTACGCCGACATCGGCGCCGTGCCCAACGTGCCGCCGCAACAATTGGCCGATTGCGCCACGCCCTTCAGCGCGGCGGCCGCCGTGGCGATGCCCAACGTGCCGGTGCTGGACGGCTCGCGCAGCGCCTGCAACTGGCAGCGCGACGCCGATTCGGTGCAGGACGGGGCCATCGGCGCCAGCCGCATGCCCTTCCTGAAGCGCGCGGACTACGTCGGCAACATGAACGACAGCTACTGGCTGAGCAACCCGAACCAGCCGCTGACGGGCTACCCGGCGATCTTCGGCCCCACGGGCACGCCGCAAAGCCTGCGCACGCGCCTGGGCCACACCATGGCGCTGCAACGCCTGGCGGGCACCGACGGCTACCCGGGCAACAAGGCCACCAGCGAGATCGTGCGCCAGATGGTGCTGGACAGCCGCGTGCTGTCGGCCCAGTTCAAGGACCAGGCTTTGGCCATGCTGTGCGCTGCCGGTGACGCGCCTGCGGGCAGCAACCGCGCGGCCGGCTGCGCGGCGCTGCAGGGCTGGGACGGCAAGGGCCTGAAGACGTCGCGCGGGTCGCACCTGTGGGACGAGTTCTGGACCGCGCTGACCGCGCTGAAGGTGCCCGACGCCACGCTGTACAAGGTGCCGTTTGACGCCAACGACCCGCTGAACACCCCGCGCGACCTGAACACCGCCGCCTCAGCGCAGATCGGCCAGGCGTTCGACACCGCGGTGACCAACGTGCTGGCCAACGGCATCGCGCTGGACGCGCCGCGCGGCGACGTGCTGTACGTGACGCGCGGCAGTACCAAGCTGCCGCTGTTCGGCGGCTGCGGGGCGACGGGCTACTTCACCATCAACTGCTCGCAGGCGCCGCTGTCGCCGGCCGGGTACGCGATGGACGGGCAGCCGCACGGCAACTCGTACATGCAGGTGGTGACCTTCCCGGCCGGCAAGGTGGACGCGTACACCTTCCTGACCTTCTCGCTGTCGGACGACCCGGCGTCGCCACACTACGGCGACTACACCAAGCGCTACAGCGACCAGCAGTGGCTGAAGGTGCCCTACAGCGAAAGCGAGATCGCGGCCAGCCCGGCGCTGGTGCAGACGACGGTGAAGGAGTGACGGGCGCTTGAGCGCGCGGCGCGCCGCACTGCAGGGCGCGCGCCGCCACTCTGGCCCATGAAAAAGGCCCGGTGCGCTAGGCGCCGGGCCGTTCCGGGCGATAGCAGGTCCATCGCCTTTTTTATGCCAAATTGGCCGCTGGCCCTAGAGCTATCTGCGCGACCAGCTATTGATTGAATAGCAAAATCTGCGCTAAGCAGATTGGGGGCGCCGCCCCCGGCGCCACCGCGCCACGCGGCGCGATGGATTGGGACAGGCGGGGCGACGTCGCGCCCCACCCGCGCCGGGCTTACTTGCCCTGGATGCCCAGCAGTTCGACTTCGAAGTTGAGCGTGGCGTTGGGCGGAATCACGCCGCCAGCGCCGCGCGCGCCGTAGGCGATGGCGGGCGGGCAGGTCAGCTTGGCCTTGCCGCCGACCTTCATCTTTTGCAGGCCTTCGGTCCAGCAGGGGATGACGCGGTTCAGCGGAAAATCGGCCGGTTCGCCGCGCTTGTAGGAGCTGTCGAATTCCTTGCCGCCCTCGGGCAGCGTGCCGCGGTAGTGCACTTTGACGGTGTCGGTCGCGGCCGGGCTGGCGCCGGTGCCGTCCTTGACCGATTCGTACACCAGGCCGCTGGGCAGCTTTTCAGGGGCGGCGTGCGCGGCGGTGGTGACGAAGGCGCCCGCGGCCAGCGTGGACAGAACGAGGGTGGAAAGCAGTTTCACGAAGCCAGTCCTTATCAGCAAAAAATTCAGGAAGCCGGATTATGGGTGCGCTCCGGCGTGCCTTGGCCGCCGCACAGCGCCAAAGTGGTACAACGTGTGGGCCCCCGTATCCAGATGAACACCGAGGAGACTTCACCCATGGCCGCCCGTTACCCGCTTGCCGACCTGAACACCCTGCCCGACGACATCAAGGCCCAGGTGCTGGCCGTGCAGGAAAAAGCCGGCTTTGTGCCCAATGTGTTCCTGGGCCTGGCGCGCCGCCCCGCCGAATGGCGCGCCTTCTTCGCGTACCACGACGCGCTGATGGAGCCCGAAAGCGCCGGCCGCAACAGCAACCTGACCAAGGGCGACCGCGAGATGATCGTCACCACCACCAGCGCGGCCAACCAGTGCCTGTACTGCGTGGTGGCGCACGGCGCGCTGCTGCGCATCTACGAGAAAAAGCCGCATGTGGCCGACCAGGTGGCCGTCAACTACCGCAAGGCGACCGATATCACGCCGCGCCAGCGCGCCATGCTCGACTTTGCGATGAAGGTGTGCGAGCGCTCGGCCGAGATCAACGACGACGACTTCAGCGCCCTGCACGCGCACGGCTTTGACGACGAGGACATCTGGGACATCGCCGCCATCACCGCGTTCTTTGGACTGTCCAACCGCATCGCCAGCTTCAGTGGCATGCAGCCCAACCCCGAGTTTTATTTGATGGGCCGCGTGCCGCGCGAGAAGAAGGCGGACTGAGCGCCCGCCCGCCACCGGCCAGACGTCCGGCCGGCCTGCGCGGGCTCGCTTTTCCCCGCACCTGCGGCCGGTCGCGCCTGGCCGCCACCCGGTTTACACCCGCTGCGGGAGCCGCCCGCGCTGCGCCACGCCTGTGGCTGCCTGTGGCCACGCTGTCGGCCTGACACGACACCGTCACGCCCGCTTCACACGGCGACGCTCCAATCAGGACGTCGACGCATGGCGCTGCGCCTGCATTTCAATAAAAAAGTGCTTGCGCCCTACAACCACCTGCGCAGGCAGCTACCAGTTCAATAGCACCGATGAAGATCATGATCGTCACCGATGCGTGGGAGCCGCAGGTCAATGGCGTGGTGCGCACGCTGAAGATGACCACCCGCCATCTGCAGCAGATGGGCCACAGCACGCACATCCTGTCGCCGCAGGACTTCCGCTCGGTGCCCTGCCCGACCTACCCTGAAATCTCGCTCGCCCTGGCCAGTCGCGCCGCCGTGGCCCGGCACATCGACCGCGTGCAGCCCGACTGCCTGCACATCGCCACCGAAGGCCCGCTGGGCTGGGCGGCGCGCGGTGTGGCGCTGCGCCGGGGCTGGCCGTTCACCACGGCGTACCACAGCCGCTTTCCGGAATACGTGCAGGCGCGCGTGCTGGTCCCGGTGGATTGGAGCTACGCGCTCCTGCGCCGCTTTCACAACGCCGCGCAGGCCACGCTGGCGCCCACGCCCGCCATCGTGACCGACCTGGTGCAGCGCGGCTTCACCCGCGCGCGGCTGTGGTCGCGCGGCGTCAACCTGGAAGCCTTCACGCCCGATGGGCCGCGCCTGCCACGCTCGCACGTGCCGGTGTTCCTGTACGTGGGGCGGCTGGCGGTCGAAAAGCAGGTGCAGGCCTTTTTGTCGCTCGACCTGCCGGGCGAAAAATGGGTGGCTGGCACGGGGCCGGAAGAAGCCAAACTCAAGCGCCAGTTCCCCGGCGTGCGCTGGTTCGGCGTGTTGAGCGGGGACGAGCTGGCCGCCGTCTACCGCACCGCCGACGTGATGGTCTTCCCCAGCGTGACCGACACCTTCGGCCTGGTGATGGCCGAGGCCATGGCCTGCGGCACGCCGGTCGCGGCCTACCCGGTGCCCGGGCCGATCGACGTGGTCGGCCACTATTCGCCGGGCGGCGCGCTGGACAAGGACCTGCGCGCCGCGTGCCTGGCGGCGCTGAAAAAGCCGCGCGACGCCGTGCGCCGCCACGCCGAACAGTTCAACTGGCCCGCCGCAACGCGCCAGTTTGAACAGGCCCTGGCGCCCTTGCCGCACGCCCGCGCCGCCGCTGTGCCGAGCAGCGCGGCGGTGTCGGACGGCGTGTAGGGCCGCGCCGGCAGCGTCGCGGCAGGGGCGGCGCGGCAGGGCTGCCGGTTGCGTGTTGCGCGCTGTGGAAGCCGCGCGCCCTTCGGCGGCAGCGCGCGGTCGCCGGAAACGGGGCGCCCCCAGCGCGCCTCTGCGGGTCAGGCCAGGAGGATTCGTCCGTCGGCACGCTTCCACTCGCTGAATTGCACAGTCGCTCCACGCAGATAAGTCGCGGTGGCGCCATCCAGGGCACGGCGTTCAAGTGGTCAGCCGCCCCTTCTTTTTGCCATCTTTTTTATAGCTGACCGCGCTGGTGGATGTAGGGCGGGCGGCCAATTTCTCTTGAATTCCCTGCTGCAGCGTTGTCAGGCGCGCCGGGCACCCTCACCCCCCATTGTTTCCGGCCCCGAAACAGTGACTTGCCTCCCAGGTCCTGTTTCAAACCGGCGTCGAAGCGCAAAGTACAGGTCATGGCAGCAGCGCAAGGCCAGGTCCGAAAAAAAGGATCTCCAAACGCCCCGGCCACCAAGACCGCCAGCAGTTCCGCTGGCACTTTGAAGATCAATTAAAGGAAAAGACACCATGACCAAGTTCGCTTCTATCGCCGCCGCTGCTGCCCTTTCCGCTCTGTTCGCCGGCAACGCCATGGCCCAACTGCCCGCCAGCGGCGAAGGCCCTCTGTTCCTGGACGAAGCCAAGGCCGTGTCCACCGTTGCCCGCGACAGCGTGCGCAACGAAGCTGTGGCCCAGCGCCCCGCTTCGGGTGCTTTTGACGGCCAGACAGTGGCCAATAGCAACGCCGGCCTGACCCGCGCTGAAGTGCGTGCCCAAGCCATTGCCAACCCGCCTGCTTCGGGCGTGTTTGATGGCTCCACCGTCGCCCAGCAACACCGCGTGGCCCCGACGCAAGCTGCTGGCGAGTAAGGTCAGAAGCGGTTGGCGCGCACAGCGCCAGCCGGGATGACATCCGCTTAGCTCGAAAAACGGCCGCTTTTGCGGCCGTTTTGTCGTGGGAAGCGCTGGTCGGTGGCCAGCGTGCGCCCGCGGGGCACCGCGCGGCAACCCCAATCGTCCAGGCACCGGTGCATCTCAATGGGTCATGGCAGGCCAGCGGCTCAGGGCGCAGCCGCGCCATGCGCCTGACGCGCAACCTGGTTCTCTACCCCCGGAAGTTCATTCAATTCCACAAAGTTCCCGGTCATTGTTTCCAATTTGGAAAAACCGAATTGCGGATCTAAGGGTTTTTCCCAGGTCCGATAAAGAGGAAAGTACAGGTCATGGCAGCAGCGCAAGGCCAGGTCCCAAAGAAAAGGATCTCGCCAGCGCCCCCGCCAAACAAGCGCCGGCGAGTTGCTGGCACCTTTCAAAGACCAGTTAGACCAAGGAAAGACACCATGACCAAGTTCGCTTCTATCGCCGCCGCTGCTGCCCTCGCCGCTCTGTTCGCCGGCAACGCCATGGCCCAAATGCCCGCCAGCGGCGAAGGCCCCCTGTTCCTGGACGAAGCCAAGGCCGTGTCGACGCTGACCCGCGCCGAAGTGCAAGCCCAGGCGGTCGCCACACCCCCGGCCTCCGGCGCGTTTGACGGCCAGGCCTATGCGCAAGGCGGCAGCTCGCTGACCCGCGCTGAAGTGCGCGCCCAAGCCATCGCCAACCCGCCCGCTTCGGGCCTGTTCGACAGCGGCACGGTGGCCCAGCAACACAACAGCGCCCCGACGCACGCCACGGGCGAGTAAGCCCTGCTGTGGGGCGGATCGCACCGCCCCTGCAACGCTGAGCCCCGCGCTCACGCCCCACGGCCGCCGATGCGGCCGTTTTTTCATGGGCGGCTCATTCGGTGATGAGCTGGCGCATCCAGTCAGGCAAGTCGACCGCCTTCTGCTTGGGGAAGTCGACCCAGATGGTGGTGGCGCCGCCGTCGGCGCAGATGACGCCGGGTTGGTCGGACTTTTCGATCGTGGTCCAGCTTTCAAATGTCGTCCGTCCCGGGTCGCTGACGTACATCTTGAGCAGCATGTCGTCCGGGTATTCCAGCTGGCGGTAGAAATTGCAGAAGGCGTTGACGATGACCGGGCCCTGGCCCTGCGGGTCGGGCTGGAAGCCGATCAGGCGGAACCAGTCGAGCCGGGTCGATTCCAGGTAGCGGAAATACATGGCGTTGTTGACGTGGCCCATGGCGTCCATGTCGCCCCAGCGCACGGGCATGCGGGTTTCAAACACCAGCTTCTTGCGTTCGGGAATCTCGATCTTCATCGGTGTGCCTTGATGCTGGCCAGGATGCCAGTGGTGAACAACGCGGCGGCCGCCCATTGCGTCGCCGTGGGCCAGCGCCCATCCCAGAGAAAAGAGTACAGCAAGGCGAACAGCGTCTCGCTGACGATCAGCTGCCCGCACAGGCTGGCGGGCAGGCGCTGGCTGGCCAGGTTCCACAGAATGGTCGCCAGCCAGCTGGCGCCCAAGCCCAGCGCAACGACCACCAGGGCAAAGGCGGGCCAGCGCGGCTCGGCCATCAACGCGGCGGGCGGGCTGCCCCAAGCCAGCGCCAGGCCGACCCCGCCCAGGCCGGTGGCCAGGCCCAGCCAATTGGCCCAGTCGGTGGCGCGCACTTCGGGGTGGCGGCGCAGCCAGGCGGCATTGAGCAGCGCGAACGCGGTCCAGCAGGCCATCGCCGCCACGGCCAGGACGAGGCCGCGCGCATAGTGCGCAGGGACCGCGCTCGCCGCGGCTGCGTCCGGCTGCTGCGCCATCAGCGCGATGCCGGCCACCGTCAGCACCAGCCCGGGCAGCAGCGCCGCCCAGCGCAGGCCATGCGGCTTGCCCAGCAGCATGACCCAGACCGGAATGGTGCCGACGATGAGCGCCGGCATTTCGCTGCCCGCGTCGCGGATGGCGAGCACCAGCACCAGGTAGTAACCGGTGAAACCCAGCACGCTGAGCCACAGCGCGCCCCAAGCCTGCGCCCCCGTCGGCCAGCGCACGCGGCGCCCGGCGGGGGCCAGGGCCGCCGCGGCCACGACGCCATAGACGATGAAACGCCCGGCCGTCAGGTTGACGCTGCCGAACTCGGCCACCATGCGCGGCGCGACGAACACCAGGCCCCAGAGCGCACCGGCGGCGAGGCCCGCCGCGATACCTGCGAACATTTTCGCTATTTAAACAATAGCTGCTCGCGCAGATGGTTGTAGGGCCAGCACCCGATCAGAGCGCAAATCCGTCGTCGGCGGCGATTACGGCGCCGTTGACGAAGTGGCTTTGGTCGCTGGCCAGCATCATCAGCACCGAATCCAGGTCCTTCGGTTCGCCCACGCGCTTGCGCGGCAGCATGGCGATCAGCTTCTGGCCTTGCTCGGTCTGCCAGTGCGCGTGGTTGATTTCGGTGTCGATGTAGCCCGGGCAGATGGCGTTGACGGTGATGCCAAAGCGGCCCCATTCCAGCGCCATCGCCTTGGTCATGTGCACCACGGCGGCCTTGCTCATGCAGTACACGCCGATCTGCGGCAGCACCTTCAGCCCCGCCATGCTGGCGATGTTGATGATGCGCCCGCCGGTGAAGCTGCCCGGCGCCGCGCCGCGCGAACGCGCCAGCATGCGCTTGCCCACCTCTTGCGCGACGAAGAAGGCGCCGCGCACGTTGGTGTCGAAGACGAAGTTGTAGTCGTCCTCGGTCACGTCCTGGATGCGCTGGGTGGTGGACACGCCGGAGTTGTTAACCAGGATGTCGATCGAGCCCATTTCCGTTTCGGCATGGGCCACGGCGGCCTTGATGGAATGCACGTCGGTCACGTCGCACTCGACCACGTGGGCGTCGCCGCCATCGCCTTCGATGCGCGCGCGCAGGTCCTTGAGCTTTTCCATGCGCCGGCTGGCCAGCACCACGCCGGCGCCGGCCTTGGCCAGCGTGCGCGCAAACTGCGCGCCCAGCCCGCCCGAAGCGCCGGTGACGAAGGCCACGCGGCCAGAAAGATCGATGTTGTAGCTCACGGAAAAAAGCTCCCAAAAAACGGTTCGCGCGCTGTCGCGCAGGCGGTGCATCATGCGCCGCAGCCTGAATACAATGGGTCACAGACCCGACAGCCGCCGCAGCGCACAGCCGGCGACCGACCATTATTTCAAAACACGACGAGATCACCGCCCATGACACCCGAGGAAATCATCCAGCAATACGGTCCCCGCGAAGCGATGGAGTACGACGTGGTCATCGTGGGCGCTGGCCCCGCCGGCCTGTCGGCCGCGATCCGCATCAAGCAACTGGCGGCCGATCGCGCGCAGGACGTGTCGGTGGTGGTGCTGGAAAAGGGCTCGGAGCCGGGAGCGCACATCATTTCTGGCGCTGTCATGGACCCGAAGGCGCTGACGGAGCTGATCCCCGACTGGCAGGAAAAAGGCGCACCGCTGCACCAACCGGTGACCGATGACGCCTACGTCTTCCTGAACGAGACCGACGGCACGCGCGTGCCCAACCTGCTGCTGCCGCCGTTCGCCAACAACCACGGCAACTACATCGTCAGCCTGGGCAACGTGGTGCGCTGGCTGGCGCAGCAGGCCGAGGCGCTGGGTGTGGAGATCTTCCCCGGCTTTCCGGCGGCCGAAGTGCTCTACAACGACGACGGCAGCGTCAAGGGTGTGGCCACGGGCAACATGGGCATCGGCAAGGACGGCCAACCGACCGAGAACTTCCAGCTGGGCATGGAGCTGCACGCCAAGTACACACTGTTCTGCGAAGGCGCGCGCGGCAGTCTGGGCCGGCAGCTGATCGCACACTACAAGCTGGACGAGCACAGCGACCCGCAAAGCTACGCCATCGGCATCAAGGAGCTGTGGGAGATCGACCCCAGCCGCCACACGCCCGGCTTCGTCATGCACACCGCCGGCTGGCCGATGGACGAGCACACCTATGGCGGCGCCTTTCTCTACCACGCTGAAGACAACAAGGTGTACTGCGGCTACGTGGTCGGGCTGAACTACAAGAACCCGTACATGAGCCCGTTCGAGGAGTTCCAGCGCTGGAAGACGCACCCGCGCGTCAAGTGGTACTTCACCGACGACAACGGCAACGTGAACGCCAAGCGCCTGTCGTACGGCGCGCGCGCCATCACCGCCGGCGGCATCCTGGCGCTGCCCAAGACCATCTTCCCGGGCGGCGCGCTGGTCGGCTGTGACGCGGGCTACCTGAACGTCAGCCGCATCAAGGGCAGCCACGCCGCCATCAAGACCGGCATGCTGGCCGCGGAAGCCGCGTACGACGCGGTGACGGCCGGGCGCCAGCACGACGAGCTGGCCGCCTACCCGGAGGCTTTTGAAAGAAGCTGGCTGGCGGCCGAGCTGAACAAGGACCGCAACTTCAAGAACTGGTTCAAGAAGGGCCTGACGGTGGGCACGGTGATGAACGGCTTCGAGCAGTACGTGCTGCGCGGCCACGCCCCCTGGACGCTGCACCGCCAAGAGCCGGACTACGCGCAGCTCAAGCCGGCGGCACAGTGCGCGCCCATCGCCTACCCCAAGCCCGATGGCAAGCTGACCTTCGACCGCCTGTCCAGCGTGTTCATCAGCAACACCAACCACGAAGAAAACCAGCCGCCGCACCTGACGCTGAAGGACCCGACGGTGCCGGTGCGCATCAACCTGCCCGAATATGCCGGCCCCGAGGGCCGTTACTGCCCGGCCGGCGTGTACGAATTCGTCGCCGACGAAGCCACCGGCGGCGGCGCCCAGCGCCTGCAGATCAACGCGCAGAACTGTGTGCACTGCAAGACCTGCGACATCAAAGACCCGACGCAGAACATCGTCTGGGTCACGCCCGAAGGCGGCGGCGGCCCGAATTACTCCGGTATGTAGTGACGTTTTGCCGGTGATTTTTACCTTTTGTCTCGTAAGATGGCAGCGAAGGGGGAAACTACCCCCCATATTCGCCACCATCGAACGGAGCAAGAGGAATCGGTATGAGGTCAGTCACAGCGACAGCGTCCAGCTCGACGTTTTCCGGCTTGCTGGGCCTGCGGGAACCGTGGCGCATCCAGGCGGTGCGCACGGCCGCAGACCGCAAGTCGCTGGAATTGCACATCGGCATCACCGAAATCCACAAGGACTGGCTGGGCCGCACCACCTACAAGGCGGTTGAGGCACCCAAGCAAGTCTGGCGCCACCTGGACGTCGTGGGCGTGCCCACTTACGTGCACGTCTACGACAACGGCACGCCCGACTTGGACCAGCAGAGCTGGGCAGCCCCCATCGGCCAGCCGTTCACCCGCGCCATGGCGTCGCACCTGGTCGAGCTGCTGTGCAGCGGCATGGACCTGGGTGCGATCTGCAAGGTGCACGACATCAACCTGGAGGTGCTGTGGCGCTTCAAGGTCGCGGCCGAGCACGAGCGCGTGGCCCTGCTGCCCTGGACCTCTGCGTCCGCCCTCAAGAACAAAGGCCAGCGCCGCGCGTCGGGCAGTGCCAAATCCGCCGCCAGCGGCGCCGCGACCGTGCCGGCGCCCGACGCCGCCATCTGGACGCGCCTGGCCACCGGCCAGCAAGAGCTGGAAACCGATGTGCTGGGCCTGCGCCTGCTGCTGGCGCGCACCAAGAGCGATTTCAACGACGCGCACGACGAGGAGTCGCGCGAGCGCAAGCTGGGCAAGCTGCACCGCTACTTCGAGAAGAACGCCCAGCAGTTGGCGCATGAGCTCGGCCAACTCAACGGGGTCCCGGCGTGAGCACGGTCGGCAGTTCCCCCCTTTCCGGCGGTCGCCTGCTGTCGGTCGAGGCCGCGTCCGCGCTGATTCAGGCTGGCCACTGTCTCAGCATCGCCGGCGACGAAGCACTGCTGCGCAAGCTGCCGCGCGGGGTGTGGGTCGGGGGCACCATTCCGTACTTCATGGCCCATGAGGGTGGGCGCACCACCAAGGACAAGGTCTTTGTGTCGGTGTTGCCTCAAATCGCCGCGCGCCCCAGCGTGGTGACCTACGACCGCCGCAACCTGCCCCGCATCTGCACCGATGCGCCCGAACACGGCTTCACGCTGGTGATCCTGCCAGCGTTTTCGGACATCCACGCCGACTTCGCCCGCAACGCGCCCGACTACGAAGACAACTTCGTCAAGCCGCTGATCGGCTGGATTTCCGGTATTCACCTGGACGACCTGGGCGTGGCCGCGCCCATGGTCGTCAACGGGGACACCCTGGAGTTCCGCACCGACTGCGCCGTGGCCGTGCATGTGCCGCTGGCATTGGACTTCAACGCCGAGATCGACATCATCAACCTGTTCACCCAGGGCGATGGCGACCGCATCCAGTTCAAGGATTCGGGCTTCACGGCCAAGCTGTGCACCATCAACGGCAAGCCGGCGCGCATTGGCGACTACGTCAAGGGCAACCAGATCGACACGCAGCTGCCACTGGTCGCCAACTACCACGGCGCGCTGATCAACGCCTCGATCCAGAGCGTGCACCCCACCGATGGCAGCATCCAGCTGTACGGGCCGGTGTTCCCGGACGTGGAATACCGCTTCGCCTCGCCGGTCAGCGACTATGTGCATGCGTTCCGCAAGCAACTGCCGCGCGAGCGCAAGCCCGTCAGCTTTGCCTGCAACTGCGTGCTCAACTACCTGTACTGCGGGCTGGAAGGCCAATCCATGCCGGACATGCTGGGCCCCATGACATTTGGCGAAGTGGCCTACCAGCTGCTCAACCAAACACTGGTGTACCTGCGCGTCGAACCGGCTGTGCGCACGCGCTGAAACGCGCACTACGGCGCGGCAGCCTGCGCGCCGCATGCATCCGCGCAAACCCGTACGGGTCAGGGTCTGTGCTTTCTCCATAATGGCAAGAAGCGGCGCACGTGCGCCGCAAGCCTTTTGGAGATAACCGAATGAATGGAATGCGTCGCAGCGCGCTGGGCATGGGCTTGGCGCTGTGCTTTTCGCTGGGGGCCGTGGCCCAGACCCCGATGAAGATCAACGTGTCCGCCGCGCAGAACGGCCACCAGGGCGTCGGCATCGACACCTTCGCCAAAGAGGTGGAAAAGCGCACCAACGGCCGCTACAAGATCCAGACCTTCTACAACGGCTCGCTCGGCGGTGAACGCGAATCCATTGAAGCGGTGCAACTGGGCACGCAGGAGCTGACCTTTGCCACCAGCGGCGCGATCCCGAACTTCGTGCCGGACACCAAGATCATCGACGTGCCTTTCCTGTTCCGCGACTCGGCGCACGCACGCGCGGTGTTCGATGGCGCTTTTGGGCAGGAGCTGGCGAAGAAATTCGAACCCAAGGGCTTCAAGGTTCTGGCGTGGGGCGACAACGGCTTCCGCCACATGACCAACAACAAGCGCCCGATCAACACGCCCGATGATCTCAAGGGCGTGAAGATGCGCACCATGGAAAACCCGGTGCACATCGCCGCCTACAAATCGCTGGGCATCCTGACCACGCCCATGGCCTGGCCCGAAGTGTTCGCAGCCTTGCAGCAGGGCACCGTGGACGGCCAAGAGAACCCGCTGCCGGTGATCCTGTCGCAAAAGCTCGATCAGGTGCAGAAGTACATGACCCTGACGGGCCACGTGTATTCGCCCATGGTGTTCTTGATGAACAAGGGCCAGTTCGACAAGCTGGCCCCCGCCGACCAACAGGCTTTTGTCGAAGCGGCCAAGGCCGGCGCCAAGGCCAACCGCGCGCGCGTGGACGAGGACGACGCCAAGGGCGTGGCCGAGCTGCGCAGCAAGGGCATGCAGATCGTCGAGAAGGTGGACAAGGCCAAGTTCGTCTCTGCCCTCGCACCCGCCAATGCCCAGTTCGAGAAGGAATTCGGCAAGGCCAATCTGGATCGCATCCGCAACGTGAAGTGAACGCCGCACCGCGCCGCAGCCCTTGTGGTTGCGCGGCGTGGATGCGCGAAAACCCCGTGGTGTTCACGCGGTTGGGCTGACCATAATCCACATTTGCTTTTGCAGGACGCGCTGCCCTATGTGTCGCGCGCCCTCACCGACACAGGAGACATTCCCCATGAAGCTGCATCAACTGGCCCTCGGGCTTGGCCTGGCCTTCGGTTTGGTCGCTGGCGCTGCCGCGCAGACCACCATGAAGATCAGCATTTCGGTGGCGCAGAACTCGCACCAGGGCATCGCCATCGACACCTTCGCCAAAGAGGTGGAAAAGCGCACCAACGGCCGCTACAAGATCCAGACCTTCTACAACGGCTCGCTCGGCGGTGAGCGCGAATCGATCGAGGCGGTGCAGTTGGGCACGCAGGAGTTGGCATTCAGCTCCACCGGCCCGGTGCCCAACTTCGTGCCCGAGACCAAGATCCTCGACGTGCCCTTCCTGTTCCGCGACAAGGCGCACGCTCGTGCCGTGCTCGATGGCCCCATCGGCCAGGACCTGCTGACCAAGTTCGAGCCCAAGGGCTTCAAAGCCCTGGCCTGGGCTGAAAACGGCTTCCGCCACATGACCAACAGCAAGCGGGACGTGAAGGCGCCGGAAGACCTCAAGGGCCTGAAGATGCGCACCATGGAGAACCCGGTGCACATCGCCGCCTACAAGGCCTTCGGCATCATCACCACGCCCATGGCCTTCCCGGAAGTGTTCACCGCGCTCCAGCAAGGCACCGTGGACGGGCAGGAGAACCCACTGCCCGTGATCATCTCGGCCAAATTCGACCAGGTGCAAAAGCACCTCACGCTCACCGGCCACGTGTATTCGCCCTGCATCTTCGTGATGAACAAGGGCGTGTTCGACAAGCTCTCGGCCGCCGACAAGCAGGCCTTCATTGACGCCGCCAAGGAAGGCACCAAGGCCAACCGCGCGCGCGTGGACGAAGACGACGCCAAGGGAGTGGCCGACCTGCGCAGCAAGGGCATGACCGTCATCGACAACATCGACAAGGCCAAGTTCGCTGCTGCACTGTCCGGCGTGAATGCCCAGTTCGAGAAAGAGTTTGGCAAGGCCAATCTGGACCGCATCCGCGCCGTCAAATGATGACGCGGCGGCACACGACGCTACCATCTCTATAGCTGCCTGCGCCCGTCCGTCTAGCGGTACGGGCGCTTTTTATTGTTAATCTGGACTGCGATGAAAGCCCTGTTCCTGTCCGTTGAAAAGTGGACGACCCGCATGGCGCTCGGCCTGGCCTGCCTGATGCTGGTGATCGCGTCGGCGCTGGGTGTGTTCCAAATCATCACCCGCTTCGTGCTGGAGCAACCCGCCGAATGGAGCGAGGTGCTGATCCGCTTCAGCCTGATCTGGATGGTGTTTTTGGGCATTCCCATGGCCTTCCGCCAAGGCGCCATGGTGAGCGTGGACGCGCTCTACCGCGCCGTGCCGGACGACCTTAAGCGCGTGCTTGACCTGGTGGTGGCTTTGGCCGCGTTGGCGTTGATGAGCGTCATTCTGTGGTGGGGTTACGACTACGCCGTGCGCGGCAGTGTGCAAACCATGGCCGGCTTGGAATTCCTGTCGATGTTCTGGGCCTACATCGCGATGCCGGTCGGCGCCGTGTTCTCGATCTTTGGCATCGTCGCCAACTACCTGGATCCGCGCCGCATGGAACTGGAGACCGCGCAATGAGCACCGTTAAATTGCGCCAGGTTGCGAATGCCCCATCGGGAAGCAGCGCAGACCTGCAACATTCAATGTGGGGGCAAGCATGACCAGCGCCATGTTGATCACGATGGTGCTGGGCTTTGCGCTCAGCGTGTCGGTGGCCGTCTCCATCGGCCTCGCGTCGATCGTCGGCATCCAGGTCAGCAACGCCAGCATGCTGATCTCGGCCAAGGAAATCTTCAACTCCATCAACAAGTTTCCGCTGGCCGCCATTCCCTTCTTCATCCTGGCCGGCAACCTGATGGAGACCGGTGGCATCTCGCGCCGGCTGGTCGAGTTTGCCAAGAGCCTGGTGGGCGGCGTGCAGGGCGGCCTGCCCATGACCTGCGTGCTGACCTGCATGATTTTTGCGGCCGTGTCGGGCTCGTCCGTGGCCACCACCTTCGCCATCGGCGCGATCCTGATCCCGGCCTTGATCAAGCACGGCTACCCCACCAGCTACGCGGCCGCGCTGCAAGCTACCAGCGCCGAGTTGGGTGTGATCATCCCGCCCTCGATCCCGATGATTCTGTACGGCGTGTCGGCCGAGGTGTCGATCGGCGAGCTGTTCATCGCCGGCTTCGGCCCTGGCATCCTGATCAGCGGCGCGCTGATGCTCTTCGTCTGGCTGTATTGCAAATGGAAGGGCTGGGGCAAGCACGACGGCGAAGGCCGCCTCGGGGTCTGGGCCGCTACCCGCCAGGCGGCGTGGGCGCTGATGATGCCCGTGATCATCCTGGGCGGCATCTACGGCGGCGTTTTCACGCCGACTGAAGCCTCGGCCGTGGCCGTGCTGTACGCGCTGGTGGTGGGCATGCTGATCTACCGCGAGATCAAGATTCCTGATCTGATGCTCGCGCTGCGCAAATCGGTCGTCTCATCGTCGGTGATCATGTTCATCATCGCCAACGCCGGCTTGTTCGCCTTCCTGATCACACGCGCCGGTGTGCCCGAAGCCGTTGGCCGTTGGCTGGAGGAGGTGCTGAAGAACCCGGCGATGTTCCTGCTGGGCGTGAATGCCGCCCTGTTCATCATCGGCATGTTCATCGAAACCAGCGCTGCCATCATCGTGCTGGCGCCGATCCTGGCGCCGGTGGCGCAGCGCTTTGGCATCGACCCGGTGCATTTCGGGCTGATCATGGTCGTCAACCTGGCGCTGGGCATGATCACGCCGCCCTTTGGTGTGAACCTGTTTGCGGCCTGCACCGTGGCGCGCATTTCGCTGGACAAGATCATTCGCCACCTGTTGCCCTTTGTCGGGGTGATTCTGCTGTGCCTGCTGGTCATCACCTACGTGCCAGCGATCTCGCTCGGCCTGCGCGACCTGGTGTACCGATGACCCCGCTGCGCGGTTCGGCACGCTAGAATCGCGCCAGTCAGGAGAGCGCGCCGGAGGTTGCGGCGCCGCCGAAGGCCGAACGCTCAGGCAAAAAGGACTGACGACACACAATTCTGTTGGAGAGAGGCGGCGCAGGCCATCTGCACCGCCCACCGAAGGGGCAAGGGGCCGGTGCCACGCACCAACGCCTTGAATCTCTCAGGTAAAGCGGACAGCAGGGTTCCCGATGCCGGCGGCGCAGCTTGCGCCCCGGCGCAATGCTTGTTTTGTGCATTCCAGGAGCCCCGACCGATGTCGTCCGACAACGCCCCCTTGTTGAAGACCCCACTGCACGATCTGCACGTCGAGCTGGGCGCGCGCATGGTGCCCTTTGCCGGCTACAGCATGCCGGTGCAGTACCCCGCCGGCCTGATGGCCGAGCACAAGCACACGCGCGCCAGTGCCGGCCTGTTTGACGTGTCGCACATGGGCCAGTTGAAGCTGGTCGGGGCCGATGCCGCCGCCGCGCTGGAAACCCTGATGCCGGTCGACGTGGTGGGCCTGGGCGTGCACAAGCAGCGCTACGGCCTGCTGCTGTCCGACCAGGGCACGGTGTTGGACGACCTGATGTTCGTCAACTGGGGCGACCCGGCCGCCACCGCCGGTGACACGCTGCCACGCGCGTCCGGCGAGCGTGAAGGCCCGCAGCTGTTTCTGATCGTCAACGGTGCCTGCAAGGCCGCAGACATCGAGCACATCCAATCGCGCATCGGCACGCGCTGCCAGGTCCTGCCCATGCCCGAACGTGGCTTGCTGGCGCTGCAAGGCCCCAAGGCGGTCGATGCGCTGGCGCGCGTGGTGCCGGGTGCCGAAGCGCTGGTGTTCATGACCGGAGCACCCTTCAACTGGAACGGCACCGACCTGTACATCACCCGCAGCGGCTACACGGGCGAGGACGGTTTTGAGATCTCCGTGCACGCGTCACAGGCCGAGGCCTTGGCGCGCGCCTTGCTTGCGCAGCCCGAGGTCGCGCCCATCGGCCTGGGCGCGCGCAACTCGCTGCGCCTGGAAGCCGGTCTGTGCCTGTACGGCAACGACATCGACACCACGACCACGCCGGTGGAAGCGGGCCTGAATTGGGCCATGCAGAAGGTGCGCCGCACCGGTGGCGAGCGCGCTGGCGGCTTCCCTGGCGCCGACACGGTGCTGGCGCAGCTGGACGGCACGCAGCCGGCGACGCGCAAGCGCGTCGGCCTGATCGCGAAGGAGCGCATCCCGGTGCGCGAACACACCGAGCTGCAAAACGCCGCCGGCCAGCGCATTGGTGAAGTCACCAGCGGCCTGCTTGGCCCCAGCGTCGACCAGCCGATCGCCATGGGCTATGTCGCGCCCGAATTCGCCGCCATCGGCACGCCAGTGCACGCCATCGTGCGCGGCAAGGCGGTGCCGATGGAAGTGGCGGCCATGCCGTTCGTGCCACCGCGCTACCGCCGCGGTTGATTTTCAATCAAAGTCGGCTGTAGCCGGCTACCATTCTGCGCAAGCAGCTCTCTTTTCAGGAGCATCCCTATGACCGTCAAATACACCGAAGACCACGAATGGATCCGCTTGGATGGCGACATCGCCACCGTTGGCATCACCACGCACGCGCAGGACGCGCTGGGCGATGTGGTGTTTGTCGAGCTGCCTGAAGTCGGCAAGACCTACGCGCAGAAGGAAGTGGCCGGCGTGGTCGAAAGCGTGAAGGCCGCTGCCGATGTCTACATGCCGCTCAGCGGCGAAGTGACCGAGGTCAACGAAGGCCTGCGCGACGAACCCAGCCTGGCCAACAGCGACCCGACGGGCGCGGGCTGGTTCTTCAAAGTCAAGCTGTCCGACGCCGGGCAGTTGACCGCGCTGATGGACGAGGCCGCGTACCAGGCCTTCGCCGGCGCCTGATCGCCCCGCCAGAGCGCTGCGTGAGACGCACCGCGCCCGCGGGCCAAGCGGCCCCGGGCTTGGTGCGCCTTGCCGAACGCTTTGACTGGAGACCCGACGCATGTCCGCCAAGCCTGCCGCCCCCGCCACACCCGACCTGAGTCAGCTGGAAAACGCTGGCGAATTCATCGCCCGCCACATCGGCGTCACGCCCGACGAAGAGCGCCAGATGCTGGCCGTCATCGGCGAGCCCTCGCGCCAGGAGCTGATCGACGCCATCGTCCCGCGCGCCATCGCGCGCAGCGACGCCATGGCCCTGCCGCCGGCCGTGACCGAGGCCGCCGCACTGACCGAGCTGAAAGCCATTGCCGGCAAGAACCGGCTGCTGAAAAGCTTCATCGGCCAGGGCTACTACGGCACGCACACGCCGGGCGTGATCCTGCGCAACATCCTGGAGAACCCGGCTTGGTACACCGCGTACACGCCCTACCAGGCCGAGATCAGCCAGGGCCGCATGGAAGCGCTGGTCAACTTCCAGACCATGGTGACCGACCTCACCGGCATGGACATCGCCAACGCGTCGATGCTGGACGAAGCCACCGCCGCGGCCGAGGCGATGACGCTGGCGCGCCGCTCGGTCAAGGCCAAGGGCAATACCATCGTGGTGTTTGGCGACGCCCACCCGCAGACCATTGAAGTCATGCAGACTCGCGCCGCGCCGCTGCGCCTGACGGTGAAGGTGGCCAATTCGGCCGCTGAATGGGATGCCGCCATCGCCGCCGACGACTACTTCGCCGTGCTGATCCAGTACCCCGCCAGCAGCGGCTGGCTGATGGATTGGAGCGGCGAAGCCGACAAGGTCCACGCCAAGGGCGCGGCCGTGATCTTCGCCGCCGATCTGCTGGCGCTGACGCTGCTGAAAACGCCCGGCGAAATGGGTGCAGACATCGTCGTCGGCAGCACGCAGCGCTTTGGCATGCCCATGGGCGCCGGTGGCCCGCACGCGGCCTTCATGGCCTGCAAAGACGCCTTCAAGCGCAGCCTGCCCGGCCGCCTGGTCGGCGTCAGCGTCGATGTGCACGGCAAGCCGGCTTACCGCCTGGCGCTGCAAACGCGCGAACA
Organism: Pseudomonadota bacterium; assembly: GCA_023442945.1. Taxonomy (GTDB): domain Bacteria; phylum Pseudomonadota; class Gammaproteobacteria; order Burkholderiales; family Burkholderiaceae_C; genus Ottowia. The sequence goes on along the minus strand of JAEZWW010000115.1, from coordinate 238 downwards.
GCACATCCGCCGCGAGAAAGCCACCTCCAATATCTGCACCGCGCAAGTGCTGCTGGCCGTGATGGCCGGCATGTACGCCGTGTGGCACGGCCCTGTCGGCATCCGCCGCATCGCCGAGCGCGTGCAGCGCAGTACCGCAATCCTGCGCGCCGAACTGGTCAAGCTGGGTGTGAAGGTCGTCAATGACACCTTCTTCGACACGCTGCTGCTGGAAACCGGCGCCGCCACCCCGGCCATT
>JAEZWW010000075.1 GCA_023442945.1 Pseudomonadota bacterium | reverse complement strand
CCTCGGCCTGCTTGAGAAAACCGATGATCTGCTCGTCGGTGAATCTGCTCTTCTTCATGTCCGTTCTTCCTTGCGAAAACGGACTCTACTAACCTTCAACTGGTACGCCCTACGGGGGGCAGGTCACCGTTCCCACCTGCGGCGCGCGCCCGTCCTTCATCACACGGACAATCGCCGCCAGCGCCACGCCGTACGCGGGCACGAACAGCAGCAGGCTCACCGCCAGCTTGATGGCGTAGTCCACTGCGGCAATCTCCACCCAATTCGCGGCCATGAAGGCGTCGCTGCTGCGCCAGAACGCGATGCTGAAAAACGCCACCGTGTCCAGCGCTTGCCCCACCACCGACGCCGCCGCCGGCGCCAACCACCACGCATGGCTGGCTTGGCGCATGCGGTCAAACACCTGGATGTCCAGCAGCTGCCCCAGCACGTACGCGGCAAAGCTGGCAAAGGCGATGCGGAACACGAAGCTGTTGAAGTCGCCCAAAGCGCTCCAGCCGTTGAAATGCCCATCGCGGAACAGCACGCCCACCGCGTACGACGCTACCAGCGCCGGCGACATCGCCCACGCAATCACCCGCCGCGCTGGCCCCTTGCCGACCAGCCGCACCGTCAAATCGGTCGCCAGAAAGATGAACGGAAAGCTGAACGCCCCCCACGTGCTGTGAAAGCCCAGCAGCGTGATCGGCAGTTGCACCAGGTAGTTGCTGGCAATGACGATGACGATATGGAATGCCACCAGCAGCGAGAGAAAGAGCGGTACGCGCTGCGGCGCCGCCAAAGGGGACGACATGAGGGAGACCTTTTTGATGAATGGGGGTGAGGGAACCCATGGGGCGCGGGGTGCGCGAGGAGGGGATTGTAGGCGGGCAGCAGCCCGACAGGTCATGTAGGTCACTGGAAAAGAGGCCCGGCGGCTGCCGTGAATCACCGCCCAAGCGCGCGCTTTTTTCTTGAGTGGTAGGTGAGCGCAGCCTGAATGCAAAACGCCAAGGCATCGGTAGGCACCTTGTCCGACAGGTCAAAGACCAGTGCGCGGTTCCCCTCGAACTTGAAGTCATGCGGGAACAGCGACCTGAAGGTATCCACCAGCCCGGTCTGGCAGTGGAAATACATGGCGTAGCGCTCAGGCGACTTGGCCTTCCAATCGATGCGCACGGTGCTGTCGCTTTGGGTCTGCGCGGTGACGTACGCCGGCTCTCCCCACTTCAGTGTTTCCTGCAGCGGGCCCACTTCTTCCAACTGGTCGGCCGTGGCGAAGATGAGTTCTCGCAAGACGAGCAACTTCTTGCGTGCCGCGGGCGGGTAGGCATCGAAATGCGCTACCACTGCTGGGTCGGTGAAGGGTTTCATGGGCGATTTCGATTCCAAGGGCCATGAAGCTGGCAGTCAACGCTTCAATTCATTCAGGCGATATATAAAACCTCAATTTTTATTCGTTTGGAGCCATTTTTTTAAGTGCTGGAAGCATGATCGCTCAAAGTCATATGCTGGGTATTGATTTGATTTATCAAAACTTAGCGGCTGACTTAAGCTGTTTCGCGCGTTGGCATCGGCCCCAAGGAACTGTTAGAGTGCAAACCCGTGGCTTAGATACACCAAATAAATAGAAGTGAAAGTAGTAGCTACAGCTGCGAAAAATGACAGCCGCTTTACCCAGCGATAGGTCGCCTCGCCACTTTTTACCACCTGCCACTCAGCTTTTAGAACTTTCTGCGACGCATTAATCATTTTGCGACTAGCGGCGTCTTTATCCGCTGCGGATTTTGATGCGTACTCGGAAAGCTTCACGAATTCAGTAAGAATATTCAGAAACTCCTGATGTTCTTTGGGGTTGAGTCGCATTTCTATTCGTGCGTAAACTCTATGGATCGCCATCAGTTCAGGTTTGATTCGATCCAGAATAATTGGAGCGTTTGATCTGTCCGCGCTATTGCTAAGTTGCTCGTACTCATGCGCCACGTAGAAAAAGTTAGAAATTAGCTCTGAAATATCGTCTCTGAGCGCTTCAATCCACTGTTGCCGAAACTCGGAAACTTTCGACTCTTTAGTAAAAACGGCTACCAAAAACGTTATTACAGCGGCGATCATCGCGGCTAGAACCGTTGCGGAAGCGCCTATAAGTAACCTCAATGTCTCCATTGCATCTTAACGCCTGAATTAAGCCGCGCCGCGAGGCGGCGTCGGCTTGAATGAATTGTTAGACCCCTCTCTAGTCATCTGCAGGACCCTCTACAGTAATTGCCAAAGCAGCCGCGATTGGCCCGCTACGACGAAAGAAAAGCGCCCCAATTTGGTCCTCATTGATGCTGTTGAACGCACGGCCTTGCTTGCACTTCATAACGAGATCCGCGACGAAGTGCTCAAGGCGCCAGCCAGCGGCATGTGCCGCAGCCGGCCCGCAGAGGCCGCTCACGTCTTGAAACGAAGGCTTGTATCCGACGGGTTTGTGCGACAGCGCCTGGCGAAGCGACACGCTTGAGATAACGCGCGCCCCTGCATTGCCTCGCGCACCCAGCGCGACTGATCCGTGCGTGGGCACCTGATAGGTTGCCGGGACCTTCCATGGGTTGTAGAGCAAGTAGTGCACAGGCGTGTTGCGCGCAGACTCATACTGCTCTATTGCGATGTACTGCTCGTCTCCGACCGGCAGCGCACCGTATTTGGACTGTGCGGTGAAGTCAAACTGATGCGGCGAGCTAATGAGAGAGGTAGACGGACCGCCGGGCACGAGGTTGGCAAAGCCAAGCTGGTAATCGAAAGGTGACTCCTCAACGACGCCATGGTTGAACGGGTAGAGGCGCTTGGACTGAAGTAGAGCGACCTTCTGCGCGACCACGGCCGCGCCGCGCTTTGCAAAAACAAGCAGCCCAATGTCCGCGATCTCCCATCGATGAAAGTGGCGAAGACCGCCCAAAAAATGCACATCTATCTTTACGGTCCATCCTGGCGCAACGACGCGCGGCGCAGCGAATTGCGTTAGATGCTCGATGAGCGTTAGATCGAGCGACGGCTCGGAGCAATTTGGCACGCGCGCGATTTTTTCTGAAACGCGCCGGTTGGCCGTAGCGAAAACGCGCCGAATGTAAGCGATGACTTTGGGTGGGAAGGGCGGAAGGCTCATAGTGGTCTAACTAGAAATAGACGGCCAACTTGCCATGCGACGCGATCGGATAAAACTTCTTTCGCGACACCGATGCCTTTCAAGTCACCCAAATTGATTCTAGGCGAACCTAAATAATGGCTGGGCGCCCACGCCGGCCTTACCCCGCAAACACCTTCCCCGGATTCATGATGTTGTCCGGGTCCAGCGCCTGTTTGATGCTGCGCATCATCGCGATGGCCCCCGCGCCGGTTTCTTCGACCAGGAAGCCCATCTTGTGCAGGCCGACGCCGTGTTCGCCCGAGCAGGTGCCGCCCAGCTTCAGGGCGCGTTGGACGACCTGGTGGTTCAGGGCTTCGGCGCGGTCGCGTTCGGCGGCGTCGTCGGGGTCGATCAGGTAGCCCATGTGGAAGTTGCCGTCGCCGACGTGGCCGACCAGGAAGTACGGGATGCCGCTGGCGTCGGCTTCGGCCACGGTGTCGAGCAGCGCGTCGGACAGGCGCGAGATGGGCACGCACACGTCGGTGGTGATGCAGCGGCAGCCGGGGCGGCTTTGCACGGCGGCGAAGTAGGCGTTGTGGCGCGCGGTCCAGAGGCGCGTGCGTTCTTCGGGCGTGTCGGCCCATTCGAAGTCGGCGCCGTGGTGGTCGCTGGCAATGTCTTGCACGGTTTCGGCCTGCTCTTTCACGCTGGCGGGCGAGCCGTGGAATTCCATCAGCAGCATGTGCGCTTCACGCAGGTTCAGCTTGCTGTGCTGGTTGACCAGGCGCACGCTGCCGGCGTCCAGCAGTTCGACGCGGGCGATGGGCACGCCCAGCTGGATGATCTGGATGACGGTGTCGACCGCGTCGGCGATGGTGGGGAAGCTGCAGATGGCGGCGGACACGGCTTCGGGCAGCGGGTAGAGCTTGACGGTCACCTCGGTGATGACGCCCAGCGTGCCTTCGCTGCCGACGAACAGGCGCGTCAGGTCGTAGCCGGCGCTGCTTTTCTTGGCGCGGGTGCCGGTGCGGATGACTTCGCCCTGCGGGGTGACGACTTCCAGCGCCAGCACGTTTTCACGCATGGTGCCGTAGCGCACGGCGTTGGTGCCGCTGGCGCGGGTGGCGCTCATGCCGCCGATGGACGCGTCGGCGCCCGGGTCGATGGGGAAGAACAGGCCGGTGCTTTTGACTTCGTCGTTCAGCTGCTTGCGGGTGACGCCGGGCTGCACGGTGACGGTGAGGTCTTCGGCGTTGACGCTCAACACCTTGTTCATGCGGCTGACGTCCAGGCTGATGCCGCCTTGCACGGCCAGCAGATGGCCTTCCAGCGACGAGCCGACGCCGTACGGAATCACCGGCGCTTTGTATTGGGCGCACAGTTGGATGGCGTCTTGCACGTCGGCCGTGCTTTCGGCAAACACCACGGCGGCGGGCGGCGGCACGGTGGTGAAGGCGGATTCGTCGCGCCCGTGCTGCACGCGCACGGCCATGGCTTCGGAAAACTGGGCGCCAAAGCGCTGTTTGAGCGCGTCGATCAGCGCGGCCGGCACCTCGCGCGGCTTGATCTCAGGGGCGATGTGGGCGAGTTCGGTCGGGGCGTTCATGGCGCAGATCCTGGTGACGTGGAGATGGGGCCCAGTTTACGGCGTTGGGGGCGGCGGCGCGCTGGGGTGAAACGGCAGGTCGCACCGCGCCAAATACTATGAAAAGAGGAGCTGGCCGCGCAGATTGTTGTAGGGCTGGAGGGCGATTTGGCTTGAAATTGGCAGGGCCGCCCACGGACCTGCGCAGCGGCCCGCTGCGGCCTCAGTCGCCGCCCCGCGCCGTGGCCTGCGCGCGCAGGCGGGCGAGTGCGTCGCGCGACAGCGCCAGCTCGGCCCGCAGCCAGTCGCGCAAGGCCAGCAGCGGCGGCCAGTCGCTCAGCTCCTCGCGCCAGCACAGCCAGAACACCGTGGGGTCGTGGCCGTAGGTCTCGTTCGATTCGGGCAGCGCCTGCGGCGCCAGCTGCACCAGGCGGCCGTCCACCAGCGCGTCGGCCGCCAGCAGGTCGCGCACCAGGCCCAGGCCGACGTCGGCCTCCACCGCCTGCAGCAGCAGCGCCGCGTCGTTGAACGCGGCCACCGGCCGCACCGCGCCGGCCGCAGCCGCCAAGCCGTTTTGCGTGAACCACTGGCGCCACAGGTCGGTGTGGCCCAACAGCGGCTCGCGCGCCAGGGCGGCGGCGTCTTGGGCGGCCAGGCGCGCTGCAGCAGCGGGCGAGCCCAGCACCACGCGCGGCGATTGGATCAGCCGTTCGCTGCGCAGGCCGCGCCACTGCCCGCTGCCGTGGCGAATGGCGACGTGCAGCCCTTCCTGGCGCAGATCGGCCGTCTGCATCGCCGCCACCATCTCCAGCCGCAGGGCCGGGTGCGCCGCGCGCCAACGCGCCATGCGCGGCGTTAGCCAGCGCTGCGCGAACGAGGGCAGCACGGCCAGGCGCAGCACCGCCGCGTCGTCGCCCCGGGCCAGGCGTTCGGCGTCCTGGCGGGCGTCGGCCAGCTGCGCCAGCGCGCCGCGTGCGCCTTCCAGCAGGCGCTGGCCGGCGGGCGTCAGCACCAAGCCGCGCCCCTGTCGCGCGAACACGGCAAAGCCCAGCCGCTCTTCCAGCTGGCGGATCTGCTGGCTGATGGCGCTGTGCGTCAGGTGCAGCGCCTCGCCCGCCGCGCGCATGCTGCCGGCGTCGGCCACCGCCACAAAGGTGGGCAGCACGTCCAGGGGCAGGGTCGGGTGGGCGGGCATGGAAAGAAATGCTAACCAGTCAGGTCAGAAATGCGCGTTTGTCGGGCGTGATTGGTTAACGTAATCTACCGCTGACCCGCTTCAACGCCAAGCCCCCGCCATGGCCATCCCCATCAGCACCCCGCTTACGATCGCGCCCGACGACGCCTGGGAACGCGCGCTGCGCACCCTGGCCCAGACGCTGCTGCGCTGGGCCGCCGGGCACGCCCAGCGCCGCGCTCACGCCGCCCGCCGCCAGCGCGTGGCCCAGGCG
>JAEZWW010000053.1 GCA_023442945.1 Pseudomonadota bacterium | reverse complement strand
GCCTGCGCCATGTGCGCGGGCCGCAGCACGAACAACAGCGCGCCGGTGGACGCCGCCGCCTGGTGCAGCCGCCGCAGGTCCGCCGCCTGCGCGCGCGGCAGCCAGGCCACGACGGCGGCCACGTCCTGGCAGCGCAGGGCTTGCTCACCCGCCCACGCGGCCTGCGCGGGGGTCGTGCCCTGGACCCACAGCGTCTGCGCCCAGGGCACACCGGCGGCGACCAGAGCGGGGACAAAGGGCTCGTGCGGCGGCTGGATCAGCGCCACGCGGCCTAGCTGCGCCTGCCGCGCCAGCGCGGGCAGCAGCAATGGCCAGACGCTGCCCTGCGGCGCCGGTTGCAGCAGCTCGACCAAGGCGCCCAGCGGCCAGCCCGCACCGGGCAATTCGGCGTCCAGCGCGGCGTGGCCGGTGGAGACGACCGCGGCCGGAGCCGACGCGATCTCGTCGGCCATCCAGACGCCGTGGCAGGCGGCCTGATCGGCAGAAAAAGCAGGAAGAGCAGCCATGAATAACTGTATTTTTATACAGTATTCTGAGGTGCTCCCGACCCGCTTGGCAAGTGCTTTTTAAGCCCCTTGGCAAAGCCTTGCCGGGCATGGAAGCGGTGCTATGAGGAGGTGAGCAAGTGCGTGGCGCAACGCGCGATCATGGGCTTGCGCGGTGCGCCGCGCGTCTTGCGCTCGGGCAAACCGCCCTCAGCGCCTCGCCCCCCGTGCCCGCCCACGCGACACACAGCGCGCGCACGCGCATGAACACGCGCACACACCAAGCAGCAGCAGCACGGCGCCAGGCGCTTGGGGCACCGCCCCGCCACCGCCAGGGCCGGCGCACGCTCACTTCTTCTTGATCTTCTTCTCGACCTTGGCGCCCGCCTTTTCTTCCGCCTTGCGGCGGTTAAAGACCTGGCGCATGTAGCGCACATCGGCGGCGGACAGGTGTTTTTGCGCGGCGACAAACTGCTCCTGCTCTTCTTCCTTGATGTGGTGCAGGTACTCTTCGCGCACTTTGGCAAAGCGCCGCAGCCAACCGCTGGAAGCCATGTCGCGTGCGGCCAGATCGGCCAGCAGCTTGTCCATTTCCTTGTGCTCGCCCACGGCGTGCCGTGCGTCTTCGGTGGTGGCGGGGTTGCGCATGACGCTGGACCAGAGCGCCTGCTCCTCCGCCGCGGCGTGCCCCTTGATCTCTCGCACCAGCTCGCGGAACAGCTTCTTGCGCTCCGGCGACGAACCGACCGTGGCGTCGATCATGGCGAACAGGGCGCGATGGCGGTCATGGTCTTCCACCAGACGGCCAAAGATATCGGGGTTGCCGCGAAACTTGGTGGCAGGCGTGCTGCCGATATGGGCGGTGACCTGGGGCGCGACGGCCTTGGCCTTGGCTACGGCGGCGGACTTGGCCGCCTGGGCGCTGCGTTGGGCGCCGCGGGAAACGCGTGGGACGGTCGACACAGGGGGTTCTCCTCAATTGGCAATGCGCCGCGGCCGTGACGGCAGCGGCCAGCCGCAGCTTAAAGCAGACTCCGGGGGGTAGCGGTGTAGGAGAAAGCGTCGCGCGTGGCGCCTGGCGGCTCAGCGCCCCAGCCGCTTGATGGTCAGCAGTCCCACCAGGCGCGACACCACCAGCGCGACGTACATCACGCCGGTGAATTCACCCAGCATGACCAGCGCCCGCGCCATGGGCTTGAGCGGGATGATGTCGCCCAGCCCCACGCCCGACAGCGTGGAAAAGCTGAGGAACAGCAGCTCCATCCAGGTGCGCGGCTGCTCGGGGTCGATCTGCGCGCCAAAGCTGTGCGGCGCGATCGCCTGGCAGGCGTTGAACAGGTGGGCAAACGCCCAGGCCAGCACGGTGAAGGTGGCGGCGGCGGCAAACAGCTCGTCGCGGCTGGCGTGCTGGTCCTGCAGCATGTAGGCGCACAGGCTGAGCGCGGCATAGAAATAAAAGGCGCTTTCGGCCAGTGCGATGGCCGCCGTGAGCGTGCGCAGCGGGTGCAGCACATTGATCACCGACAGCACCACCACCACGCCGGCCAGCACCACCGCGCCCCACGACGCCACCGGGCTGCGGCGCACCACCCACAGCGCCAGCCCCAGCACCAGCAGCCCAAAAGCCGTCAGCAGGATCTGGCCGCCCACGTGCCCCTCCATCAAGGGGTACAGCAGCACGCCCAGCAGCTGCACCGCCAGCAGCAGGGCGCTGGGGTTGCGGCGCAGCAGGGCTGGACATTGGCGCAGGTCGATCATGGCCTGCGATTGTCGGGAGGCGGCGCGCCCGCCGGCGTAGGCCAACACCCCAATCCGCGCGGCCCCCGACGCCGATGCCCCGGCCACGGACCCGCCCATGCGCGCGATGCGAGAATCGCCCGCATGAGCCGCCCGATCCGCCACCAGTACGAAGACTTCATGCGCCACGTGGCCGAACACGGCGTCGCCAAGAGCGACCGCACCGGCACGGGCACGAAAAGCGTGTTCGGCTACCAGATGCGCTTTGATCTGAACGAGGGCTTTCCGCTGGTCACGACCAAGAAGGTGCACCTCAAAAGCATCATCTACGAACTGCTGTGGTTTCTGACCGGCTCGTCCAACAACAACTGGCTGCGCGAGCGCGGCGTGACGATCTGGGACGAATGGGCCCAACCCGACGGCGACCTGGGCCCGGTGTACGGCGTCCAGTGGCGCAGCTGGCCGACGCCCGGCGGCGGCCACATCGACCAGATCCAGCAGGTGATCGACACGCTCAAAAAAAACCCCGATAGCCGCCGCATCATCGTCAGCGCCTGGAACGTGGCCGAGCTGGACCAGATGGCGCTGATGCCCTGCCACGCCTTCTTCCAGTTCTACGTGGCCGACGGCAAGCTGAGCTGCCAGCTCTACCAGCGCAGCGCCGACATCTTCCTGGGCGTGCCCTTCAACATCGCCAGCTACGCGCTGCTGACGCACATGGTGGCGCAGCAGTGCGATCTGCAGGTGGGCGACTTCATCTGGACCGGCGGCGACTGTCACATCTACGACAACCATGTCGATCAAGTGCGTGAACAGCTGTCGCGCACGCCCTATCCTTACCCCACGCTGCACATCCAGCGGCGCCCCGCATCGATCTTCGACTACCAGTTCGAGGACTTCGACGTGCGGGACTACCAGCACCACCCGGCCATCAAGGCGCCTGTGGCGGTGTAGGTTTTTCAAGCCAAATCGGCCTCCCGCGCTAGAACCATCAGCGCGGGCAGCTTCCTTTTCAATAGCAAAACGATGACCGATCTGCTTTCGCTGTACCGCGCCATGGTGCGCATCCGCGCCTTCGAAGACGCGGCCGAAATCGCCAGCCAGGGCGGCGTCGCCGCCTGGGGCCATGCGGCGGCCGACAAGCCCGCCCTGGTGCGCGGCCCGCTGCACCTGTCCACCGGCCAGGAAGCCGTGGCCGCGGGGGTGTGCGCGCACCTGAAACCCGCCGATTTGCTGACGTCCACCCACCGCGGTCACGGCCACACACTGGCCAAGGGGGCCGACCCAACCAAGATGATGTGCGAGCTGTTCGGCCGCGCCACCGGCTACAACAGCGGCAAGGGCGGCTCGATGCACATCGCCGACTTTTCCGTCGGCATGCTGGGCGCCAACGGCGTCGTGGCGGCCGGCCTGCCGATCGCCGTCGGCGCAGCCCAGGGCCTGAAGCTGCGCGGCGAAGACGCCATTGCCGTCTGCTTCTTCGGCGACGGCGCCATCAACCGCGGCCCCTTCATGGAAGCGCTGAACTGGGCCGTGGTCTACCACCTGCCGGTGCTGTTCGTGTGCGAGGACAACCGCATCTCCGCCACCACCGCCAGTGCGCCCATGACCGCCGGCCCCGGCGCCAGCGCGCGCGCCACGTCCATGGGCATCGCCGCCGTTCAAGTGGACGGCACCGACGTCGCCGCCGTGTCGGAAGCCGCGGCCGAGCTGATCCGCGAGATCCGCAGCGGCAGCGGCCCGCGCCTGCTGCACGCGCTGACCGACCGGCACAAAGGCCATGTCTCGGTCGACCCCGCCACCTACCGCGACCCGCAGGAAGTGCAGGCCGCCCTGGCGCGCGACGGCATCGCCCGCACCCGCGCGCAGCTGGTCGCGCAAGGCCACGGCGCCGCCGCCGAACAGATCGACCGCGAAGCCAAGGCCGAGATCGACGCCGCCGTGGCCACCGCTACGGCCGCCCCGCTGCCCGACCGCAGCGCGGCGTACACGGACATTCAGAACACAGGTGAAGGGGTTTGGCAATGAGCGCCGCCGTGACGATGACTTATGCGCAGGGGGCTGCGCTGGCGCTGGCCCAGGCCATGGAACGCGACCCGAACGTGATCGCCCTGGGTGAAGACCTGGGCCGCGGCGGCGTGTTCGGCCAGTACCGCGACGCTGAAGGCCAGCCGCTGGTCAAGCGCTTCGGGCCGGAGCGCATCGTGGACACGCCGATCTCCGAAAGCACCATCGTCGGCGCGGCCGTCGGCATGGCGCTGGCGGGCTGCAAGCCGGTGGTCGAGCTGCGCGTGGTCGACTTCGCGCTGTGCGCGATCGACGAGGTGGTCAACCAGGCCGCCAAGAACCGCTACATGTTCGGCGGCCAGGGCCGCGTGCCCATGGTGATGCGCATGCCGATCGGCATCTGGTCGTCCTCGGCCGCGCAGCACAGCCAGTCGCTGGAAGCGTGGTTTGCCCACATCCCCGGCCTGGTGGTGGTCACGCCCGGCACGGCGGCCGACAACCACGGCCTGCTGCTGGCCGCGCTGGCCTCGGGCGACCCGGTGATCTACATGGAGCACAAGGAGCTGTGGGGCGTGCCGGGCGAAGTCGTGCCCGGCGAAGTCGTGCCGCTGGGCAAGGCGCGCACCGTGCGCGAAGGCAAGGACGTGACCATCGTCTCCTGGTCGCGCCAGGTGCAAGCCTGCGCCGAAGCCGCCGAGCAGATGGCCGCCCAAGGCGTGCAGGCCGAGGTGATCGACCTGCGCACCATCTGGCCCTGGGACAAGGACGCGGTGCTGGCCAGCGTGGCCAAGACCGGCCGCCTGCTGGTGGTGCACGAAGCGATCCAGGTCGCCGGCTTTGGCGCCGAGATTGCCGCCACCGTAGCCGAACAGACGAATGCCAAGGTCGCCCGCCTGGGCGCGCCGCGCATCCCGGTGGGCTACGCGCCCACGTTGGAGGCCGAATCCCGCGTCGACGCTGCCAAGATCGCCGCTGCGGCGCAGCAACTGGTCCGCCGCTGACCGCTGCGTGGGCCGGCTGTCCAGCGGGCCCGCGCAACTTGCCCGCACAATGCGGCCTGCGTTCCGCCGTCCACACGCGCCCTGCCCGGTATGAAAATCCACCTCATCTACGCCCGCGCCCGCAACGGCGTCATCGGCAAGGACGGCCAGATGCCCTGGCACCTGCCGGAGGACCTGGCGCACTTCAAGCGCACCACGATGAGCCACCCGGTGATCATGGGGCGCAAGACCTGGGATTCGCTGCCCGCGCGCTTTCGGCCGCTGCCGGGGCGCACCAACATCGTGGTCACGCGGCAGCCCGATTGGCATGAAAACGGCGCCACGCCGGCGCCGGACCTGCGCAGGGCGCTACAACTTTGTGAGAATTCTGCCGAGGTCTGGGTCATCGGCGGCGCCCAGATTTACGCCCAGGCGCTGCCGCTGGCCGACACGGTGGTCGAAACGGTGATCGACGCCGACTTCGACGGCGATGCGTTCGCGCCCCCGCTCGGCCCCGAATGGCGCGAGGTGGCGCGTGTGCCATTTGAATCCACCACTGGCCTGCTCGGCGCCTTCGTCACCTGGCGGCGCGCGGCCGCGCCCTGACCGTCGGCACGGCGACATCGGCTGTTACCTGCCCGGGCGCGGCGGCGCACACCTGCGGCCAGAAGGGTTTTCACCCGCGCCTGCCCGGGTGCCGCACACGGCGCCCACAATGGCCGTTCCGTCCGTCCCAGGACGCAAGAGAGGTGAAGCCATGACCACCACGACCTTCCACATCGGCGACCACGTCGGCTGGAACTCCGAAGCCGGGCGTGTCAGCGGGCACATCGTCGGCATCTACGACCGGGATTTCGACTGGAAGGGCTACACGCACCACGCCAGCCCGGAAGACCCACAGTACGAGATCCGCAGCGACAAGACCGAGCACCTGGCGGTGCACAAGGGCGCGGCGCTGCGTCTGCTGAAAAGCTGAGCGGTGGGCGTGCCCACGCCTCGCGCCGGTGCCGCGCGGCGGCCCGTCGCGTGGCCTGGTCAGGCGCCGACTAACTCATGTTTTGATAGCTGGTTGCGCAGATGGCTGTAGGGCCATCGCCTCAAAACGCTTGAAAAACCAGCGTCACCTCTTCACTGCATCTGCTGCAGGTTGCCGATGCGCACCAGCATCTCGGTGAACATCTGCAGGTCGGCGTTCAGGTCGCTGACTTCCTTGTATTCCTTGGCGTTGTGCGCGGTGTACTTCTTGCCCGGCATGGCGGGGCCGAAGTTGATGGCGTTGGGCATCAGCTTGGCGGTGGTGCTGCCGGCGGTGGAGACAGGCTTGGCCTCCAGCCCCGTGGTGTCGCCGAAGATGTTGAGCAGCGTGCTCAGCCAGGCGCCTTTGGGGTCGCGCGCCATCCAGTTGCCCTGGGTGTGGGTCAGCGTCATGGGCAGCTTGGCCTCACCGGCCCAGCCGTTGATGCGCGTCGCCAGCGCGGCCTTCAACGCGTCGGGCGTGTTGCCGCGCGGCATGCGCACGTTGGCGGTGACGCCCAGTTCGCTGCCTTCCAGCTTGATGAGCGTGGGCGACAGCGTCAGCGGGCCCATGAAGTCGTCGCGGTACGCCACGCCGAGCGTGCGGCCCAGGTAGTCGGTGCCGAACAATTCGCTGATGTAGCGCACGGCGTGGGCGTAGTGGTTGCCGGCCAGCGGCGCGGCGGCTTCGTGCAGGAACAGCGCCAGCCGCGGCACCGGGTTGACGCCCTCTTCCGGGCGCGAGCCGTGGGCCGAGCTTCCGGTGACCTTGACGTCCACGCCGTCGGCGCCGTCCACCGTCTGCCGCGCGATGGCGATGTCGAATGGGCCGCCCTGCGGCGCGTACTTGGCGATGAAGGCGGGCTTGGCGGCTTCCAGCTTGGCGGTCAGGCCCGCCACATCGGTCGATAGCAGGCGCGCCGTGGCGGTCTGCGGGATGGCGTTGGCCGAACCGGAGCCGGTCATCGCGGTGATGACGGCGGCGCCGGGCGCCGGCTTGACCATCACGACCGGGAAGGCGGCTTTCAGCGCGCCTGTGCCTTTTTCGGCGACGACGGCGGGGTAGCGGCTGTCCAGCACGATGTTGTAGGCGGGCAGCGGCGTCTTGCCCTGGTAGTACTTCATGGCGTCGCCACCGGTTTCCTCGGTGGTTTCGATCATCAGGCGGATGCTGCGCTGCAGCGGCAGGCCGCTGTCCTTCACGGCCTTCATGGCGTACAGCACCGCGGCGATGGAGCCCTTGTCGTCGATCGTGCCGCGCCCGTACAGCAGGTCGCCCACGCGCGTGACCTTGAACGGGTCCAGTTGGGTGCCGTCGTCCAGCACCCATTCCTCGGCGTTGGCGGGCACGACATCGGCGTGGGTCAGGATGCCGAACTCCTCCGCGCCGGTGCCGGGCAGTGTCACCTCGAAGATGCGGTTGTCGACGTTGCGGTACTTCAGGCCGAAGTCGCCCGCCAGTCGCTGCACCATCTGGCCAAAGGCGATGATGGCCGGGTCTTCGTGCGGCGGCGCGCTGCCGCGCACGGTTTGGAGCGCGACCATCTGCGTGGTGGTGTCAATCACCGCGCCTTGATGCGCCAGCCGGTTGTACACGCCCAGCAGCCGCGCGATGTTGACCAGGTTGTCGCCTGCCAGCGGCTGGCGTTGCTCGTACGCCGTGATCGCGGGCAGCAGCGCAGGCTGGCTGGCTTTCACGCGGCCCAGAAAGGCCGCAAAGCTGCCCACCGGCTGGTTCTGCTGGCTGGCGATGATCTGGTCGAGCTGCGGCTTTTTCAACGTTGCGCTGGCCGAGCCGCCGACCGACGCACAGCCGGCCAGCCCGACGGCCGCGCAGGTCAGAACCAGCGCAGCGCCCAGGGCGCGGGGACGAAAGTGGGGCATGGCGTGTCTCCTGTGGATGAAAGTCGGGGGCTTGCCCGGCGGCGCGCGCGCGGGCCGGACGGAGGGCGAATCATTCTATAAAGTGGCGCCTGGTCCGCCACCCCTTGGCGCGCCCCCTTTCTCTGTGTGTCATGGCCATGAAGATCACCACCTGGAACGTCAACTCCCTCACCGCCCGCCTGCAGCACGTGCTGGACTGGCTGGCCGCCAACCCGGTCGATGTGCTGGCGCTGCAGGAATTGAAGCTGACCGACGACAAGTTCCCGCACGACGCGCTGCGCGAAGCGGGGTACGAAGCCGCCGTCTTCGGCCAGAAGACCTACAACGGGGTCGCTCTGCTGTCGCGCACACCCGTCAGCGACGTGGCGCGCAACATCGCCGGCTTTGCCGACGAGCATTCGCGCGTCATCGCCGGCACCGTCGACGGCCCCGGCGGCCCGGTGCGCGTGGTCAATGGCTACTTCGTCAATGGGCAAGAGCCGGGCAGCGACAAATTCGCCTACAAGATGGCCTGGCTGAACGGCCTGCAGGCCTGGCTGCAAACCGAACTGGCGGCGCACCCGCGCCTGGTGCTGGTCGGCGACTTCAACATCGCCCCCGAAGACCGCGACAGCTACGACCCGGTGGGCCTGGCAGAAACCATCCACCACACCACCGAGGAGCGCAACCATTTCCAGGCCCTGATCGGCCTCGGCCTGACCGACGCTTTCCGGCTGTTCGAGCAGCCCGAGAAAAGCTTTTCGTGGTGGGACTACCGCATGCTGGGCTACCAGAAGAACCGCGGCCTGCGCATCGACCACATCCTGGTGAGCGCCTCGCTGCTGCCCGCCGTGAAGGCCTGCAGCATCGACCGCGTGCCGCGCAAATGGCCCAAGCCCAGCGACCATGCGCCGGTGACGGTGGAACTGGGCTGACCAGGCTACCCAGCTCCACTGTCACCGGCGCAGTGCCTCAAGCGAACCGCGGTCCCGTCGGGCATCGGGGCCGGTTGCACCGCTGACTCAGCCGCCGCTCAGGGGTTGAACAGCAGCAGGCCAAAGACCACGAACAAGGCGATGTGCATGAAGCCCTGAATCGGCGACGTGCGCTGGCCGTTGAAGGTCTTCATCGTCAGCGCCACCGTGAGCGCGAACAAGACGATCTCCACGAGCGAGATGCCCATGACGACCTGCTTGCCCGTCACCAAGCCGATGATCAGCACCGCCGGCACCGTCAAGCCAACGGTGGACACGAAGGCGCCCAGGCACAGGTTGATGGCGCGCTGCATTTCGTTGTTCATGGCCGCCTTGACGGCCGTGATGGATTCGGGCGTGAACACGATGATCGCGATCAGCACGCCGCCGACCGCGGCCGGAGCGCCCATGGCGGCGATGCCGTAGTCGGTCACGACCGCCAGGAAGTGCGCCAGCAGCACGATCGGCAGGATCAACACCAGCAGAACGGCCGACCGCACCAGCATCGCCTTGCGGTCAAGGGGCTGGCCACCGCCGTCCGTCGCATCAACGCCGCTGCTGGCGGCGTGCCCGATGGCCATGGCGCCGGGCTCTGGCTGAATGAACAGCCGGCGGTAGCTGCTCATCTGTTTCCACAGGAAGGCGGCGTACAGCAAGGCCGTCAGCACGCTCATGGCGATGGCTTGCGTGCGCGTGAACTCCCCGGCGCCGGACGTGAACTTGGGCAATACCAAGGCCGTGCCGGTCAGCAGCACAATCATCGACAGGTAGGTGACGGCACCTTGCGCGTTGTATTCCTGATCGCCGTTGCGCGCC
Source organism: Pseudomonadota bacterium (assembly GCA_023442945.1). Lineage (GTDB taxonomy): Bacteria > Pseudomonadota > Gammaproteobacteria > Burkholderiales > Burkholderiaceae_C > Ottowia. Next base: position 32,093 of record JAEZWW010000053.1, on the reverse strand, counting down.
GCGCCCGCGACCAGGCAGATGCCCATGACCAGGTTCAGGATGATCATCATCACCGCAAAGATCGAATCGCGCCCGATGGTGGGCACCTCGGCCGGGCCAAGCAGCACCGACGCGATCAGGATCACCTCGATGGACACGATGGACAAGGTCAGGATCAAGGTGCCGTAGGGCTCGCCGAGCTGGTGCGCCAGATGATCCGCCTCGCGCACCACGCCGAACGACGCGGCCAAGATGGTCACGAACAGGCCAACGAAGACCAGGCTGGCCGTCACGGGATCGATGGGCACGGCGAGCCAGCGGTTGCCGAAAGCAAAGAACAGGCCGACGACGACCCAGGCACCGATCATCAGCGCCCAGGTCGAAGCAGGAATGAGCCGCCGGGAAGTGTGGGGGGTTGGGTTGTCCATGGTGAAACTCATTTCTTATTCGGACGAGACATGGGCGATCGCTGCGAACAGCCCCGCCAGAATGAACGAAAAGCCGCAAAAAAACCACAAGGCGCGCACGTCGCGCTCGCTCGCGCCGTCGGCGGACCAGGCGGCGTAGGCAAGGCCTGCCGCCATGGCCAGCGCGCCCCAGACGAGCATGTTCATTGCGCGTCTCCCTCGACCATGGCCGTGGCGCACACGCGCAAGGCGCGGCGATCAGTCTGCGCGGCAACGCGGACCGGGTGATGACAAGGGGGAGAGAAAAGCAGCTTGGCTGCAGGAAGCAGCGGCACCAGGAAGCGAACCATGAAACCTCGTTTCACAGGGCCGTCCCCAGAAGATGGACCGCGCCAAGGTCGTCCTGGGCGGGTCTCGCCATGCGCTGGCGAGCCGTCGGATTCTACGACAAGCGCCGGCGGCGGCCGAACAGCCATGGCCTCCAGACACGGAGGCCAATGCACCGATCCCCAGCGCTACGCCAGCGCCCCAGACACAAACAATCGCACGAAAGCGCTTGAAACGTCATGGATCGGCCTTATGATTAGCACTCGCTGGGGTTGAGTGCTAACAAGCACCAACCGCCATCGCATCCGTCGCGATCCGCCGGGCCCTCAGGGCGCGGCGAATCGACAAAAACCTTTGTACTGCAACCTTTTAGGAGCCTTTATGAAACTGCGCCCTCTCGCCGATCGCGTGATCGTCAAGCGTCTCGAGAACGAAACCAAGACCGCCTCTGGCATCGTGATCCCTGACAACGCGGCCGAAAAGCCCGACCAGGGTGAAGTGCTGGCCGTGGGCCCGGGCAAGAAGAACGACAAGGGCGAACTGGCCGCGATGAACGTCAAGGTCGGCGACCGCGTGCTGTTCGGCAAGTACAGCGGCCAGACCGTCAAGGTCGACGGCGACGAGCTGCTGGTGATGAAGGAAGACGACCTGTTCGCGGTCGTCGAGAAGTAATTCTTCCGGCCCTTTCAATACTCCCAAATTCATAGCTGGCTGCGCAATTCCCACTAGGGCTACAGCCACTTTTTAATCATATTTTCAGGAGCCACACAAATGGCAGCTAAAGACGTAGTTTTCGGTTCTGACGCCCGCGCCCGCATGGTTGAAGGCGTGAACATTCTGGCCAACGCGGTCAAGACCACCCTGGGCCCCAAGGGCCGCAACGTGGTGCTGGAGCGCTCGTTCGGCGCCCCCACGGTGACCAAGGACGGTGTGTCGGTCGCCAAAGAGATCGAGCTGAAAGACAAGCTGCAGAACATGGGCGCGCAGATGGTCAAGGAAGTCGCTTCCAAGACGTCTGACAACGCTGGCGACGGCACCACCACCGCCACCGTGCTGGCCCAGGCCATCGTGCGCGAAGGCATGAAGTACGTGGCCGCCGGCATGAACCCGATGGACCTCAAGCGCGGCATCGACAAGGCCGTGGCCCAGCTGGTTGAGCAGTTGAAGAAGGCCTCCAAGGCCACCACGACTTCCAAAGAAATCGCCCAGGTCGGCTCCATCTCCGCCAACTCCGACGAGTCGATCGGCAAGATCATTGCCGACGCCATGGACAAAGTGGGCAAGGAAGGCGTGATCACCGTGGAAGACGGCAAGTCGCTGGACAACGAGCTGGATGTCGTGGAAGGCATGCAGTTTGACCGCGGCTACCTGTCGCCCTACTTCATCAACAACCCCGAAAAGCAAGCTGCGATTCTGGACAACCCGTATGTGCTGCTGTTCGACAAGAAGATCAGCAACATCCGCGAGCTGCTGCCCACGCTGGAAGCCGTGGCCAAGGCCGGCCGTCCGTTGCTGATCATCGCTGAAGAAGTCGACGGCGAAGCGCTGGCGACCCTGGTGGTCAACACCATCCGCGGCATCCTGAAAGTGGTGGCCGTGAAGGCGCCTGGCTTCGGCGACCGCCGCAAAGCCATGCTGGAAGACATCGCCATCCTGACCGGCGGCAAAGTGATCGCCGAAGAAGTGGGCCTGTCACTCGAGAAAGTCACCCTGGCCGATCTGGGCCAAGCCAAGACGATCGAAGTGGGCAAGGAAAACACCACCATCATCGACGGCGCCGGCAAGGCCGAAGACATCGAAGCGCGTGTCAAGCAGATCCGCGTGCAGATCGAAGAAGCCACCAGCGACTACGACCGCGAGAAGCTGCAAGAGCGCGTGGCCAAGCTGGCCGGCGGCGTGGCCGTCATCAAGGTCGGTGCTGCCACCGAAGTCGAGATGAAGGAAAAGAAAGCCCGCGTGGAAGACGCCCTGCACGCCACCCGCGCTGCGGTGGAAGAAGGCATCGTGGCCGGTGGTGGCGTGGCCCTGCTGCGCGCCAAGCAAGCCGCTGGCGAGATCAAGGGCGCCAACGCCGACCAGGACGCAGGCGTCAAGCTGGTGCTCAAAGCCATTGAAGCGCCCCTGCGCGAGATCGTCTACAACGCCGGTGACGAAGCCAGCGTGGTGGTCAACAAGGTGCTGGAAGGCAAAGGCAACTTTGGCTACAACGCCGCCAACGGCGAGTACGGCGACATGATCGAGATGGGCATTCTGGACCCGACGAAAGTGACCCGCACCGCGCTGCAAAACGCTGCCTCCGTCGCCAGCTTGATGCTGACGACCGAAGCCATGGTCGCCGAAGCACCGAAGGACGACGCACCTGCCGGTGGCATGGGCGGCATGGGTGGTATGGGCGGCATGGGTGGCATGGACGGCATGATGTAAGCCAGCCCCCTGCTCACCGCTTGAGCAGACAAAGCCCCGCAGGTTCTTAGCCTGCGGGGCTTTTTTACTTCTGTTTTGATAGCTGGTCGCGCAGGTGGTTGTAGGGCCGATGGCCGATTTCTCATAAATATCGCTGTAGGACCTCCCAGTACATATAGAATGCGAATCGTTATCAATAGCATTCTTGTGTTTCACCATGGGTTTCGCGATCGTCCTGGCCGCCGCGGCGGGCTGGCTTTTCCTGTGCGCCACGCCACGCGTTGACGGTCGGCTGCGCGGCTGGCGCGGCGCGGCCCTGGGCACGTTGGCCGCGTGCCTGGCGGTGTGGGCTTTCCAATCAACTGGCGTCGGCCTGGCCGAGGCGGTGAGCGAAGCGCTGGCCGTGGCCATCCTGGCGCTGCCGTGCTGGAGCTACCTGGTCGCGCGCCGCCGGCGCAGCGCCGCGAGAGCCGCTCGATGAGCCGCGCTGACCGCGGCGACGCGGCGGCAGCGCCGCGCCATTTGCTTTTCAAGGGCCTGGCGGGCGTGCTGCTGGGCTTTCCGCTGGCGTTGTGGCTCAGCTGGCTGGTGATGTACGGCGGCGCGCTGCCGGGCCGCATGCCGGTGCGCGACCAGCTCGCCATGTGGCTGGCGGTGCTGCTGTGGGGCACGGTGCCCTGCCTCACCTTCCTGACCAGCAGCCGCCGGCAATGCCTCGCCGTGCTGGTGGGCGCCAACCTGGCGGCCCTGCTGGCCTGGGCGCTGATGCGATGAAGGCGCAGACCGTCAAGGACTACCTGGCGGTGCACACCTGGGTGGGCATCGTCTGCGGCATGGTGCTGTTCATCGCGTTTTACGCCGGCGCGTTTTCGATGCTGAAGGCGGAGATCAGCCGCTGGACCCAGTCCCCGGCCGCGGCGTCCAGTGCCATCAGCGACGATGGCGACGCGCTGATGGCGGCGTACCTGGCCGAACACCCCGGCCCGCCGGGCCGCCTGCGCCTGCGCTGGGCCGGCCCCGACCACACGCAGCCCGCACTGGCCCAACTGCCCCGCGGCGGCGAACCGACCTGGTGGCAACTGGGCCAGGACGGCCAGTTGCGTCGGGCGACGCACTTGCCGCCCGAAGACGACACCAGCGGCCAGTTTGTCGACACGCTGCACCGCAAGGGCGGCCTGCCGATCCCCCTGGATTGGGCCGAGCCGGTGATCGGCCTGGTCTCGCTGGCCTACGCGCTGGCGCTGGTGTCGGGCGTCGTGGTGCTGCTGCCCACGCTGGTGAAGGACCTGTTTCACCTGCGCCTGGGCGCCAACCTCAAGCGCATGTGGCTGGACGTGCACAACCTGCTGGGCGTGACCAGCCTGCCCTTCCACCTGGTGATCGCCTTCAGCGCCGCCGTGTTCGGCCTGCACGACCTGGTGTATGAGGCGCAGGACAAGTTCATCTACACCGGCGGCTTGCGCGCCACCGTGGCGCGCGACGCCCAGCCCGTCGCCGACGTGCCGCGCGCCGACTGGCTGGCCCCCAGCGAGATCCGCCAGCGTGTGCAGGCCCAGGCGCCGCACTTCGCGCCGCTGGGGCTGGACCTGGTCACGCGACCGGACGGGCGCACCGTGGGCGTTGTCCATGGCGTGGACGAACGGCACTTTCAGCGCGCGGCGCGCTACGGGCTGGCTTTCGTGCACCTGGGCACGGGCGAGATCACCGACCGCACCTACCTGCCCGGCGGTAGCGGCCTGGCGAGCAGCGCGCTGCTCAGCAGCCTGTTCGCGCTGCATTTCGGCAGCTTTGGCGGGGACCCGGTGCGCGTGCTGTACGTGCTGCTGGGCCTGTCGGGCGCGCTGCTGTTCTACACCGGCAACCTGCTGTGGATCGAAACGCGCACGCGGCGCGCTCGTGCGGCCCGCGGCGAAGTCGCGCCGATCGAAGACCGGCCGCGCCACGTCCGGGTGGTGTCGGCGCTCACCGTCGGGGTGTGCCTGGGCTGCGCCGCCGCCCTGCCGATCACGCTGGTGTTGGCGCGCTGGCTGGCGCCCCAATTGGGTGATCTGAACGTGCTGCACCAGGGGGTTTTCTACGGTGTCTCTGCCGGCTGCATCGCCTGGGCGCTGTGGCGCGGCACCGAGCGCGCGGGCCGCGGCCTGTTGGCCCTGGCGGCGCTGGGCAACGCGCTGGTGCCGCTGGCCGTGTGGCTCGACCCGAGTGCCGACGGGGTGCGGCTGGGCGCGCTGTGCGGGCTGCTGGCGCTGTTCTTCGGCTGGCTCGGCCTGCGGCAGCGCGCCGGGGTGGCGCGAGCGGTCGCTGCGGCGACATGAGACAACTGCTGATCGCTCCTGTTTTGGTAGCTGTCTGCGCAGGTACCACTAGGGCCAAAAGCCAATATTGCCGATAAATCCGCCAATGCCCGCGGTACCCCGGGGGATTTGGTTGCAATTTTTACGATAATGCGAATCATTGTCGTTTGTATTTGATTTTTAAAACTGGAAGCACGACCGATGCACACACCGAAGCAGGCCGCCCGACTCACCCCCATCGCCCTGGCCCTGATCGCCCTGGGCCACAGCGTGGCCGCACAGACCACCGACGCCCCTGCCACCGCGCCCGAGGCCGCTGCGTCCGCCAGCCCGGCCGCCCGCGCCGCGCCCAGCGCCGGCACGCTGGACGAGGTCACGATCCGCAGCACCTACGAACGCGAAGACCTGCCGCGCCTGGCGCCGGGTGGCAAGGCCGCGTCGGGCGCGCGCCTGGGCATCCTGGGCGCCACCTCGGTCATGGACGCGCCGGTGCACGTCAACGCCTACACGCGCGAACTGGCCGAAGACTGGTCCGCGCTGACGCTGCAGGACGTGCTGGAAAACGATTCGGCCGTGGTCTTCACCACCAACAAGAACCACCTGCTGCAGAACTTCAACCTGCGCGGCCTGGACATGGGCGCGCAGGACATCGCGACCAACGGGCTGTACGGCATTGCGCCAGCCAACTCGGTGCCGATCGAGATGTTCGAGCGCGTCGAAGTGCTGCGCGGCCCCAACGTGCTGCTGTCCGGCATGCCGCCGGGCACCAGCGTGGCCGGCACCGTCAACATGGTGACCAAGCGCGCGCTGGGCAAGCCCATCGCCGACCTGACGGTGACCTACGGCACGCATTCCTATGGCCAGGTCCACGCCGACCTGGCGCGCCGCTTTGGCCAGGACCAGCGCCTGGGCCTGCGCTTCAACGGTGTCTACGGCACCGGCGAGATGGGCGCCAAGGACGAAAAACAGACGCGCCGCGTGGGCGCGCTGGGCCTGGACTACCTGGGCGACCGCGCGCGCTTCTCGCTGGACGTCTACAACAGCGTCAACAAGATCGACAACGGCAGCCCCGGCATGTTCAGCTTCCTGGGCAACGCCAACATCCCCGGCGTGGGCGTGCTGCTCTCCCCCCCGCGCGGCGACACCAACATGTTCCGCGGCACGCACGGCAAGTACGACAACAGCGGCGTGCTGGCGCGCGGCGAATTCGACTTCAACGAGAACTGGCAGGGCTACGTCGCCTTTGGCGCGGGCGAAGCGGAAGGCCGCGGCCTGATGTTTGGCACCCGCGCCATCGTCACCGGGTTGGACGGCACCACGCGGGGCGCCATCTACCACGTCGACACGCGCTCCAAGCGCCAGACGGCCGAGGCCGGCGTCATCGGCAAGTTCACCACCGGTGCCGTCAAGCACCGGGCGCAGCTGTCGGCCAACATCCTGAAGATGAAGGAAGGCACCAACAACACGGCGTGCAACTACTGCTACACCACCAACATGTACGACCCGGTCACGCCGGTGTTCCCCAACGCGCCGGTATGGAACGGCTACGACAAGGCCAGCGCCCGCACCAACAACGACTTCCGCTCGCTCGCCCTGGCCGACACCATGAGCTTTGCCGACGACAAGGTGCTGGTCACGCTGGGCCTGCGCCACCAAAGCATCAAGCAGCCGTGGAACAACCACTACAGCAAGAGCCGCGTCTCGCCCATGCTCGGCGCCGTGGTGCGCCCCTGGGGCAACGACATCGCGCTGTTCGGCAACTACACCGAAGGCATGGAGCCCGGCCAGGTGGTCGGCGTCGGCTTTGCCAACGCGGGCCAGGTGCTGGGCCCGCGCGTCACCAAGCAGGCCGAGGTCGGCGTGAAGCTGCAGACCGGGCAGCTCACCCACACCTTCAGCGCGTATGAGATCCGCCGCCCGTCCTTCGTCACCAACAGCGCCAACGAACAGGTGGACGACGGTCTGCAGCGCCTGCGCGGCTTGGAATGGAGCGTGTTCGGCAAGCTGACGCAAAGCGTGTCGGTGCTGGGCGGGGTCACACACCTCAAATCGGTGCAGCGCAACACCGGCAAGACCACCTACGGCACGCCCGGCCTGCGCGCGCGCATCGGGCTGGACTGGGACACGCCGGTGCAAGGCCTCACCCTGGGCGGGCGCGTGCACTACACCGGCAAGCAATGGGCCGATTCGGGCAACCGCATGCGCGTGCCGGCCTGGAAGCGCCTGGACCTGATGGCCAGCTACAGCACCAAAATCGCCAGCCTGCCGGTGCGCCTGAACGCCAGCGTGGAAAACGTGGCCGACAAGAAGTACTGGATCGGCACCTTCGGCGACGGCTTCTTGATGCCCGGCGCCCCGCGCACCTTCCGCGTGTCGGCCACGATGTCGTTCTGAACGCGTGGCGCGCCGCCCGGACCGGTGACGGCAGGGCGCCCGCCCTCGCCCCCGCCAGGCCGCCGTCTTACCGGCGGCTTTTTTTGTCGGTATGCTTCACATGAAATCCGGCACTGGCCCTACAGCCATTTGCGCGGCCAGCTATAGAAAATGGAGCATTCTTGACTTTCGGACGCACCGCCCGCCTGCTCGGCGGCCTGCTGCTCGGGCTGATTGCCATCGCCCTGCTGCTGCCCCTGGGCGCCGTGGCCGCGCTGTGGTGGGCCAACCGGCACGACGACGCGCTGCGCCCCGAAGTGGCAGCCGCCATGGCCTTCACGCCGCCCAACGCCGAGGCCATGCGGCGCAACGGCTACTTCACCATGATGGGCCTGGCCGCGCCGCCGGATGAGGACGCGCACGCGGCCGGCGAACGCTTCTTTGCCGTGCAGCTGGCCGGCTACGAACACTTCCGCCAGACCGGCGACGACAAGGCCGCCGCGCCTCCGCCCTTCAAACCCACCGCGGTGCCGGCCGCGCCGCTGCGCTGCGACGCCGAGGTGCGCGACTGCTACGCCCATTACGTCGACAACGCCGCCGCCGCGCGCCAGGCCTTGGCCGAGCAAGCGGTGCTGCTGCAGCGCTACCTGTCGCTGCGCACGCTGCCGGTGTACGAAGAGGTCGTGCCGCCCTACACGGGCGTCCAGTTTGCGTACTACCAGCACCTGGTGGCCGCGTCCGAGCTGGTCGGGGTGCGCGCCGCGCTGGCCTGGCAGGCCGGCCGGCGCGATGAAGCGCTGGCGCTGCTGGCCGCCAACGCGCAACTCCACCAGCGCCTGTGGACCGGCGCGCGTACGCTGCTCGGCGGCATGATCGTCTTGGCCATGGACCTGCGCCAGCAGCGCCTGGTCGCCGCGCTGGCGCGCACGCTGCGGCCGGGCGACGCCGCCGCGCCTTGGGCCGCGCTGCAGGCGCTGCTGATCACGCCGCCGCCCGCGCCCGACATGCTGCTGGGTGAACGCCAGTTGGCGCTGGGCACCTTCGACATGCTGTTGTTGCAGACCTGGCTGGACAGCGTGGTCCGGCAACCGGCGGCGCGCTGGGGCGCCAACAGCCTGACGCGCATGGCCTACCTGCCCCATGCCACGCTCAACGCCTCCTACGACGATTGGCAGCAGGCCATGGCCCTGGCCAGTGTGCCGGCCGACCAGTTCAGCGCCCGCGCCGATGCGCTGCGGCGCGACTGGGCCGACCGCCTGCAAGGCGAAGGCAAACTGCCCGTGCGCCTGCGCAACGCCAGCGGCCACGTGCTGCTGGGCATGACCGGCGCCTTCACCATGCAGCCCTTCCTGGAACGCATCCACGACGTCGAAGGCCACCGCCGCCTGGTGCGCCTGCTGATCGCCGCGCGCCGCGACGCCGTGCCCGTCGCCGGCATGCCCGCCTGGCTGGCACGCCAGCCCGACGCCCTGCGCGACCCGTACCTGAAGCGGCCGATGGCGTGGGAAGCCGACACGCAGACCCTGGTCTTTGCCGGCCGCCAGAAGAATCCGCAGAACGAAGCCCCCCAATCTGAGTACCGCGTGCGCTGGGCGGCCACGGGGGGTTGAACGCGGGTGCAGGTGCCGCGCGACACATGGCGCCCGGCCAACGCCTGCTGACACCATTGCATCAGGACTATCGGCCGATAGCCCTACAGTCATTTGCGCAGCCAGCTATATAAAAGGGAGCAATCATGATGGACGATGGTGCCGGCAATCCCGCCGGCACGCGTTTGCTGGCCCACGCCGACGAGGCGCAGGCCCTCGACGCCGGGCAGATTCGCGTGGTGGCCGGGCTGTTGGACTCGATCACACCGGACGACCCCACCGCGCCTTGGGCACAACTGGCAGCACTGCTGGACTCGCCCCCACAGACGCTGGCGCCGCTGCTGGCCGGCCAGCGTGACGCGCACCTGGCCAAACGTTTCATGGATCAGCCGCAGTTGCTGCTCAACCTGGGGCCCGAGCACCCCTGGCTGCAGCGCCTGGTCGACTACCTGATCCAGCTCAACTACCTGCCCAACGCCACCCGCAACGCGGTGTACGACGAGTGGCAACCGCTGCTGGCGCAGGCAGACGTGCCGATGAACCAACTGCCTGACCTGGCCCAAGCGCAGCCCCCGAGTCCGCCGCCCTTCCAGCTGCGCAACGCCTTTGGTCTCTTGGTGCAGGACAGCCTTGCTCGGCACCTGCAGGTAGCAAAGGACACGCTTCAGAACGCCAAGGCGCTCGAGGCGCATCGCCGCCAGTTGCGCCAGTCGATCGCGTCGCGCCAGCAGATGGCGTCGGCCCGCACGGGCCCGCGCCCTGTGACGCAATAGGACAATCCGATAGCCCTTCAGCCTTACAACCACCTGCGCGACCAGCTACTCTATCCATAGCAATGGTCATGCCCACCAAGGCATCGCCGCGCGTCAGTCTGGCCACTTCTCCACGTCCGGATCGACGATGTAGTGCTGGCCGTCGTGCCAGACGTAGGTGATGTAGAGCCAGTCGGTGCTGCCCTTGGCCACGTCGTAGCGGCACATCAGGCGGTAAGGGCCGCGCCGGTCGCGCAGCATGCCGCGCTGGTCGGTGAACAGGCCGCTGCCTTCATCCACACTGCCTTTGACCTTCAGCCCTTGGTGGCCTTCCCGCTGGCGGAAGGCGGCTTCGGCCGTGGCGTACGGGGCGCAGGCGGGTTGCGTGTCCTGCTCGCGCAGGCGCCACTGGCCGGCCGGGCGCTCGAAGTTGAATTCGAAGACGTGCTTTTGTCCCGCGACCTGCACCGGACAAACCCACACGCCCTTGACCTGGTGTGCGGGCAAGCAACCGAGAATGCGCTCGACCTGAAAGCCCTTGGCGCCGCTGCCGGGCCGCACGGCGGCGTCCAGGGCCGCCTGCGCCTCGGCCACGCTGGGCCAGACGCCGGCGCCGGGCGCGGCTTGGGCGGCGGCCGGCAGACCGACACAGGTCAGCCAGGCGCCGAGCGCCAAAGCGGCCGCGCGGGCCCGTGGCAGGCGGCGGACGGCAGAAGATGGGCTGGGAAATTGGGCCATTTGCAGCGGTATCGGCATCAACATCAGGCGCAGGCACTTCGGGCGGCGTGCGCCACCCGACGGGCACCTGCGCTCAAGGCGTGGCGAACAGCTTCTCGATCTTGCTCGCCACCAGCTGGCCGGCGACGATCATCACGCCCAGCGGCGTGCTTTCGGCGGCCAGGGTCAGCATCAAATGGCCGGTCGGCTGGCGCACGCGCAGGCCGATCAGCTGAAATTCGCCCGACTGGATGGTCAACAGCTCGGGCGGCTGCTGGGCCAGCTCGGGCTTGAGCTCGCTCAGCGTGGCGCTGCCCACCGACAGCAGCGAGCCGGACAGCGCGGCCAGCTTGCCGACCTGGGTTTCGTCAATGCCGAGCGAGCAGACGTTGAAACCGTCCGGCGTGCACAGCACGGCGGCCGTCAGCTTGGGCACGTGCTTGGGCAGCTCCTGCATGGCGGGGAGCACGAAGTTGCCGAGGGCCACAGAATTCATATGCCAACCGGAGGAAGAAGGTAGAGAGGACGAAGGCGCCTGGGACATCGCAGGTTCCACAAGCGGCGCGGGGCGGCCTTCAGGCGCGCGCGCCCACGCCGACGCAGGGCGTGCTGAGCGCGATCATGGTGGCCTGCATGACGCTGGTGGCGTCGCGCGGGTCGGCGGTGATCAGCGGCGCCAGCGGGTGGTAGCGGCCGATCATCTGGCGAAACGGCGCCAGCTGCGCGTCGGGCAGGTCCTGCGGCACGCGCGTCAGCGCCACGGCCAGGCGCGCGACCGCCTTGCGCTGGGCCAGCGCGTCGAGCCAGAAGCGGCAGTCGTTCAGCGCGCTGGAGCGGTCGCCGTACAGCCACAGCACCACGGCCGAGCTTTGCGGCAGCACCGCGTCCCACATGGCGTGAAAGCGCTCCTGCCCAGGCACGCCGAACAGGCCGACGCGGGCGCCGTCTTCAAACGCCCATTCGCCGTAGTCGAAGCCGACCGTGGTGGTGGTCTTGGCGGTGGGGCCGAGCTGGGCGATTTCGCTGCTGTCGGCCTCGGTGCTGGTCACCGGGATGTCGGAAATGGCGCGCAGCGCCGTGGTCTTGCCGACGCCGAAGGGGCCGACAAACACCACCTGGTGACTGGTCTGGTGACCGAGAACAACTTTCATCGCTGGGTAAACCGGGAAAGCAGGCGCTTGAACAGGCCCCAGCGGTCGGCCTCGCCGGGCGCTGCAGGGGACAGGTCGGCCGGGCGGCTGGCGGGGGGGAAGGCTAGAGGGATGGGCGCGCTGGGCACAGCCGCTGGCGGGCGCACGGCTTCTTGCGCGGCCACGCGCAGAATGCCGTCGGCCCAGGCGTCGGCCAGCAGCGCGTCGAGCGAGGCCGGTGCCGCGCCCGTCGCCAGCAGCGCGGCGTAGGTCGTGGGCTCCTTGAGCAGTTGCGAGCAGGCGGCGATCAGGTACAGGTCGCGCCCATAGCGCGCCAGGTTCGGCCAGCGCGCCAGCTGCACCGGCGACAGGCGCCAGAGCTCGCGCCCCGCCGCCGGTGCGGCCGGCACAGCCGCTGGCGGCACACCGTCCACCAAGCGGTGCAGGTGCAGCCAGTGCGCGACCAGCTGCGGCTTGACCGGCACCTTGAAAAACGCCCAGCCCGGGTGCGGCAAATCACGCATCAGCTGGCCGAGGTAGGCCACGATGGGCGCGGGCTGCAGGGCCTCGTACTGGGCGCGCGAGGCCAGCGCCGGCGTCGCGCCGTCGACGATCCACACGCGCGCGGCTTCGGCGCGGTCAACCCATTCGATGGCGATCGCGAGCGCCGTAACGGCCTGCGCAAACGCAACCGTGTCGGCGCTGCTTGGCGAGGAGGCCCAGATCTTCATGGTGGCCTGCTCTGCGGGGGACTGCACTGCCTGGGTGCACCTGCGCGGCGCCGCCCGCGCAGCGCAGGCGCGGGGCGACGCGGGCAGGCGTACGCAGCTCAGGCGGTGCGGGCTTTCTGGACGGCGTCGAGTGCCTTGGGCAGGGCCACGCTGAACAGGATGCCCATGTTGGCCTTGCTCGAATCGAGGAGCAGGCCCTGCATCAGGTCCGGGCCGTGCTGGATGATGACGACGGAGTTGGAGTTGGCGAGGTCCAGCAGGTAGTAGCGGTTCAGCGCCGGGAAACCCGAGTTGCTCAGCGTCGACGAGATGTCGTTCGTCAGCATGTTGAACAGCGCCGACGCTGCCGGCTGCGGGTTGACGGCGGCCAGCGACAGGCCGGTGGAACGGTCCCAGATGTCGGTGGACAGCAGCCCGTCGCGCAACAGGCCGCGCAGGTCGTTGACGGCTTGTTCCAGTTTGGCGATGTCGACGTTCAGCATGGGGCGATCTCCTCCGAGGGGTTTTTGGGCAGCAAAAGCCCTCGTACGCTACCACCGAGTGGGTCGGTCAACCAGCACAGTCAGTCACAACCCTGTACGGTACGTGACACTTGCCACAGCCCACTGTCGGATTTGCGCCACGGCGGGCCGTGGCGGGGGCGCGCTGGCCGCTCAGGGCTGGCGCAAACGCTGCACCAGCGCGGCGGTGGACGCGTCGAGCGCGTCAGCGCTGCCACCGCCCAACGCGGCTTCAATCTCGCCAGCGTGGCGCTTGCCCAGCTCCACGCCCCACTGGTCAAAGCTGTTCAGTCCCCAGAGCGAACCCAGCGCGAAGGTGCGGTGCTCGTACAACGCCAACAGCGCGCCGAGGCTGCGCGGCGACTGGTCGGCCAACAGCAGCACGGTGGACGGGCGGTTGCCGGGGAAGTGCCGCTCGGGCGCGTCGCCTTCCTGGCCCATCATCAGCGCGCGCGCCTGGGCCAGTGCGTTGGCCAGCAGCTTGCGGTGGTGCTCGGGCAAGTCGTGTTCGGCGCGCGCGGTCAGCACGAATTCGACCGGCACCACGTCGCTGCCCTGGTGCAACGCCTGGAAGAAGGCGTGCTGCCCGTTGCTGCCGACCTGGCCCCAGACCGAAGGCGAGCTGGCCACGGCCAGCGGGCGCCCGCGCGCGTCGACGCGCTTGCCGTTGCTTTCCATCTCCAGCTGCTGCAGGTAAGCCGGCAGCGCACGCAGCCCGTGCACGTAGGGCACGACACAGCGGCTGGCAAAGTGCAGGTGGTTGCGGTACCAGAGGTCGAGCAGCGCCAGCTGCACTGGCAGGTTGCGCGCCAGTGGCGTCTGCGCAAAGTGCTGGTCCATGGCGTGCGCGCCGGCCAGCAGCGCCTCAAAACCCTCGCGCCCGGCCGCAATGGCGATCGACAGGCCGACCGGCGACCACAGCGAATAGCGGCCGCCCACGCCTTCGTCAAACGCCAGGCAATGCTCGATGCCGAAGTCGCGCGCCGCCGCCGGGTTGGCGCTGAGGGCGACAAAATGCCGCGCCACGTCCTCGCCACCGTTCGCCAAAAACCATGCGCGCGCCGACAACGCGTTGCGCATGGTTTCGGCCGTGCCGAAGCTTTTGGACGCGACCAGAAACAGCGTGTGCGCCGGTTGCAGGCGCGGCAGCAGCGCGGCCAGTTCGTGCCCGTCCATGTTGGCGATGAAGTGCACGCGCGGCCCGCTGGTCTGGCCAGCGGCGCTCAGCGCTTGCACCACCATGCGCGGCCCCAGGTCGGAGCCGCCAATGCCGATGTTGACCACGTCGGTCACCGCTGTGTCGGCGCGCACGGCGTCGGCCATGGTCAACAGCATGTCGCGCCAGATCGCTATATTTTGTATAGCTCCCTGCGCAGATCCTTCTAGGGCAGAAGCTGGATTTCGCCACAAAGCGTGACTAACGGCCCGGTCTTCCGACAGGTTGATGTGGGCGCCGCCCAGCATGGCATCGCGGTGCGCCTCCAGCCGGCATTCACCGGCCAGTTGCGTCAGCAGGCGCTGGGCCGTGTCGTCGATCAGGTTCTTGGACAAATCGGCCCACAGCTGCGGCGCCTCGAAGCCGAAGCGCGCGGCGCGGCCGGGGTCGTCCGCAAAGGCGCGGCGCAAATCGAAGCCGTCCGCGCCGCCGGTAAACACCTGCGCGGCATGCGCGCAGAGGGCGGGCCAACTTGGCGCTTCGTCAGCGCGCAAACGGTCGTGCCAGTCGGCCATCGGGGCGGCGCTCACGCGGCCTGCATCAGGGCGTCGAGCTTCTCGGCGTCGGCAATGAAGGCGCGGATGCCCTCGGCCAGCTTTTCGGTCGCCATCGCGTCCTGGTTCAGTGCCAGGCGGAAGCCCGCTTCGTCAAACTGCATGGCCGGCAGGTCCAGGCGGCGCGCGGCCTCGGCGTCCAGCGCGCGGGCCAGCGGCGCGTCGGTTGCGGCCAGCTGGGCCAGCAACTCCGGGCTGATGGTCAGCAGGTCGCAACCGGCCAGCGCGGTGATCTGGCCGACGTTGCGGAAGCTCGCACCCATCACCTCGGTGGCGATGCCGTGGCGCTTGTAGTAGTCGTAGATGCGCTTGACCGACTGCACGCCCGGGTCGTTGGCGCCGGCCATGGCGGCTTCGTCCCAGCTGGCGCCGGCCTGCTTTTTGTACCAGTCGTAGATGCGGCCGACGAAAGGCGAGATCAGCTGCACTTTGGCTTGCCCGCAGGCCACGGCCTGGCAGAAGCTGAACAGCAGCGTCAGGTTGCAGGCGATGCCGCGCTTTTGCAGGCGCTCGGCCGCGCGGATGCCTTCCCAGGTGCTGGCGATCTTGATCAGCACGCGCTCGGTGGGCACGCCCGCGGCCTGGTACAGCTCGATCAGCCGTTCGGCGCGGGTGAAGGTGGCGTCTTCGTCAAACGACAGGCGCGCGTCCACCTCGGTCGAGACGCGGCCCGGGATGATCGACAGGATTTCGGTGCCGAAGCGCACCAGCAGGCGGTCAACCACCTCGTCCAGCGGCTGGCCGCGGTGCGCGGCCACGGTGTCTGCGAGCAGCGGCGCGTATTCCGGCTTTTGCACCGCCTTCAGGATGAGCGACGGGTTGGTGGTCGCGTCCTGCGGCTGGAACTGCGCCAGTTGGCGGAAGTCGCCCGTGTCGGCGACGACGGTGGTGAATTGCTTGAGAGCGTCGAGCTGGTTCATGGCCCGACATTATCCCGCCTTGCGCCAAGGGCTCGGGCCCCGGCGGCGCACCCGATACGCCCGATACGCGCAGTTGCAACCGCAACCGGGCCACGGGCGGGTCTGCCGCAGCCCGACTGAGAGCGCTTACTTGAAATTGCGCGTGCTGTAGAGCTCGACGCCCAGACGGCCCACAGTCGGCAAGCCAGCGCCATCCTTGGGCAGCTTGTCGATGTAGTCGAACATGACGTCGGCGTCCAGCACCCCGATGTCCAGGCGCCGCGCCGCAGGCACGGCCGCCAGGGTTTTGTAGCCGTCGCCGCCGGTGGCGTTGAAGCTCAGCACGAACAGGCGGTAGGTCTTGGCCGCATCCAGCGGGCCCCAGGCGCCGCTGGTTGCGTCGCGCACCTCCACGTTGCTGACGCGCGCGCCGGCCACGGCCTTGGCATCGACGTCAAAGCGCAAACCGCCCGTGTAAGGGTACGGGCCGGTGCTGCCGCCGGGGCCGAAGGTAGCTTCCATGCCATCTTCCAGCATCGCCTTGACCTCCGCGCCCGTGACCTGCAGGCGGAACAGCATGTTGCCGAACGGCAACACCTGGATGACGTTGGCCGCCGTCACCTCGCCCAGCAGCGGCACGCGCACGCCACCCCCGCTTTGTAACGAAATGTCGGCGCCGCCGTACTTCGCATTGGCCACTTCCAGGTACGCCTGGGCCACCAGCTGCTGGATGTCGCCGCCGTGCTGGTTGACCAGGCCTTCGGCGTTGCACGCCGTGCTGGAGCGGCTGTAGTCGACCGAACCTTCGCCGCCCGGCACGCGGCGCGAGCACAGTTCCTTGGGCGCGCGCGCGACCACCGTCTTGTTGAACACCTCCACGCGCGCCTTGTACGGCGCGAGCACATTCGCGGCGACGGACGAAGGCGCGGTCACGCGCAGGAAGCCCGAAGCCTTGACGCTGGCGTCGATGGCGGTCTGCTCGGCCGGCGTCGGCGCCTTGCCGCCCACGGTGAAGTTGTTGCCGATCAGCACGTGCGGCGTGCCGTTGCACTCCAGCACATCACCGTTGCGGTCGAAGCGGACTTTCAGCTCGCCCACCACCTGGGCGTATTCCCAGGCCTGGACCACGCAGACCATCTTGCCGTCCTTGTCGGTGGCCAGTGTCGGGTAGTCGCCCGCAGGCGAACCCACGCCCAGGGTGGACAGGCTCTTGGGACCCAGCAGGGTGTGCGAATCGGCGCCGACCACGACGTCCACGCCGCTCAGCTTGGCGACCACCTGGCGGTCGTATTCATAGCCAATATGGCTGGCAACGACGATCTTGTTGACGCCCTGACCGCGCAGCTTGTCAATCTCGCGCTGGGCCGCGAGCGCCTCGTCCTGGAACATCGTGTCCGGGTCGGGGCTGGAAGAAGCCTTGGTCTTGCCGGCGATGGTCAGGCCGATCACGCCGATCTTCTGACCGCCGCGCTCAAACACCTTAGACGGCAGCACGTAGCCCGCCGCGCGCGCCGGGTTCAGCGCCGAGTTCGCACCGAACACCGTGTTGGCGCTCAGCACAGCGGTGTTGCAGCTGCCCTTCTTGAGCAGGTCCAGGAAGCGCTTGAGGCCGCTGTCTCCCTTGTCGAACTCGTGGTTACCCAGTGTGAAGGTGTCGAAGCACACCGTGTTCATCATCGCCGCGTCTGCCTCGCCATCAGCTCCGGCGCGGTTGAAGTAGAGCGTGCCGGTGGTCGCGTCGCCGGCGTGGATCTTCAGGACGTTCGGGCCCGCGGCTTTGACGATCTCCTCAAACGCCTGGGTCACGCGCGGAAAGCCGGCGGCGTCCACCCCCACGGTGGCGGGGGCAGCGGCGCCCGTGTTCAGCTTCAGGGTCCTGCTCTTGCTGTCGAGCGTCGAATGGTGGTCGTTGATGTGGACCAGCGTCAGCGTGAAATCGCCGTCCGCCGGCTTGTCGTCATCGTCACCGCCGCCACACGCCGTCAGCAGCACGCCCGCCGCCGCCATGCAGATGACCCATCCCCACCCGGCGCGCGCGCCCTTCGACCTCGGTTGCCACATGCTCAACCCCTTGTTCAATGTTGCAAAAGCTTGAGATGGTGTGGCGCGCATGTTGCGCAGCCGTGACAATTTCGCGTCGGCTGAACGACAGATTTGACAGCGACGGGCGACGAAAAAAACGGCCGCTCGCCGGATCAGGCGAAGCGGCCGTGGCAAGGCCAGCGGCAGCTGTCGGCGGCGGCACGCCAGCGGTCGGCGTCAGAAGTCGGCGACGATCGAACCCTTGAATTCGGCCTTGATGAATTCGCGCACCTCGGGTGAGCGGTAGGCTTTCACAAATTTGGCCACCCAGGGCTGGTTCTGGTCGGCGGTGCGCACCACCAGCAGGTTGGCGTAAGGGCCCTTGGGGCCTTCCACCACGATCGCGTCCTTGGACGGGTTCAGGCCCGCGGTCAGCGCGTAGTTGGTGTTGACTGCGGCGGCGTCCAGGTCGTCCAGCGAACGCGGCAGTTGCGCGGCGTCCAGTTCCACGAAGCGCAGCTTTTTCGGGTTGTCGGTCACGTCCAGCGGCGTGGCCTTCAGGCCGGCATTGGCCTTCAGCTTGATCAGGCCGTGCTGTTGCAACAACAGCAGCACACGCCCGCCGTTGGTCGGGTCGTTGGGGATGCCGACGCGCGCTCCGGGCTTCAGGTCGGTCAGCTTCTTCACTTTCTTGGAATAGATGCCGATCGGGAAGGTCACGGTGCTGGCCACGCTGCTGAATTTGTAGCCGCGGTCGGCCACCTGTTGGTCCAGGTAAGGCTTGTGCTGGTAGCTGTTGGCGTCCAGATCGCCCGCGGCCAGAGCGGCGTTGGGCTGCACGTAGTCGCTGAATTCGACCACCTGGATGGCCAGGCCATCCTTGGCAGCGGCCTTCTTGACCTGCTCCAGGATCTGGGCGTGCGGGCCGGCGGTGACGCCGACCTTGATGGCGGCCTTGTCCTGCGCCTGGGCGAGGGTGGCACCGCTGAGGGCGAAGGCGCCGAGCACGGCGGCGGCGATGAGGGAAGTGCGGCGTTGCATGGTGAATGAGCCTTTCTGAGGTCGTCGGAGGGGAAATTCAAGGAAAATCAGCCCCTGGCCCGCGCAGCATCTGCGCAGCCAGCTACTGAATTAAGAGCAAATACGGGGTGTTCGCCGCGCGTCAGCGGTGGCTCAGGCGGCGCACCAGCCAGTCGCCGGCGCTTTGGATCAGCTGCACGAAGACGATCAGCACCAGCACCACGGCCAGCATCACGTCGGGCAGGAAGCGCTGGTAGCCGTAGCGGATGCCCAAGTCGCCCAAACCACCGCCACCGATGGCGCCGGCCATGGCCGAGTAGCCCGTCAGCGCCACCAGCGAGATGGTGATACCGGCCACGATGCCGGGCAGCGCCTCGGGCAGCAGCACCTTCCACACGATCTGGCGCGTGCTGGCGCCCATGGCCTGGGCGGCTTCGATCAGGCCGTTGTCGACCTCGCGCAGCGCCGTTTCCACCAGCCGCGCGATGAAGGGCGCGGCCGCCAGCGACAGCGGCACGACCGCGGCCCAGGTCCCGATGGACGAGCCGGTGATCCAGCGCGTGAATGGGATGATGGCCACCAGCAGAATGATGAAGGGCGTGGAGCGCACCGCGTTGACGACGGTGCCGACGACGCGGTGGAACACGGGGCGCGTGAGCACGCCGCCGCGGTCCGTCAGGCGCAGCAGCACGCCCAGAGGAATGCCGATCAGCGCGCCGACCAGGCCGGCGACGCCCACCATCACCACGGTCTCCCAAAGCGACGTGGCGAACAGGGCCCAAAGGGCCGGGGTCAGGTTGTCAAACATGATGGATCGATCAGCTCTGGAAAAACGGGGGCAAGGTGTCGACAAAGTCGGCGGTCTCGGTGGCGGGGGGCAATTCCACCGTCTCGGCGCTGACGCCGGCATGGGTCAGCGCCTGCGTCACGGCATCGACGGAGCCGGCCAGGCCGCTCAGCCACACCGCCAGCGTGCCGACCGTGTGGCCCTGGATGTCGTCGACCTGGCCGTGCAGCACGCTCAGGTCCACGCCATGGCGGCGGATCAGGCGCGACAGCAGCGGCTGGTTGGCGCGCTCGCCCGCAACCGCCAGGCGCAGCAGGCGCCCGGCGTGGCCGATCGGCAGCGCGGTCTGGGCGCGCGCGGCGTGGGCCAGCACGCTGGCCGGCAGCGACTGCGGCAGGATCTCGTCGATCAGGCTGCGCGTGGTGGCGTGCTGCGGGCGGGTGAACACGTCGACCACGGCGCCCTGCTCCACCACCTGGCCGGCGTCCAGCACGGCGACGCGGTCGGCGATCTGTTTGATGACCTGCATCTGGTGCGTGATCAGCACAATGGTCAGGCCCAGTTCGCGGTTGATGCGCGCCAAGAGCGCCAGGATGGAACGCGTGGTTTCCGGGTCCAGCGCGGACGTCGCCTCGTCCGACAGCAGCACCTTGGGCTGGCTGGCCAGCGCGCGCGCAATGCCCACGCGCTGCTTCTGCCCGCCGCTGATCTGCGCCGGGTAACGGTCGGCCAAGGGCGCCAGGCCCACCAAGTCCAGCAGCGGTTCGACGCGCGCGCAGATCTCGGCGCGCGGCAGGCCGGCCAATTCCAGCGGCAGGGCCACGTTGTCAAACACCGTGCGCGAGCTGAGCAGGTTGAAGTGCTGGAACACCATGCCGATCTGGTGGCGCGCGCTGCGCAGGCCTCGGGCGTTGAGGGCGGTCAGATCGGTGCCGTCCACCACCACACGGCCAGCGCTGGGCCGGTTGAGCAGGTTGATGGTGCGCACCAGCGAGCTCTTGCCCGCGCCGCTGCGGCCAATGATGCCGAACACCTCGCCCGCGCGGATGTCCAGGTCGATCCCCTGCAGCGCGGGCGCGGTGGTGCCGGGGTAAAGCAATTCGATGCCCTGCAATTGCACGGCGCTGCCAGCGTGGGGGTGGGGCGGCGCGGCGGCGGGCGCGCCGGCCAGGTCGGTGGGGGCGGCGCTCGACGAGACGGTGTCGGCGAAGTCGAGCGGTGTGCGGGCGATCGGCCAGGGCGAGGCGAAGGCGTCAACAAGAAACATAGCGGGTGTACTCCGGGGCGCCCAGCCCGCTGCCCCTGCAGCGGCGCTGAAAAAAGCACCATGGCCGCCATTCTGGGGAAAACCCTTAATTTCTCAAACAAATAAAAACAAATTTGCTTATACGAAATTGCTAGTTTTCAGGGGTAAATGGGCGCAAAAGCGTCCGTCACACATACCAAATACTGACAAATGGTCGTGCAGGGGCGGGCACTCACCCCTCGCGGCCCGGGGACAGATCGCCCGATGCGACCGCCCGGTCAGCGGTGCCGGGCGTCCAGGCAAAAATCCAAAGAAATTGGCCTTTGGCCCTACAGCCTTCTGCGCAAGCAGCTATGCTTTTTGAAGCATACGGCGATCGCCGGCCGCAGCCACCGCCCCATCGCCCGCCGCCCGCACGGCCTGGGCCAGCGCGATGAGCAGGAGGACGACGCCCAGCAGCGCGTCCGGCAGGCCGTGTGCCGCGCTCGCCACGCCCTGCTCTCCCGCCCCGCTGCCCACCGCGACCGCCACGCTGGCGTAGGCGGCCAACGCGATCACGGCCAGCGCGACGCCTGCGGCGATGCGCGGCGCAGCAGCCCGCAACGGCAGACGCAGCAGGCGTGCGGCGACGCCGCCAGCGCCGTTGGATAGCGCGGGTGCATGCTCAACCGCCGCGGCGCGCAAGGCTTGATTGACCCAGCGCGCGGTGAGGCCCGCCGCCACCAGGGCCAGCGGCGCGACGTGGGCGGCCACCTGCCCGACCGCGCCGGCGCTGCGCCAGCGCAGGCAGGGCAACACGGCGGCGGTCAGCACCAGCAGCGCGGTGCTAGCCAACGCCGCCGTCGCATCCTGCAGGCCAACGGCCAACGAGGCGTCGTCGCCGTCAGCGGTGACATGCAGCAGCCCGCCCAGGACGAGCCCCAAGCCGACGCCGACGACGGCCGTCCAGATGAAAGCGCCCAGCGCATCGCCCGTGGCGTGGGAAAACAGCGCGAGCAGCGCGGGGCTGAATTGCGGTGCCATGCGCTCAGGCCTCCCGAACCCGCGCAGCCGGCGCCGCGCCGGGCTGGCGTTCATCGGCTGGGGGGCGAACAAGGGAACGCGCCGACACAGCCAGCGGGCGCGCGGCAGGATCGGCAACGACAGGGAAAGCGAAAAGCAGCATGGTCCGGCGGGCAATCGGCAAGGTCGGCGGCACCAGGCGGCCACCAACGCTGGGCCCATTCTGGGCGCCGAGGCGCGATTTCCCAACGAAGCTTTTCTTGTTTCCTTATACCCAATCGCCGCAGTAGCGTGCCCCGGTGCTGGGGCCAAGCGGCGGGTACACGTTAGTCGCCGGGCGCGGTCAATTCAAGCGAATTCGACCATCAGCCCTACAACCATCAGCGCGACCAGCTACGCTTTTTGCAGCAAAACCCGCTCAGATGCGCCCTTCTTCCACCGCGTGGCAAGCGACCTGGATGCCGCCCATGTGCAGCAGCGCCGGGCGCTCGGCCCGGCAACGCTCGTTGGCGTGCGGGCAGCGCGGGTGAAAGGTGCAGCCCGTGGGCGGGTTCAGCGGGTTGGGCACCTCGCCCTGCACCGGCGTGCGTGCGCGGCCGGTGTCGTGCATCTTGGGGATGGCGTCCAGCAGCATGCGCGTGTAGGGGTGCTGCGGCTGGGCGAACAGCTGGCGCTTGGGCGCCAATTCCACGATGCGGCCCAGGTACATCACGCCGACCTGGTCGCTGACGTGGCGCACCACGGCCAGGTTGTGGCTGATGAACAAATACGTCAGCCCGCGTTCCTGCTGCAGGCGCTTCATGATGTTGAGCACCTGCGCCTGCACCGACACGTCGAGCGCCGACGTCGGTTCGTCGCACACCAGAAAGTCGGGCGCGGTGGCCAGCGCCCGCGCGATCGAGATGCGCTGGCGCTGCCCACCGGAGAACTGGTGCGGGTACTTCACCATGTCGGCCGCCGACAGACCGACCGACTGCAGCAGCTCGCCCACGCGTTCACGCGCCTGCGCGTCCGACTGCGCCATGCCGTGCTCGTGCAGCGGCTCGGCGATGATGTCGGCCACCTTCCAGCGCGGGTTCAGGCTGGCGTACGGGTCCTGAAAGATCATCTGCACGCTGCGGCGCAGGTGGTGACCGCCCTTGCCGTTGAAGGCCGCGTGCGCGTCCTGCCCGTTGAAGAAGAAGTTGCCGCGCGTGGGCTCGTACAGCCCCACCAGCAGGCGCGCCACGGTGCTCTTGCCGCAGCCCGATTCGCCCACCAGCGCCAGGGTCTGGCCTTTTTCGATGGTGAAGGTGGCGTCGTCCACGGCGCGCAGCAGCTGGCGTGGCTTGCGTTCCAGCACGCGGTTGAGCCAGGGTGGCGACACGTCAAAGGTCTTGGCCAGGCCGACGGCGCGCACCAGCGGTTCGTGCCCGGCAGCGGTTGTCGCGCCATCGGCGACAGGGGCTTGCACCACCGCGCTCATGCCACCACCGCCTTGTCGGTGATGCGCTGCACGCGCCTGTCGCCGGCGTGCAGCCAGCAGGCGGCGCGCGTGGCGCCAGCGTCCATCAGGTCGGGCCGCTCGGTACGGCAGCGCTCCTGAAAGCCGTAGGGGCAGCGCGGGTTGAAGGCGCAGCCTTGCGGAATGGCGTTCAGCCGCGGCATGGCGCCGTCGATCTGGTAGAGCACGTCGACCTCGGCCTCCATGTCGGGGATGGCGGCCATCAGGCCGGCGGTGTAGGGGTGGGCCGGGTGGTTGATGACCTCGTGCACCGGGCCGATTTCGGCCACGCGGCCGGCGTACATCACGGCCACGCGGTCGCAGGTTTCGGCGATCACGCCCATGTCGTGCGTGATCAGCATGACGGCGGCGCCGCGCTCCTGGCACACGCGCTTGAGCAGGCTGATGATCTGCGCCTGGATCGACACGTCGAGCGCGGTGGTCGGCTCGTCGGCGACGATCAGCTTGGGCTCGGCCGCCAGCGCCAGGGCGATCACCACGCGCTGGCGCATGCCGCCGGAAAACTGGTGCGGGTAGTGGTCGATGCGCTGCTCGGCCGCGGGAATGCCGGTGTCTTTGAGCAGGTTGATGGCGCGCTGGCGCGCCTCGGCGGCGTTGACGGGCAGGTGCGTCTGAATCGTTTCAGTCAACTGCCGGCCCACGGTGTAGAGCGGGTTGAGCGAGGTCAGCGGGTCCTGGAAGATCGCGCCGATCTGGCGGCCGCGGACGTGGCGCATCTCTTCGTGCGGCAGGTTGTCGATGCGGCGGCCTTCCAGCAGGATCTCGCCGCCAGCGACGCGGCCGGGCGGCTCCAGCAGGCCGATGATGGACGCGCCGGTCAGCGACTTGCCCGCGCCCGATTCGCCCACCACGCCCAGGATTTCACCCGGCGCGATGTCGAAGCTGACATCGTCCAGCGCGCGCAGCGTGCCGCGCCGGTTGGGGAACTCAACCACCAGGTTCTTGACTTGCAGCAGTGCCATGGGTCGACTCAAATACTACTTTTTTGATAGCTGCTTGCGCAGATTGCTGTAGGGCCAGCGGCCCATTCGATATTGAATCGCAGTTGATCACCTGGCACGGCGCCCGCGCCACGCGCTGCCTGCCAGCGAACGCCGTGGCCGGACCCGCGCCGGTCACCGGCGTTGTCCTCCCTCGCGCAGCAGAGGGAGGAAGGCGCGCAGCGACTCAGGAGGGTGCTCATGAAAGCCTTGGGTTCAGTGCATCACGCAGCCAGTCGCCCAGCAGGTTGACGCTGAGCGCAATCAACACCAGCATGAGCCCCGGGAAGATGGTGATCCACCATTCGCCCGAGAACAAATAGTCGTTGCCGACGCGAATCAGCGTGCCCAGCGACGGCGAGGTGGGCGGCACGCCCACGCCCAGGAAGGACAGCGTGGCCTCGGTGATGATGGCGGTGGCGACCTGGATGGTGGCCAGCACCATGACCGGGCCCATCACGTTGGGCAGGATGTGCTTGAGCATGATGCGCCACTTGGACACACCGGTGACGCGCGCGGCGTGGACGTATTCCTTGCCCCGTTCAACCATGGTGCTGGCGCGCACCGTGCGCGCGTACTGCACCCAGCCGTTGCTGCCCGCAAACGCGATCGCCAGCACCAGCACGCCGAAGGCCACGCCTTCGGCCGCGTTGGGGTACAGGGCGCGCGCCACCCCCGCGATCAGCAGCGCCACCAGGATGGCGGGGAAGGACGAGACCACGTCGCACAGGCGCATCAGGAACGAATCGACCCAGCCGCCCACCGCACCGCTGATCAGCCCCAGCAGCACGCCGATGACCAGCGACAGCGCCACCGCCGCCAGGCCGACGAACAGCGAAATGCGCGTGCCGTACATCAGCGCCGACAAGATGTCGCGGCCCTGGTCGTCGGTGCCCAGCAGGTAGGTCGCTTTGCCCTCGGGGTACCAGGCCGGCGGCAGGCGCGAGTCGCCCAGCTCCAGCGTGGTCAGGTCAAACGGGTTGTGCGGCGCGACCCAACCGGCAAAGATGGCGCAGAACAGGCAGATGAAGGCGATGACCGCCGCCACGATCGCCGTGGGCGAGTGGCGGAAGCTGTAGCCCAGGTCGCTGTCCCACCAGCGGGATACCAATGTGCTCATGAATCAATAGCTGCTTGCGCAGTGTGTGCGCCGGCCAGCGGCCGTTTTGCTTCACAGCGCAGGCCACGCCCCAGGGGCGACGGCGCTGCGCATGGGCTTGGCTGGCGCGTCATTTGGCCTTCACGTTGATCCACTTGAAGGGCATGTAGTTGTCGGCGCGCAGCGGCAGATCGACCTTCTTGTTCACGCCCCAGGCCAGCGACTGCTGGTGCAGCGGCAGGTGGCCCACTTCGTCGGCGTGGATCTTGAAGGCTTCGCGGATCATCTCGTCGCGCTTGGCCTTGTCGGTTTCCGAGCCGATCTTGACCGTGAGCTCGTCGACCTTGGCGTTGCAGTACGAGCCCAGGTTGAATTGGCCGGCACCGGTCTTGTCGTCGGGGCAGCGCATCAGCGCATTCAACGCGTTGTGCGCGTCCATGGTGGAGGGCGTCCAGGCCAGCATGTAGAAGCTGGTGTCGCGGCGCAGCACCTTGGGGAAATAAGTGCCCTTGGTCTCGGCCTGCAGATTGACCTTGACGTTGATGCGGGCCAGGTTGGCGGCCACGGCCTGGCAGATCTGGCCGTCGTTGACGTAGCGGTCGTTCGGGCAGTTCAGGGTCAGCTGGAAGCCGTTGGGGTAGCCCGCTTCGGCCATCAGCTTCTTGGCGGCTTCGACGTCGTAGGGCAGGCGCTTGTCCTGCGCATCGAACCAGCCGATGTTGCCGGGGCCGATCATCAGCGCCGTCGGGCGCGAGGCGCCGCGCATGACGCTTTTCTGGATCGCGTTGATGTCAATGGCCTGGTAGAAGGCCTGGCGCACACGCTTGTCCTTGAAGGGGTTCTTGCCCTTCACGCTGGAGAACAGCAGCTCGTCGCGCTTCTGGTCCATGCCCAGGAAGACGGTGCGCAGCTCAGGCCCGGTCAGCACGCGGGTGCTGGGGTTGGCCTTGACGCGCGCGATGTCTTGCACCGGCACCGGCTCCATCACGTCGATTTCGCCCGACAGCAGAGCCGCCACACGCGTGGCCGGACTGGCAATGGTCGAGAAAACCACTTCCTGCGCGTTGCCCTCGAACTTGCCCCAGTAGTTGGGATTGCGCACGAACACGGTGCGGACGTTGGGCTGACGCTCCGTCACGTGGTAGGGGCCGGTGCCGTTGGTCTTGAACGAGGCCGTGTTCTCCACGCCTTTGCGACGGTCGACCGGGCGGGCGGCGTTGTTGGCTTCGCTCCACTGCTTGCTCATGATCGCCACGTGGGTCAGGATCTCCGGCAGGATCATGAGCGGCGTCTTGGTTTCGATCTCGACCGTGTGGCTGTCGATCTTGCGCACTTCCTTGAAGTCGTTGACGTAAGCCTTCATGTCGGAGCCCTCGCCCCCGGCGCGCGCCATGGAGAACAGCACGTCATCCGCCGTGAACGGCGTGCCGTCCTGAAACTTCACGCCCTTGCGCAGCTCAAGCCGCCAAACGGTGGGCGAAGTCAGCTTCCAGGACGTTGCCAGCCCCGGGATGACTTTCAGGTCCTTGTCGAGATCGACCAGCGGGTCGTACACGTTGGCGGTGACCGACAACTGCAGCGATTCGTTCAGCGAGTGCGGGTCCATCGACAACGCGTCGCCCTGGTTGGCGATGCGCACCGTCTGCGCGGACGCTGCAGAAGCCATAGCTGCCAGCGCTATCGCGGCGGGGACCAGAACCCGTTGAGAATAAGAAATCTGCTTCATGGAACTCACAAGAACAAGGACGAAAAGGAAAGCTGGCGATGGCTGGCTGCGCGGCTCAGTGGCCGCCGGCCTTGGCCACGCGCAGGCGCGGATCGACGACGACGTACAGCAGGTCGACGATCAGGTTGATGATCACGAAGATCAGCGCGATCATGCACAGGTAAGCCGCCATCACCGGCACGTCGGCAAAAGTGACGGCCTGGATGAACAGCAGGCCCATGCCCGGCCACTGGAACACCGTCTCAGTAATGATGGCGAAGGCGATCAGCCCGCCCAACTGCAGGCCGGTGATCGTCATCACTGGCACCAGCGTGTTCTTCAACGCGTGGCCAAAGTGGATGGCGCGGTCGGTCAGGCCACGGGCGCGGGCGAACTTGATGTAGTCGGTGCGCAGCACTTCCAGCATCTCAGCACGCACCAGGCGCATGATCAGCGTGAGTTGGAACACCGCCAGCGTGATCGCCGGCAGGATGACGTGCTGCCAGCCGTCGACGGTGAGCAGGCCGGTGCTCCACCAGCCGATCTGCACCGTTTCTCCGCGCCCAAAACTGGGCAACCAGCCCAGCCACACGGAAAACACCAGGATCAGCAAGATGCCGATGAGGAAGGTCGGCAGTGAGACGCCGAGCAGCGACACGGTCATGAACACCTGGCTCATGAAGCTGCCGCGCTTAAGTGCGGCGTACACGCCCATCGGCACGCCAACCACCAGCGCCAGCACGGCCGCAACCATGGCCAGCTCAAAAGTAGCGGGGAAGCGCTCACCCAGCAGACGCGAGACTTTCGCGCCCTGGCGCAGGCTCAGGCCAAACTCGCCCTGCGCGGCGTTGACCAGGAAGTGCCAGAACTGCACGAAGAAGGGCTGGTCGAGCCCCAGGTCGGCGCGCAGCTGGCGGATTTGCTCAGGCGTGGCGTCCTGCCCCAGCAGAAACACCACCGGGTCGCCAACGTATTGAAACAGCAGGAAGGCGATGAAGGCCACCGACACCATGACGATGACGGCCTGGATCAGCCGGCGAAGAATGAAGGCACCCATATGACGAATCGGTAACGATGGGCGATCCTATCACCGGCACTACGTCACGCAGGAGAGGGATTGCGCGCATAGGCGGATCCAACCGGGTGTTGGCGGCCGCACGTCTTTTATCGACACGATAGCGACGTTTGCGCGCACTTATTGACGGATTGCGCGCGTATCGCGACAGCATGTCGGAAACCGCTGTGCCGGCCGTGGTGCGCTGGGCGCCTTGAGCCGTCATTGCCGAGCCGGGCTCGCGGCGGCGGTGTCCTACGCGCACAAAAAAAGAGGGCCCGAAGGCCCTCTTGAATTGCCGCCCGGTGTTGCCACCGGACCAGGCAATATGCTCGATCAGAAGTTGTGGCGGATGCCCAGACCGTAGTTGTTGGTCTTGTCCAGACGCAGGAAGGCGGCGTAGACGAAAGTGCGCTTCGACAGCGCGTACTTGCCTTCCACCAGACCGTTGGTCTGCTTCTTGCCCAGCTGGTTGCGGGTGTCACGGGTCACGTCAACCGTGGCCGTGAAGGCGCCGAAGCTGGCGGAACCACCCAGCGAGAAGCCACGGCGGACTTTCTCTTTGTCGTTGTACGAAGCGGCCAGGGCGAAGTTGCTGAAGCTCCACTTCAGACCCACGCCATAACCCAGCTTGCCACCCTTCTGCTTGTGCGCAGCCAGGCCAACACCGATTGGGCCGTTGGCGTAGATCGCGTTCACATCCCACTTGGCGGCGCCAGCGTTGTCGGGCTTGAAGATGTAACCCAGTTCGGCGCTGAAGCCACCCAGATCGGGCGTCTTGTAGCTGAATTGGCTGTTGTTACGAGGACCGGGGCTGCCCGAGAAACCGAAGGTGTTGGCCACCACAGAGTAGTTGGCTGCGCCGGTCAGTTCCCAAGCGGCCAAGCCGTAGAACGACGGGTTCAGCGTACGGCCCAGCTTGAAGGTACCCCAGCCGCCACCCAACCACAGGTTGGCAGCACGGCCCCAGAAACCACCGCCGGAACCCAGCGTAGAACCATCGTCCAGATCCAGGCCGGATTCGAAATTGAAGCCAGCCTTCAGGCCGCCACCCAGGTCTTCCACGCCGCGCACGCCAATACGGCTGTTGCCGTTGGTCATGATGCTGCCGCTCTGGAATTCGACTTTGTTGCTGGCGTCGTTGCCTTTGGCGTCAGCGCCGTACTTGACTTTGCCGATACCGGCGTCGGCCACGCCGTACAGCGTGACAGACGACTGAGCCATGGCGGCGCCGGAAGCCGCGACGACGGCCAGAGCGATGAGCGATTTTTTCATTGCAAGTTCTCCAAGGTTGATACAGGGCGCCGGCGCCTGTGTCGGGTCACCACTACCCAACTGATCCGGCACAACCCCCCCAATCGGGAAGTTGCCTCTATTGCACCTTGCATCGGCCCAACTTGCAAAGGTTTCTGTGATGAAACCGGGCCGGGACGGCGGTTTTGTTGGCCTATTGCAACAAACCGCCTCATTGGCGCCGGGACCATTGCGGTCCCGGCGTTGGTTCACTCAGCTCAAGCACCCCGCGTTGGAGTGACTCGAGCCGGATCGATCAAGTCGATCAGAAGTTGTGGCGGATGCCCAGACCGTAGTTGTTGGTCTTGTCCAGACGCAGACCAGCCAGGTACACGAACGTGCGCTTGGACAGGGCGTACTTGGCTTCCAGCAGGAAGTTGGTGTACTTTTTGCCGCTGAACTCGTTCTTCATGTCGCGCGTCACGTCGGCGGTCACGGTGAAGGCACCGAAGCCAGCCGAAGCACCCAGACCGAAGCCACGGCGACGGGCGTCACCGCGCGAAGCTTGCGAGTACGAACCGGCCACAGCGAAGTTGCCGAAGCTGTACTTGGCGCCAGCTTGGTAGTTGGTCTTGCCGCCTTTGATCTTGTTGGCGGAGATGCCAGCACCGATCGGGCCGTTGTTGTACATCAGGCCCAGATCCCAAGCTGCGCCAGCTGCGCCAGCGTTGATCATGTCCTGCTTGGTCACGTAGGCCACAGCGGCGGTGAAGCCACCGAAGCTGGGCGTAGCGTACGAGAACGCGCTGTTGGCACGCGAACCGATACCAGCGTAGTTGTACGTGTTGGCCAGCACCGAGTAGTTGGCGGCGCCGGTCAGTTCGTACGAAGCGGTGACCAGGTAGGAAGGCGTGAACTGACGGCCCAGCTTGACGGTACCGAAGTTGCCACCCAGCCAGACGTTGGCTTGGCGAGCCCAGAAAGCGGAGCCAGCGGCGCCGTCGTCCAGATCCAGAGCGGATTCGAAGTTGAAGCCAGCCTTCAGGCCGCCGCCCAGGTCTTCGGTACCGCGCACGCCGATGCGGCTGGTGCCGTTGTTCATCAGGCTGCCGCTGGTGAATTCGGTCTTGTTGCTGGCGTCGGTGGCCGGCTTGGCGCCGCCCGAACCGTACTTGATCTTGCCCACGCCGGCGTCAGCAACGCCGTACAGGGTCACGGAAGATTGAGCCATGGCGGCGCCGGAAGCGGCGACAACTGCCAGTGCGATCAGCGATTTTTTCATTGCAGATTCTCCAGGGTAGATTGACACGGAAGAGAAAGATCGAAGCAACGTAGGGATCGAAGAATTTCCTTCTCGGGCCCCAATGTCGCCCCACCCATAACTGAAAACATTTGAATTCAGGGTGAACGCAAATTCTATGCGCTTCATTGAGGCTTAGCTAGGGTAAACGCCGATCCGTTGCAACATCACAACAAAAGCGGCGCGCACGGGGAGCGCGCTTGTGGGTGGGCTTGGATGACCATTCGGCCTAACATAAGGGCATGAACGCGACCGACCGATTCCTCTCTGCCGCCGACACCACGCTGCGCACCCTGTTCGCGCCCCCGCGGGCGGCGCGCCCCACGCCCACGGCGCCCGCCGCGACCGATGCCGCCCCCTTGACCGAGGCCGAACAGCGCCTGTCCGGCGCGCTGATGCGCGTCAACCACGTGGGCGAGATCTGCGCCCAGGCGCTCTACACCTCGCAGGCCATGACCACGCGCGACCCCGAATTGCGCCGCCACCTGGACGCCGCCGCGCGCGAGGAGACCGACCACCTGGCCTGGACGCGCCAGCGCCTGGACGAGCTGGGCGACCGGCCTTCCCTGCTCAACCCGCTCTGGTACGCGGGCGCCTTCGGCATTGGCCTGGTGGCCGGGCGCATCGGCGGTGACCGCCTGAGCCTGGGCTTTGTGGTGGAGACCGAACGCCAGGTCGAGGCCCACCTGGACAGCCACATGGACCGCCTGCCGGCCGGCGACGCGGCGTCGCGCGCCATCGTGGCGCAGATGAAGGAAGACGAAGCGCGCCACGCCGAGGACGCGCTGACCGCCGGCGGCGCGCCGCTGCCCGCGCCGGTGCGCGGCCTGATGCGCCTGGCCGCCAAGGTCATGACGAGCACGGCGCACCGGATTTGATGCAGCGCCGCGGTGGCAATTGGGCAAGAATTCAGGTTAAAAACCCGCTTCCGCCCTAGAACCACCAGCGCGGGCAGCTATCGTTTTTGAGTCAAGGTGCAGGCCGTTCCACAGCCGCCGCGCACTGACCGAGGGGCGGTGCTCCGCTTGGGCGCGGGCTGGGCGCGCCACCTCGGCTGAACCCACACTGCACCCTACCGCGCAGTCCGCCACCACTGGCCAACGTGGCGCGAATCGGACGCGCGGCGCTCATCACAGAACGGCGCGCGCCACGGCGGCGGATGCGGGCAGACCCGGGCCAGCGGCCGCCCTGCGCCGCCCCAAGCCGCCCCAAGCCGCCCCAAGCCAAGCCGCCCCAAGCCAAGCCGCCCCAAGCCGCCCCAAGCCAAGCC
>JAEZWW010000052.1 GCA_023442945.1 Pseudomonadota bacterium | reverse complement strand
CGGGGGGGGCGGCGCCCCCCCGCCCCCCCCCACGCCCACCGCCGTGCCCAGCGCGCAGCCGAACAGTGCCCACAGCAGGTTGGTCAGCGTGAAGGCCGTGCCAAAGCCCTGCAGCAAAAGGTTAAACGTGTCCATCACAGCCACCCGGTAGTGGTCAGGCCTGGCAGGTTGATCGCCAGGAATTGCCCGAACAGCCAGTACACCGGCGCGGCGATGGCGATGCCGGTCAGCGCGTCGACGACCCAGGTGTTGTGCGGCTTGCCAAAGGCGCGCTTCAAGCCTTGCACCGCCAGCACGTAGCTCAGCGCGCAGCCGAGGATGAAGCCCAGGGTAGGCAGCAGCGCCGCGTTCAGCAGCAGCCCGGCCGACACCCAGACAAAGCCGATCCAGTCCGGCTGTTCGTCGCCCGGCACTTCTTCCATGTCGCGGTAGCCGCCGGTGCGCGCGTGCCACAGCAGTACCGCGCCGCAGACCATCAGCGCGGCGGCCACCACCCAGGGCAGGAAGTTGGCGCCGACGCCGCCGTAACCGGCCTCAGACGGGATGCCGACCGCGCCCCAGGCCATGGCCGCGCCCACGGCGATGATGGCGGCGCTGACCAGCGTTTCCCACATCAGCGTCTGGCGCGACGGGTGCGCGGGCGGCGGGTGGTCGGGCCGCAGGTCCAGCGGCAGATTGGGTGGCGGGCTGCTCATGGGCGTGTCTCCTGCAGGCGAAGGGCCGCCGGGCGCGGCGGCATCTTTCGCGGATAACTCATATTTTTATAGCTGGCCGCGCAGATCGCTGTAGGGCCAGAGCCGTAAAAGGCTTGAATCAGCTGACCATGCCGGACTTGGCCATGATGGCGCGCAGGCTGGCGAATTCGCTGTCGACGAAGTGGGTGAACTCGTCGCCGGTCAGCACCGCGGGCGTCCAGTCGTTCTTCTTCAGCGCTTCCTGCCAGGACGCGGACTTGGTGGTGGCCACCAGCGCGTCGATCAGGCCCTTGCGCTGCGCCGGGGTGATGCCGGGGCCACCGAACACGCCGCGCCAGTTGCCGATCTCGACGTTGATGCCTTGCTCTTTCAGCGTCGGGATGTCCTTTTCGCTGGCCAGGCGCTGGCCGCTGGTGACCGCGACGGCCTTCATCTTGCCGCTCTTGATGTATTCGGCGAACTCGCTCATGCCCGAGCCGCCCACGGTGACGTTGCCCCCCAGGATGGCCGCCGTCGCCTCGCCGCCGCCACGGAAGGCGACGTAGTTGATCTTGGCCGGGTCCACGCCGGCTTCGCGGGCGATCATGGCCGCGGCGATGTGCTCGGTCGCGCCGCGCGAGCCGCCGCCCCACTTCACGCTGCCGGGGTCTTTCTTCAGCTGGGCCACCACGTCGCCCATGGTCTTGAAGGGCGAATTGGCGGGCAGCACGAACACGTTGTATTCGGTCGTCAGGCGCGCCAGCGGCGTGGCCTGCATCAGGTTCAGCGGCGACTTGGACGTGATCAGCCCGCCCAGCATCACCGCGCCCATCACCATCAGCTGGTTGGGGTCGCCCTTGGCGCCGGCCAGAAACGGCGCCAGGCCCAGCGCGCCGGCGGCGCCGCCCTTGTTGTCGTAGGTGACGGTGCCGGCCTGCTTGGCGTCCAGCATGGCCTTGCCCAGGGCGCGGCCCGTGGTGTCCCAGCCGCCGCCGGGGTTGGCGGGGATCAGCATCTTCAGGTTGGCGCCGGCCTGGGCCCAGGCGGCGGGCAGGGCGCCCGTGGCGGCCAGTGCGGCCAGGGATTTGAGGAAGGTATCGCGACGCATGGAAAAGGCTCCTTCAAAGGGATGTCGCCATGATGAAAGTGCGGGCTGTCAATTGGCTGTCCGCGGCCTCAGGACTTACCCCTAGGTGGCGCTGCGTTATCGTTTCGCGCATGAAGCTCCTGGTGGTGGAAGACGATCCCGCGCTGCAAGCCACGCTGGAGCGCACGCTGACGCGCCGCGGCTTTGCCGTCGCGGTCGCCGGCGACGGCGTCATCGCGCTGCAGCGCTGGGCCGCCACCACGCCCGACGCGGTGGTGCTGGACTTGTCGCTGCCGCGCCTGGACGGCCTGCAGGTGCTGGCGCAGGCGCGCGCGCAGGGCCTGGGCACGCCGGTGTTGATCCTGACCGCGCGCGGCTCGGTCGGCGACCGGGTGCTGGGCCTGAACGCCGGTGCCGACGACTACCTGGCCAAGCCGTTTGACCTGGACGAGCTGGAAGCGCGCCTGCGCGCCCTGGTGCGCCGCGGCGCGCCGGCCGCGCTAGGCGGCGACGTGCGCTTTGGCCGCTTGCGCCACGACCGCGCTGGCGGCGCCATCTACCTGGACGACGCGCCGATGGAGCTGACGCCGCGCGAGCTGGCCCTGGTCTGCGCGCTGCTGGCGCGCCCCGGTCACGCCGTGACCAAGGAGCGCCTGTTCGAGCAGGTCTTCCCAGGGGAGGCCGAGGTGCGCTACGAAGCGATCGAGGTCGTGGCCTACCGCCTGCGCCGCAAGCTGGTCGGCACGGGCGTGGAGCTGGTCACGCTGCGCGGCCTGGGCTACCTGCTGCGGGCGGTGGCGTGAAAGGGCCGCGCACACGTTCCTTGCGGCGGCAGTTGCTGGCGGGCATCCTGATCCCGCTGGTGCTGATCGTCGGCTTCAACACCTGGAGCCTGTACCAGCAGGCGCTGGGCGCCTTGCACACCGCGTACGACCGCACGCTGCTGGCGTCGGCCAAGAGCCTGGGCGACTGGATCGAGGTGCAGGGAGAAGGCGACGCCGCGCGCCTGCAGGCCACGGTGCCGTCGGCGGTGCTCGAAGCGTTTGAGGCCGACCTGCACAGCCGCATGGCCTACCGCATCTCCACCCGCCAGGGCGTGCTGTTGTCGGGTTACGACGACCTGCCGATGTGGCGTGGCGAGATCCCCATGCAGCCGCCGTACGCCGCGCTGGTCGACTTTTACGACAGCAGCTTTCGCGGCGAGCCGGTGCGCATGGCCGTGCTGCTGCAGCCGGTGGCCAGCACGCGCGGGCGCGCCGTCGCGGTGGTGCAGGTGGCCGAAACGCTGGAGATTCGGCACGCGCTGGCGCGCAGCATCCTGTGGAACACGCTGGCGCGGCAGGCGGCGCTGATCCTGCTGATCGCCGGCACCGTGATCTGGGTGGTGCAGCGCGCCACGCACCCGGTGCGCCAGCTCAGCCACGAGCTGCAGGACCGGCCGGAAGACGACATGCGGCCGATCGCCGCCCCCGCCGCGCCGCGCGAGTTGCAGCCCTTGATCGCCGCCACCAACCAGCAGATGCGCCGCCATGGCGACATGCTGGCCAGCCAGAAGCGCTTTGTGCGCGACGCCTCGCACCAGCTGCGCACGCCGCTGGCGGTGCTCAAGGCGCAGGTGCAGTCGGCGCGGCGCGGCGACGTGCCGCCCGGGCAGGCCCTGGCCGAGATCGAGGACACGGTCGACCGCGCGTCGCGCCTGGCCAACCAGATGCTGGCGCTGGCCAAGGTCGCGCAGGTGCGCCAGCAGGCCGAGCCGACGACGGCGGACTTTGGCGCGGTGGTGCGCGACGTGGCGCTGGACTTGGCGCCGCTGATCGCCGAGCGCGGGGTGGACTTCGAGCTGCAGGCCGAACCCCTCACCGTGCCTGCCCACGAATGGATGCTGCGCGAGCTGACGCGCAACCTGCTGCACAACGCCGTGCGCCATTCGCCGCGCGGCGGCTTGCTGGCCATCCGGCTGGCGCAGGTCGACGGGCAGGCCGAGTTGAAGGTCAGCGACAGCGGCCCAGGGATCGAGCCCGCGCTGGCCGAGCGCCTGTTCCAGCCCTTCAGCGCGGGCGAGGGCGGGTCGGGCACGGGCCTGGGCCTGGCGATCTGCCACGAGATCGCGCAAAGCCTGGGCGGGCGTGTGGACTTGCGCACGCGCAGGCAAAATGGGCATGTGACGGGGCTGGATGCCATCGCCACGCTGCCGCTTTGAGTTTGTTGTTGTCTGATGCGTTCTGAATCCGCCGCTGCTGCCGACACGCGCGCCATGCGCCTGGACAAATGGCTGTGGGCCGCCCGCTTCTACAAGACGCGGGCCCTCGCCGTGCAAGAGATCGACCGTGGCCGCGTGCAGGTCGGCGGCGCCGACGCCAAGCCCTCGCGCGACGTGAAGCCCGGCGACACCATCACGCTGCGCCAGGGGACGGTGACGCGCGAAGTCGTGGTGCGGGCCTTGAGCCTGCAGCGCGGCCCGGCGCCCATCGCCCAGCAGCTGTACGAAGAAACCCCCGCCAGCGTGGCCGCGCGCGAAGCCGCCGCCGCCACGCGCCGCATCGCGCCCGAGCCGGCCCACGCCATCGCCCAGGGCCGCCCGACCAAGCGCGACCGCCGTGCGCTGGACGCCCAGCGCCAGGGCGACTGGAACGAGCGCTGGAGCGCCGCGCTGGACGACCGAGAGAACCCGCCCCGATGACCGACATCGCGCCCGAATTGCCCTCGCTGCTGCCACTGGCGCAGCGCACCCGGCTGGCCCAGGGCCAGCGCCGCACCACGCCGATCGGCGATGCCGGTGATCGCCGCCACATCGTCTGGCACCGCTGGGCGCCTCATGCTCCTGCCGCGGGCGAGCCGCCGGTGGTGCTGTTCCACGGCGGCAGTGGCAGCTGGACGCACTGGGTCAAGAACATCGTGCCGCTGCTGGACGCCGGCCGGCGCGTGCTGGCGGTCGACTTGCCGGGTTTTGGCGATTCCGACCCGCCCGAAGGCGGCACCGACGCCGACGCCATGGTCGCGCCGCTGGCCGCCAGCCTGCGCGCAGTCGCGGGCGGCGAGGCGGTTGACCTGGTCGGCTTTTCTTTCGGCGGCATGACCGCGGGCTTGCTGTTGGCCGAACACCCCGATCTGGCGCGCCGCCTGGTGCTGGTCGGCGCGCCGGCCATGGGCGTGGTCAAACAGCGGCAGTTTGAGCTGAAGGCCTGGCGCCACCTGAAGCGCGGGCAGGACCAGACCGACATCCACCGCCACAACCTGGGCGTGCTCATGTTGCACGACCACGACCTGATCGACGGCCTGGCGCTGGAAGTGCACATCGCCAACGTCGAGCGCGACCGCCTGCCGCGCCGCCGCCTGGCGCACACCGACGCGCTGGCCCGCGCATTGCCGAACGTGCGCTGCCCGGTCGCCGCCATCTACGGCGCGCACGACGTGCTGTACCGCGGCCACCACGCGCAGCTGCGCGACGCGCTGGCGCAGGCCGCGCCCGACTTCCGTGGCCTGCAGCTGATCGACGGCGTCGGGCACTGGGTGCAGTTTGAAGCGCCGGAGCGGTTTGACGCCGCGCTGGCCCAGGCGCTCAAGATTTGAAGAGAATCGGCCTGTAGCCCTACAGCCATCTGCGCGAGCAGCTATCAAAACCATACCATTCACCGTACCACCGTCAGGAGTTTTCATGACCACGCCGCTCAAGATCGATTTCGTTTCCGACATCGCCTGCCCGTGGTGCGCCGTTGGTTTGGCGTCGCTGCAGCAGGCCCTGGCCAACAGCCAGGACGCCGTGCAGGCCACGCTGCATTTCCAGCCCTTCGAGCTCAACCCCGACATGGCGCCGGGCGGCGAAGACATCAATGAGCACCTGACGCGCAAGTACGGCGGCACGCCCGAGCAGTTCGCCAAGAACCGCGCCGCCATCAGCGAACGCGGCGCGGCCGTGGGCTTTGCCTTCAACCCGGCCGGGCGCGGGCGCATCTACAACA
This sequence comes from Pseudomonadota bacterium, assembly GCA_023442945.1. GTDB lineage: Bacteria > Pseudomonadota > Gammaproteobacteria > Burkholderiales > Burkholderiaceae_C > Ottowia. Next base: position 23,938 of record JAEZWW010000052.1, on the reverse strand, counting down.
CCTTCAACGCGCACCGCCTGCTGCACTGGGCCGGGCTGGAAGGCGCGGCGCAGCAGCTGGCGCTGAAACGCGCGCTGCTGGAGGCCTACCACGGCCGCGGCGAGGCGGTGGAGCAGGACGACGTGCTGCTGGCCGCCGTCGCCGCCGCGGGTCTGGACGTGGCGCGGGCGCGCGAGGTGCTGGCCAGCGACGCCTACGCCAATGAGGTGCGCCAGGCCGAGCGCTTCTGGCAGCAGTCGGGCATCCATTCGGTGCCGGCGGTGGTCATCAACGACCGGCATTTGATCTCGGGCGGTCAGCCGCCCGAGGTGTTCGAGCAGGCGCTGCGGCAGATCGCCGCCGGGGCGTGAGGGTTTTCAAGCCGTTCTGGCCTGTGGCCCTAGAGCCATCTGCGCGACCAGCTATCAAAATCAAAGCAAAAATGTGGCCCTTTGATGTGACCTTGGTGTGCCGCGTTGCGCCGCCACCCACACGCTGTGTTGGGGCCAGGCCCGGCCCCCAACGCGCGCAGACGGCGTACGATCGCCCCATGTGGCGCCTGACCCCTTTGTGACCCATGCGCATTCTGTTGGCTGAAGACGATGACCTGCTGGGCTCGGGCCTGCGCGCCGGCCTGACGCAGCACGGCTTTGCCGTCGACTGGGTGCGCGACGGCGTGGCGGCCGAGCGCGAATTGCTCACCGGCAACCACCAGGCCGCGGTGCTTGACCTCGGCCTGCCGCGCCAGGACGGCATGGACACCTTGCGTGCCGTGCGCGCGCAAGGCGTGGGCACGCCGGTGTTGGTGCTGACCGCGCGCGACGCCATCGACGCGCGCATCCAGGGCCTGGACGGCGGCGCCGACGACTACCTGGTCAAGCCGGTCGATTTGGGCGAGCTGGCTGCGCGCCTGCGCGCCCTAGTGCGGCGCGCGCATGGCCAGCCGACGACGCAGCTTTGCCTGGGCGAGGTGAAGCTGGACCCGGCGGCGCGCCAGGTCTGGCTGGGCGAGGCGCTGGTCGAGCTGTCGGGGCGCGAATTCGATCTGCTGCAGGTCTTCCTGCTCAACCCGGACCGGGTGCTGACGCGCGAGCAGTTGGAACAGCACATCTACAAATGGGGCAGCGAAGTCAGCAGCAACGCGGTGGAAGTGCACGTGCACAACCTGCGCCGCAAGCTGGGCGCGGGCGTGGTGGAAACCGTGCGCGGCGTCGGCTACGTCGCGCGGCGGCCACTGGGGTAGGGCGTGGGCCTGCGCTCGCTGTCGCTGGCCCAGCGCCTGGTGGCCACGGCGCTAGGCTTTGTGCTGCTGGTCTGGCTGGTCACCGCGGGCGTCGCCTGGTTCGTCACCCAGCACGAGTTGAACGAACTGCTGGACGCGCACCTGGCGCAAAACGCCGCGCTGCTGACCAGCGGCGAGGTCGACCACAGTGAGGAAACTGCGGAGGTCCGGGCGCCGGTGCTGCTGCACAAGTACCAGGCGCGCGTGGCCTTCCAGATCTGGCACGACGGGCGCCTGCGCGCGCGCTCGGCCGATGCGCCGGACACGCCACTGGCCCCGGGTGCACCACCGGGCCTGAGCGATCAGCGAATCGAGGGGCGCCATTGGCGCGTGTTCACCACGGAGCGCACCGAAGGCGATCAGCACAAGGAAACCGTTTACGTGGGCGAACGCCAGTCGGCGCGGCGCGACGTGCTGCTGGGCGGCCTGCGCGGCACGCTGATTCCCTTGCTGCTGGCCCTGCCCTTGCTGGCGCTGGCCGTGGTGGGGAGCGTGCGCCGCGCCTTGCGCCCGCTGCGCGAGCTGGGCACCACCGTCACCGCGCGCCTTCCGCAAGCGCTGACGCCCTTGCCCGAAGGCCAGGCCCCGCCCGAGGTGCGGCCGTTGGTGCAGGCGCTCAACGGGCTGTTTGAACGCATGAACGATGCGCTGGCGAGCGAGCGGCGCTTCACCGCCGACGCCGCGCACGAACTGCGCACACCCATCGCCGCGATTCGCATGCAGGCGCAGGTCGCGCGCGGCGCCACCAGCGACGCCGACCGCCGCACGGGGCTGGACGCCACCGTCGCCGGCTGCGACCGGGCCACCCGGCTGGTGGAGCAGCTGTTGCAACTGGCGCGGCTGGAGAGCGACAGCGCCGACGTCGGCCAGCGCACCGCGCTGCACGCCGAGGCCGACCTGGCCGCCGTCGCCGCCGAGCAGGTCGGCGCGCTGCAGCGCCAGGCCGAGGCGCGCGGCCAGCGCGTGGCCCTGAGCCGTCCGGACGCTGCCGTGCCGGTGCCGATCAACGGGACTTTGCTCGGCGTGCTGCTGCGCAACCTGCTGGACAACGCGCTGCGCTACAGCCCCGAAGGCGCGCAGGTCGCGGTGCGGGTGACGGCGCCCACGGCTGGCGCCGGCGCCAGCCTGACGGTGGAGGACAGCGGCCCCGGTTTGTCGGACGCCGACCTGCAGCGCTTGGGCGACCGGTTCTTTCGCGTGCTGGGGACGGGGCAGACCGGCAGCGGTCTGGGTTGGTCGATCGTGCGCCGGCTGGCGCGTCTGCACCGGCTGACACTGCAGGTGGACCGCAGCCCGGCGTTGGGCGGTTTGCGGGTTGCGGTGACCTGGCCGGCACCGGGCGGCTGAGGGCGGTCAGCCAGCTTCCAGGGGCGCAGTTGCCGCTCCGTGAATACTATAAAAAGAGTAGCTGGCCGCGCTTATGGTTGTAGGGCAGAAGCCCGATCTTGCTTGAAAAACGCGCGCAGTGCCGTGCCCAGCGCCGGGAATTCGTAGGCGAAGCGTTCAGGCTCGACAAAGTGCGCCTCGCAGGCCACAGCGAAGAACTCGGCCGGCGCGCTGGCGCCGTACGCATCCAGCCAGGGGGCGGGCGCGCCAAAGCGCTCGGCCATGATCACTTCTTCGCGAAAGCGCTCGTACGCAGGCGCCCAGGTGTCGGCCCAATGGCGCGTGGCTTCGCGGGCGCTGCGCGCGCCCATGAAGCCGCGCGGCAGGGGCGGCGCGCCGTCGGCCCCGCCGTCCTGCATGTCCATCTTGTGCACGAATTCGTGGATCACCACGCTGTAGCCGCCGTGGGGGGTGGTCTGCCCCGCGCCTTGCACAGCGGGCCAGCTCAGCATCACCGGGCCGCGGTGCATGGCTTCGCCCGACAGTACCTCGTCGTAGTGGTGGATGACGCCGGCGCCGTCCATGGTCTGGCGGCGCGCCACGGCGGCGTCGGGGTGTATGACGATGCCGACAAAGTCGTCGTACCAGCGCAGCGCGTCTTCCGGCGCGTCGGGCGGGCCCAGGTGCAGCAGCGGCAGGCAGGCCTGGGCAGCCACGTCCAGCGCCATGGCGTCGGTCACTTCCAGCCCATGCGCGCCGGTGAATTCCTTGCGGTCAAGAAAGTGACCGGTGATGACGCGCAGCCGTGCCTGCTCAGCCGGTGAAAGGCGCGCCAGAAACGCGTAGCGCGCCAGCGTGGACTGCCACAGCGCGTCGGGGATCGGGAGGGCTTGGCCACTGGCGCGGCGCAGCCAGCGGTGGAGGGTTTGCAGGACCATGGCCGTCACATGGGGCCAAGGTCGATCCGCTCAAGTTGGCCGTCCGACGAAAGGCGCAGCACCTGCGCCCGGTGGTCGTTGCCGGCGATGTGCCAGTCGCTCAGCACCACTTGCGTCAGGGGCCGGCCCTGGGCGTCGTGCCCCAGCACGTGGTCGCCCGGGCGGTGGATGTGGCCGTGGATCAGGGTGCGGGCGTCGGCGGCCGTGAGCCAGTCGACGGCCAGGGGCGCGTCGATCTCGGTATAGACCACGCCTTGCGCCTGCGCGGCCATGCTTTGCGCGCGCATGTGCTGCGCCATGACCTGGCGCTCAGCCAGCGGGCGCGCCAGCACGGCGCGCTGCCAAGCGTCGGAGCGCACTTCGCGCCGAAACTGCTGGTAGGCCACGTCATCCGTGCACAGCAGGTCGCCGTGGGTGAGCAAGGTGCGCTGCCCGGCCCAGTCCAGCACCGTGGGGTCGGCCAGCAGCTGCACGCCCAGGCCTGCCAGGAAGGGCGCGCCGACCAGGAAGTCGCGGTTGCCGTGCATGAAGTACACCGGCACGCGCGCCGCCGTGCGCGCCAGCACCTGGGCGCATTCGCCGTCAAAGCTGCCGGGCAGGGCGGCGTCGTCGCCGATCCAGGCTTCAAACAAGTCGCCGAGGATGAAGATGGCGTCGGCCGGCGATTCGGCCATGAAGCGCGACCACGCAGCGAAGGTGGCAGGCTCCTCGGGCATGAGGTGCAGGTCGGAAATGAAATCGACCGTGCGCCAGCCTTCGGGCGCGGTCAGCACGCCGAAGCGGGGCACGGTCGTCATGGGGAAGTGAAGGCGGCGAGGGCGTTCAGACCACCACGGCCTTCTCAATCACCACGTCTTCTTTCGGCACGTCGTCGTGGAAGCCCTTGCGGCCGGTGGCCACGGCCTTGATGGCGTCCACAATGTCCTGGCCCTTCACGACCTTGCCGAACACGGCGTAGCCCCAGCCTTGCGCGGTGGGGGCCTTGAAGTTCAGGAAGTCGTTGTTGGCCACGTTGATGAAGAACTGCGCGGTGGCCGAATGCGGGTCGCTGGTGCGCGCCATGGCAACGGTGTAGTTGTCGTTCTTCAGGCCGTTGTCGGCTTCGTTGGTGATCGGCGCCTGGGTCGACTTCTGGTCCATGCCGGGCTTGAAGCCGCCGCCCTGGACCATGAAGCCGGGGATCACGCGGTGAAACACGGTGTTGTCGTAGTGACCGCTTTTCACGTAGCTCAGGAAGTTGGCCACCGACTTGGGCGCCTTGGCCTCGTCCAGCTCCAGCGTGATGACGCCGCGGCCGGCGATGTGCAGTTCTACTTGGGGATTGGCCATGGGCTTTCCGCTTTCTTCAAGTTCAGGACAAAAAAAGAGTGCCCGCACTGTAGCGCGCAGGCCTTGGGCACAACGCCCGCGGGTTTATTTGACGAGCGTGGCCGATTCGATCACGACCATCTTCTGGGGCGCGTCGGTCGGGAAGGGGCCGCCGGCGCCGGTGGGCGCGTTGCGGATCTTTTCCACGGTGTCCATGCCGCTCACCACCTTGCCGAACACCGTGTAGCCGAACAGCTGCGGGTGGTTTTCCAGGTTGGCGCGCGGCACTTTCTCGTAAGTCTGCCCCATGTACTCGAACTTGGGCACCGGGTCGCCCGGCGGAATGATGACCGGGTCCAGCCGCGCGTTGTCCACCACGTTGATGAAGAACTGCGAGGTGGCCGAGTTGGGGTCGCCGGTGCGCGCCATGGCCACGCTGCCGGTCACGTTCTTCAGGCCTTTGGCCACGGCTTCGCGCCCTTCGTGCTGCACGGGCGCGCGCGTGGCCTTTTGTTTGTAGTCCTTGTCGAAGCCGCCGCCTTGCACCATGAAGCTCTTGATGACGCGGTGGAAGATCGTGCCGTCGTAGTGTTTGTCCTTGACGTACTGCAGGAAGTTGGCCACCGTCTTGGGCGCCTTGTCCGGGTAGACCTCGATCACGAAATCGCCTTCGCTGGTGACGAACTTCACGCGCGGGTCGGCGGCGAAGGCGGGCAGTGCCGTGCCCAGCGCGGCGACGGCGCCCAGGGTGGCCGCGGTGCGGGCGAGGGTTCTACGGGACAGAAACATCGGGTCAAACTCCTGCATCAGGAACGAAAAGGGATTGGTGCCTTGGCGCGCGGCGCAAGTTCCCCGCGCGGCAGCGCCAGGCTGTTACTTGGTGCTGTCGCCCAGCACGCGCTGCAGGCCGTCGATCTTGGGTGCCAGGCGGGCGTTGCGGGTGTCGATCTGGCGGGCGCGCCGGTAGGCGTCCGCGGCCTGGCGCACGCGCACGTCGCCCAGGTTTTCCAGCGCGGTGGCGTAGGCGGGGTTGATGCGCAGCGCGGCCGACAGCGCTTGCTCGGCCTTGTCCAATTGGCCCTGGCTGGCGTGCAGCACGGCTAGGTTGTTCCAGGGCTCGGGCAATTCGGGGTAGTCGCGCGTCAGGGTGGTGAGCAGCTCTTCGGCCTCGGCCGTCTTGCCTTCGGCCGACAGCAGGCCGGACTTGATGAAGCGCATCTGCGGGTCGCGCGGATTGGCCGCGATGTACTTGTCCGCACGGGCCAGCGCGGCAGCGATCTGGCCGCTTTGCTGGAGTTTTTGCACTTCGGCGTACTCGTCCGCCATGGCGCTGGTACCGACCAGGGCCAGGCCGGTCGCCAGCAGGCCCTGGACGGCGATGCGCCGGCAGAGCGTGAAAAAGTGGGGGCGCAAGGTCATGGGAGGGGGTGGCTGTGCAGCAAAGGCCCCGCAAACAGGGCGCAGGCGCTGGACGAAACCAGGGGCGCGTCTATACTGCGAGGCATTGTAGCCATGCGGGGTGGCACCGCAGTCGACCGCCACTTCGCCCCCGGCGACCTGGGTTGTCTGCCGCCGCGAAGCCCCGCGCGGCCAGTTCCGCAGGCCCTGCACCTGCCGACCGACGCCTCGCTGTCCCCCGTTGTCCTGTACCGCCCTGATGAGCTTGCGCATCTACAACACGCTGTCGCGTGCGCTGGAAGATTTTTCCCCGATCGAGCCTGGCCATGTCCGCCTGTACGTATGCGGCATGACCGTGTACGACCTGTGTCACATCGGCCATGCGCGCTCGGCGGTGGCGTTCGACGTGGTGCAGCGCTGGCTCAAAGCCAGTGGCCTGCGCGTGACCTTTGTGCGCAACATCACGGACATTGAAGACAAGATCATCCGGCGCGCGCAGGAAAACGGCGAAACCATCCGCCAGCTGACCGACCGCATGATCGTGGAGATGTACCGCGACTTCGACGCCCTGGGCGTCGAGCGCCCCACGCACGACCCGCGCGCCACCGACTACGTGCCGCAAATGCTGGCCATCACCCGCCAGCTGCAGGACAAGGGCCTGGCCTACCAGGCGCCCAACGGCGACGTGAACTACTCGGTGCGCAAGTTCCCCGGCTACGGCAAGCTGTCCGGCAAATCATTGGACGAATTGCAGGCCGGCGAGCGCGTGGCCGTCAGCGACGGCAAGGCCGATCCGCTGGACTTTGTGCTGTGGAAGTCCACCAAGCCGACCGAGCCCGAAGGCGCCAAATGGGAAAGCCCGTATGGCCTGGGCCGCCCCGGCTGGCACATCGAATGCTCGGCCATGAGCTGTGCGCTGCTGGGTGAGACCTTCGACATCCACGGCGGTGGTGCCGACCTGCAGTTTCCGCACCACGAGAACGAGATCGCGCAAAGCGAGGGCGCGCATGGCGTGCCGCTGGCGAACGTGTGGATGCACAACGGCTTCGTCAACATCGACAACGAGAAGATGTCCAAGTCGCTGGGCAACTTCTTCACCATCCGTGAAGTGCTGCAGCAGTTCGATGCTGAAACACTGCGCTTTTTCATCGTGCGCTCGCACTACCGCAGCCCGCTGAACTACAGCGACGTGCACCTGCAGGACGCGCGTGCTGCGCTCAAGCGCCTGTACACCGCGCTGGACGCCGTGCCCGCCGCCGACGTGGCGATCGACTGGGCCAACCCCTACGCCGCGCGCTTCAAGGCCGCCATGGACGAAGACTTCGGCATGCCCGAAGCGGTGGCTGTGCTGTTTGACCTGGCGGCCGAAGTCAACCGCCAGCGCGACCCGCAGACGGCGGGGCTGCTGAAGGCGCTGGCTGGCACGCTGGGCTTGCTGCAGGGCGATCCGCAAGCCTTCTTGCGTGCTGGCAGCCGTCTGGATGCCGACGCGATTCAGGCCCAGATCGACGCTCGCGCCGCGGCCAAAGCCGCCAAGAACTTCGCCGAAGCCGACCGCATCCGCGCCGACTTGCTGGCCGCCGGCATCGTGCTGAAGGATTCGCCCACGGGCACGACCTGGGAAGCTGCGCAGTGACCGGTTTTCAAGAATTTTCGGTCTCTGGCCATAGAGGGTAAAGCGGTGGCAGCTATCAAAAAAGAAGCGATCACGGTCGCTACGCCCGACTATTGGGTCGACGCCTGCACCCACCTGGCCAAGCGTGACCGCGTGCTCAAGCGCCTGATCCCGCGTTTTGGCGACGCCTGTCTGGAGTCGCGCGGCGACGCCTTTGTCACGTTGGCGCGCTCCATCGTCGGGCAGCAGATCTCGGTCAAGGCCGCGCAGTCGGTGTGGAACAAGTTCGAGCTGCTGCCGCGCCGGATGACGCCGGCCAACGTGCTCAAGCTCAAGGTCGACGACATGCGCGCGGCGGGGCTGTCGGCGCGCAAGGTCGAATACCTTGTCGATTTGGCGCTGCACTTTGACAGTGGCCGCATCCACGTCAAGCAATGGCAGGCCATGGACGACGAGGACATCGTTGCCGAGCTGGTGGCCATCCGCGGCATCGGCCGCTGGACGGCCGAGATGTTCCTGATGTTCCACCTGATGCGCCCCGACGTGCTGCCGCTGGACGACGTGGGGCTGATCAACGGCATCAGCCTCAACTATTTTTCCGGCGAGCCGGTCAGTCGCAGCGAAGCGCGCGAAGTGGCCGACGCTTGGGCGCCCTGGCGCAGCGTGGCCACTTGGTACATGTGGCGCTCGCTGGAGCCGGTGCCGGTGGCGTACTGAGTGGCGCGCCGCCGCCGTCATGCGCATCCGGTAACATTGAAAATCGTTTCGACCCGAGGAGCCACGTTTGGCCAAACGAACATTTCTGGATTTCGAGCAACCCATCGCGGAGCTGGAAAACCGGATCGAAGAACTGCGTTACGTGCAGACGGAAAGTGCGGTTGATATCTCGGAAGAGATCGACCAGCTCGACAAGAAGAGCCTGCAGCTCACCAAGGACATCTACGCCGATCTGACGCCCTGGCAGATCACCAAGATCGCGCGCCATCCTGAGCGGCCGTATACGCTCGACTACGTGCGCGACTGCTTCACGGATTTCCAGGAGCTGCACGGCGACCGCTACTTCGCGGATGACAAAAGCATCATCGGTGGCTTGGCGCGTTTCAACGGCAACGCCTGCATGGTCCTGGGCCACCAGAAAGGCCGCGACACCAAGGAGCGCACGCTGCGCAACTTCGGCATGACGCGGCCTGAGGGCTACCGCAAGGCGCTGCGCCTGATGAAGACGGCCGAGAAGTTCAAGCTGCCGGTGTTCACCTTCGTCGACACGCCCGGCGCCTTCCCCGGCATCGACGCGGAAGAGCGCGGCCAGTCCGAAGCCATCGGCCGCAGCATCTACGAGATGACGCAGCTGGAAGTGCCGATCATCACCACCATCATTGGCGAAGGTGGCTCCGGCGGCGCGCTCGCCATCGCCGTGGGCGACCAGGTGCTGATGCTGCAGTACAGCATCTACGCCACCATCAGCCCGGAAGGCTGCGCCTCCATCCTCTGGAAGACCAGCGACAAGGCGCAGGAAGCGGCCGACGCCATGGGCATCACCGCGCACCGCCTGAAGGCGCTGGGCCTGATCGACAAGATCGTGACCGAGCCGGTCGGCGGCGCGCACCGCGACCCGCGCCAGATGGCCGGCTTTTTGAAGCGCGCACTGGGCGACGCCTGGCGCCAGGTCAGCGACCTGAAGCCCAAAGAACTGCTGGAGCGCCGCTACGAGCGCCTGCAAAGCTACGGCCGCTTCACCGACACCAAGGCCGAGCACTGAGGCGGGCTTTTCTTGCCACGCGCAGTAAAAAAGGGACCCCGCGGGTCCCTTTTTCGTGGGTGCTGGCCGTCTCGCCAGCGGGCGATGGATGGCCGACGTCGGCTTTACTGCGTGACCGGCCGCACCCGGGTTTCGACCTTGGCGCGCAGCGAGGCCATCAGGTCGGCCGGCAGGAACTTGAAGGCCAATTGCAGCAGCAGGTAGGCGATCAGGCCGTCGTCCAGCCAACCCAGGATCGGAATGAAGTCCGACACCAGATCGATCGGGCTGACCACGTACAGCACCGCCAGCACCGTCGCCAGCTTGGCGGCCCGCGGCGCGCGCGGGTCGCGCAGCACGGCCCACGCCATCAGCAATTCCTTGCGAAACATGGCCCACAGGCGTCCCAGCTTCCACATGTGCGTGACCTCCGTCGACAGCTTACAGGGGGCGCCCACGCTTGGGGCGCACGTGCATTCAACGTGGGGACACCCGATGGGATGACAAGGCCGCGGTGCACGGCTTTACATTTGTCGCCATGAGGACGTTTTGCCGTGCTTGAGCCCCTGGACGCCGCGCCCAGTGACGACGCCGGCGACGCCCGCGCCGCGCAGCAGGTCGACGCGGCCATGGACGCCTTCGCTGACAGCGCGCCCGCGTTGCCCCTGGCCGTGGGCTTCAGCGGCGGCGCCGATTCCACCGCCTTGCTGCTGGCCTGCGCCGCGCGCTGGCCGGGGCGGGTGCGCGCCTGGCACGTGCACCACGGCCTGCAGGCGGCGGCCGATGGGTTTGAGGCCCAGGCCCGCGCCGTGTGTGAGCGCCTGAACGTACCGATTCAGGTCGCGCACGTCGACGCGCGGGCCCAGCCGGGCGAAAGCCCCGAAGCCGCGGCCCGGCATCACCGTTACAAGGCTTTTGAGGCGTTGGCCCTACAGCCATCTGCGCGGCCAGCTATCAAAACCGTAGTATTGGGGCAACACGCGGACGACCAGGTGGAGACGGTGCTGATCGCCTTGTCGCGCGGCAGCGGCCTGCCCGGGCTGGCCGGTATGCCGGCGCGCTGGCAGCGCAGCGGGCTGACGTTTTGTCGGCCCTTGCTGACGGTGCCGGGCAGCGCCTTGCGCGCCTGGCTGCGCCTGCGCGGTGCCGACTGGGTAGAAGACCCGAGCAACGCCGACACCGCCTTCACCCGCAACCGCGTGCGCCACCGCCTGCTGCCGGCGCTGGCCGAGGTGTTTCCGGAATTCCGCACCACCTTCGCGCGCAGCGCGCAGCACGCGGCGCAGGCGCAGGCGCTGCTGGACGAGGTGGCTGCGGACGACCTGGCCGCCTGCGGCCTGCCGCCGCGCGTCGCCGCGCTGCAGGCGCTGTCGCCGGCGCGGCAGGGCAACGCGCTGCGCCATTGGCTGGCCACCGCGCACCGCAGTGTGCCCAGCGCGGCGCAACTGGCGGCGCTGCAGGTGCAGATCGCGGCCTGCCGTACGCGCGGCCACCGGATCGAGCTGAAGGTCGGCAGCGGCCAGGTGGTGCGCGAGGGCGAATGGCTGACGTGGCAGCCGGGTGCCGATCGCGCGGGCACAGCGGGCTAAAATGCGCGGTTTCCTGGCGCCCGGAGGGTGGGCGCCGCAACCCGAATTCCTCCTGTCATGGCATTGATCGTTCAAAAATTCGGCGGCACGTCGATGGGCTCGACCGAGCGCATCCAGCAGGTCGCCAAGCGCGTCGCCAAGTGGGCGCGCGCCGGGCACCAGATGGTCGTTGTGCCCAGCGCGATGAGCGGCGAAACCAACCGCCTGCTGGGCCTGGCCAAAGAGCTGGCGCCCGCCAAGCAAAGCGCCGAATACCTGCGCGAGCTGGACATGATCGCGTCCACCGGCGAACAGGTGTCGGTTGGCCTGCTGGCCATCGCCCTGCAGGCCGAGGGCGTGCCCGCCGTCAGCTACGCGGGCTGGCAGGTGCCGGTGCGCACCAGCGCGACCTACACCAAGGCGCGCATTGACAGCATTGACGACCAGAAGGTGCGCGCCGACCTGAACGCCGGCAAGGTCGTGATCATCACGGGCTTCCAGGGCGTGGACGACGCGGGCAACATCACCACGCTGGGCCGTGGCGGCTCCGACACCTCGGCCGTGGCCGTGGCGGCCGCCCTGAAGGCCGACGAAGCCATGATCTTCACCGACGTGGACGGGGTCTACACCACCGACCCACGCGTCGTGCCCGAGGCGCGCCGCCTGGCGACCATCAGCTTCGAAGAGATGCTGGAGATGGCCAGCCTGGGCAGCAAGGTGCTGCAGATCCGCTCGGTCGAATTCGCCGGCAAGTACAAGGTGCCCATGCGCGTGCTGTCGAGCTTCACGCCCTGGGACATCGACATCAATGAAGAGGCCAAGTCCGGCACCCTGATCACTTTCGAGGAAGACGAACACATGGAACAAGCCGTAGTTTCCGGCATTGCCTTCAGCCGCGATGAAGCCAAGATCGCCATCCTGGGCGTGCCCGACAAACCGGGCATCGCCTTCCAGATCCTGGGCACGGTGGCCGACGCCAACATCGAAGTCGACGTGATCATCCAGAACATCGGCAAAGACGGGCGCACCGATTTTTCCTTCACCGTCAACCGCAACGACTACGCGCGCACGGTGGACCTGCTCAAGGACAAGGTCCTGCCGACGCTGGGCGCGGCCGAGATCGTGGGCGACACCAAGATCTGCAAGGTGTCCATCGTTGGCATCGGCATGCGCAGCCACGTGGGCGTGGCCAGCAAGATGTTCCGCGTGCTGAGCGAGGAAGGCATCAACATCCAGATGATCTCCACCAGCGAAATCAAGACCTCCGTCGTCATCGACGAGAAGTACATGGAGCTGGCCGTGCGGGCCTTGCACCGCGCCTTCGATCTGGACGAACCGAAAGCGGCCTGAGTTGATGGCATAATGCCGACTCTTTGCTGGAAGCGTGACCGAGTGGCCGAAGGTGCTCCCCTGCTAAGGGAGTATGGGGTGTAGAGCCTCATCGAGGGTTCGAATCCCTCCGCTTCCGCCAAGCAAAGGCGATGAACGGGCCCCAGTGGCCCGTTTTTCATGGGCGCGGCCCTTTCGGGTTGCCTGTGGCGTGGTGCGCGGTCGGCGCTGCGGATCGCGCCAAAAGAGCCGTCGACCAGCGACCGCTGGTGCGCCGGAAAAGCGGCGCGCCGCACCCGTTAAAATACTGGGTTTTGCTGCGCCCCCGCGTGGGGTGGCAAAGAACCGAATTCACGCGCAGGACGCGCGGCCGCCGGCCCAAGGGCCGGATCCGCAACGCCCGCGCACCCCAACTTCAACCTTGAGAGAAAAGCACACCATGGCCGTGAACGTGGAAACCCTTGACAAGCTCGAGCGCAAGATGACGCTCACCCTGCCGCTGGACGTGATCAAGAACGAGGTCGACGCCCGTCTGCGCAAGCTGTCGCGCACCGTCAAGATGGACGGTTTCCGTCCCGGCAAGGTGCCGATGGGTGTCGTGGCCCAGCGCTACGGCTATTCGGTGCAGTACGAGGTGATGAACGACAAGGTCGGTGAAGCCTTCTACAACGCCGCCAACGAAGCCAAGCTGCGCGTGGCCGGCCAGCCGTCCATCTCTGAAAAGGACGGTGCACCCGAAGGCCAGATGGCGTTTGACGCCGTGTTTGAAGTGTTCCCCGAAGTCAAGCTGGGCGACCTGGCCGCCGCTGAGGTGGAAAAGGTGTCGGTCGACGTGGGCGACGAAGCCATCGAGCGCACGCTGGACATCCTGCGCAAGCAGCGCCGCAGCTTTGCGCAGCGCGCCCAGGGCACGCCCGCCGAAGATGGCGACCGCGTGACCGTGGACTTTGCCGGCAAGATCGACGGCGAGCCGTTTGAAGGCGGCAAGGCCGAGGACTTCCAGTTCGTCATCGCCGAAGGCCAGATGCTCAAGGAATTCGAAGACGCCGTGCGCGGCATGAAGGTCGGCGAATCCAAGACCTTTCCGCTGGCCTTCCCGGCCGACTACCACGGCGCCGACGTGGCCGGCAAGACCGCCGACTTCCTGGTGACCGTGAAGAACATCGAAGCCGCCCACCTGCCCGAAGTGAACGACCAGCTGGCGAAGTCGCTGGGCGTGGCCGATGGCACCGTGGACGCCCTGCGCGCCGACATCCGCAAGAACCTGGAGCGCGAAGTCAACTTCCGCGTGACCCAGCGCAACAAGCAGGCCGCCATGCAGGCCCTGGTGGGCGCGGCCGAGCTGGATGTGCCCAACGCCCTGGTCAAGGGCGAGATCGACCGCATGATCGAAAACGCCCGTGCCGACCTGAAGCAGCGCGGCATCAAGGACGTCGAGAAGCTGCCGATCCCCGAAGACACCTTCCGCCCCGAAGCCGAGCGCCGCGTGCGCACCGGCCTGGTGGTGGCCGAGCTGGTCAGCAAGAACGAGCTGCAGGCCACGCCCGACCAGGTCAAGGCCCAGGTCGAAAACATGGCCGCCAGCTACGAGCGTCCCGAAGAAGTCGTGCGCTACTATTTCGCCGACGCCAACCGCCTGGCCGAAATGCAGGCGGTTGCGACCGAGAACAACGTCACCGACTTCGTGCTGGGCAAGGCCAAGGTCACCGACAAGAAGCTGGCGTTTGACGAGCTGATGGGGCAACAAGCTTAAGCACACCCCCCTGAGCCGCTGACGCGGCTTCCCCCCGCTCTCGCCGCACGGCGTGCGGCGGGCAGGGGGACGACACCGGCGGCCGGGGCAAGCCCGCTCCGCGGTGTCTGCTGGGTTGAGGTGGCGTGAGTGCTGGCCTATGGCGCGTTCGCAGCCCGGGTCATCGGATCAAATACTGCGATTTTGATAGCTGGTCGCGCAGGTGGTTGTAGGGCCAGAGGTCAAAATCGTTGACAACCAGGGGGTGGCCGGATGCGCCCCGGGGGTGGGGCTTGGAATCGGTAGGTTCCGGCCCCATTTGCTTGACCAGACCTAACTTGGAGTTTTCATGAGCGAGTACGACACCCAGCAAAACCTCGGCCTGATTCCGATGGTGATCGAGCAGTCCGGCCGCGGCGAGCGCTCCTACGACATCTATTCGCGCCTGCTGCGCGAGCGCGTGGTGTTTCTGGTGGGCGAAGTGAATGACCAGACCGCCAACCTGGTGGTGGCCCAGCTGCTGTTCCTGGAGAGCGAGAACCCGGACAAGGATATTTCCCTCTACATCAATTCGCCGGGCGGCAGCGTCACGGCCGGCATGTCGATCTACGACACCATGCAGTTCATCAAACCCGACGTGTCCACCATGTGCCTGGGCTTTGCGGCCAGCATGGGCGCCTTCCTGCTGGCGGCCGGCGCCAAGGGCAAGCGCTACAGCCTGCCCAACAGCAAGATCATGATCCACCAGGTGCTGGGCGGCGCGCGCGGCCAGGCGACCGACATCGAGATCCACGCCCGCGACATCCTGCGCACCAAGGACCAGATGAACCGCATCCTGGCCGAGCGCACCGGCCAGCCGCTGGAAAAAGTCCAGCGCGACACCGAGCGCGACTACTTCATGACCGCCGACGAAGCCAAGGACTACGGCATCGTCGACCAGGTCATCGCCAACCGGCCGTGACCGGCGCGCACCGCGGCGCGGTGGGCCTGCACGGCCCGCGTGCGGCCGGCGCGGTTTGCGAGGCCGTTTCACCCCCGTTGCCCACGGGCAACGGGGTTTTCTGGCGCGGTGCATGATTTGGTTATCATGGGCCGCTTCAACATGAAACTGACATTCAATGGCCGATAAAAAAGGCTCTTCCAGCGAGAAGTCGCTGTATTGCTCGTTCTGTGGCAAGAGCCAGCACGAGGTCAAGAAGCTCATCGCTGGCCCGTCGGTGTTCATCTGCGACGAGTGCATCGACCTCTGCAACGACATCATCCGCGAAGAGGTGCCGGCCGACGCTGCGCCCGGTGAAGCCAAGGCCGAACTGCCCACGCCCGCGGACATCAAGACCAACCTGGACAACTACGTCATTGGCCAGGAAAAGGCCAAGCGCACGCTGGCCGTGGCGGTCTACAACCACTACAAGCGCCTCAAGCACAAGGAAGACGCCAAGGCCGGCGAGGTGGAACTGGCCAAGAGCAACATCCTGCTGATCGGCCCCACGGGTTCGGGCAAGACGCTGCTGGCGCAGACCCTGGCGCGCCAGCTGGACGTGCCCTTCGTCATGGCCGACGCCACCACACTGACCGAAGCCGGTTACGTGGGCGAGGACGTTGAAAACATCATCAGTAAGCTGCTGCAAAGCTGCAATTACGACGTGGACCGCGCTCAGCGCGGCATCATCTACATCGACGAGATCGACAAGATCAGCCGCAAGGCCGACAACCCCAGCATCACGCGCGACGTGTCGGGCGAGGGCGTGCAGCAGGCGCTGCTCAAGCTGATCGAAGGCACCATGGCCAGCATCCCGCCGCAGGGCGGGCGCAAGCACCCGAACCAGGACTTCCTGCAGATCGACACGACCAACATCCTGTTCATCTGCGGCGGCGCGTTCGCGGGGCTGGAAAAGGTCATCGAAGCGCGCACCGAAGCGTCGGGCATCGGCTTTGGTGCCACGGTGCGCAGCAAGCAGCAACGCTCGATCAGCGAAGCCTTCCAGGAAGTCGAGCCCGAAGACCTGATCAAGTTCGGCATCATCCCCGAGCTGGTCGGTCGCATGCCCGTGGTCGCCACGCTGGCCGAGCTGAGCGAAGACGCGATGGTGCAAATCCTGACCGAGCCGAAGAACGCGCTGGTCAAGCAGTTTGGCCGTCTGCTGCAGATGGAAGGCGTCGAGCTGGAAATCCGCCCGTCGGCGCTCAAAGCCATCGCCCGCAAGGCGCTGGCGCGCAAGACCGGTGCGCGCGGGCTGCGTTCGATCCTCGAGCAGGCGCTGATCGACACCATGTTCGAGCTGCCCCACACCGCCAACGTGGCCAAGGTGGTGGTGGACGAGAACACGATCGAAGAGAGCCAGCCGCCGCTGCTGGTGTACCGCGAAGCCGCGAAAAAGGCCTGAGCGACATCGGCACCGCGAATTCGGAACGATTTCGCGGTCTGGCCCTAGAACCACCTGCGCGGCCAGCTACCAATAATGTAGCATTTTGTTGCAGCCCATCGCTGGGCCGCACGCCAGGACCCGGCGCCAAGGGTCTGCCCCGAGCGGCCGCCGCGCCGCTGGGTTGAAAATAGCGCCTGAGCAGCCATTTACTGGCGAATCACCCGAAGGATCATTCATGTCCGGAACCACCCCGTTGCCCGCCACGCCGATCGACCTGCCGCTGCTGCCGCTGCGCGACGTCGTGGTCTTTCCCCACATGGTCATCCCGCTGTTCGTGGGCCGGCCCAAGAGCATCAAGGCGCTGGAAACCGCCATGGCGGCCGACCGGCGCATCATGCTGGTGGCGCAAAAGACCGCCGCCAAGGACGAGCCCACCGTGGGCGACATGTTCGAAGTCGGCTGCGTGTCCACCATCCTGCAGATGCTGAAGCTGCCCGACGGCACCGTGAAGGTGCTGGTCGAAGGCCAGCAGCGTGCCACGGTGACGCACATCGAAGACGACGGTGAGTCGCACTTCGTCGCGACCGTGACGCCGATCGAGCCCGCCACCGACCAGGACGACGCCGAGGTCGAGGCGCTGCGCCGCGCGGTGATGCAGCAGTTTGACCAGTACGTCAAGCTGAACAAGAAGATCCCGCCCGAGATCCTGACGTCCATCGCCAGCATCGACGAGCCCGGCCGGCTGGCCGACACCATCGCCGCGCACCTGCCGCTCAAGCTGGAAAGCAAGCAGAACGTGCTGGACCTGGCCAGCGTGAAAGAGCGCCTGGAAAACCTGTTCGAGCAGATCGAACGCGAAGTCGACATCCTCAACGTCGACAAGAAGATCCGTGGCCGCGTGAAGCGCCAGATGGAAAAGAACCAGCGCGACTTCTACCTGAACGAGCAGGTCAAGGCGATCCAGAAAGAGCTGGGCGAGGGGGAAGAGGGCGCAGACATCGAAGAGATCGAGAAAAAGATCCGCGCCGCCCGCATGCCCAAGGAAGCGCGCAAGAAGGCCGACGCCGAGCTGAAAAAGCTCAAGCTGATGTCGCCCATGTCGGCCGAAGCCACCGTGGTGCGCAACTACATCGACGTGCTGGTCGGCCTGCCCTGGGCCAAGAAGACCAAGATCAAGCACGACCTGGCCAACGCCGAAGCCGTGCTGAACGAAGACCACTACGGCCTGGAAAAGGTCAAGGACCGCATCCTGGAATACCTCGCCGTGCAGCAGCGCGTGGACAAGGTCAAGGCGCCGATCCTGTGCCTGGTTGGCCCACCCGGCGTGGGCAAGACCTCGCTCGGTGAGTCGGTCGCCAAGGCCACCGGTCGCAAGTACGTGCGCATGGCGCTGGGCGGCATGCGCGACGAGGCAGAGATCCGCGGGCACCGCCGCACCTACATCGGCGCCATGCCGGGCAAGGTGCTGCAAAGCCTGAACAAGGTCGGCACGCGCAACCCGCTGTTCCTGTTGGACGAGATCGACAAGCTGGGCATGGACTTCCGCGGTGACCCGTCCAGCGCGTTGCTGGAAGTGCTGGACCCCGAGCAGAACCACACCTTTGGCGACCACTACGTCGAGGTCGACTTCGACCTGTCGGACGTGATGTTCGTGGCCACCAGCAACTCGATGAACATCCCGCCGGCGCTGCTGGACCGCATGGAAGTCATCCGCCTGTCGGGCTACACCGAGGACGAGAAGACCAACATCGCCGTGAAGTACCTGCTGCCCAAGCAGATGAAGAACAACGGCGTGAAAGACGGCGAGCTGGAAGTGACCGAAGCCGCCGTGCGCGACATCGTGCGTTACTACACGCGCGAAGCGGGCGTGCGTTCGCTGGAGCGCGAGCTGTCCAAGATCTGCCGCAAGGTGGTCAAGGGCTTGCAGCTCAAGCAGATGACGCCCAAGGTCGTCGTGACGGACGAGAACCTGAACGAGTTCCTGGGTGTGCGCAAGTTCACCTATGGCCGCGCCGAGCAGCAAAACCAGGTCGGTCAGGTGGTCGGTCTGGCGTGGACGGAAGTGGGCGGCGATCTGTTGACCATTGAAGCGGCCACCATGCCGGGCAAAGGCGCCATCCAGCGCACCGGCCAGCTGGGCGACGTGATGAAGGAATCGGTCGAAGCGGCGCGCACCGTGGTGCGTTCGCGCGCGCGCGGTCTGGGCATCAAGGACGAGGTGTTCGAGAAGAAGGACATCCACATCCACGTGCCGGACGGCGCTACGCCCAAGGACGGCCCCAGCGCGGGTGCGGCCATGACGACGGCCATCGTGTCGGCGCTGACCGGCATCCCGGTGCGCAGCGATGTCGCCATGACCGGCGAGATCACGCTGCGCGGCGAGGTGACAGCCATCGGTGGCTTGAAGGAAAAGCTGCTGGCCGCGCTGCGCGGCGGCATCAAGACCGTGCTGATCCCGGAAGAGAACGTCAAGGACCTGCAGGAGATCCCGGCCAACGTGCAGGAGGCACTGAAGATCGTGCCCGTGCGCTGGATCGACAAGGTGCTGGAAATCGCCCTGGAGCGCCAACCCGCTCCCCTGCTGGACGACGACGCCGCCACGCCTGAGCCAGAGCCCGCACCCGCGCCGCCCGCGGCCAAGAAGACCGGCGAGCGCCGCGGCGCGGTCAAGCACTGAGGTGAAGGCAGCGAAGCAAGTGGCGCGGAAAAATTTTTGCGCCACTTGATCGAAGCGCTGAATTCTCGGTATAGAATCTAAGGCTTGCAGTGCGGGAATAGCTCAGTTGGTAGAGCGCAACCTTGCCAAGGTTGAGGTCGCGAGATCGAGCCTCGTTTCCCGCTCCAGACATTGCATCCGGTTCACCAAGCCGGGAGCAGCCAAAAAGGGAAGCTCTGGCTTCCCTTTTTCGTCAGGGCATCTGCGGCGCGATAGCAAAGCGGTTATGCAACGGATTGCAAATCCGTCTAGTCCGGTTCGACTCCGGATCGCGCCTCCATCTTTTCGCAGTGAATCGGATCGAAAGCGATTGGTCCGGTATCAGCCAGGAGGTGGGGATGCCGACGACGGTGCCGAAAATCAGCGCTTGGTTTTCGGTTATAATTTTGAGTTCCATGCGGGAATAGCTCAGTTGGTAGAGCGCAACCTTGCCAAGGTTGAGGTCGCGAGTTCGAGCCTCGTTTCCCGCTCCAAACGCCCGGTACCGGTGATCTGACCGGTACCACCCAAAAAAAGGAAGCATCCGCTTCCTTTTTTTTTCAGGCCAATGGGTCCGCAACCCCGGCGCGATAGCAAAGCGGTTATGCAACGGATTGCAAATCCGTCTAGTCCGGTTCGACTCCGGATCGCGCCTCCACCTCCCTTCTGGCTGTCTGACCCTGCCCGCGCTGTGCGTGGGCAAGGCGAAAGTGCGATGGTGCGCGTCAGGGATTTTTGGGCGACGCAGCCAGCGCCTGTGCGACGCGCCCAGGCAGGGATTGAGTGCGACAATGCACGTTTGGCCCCGGTGGTGAAACTGGTAGACACAGCGGACTTAAAATCTGTTTTGTCAAGTCCTTTCTGCTAGAACTACCGAGCCAGAAGGTCAATAGTGACAACAGTTTGCGGGCATCCGAGCTGTAGCTTTGCAGCTAGGCTTGACGGCCAGGGGCCAGCTAGGCGCCAGTAGATGGAGGTAGGTGTTTTCAGTGCGTTGAGCACTACGCCCGAGTGGTGAAATCGGTAGACACAAGGGACTTGAACAATTTGAGCCTTCGGGGGGAAACGCCCGAAGTGAAGCCCGTCAAAGTCGGCGAACGCCCTGGATGCTCTTGCACCCGAGCCAACGCCGAGCCAAGCCCAAGCTGCCGCTTGGGAAGGTGTAGAGAGCAGACGGCGGGCACCTACGGCCGCAAGGCTATGGTGAAGGCGTGCTCCAGACCACGAACGCCCTGCGTTGAGCAGGGCGGCGGCGAAAGTCGAAGTGGTAAGAAAATCCCTCGCCGAAAGGCGTGCCGGTTCGATTCCGGCCTCGGGCACCAATCCAGAGCCGCCCCTGTTCACGCAGGGGCGGCTTTTCCGTTCTTGGGCTGTGTGCGCTTGAATCCCCGATCCCCCGCCATGAACGCCTCCAGCATGTGCGGGATCAGCGTCACGGCATCGATCGCCTCGCCATATGCCTGCGCGTGCAGCGCGGCGTAGCGGTCAAGGTCGGCTTTCAAGCTGGCCGGGCAGGCAAATGTCAGCTTGACGTTCTCGATCTTGGGCAGTGGCCCGAGCCGCAGCTTCTTGGTCGTGCTCATTGCGAAGTTCCCCGATTGAAGAACAGCGGCTGGTACGGTCGCAGCACCAGATCCCGGTTGACGATGATGCGAACCGGCAGGCCGGGCCGGCTGGTCAGCGTCGGCTGGATATTCATATTGCGCCGGGTGATCTCCTGCCCGACCTGATTGATGCTGTCCTGGGCGCTGTCACGTCCGGCGATGACGATGCGGTTGCCGTCCTGGCGGGTCTCCGGCGCGGCCAGCTCTGCGCCGACGCCAAGCAGCGTCGTCAGCACCGCACCGGCAAAGATGCGGTTCCAGTGCCAGTCCACGTCATCCTCCAAGCCCGCGTAGCCGGCCGGGTCGGTGCCGACAAGGTTGTCGAGCGTTAGCGAGGACGTGT
Source organism: Pseudomonadota bacterium (assembly GCA_023442945.1). Lineage (GTDB taxonomy): Bacteria > Pseudomonadota > Gammaproteobacteria > Burkholderiales > Burkholderiaceae_C > Ottowia. The sequence continues at coordinate 2,717 of JAEZWW010000052.1, read as the reverse complement.
CGGGCAGGATGATCCGGTTCCACACCACCTGCACGCGGCTCTGTCCGTAGCTGACCTGGCTGTTGTAGCGCCCGAGGATGCGTGACCCCTGGGGAATCAGCAGGAACTTGCCGGTGGCCGTGTCATAGACCGGCTCCGTCACAGTGCCGATCACGTCGCCCGGCAAGTCCGACTTGATGCCTGTCACCAGCGCGCCGGCGATCACCGTTCCGGCCATCACCTGATAAGGCGACGCGGGCAGCGCCAGATTGCCGGAATTGCGGGTTTCCGTAGAACCGGCTTTCAGGAACGCCTCCTTCTGGTCTTGCCGGTTCTGCACGGCGGGCGGGGCGGCGGGCTGGGCCGCCGTCGAGGCAGGCCCAGCAGCGAGCGGATCGAAGGCCGCAAGCGTGCTTGCAGTCCCCGGCGCTGCCTGCGCGACCGTGGCGGCGGTCTGCCCTTGGCCGCCCGAGCGGAAGAACACCGACGAGGCCGCCGCCGCGTCCGCCTCCTTGCGCAAGGCATCTTCAGGATCATGGCCTGGCGGCGAATAGCCCGGTGTCACCGGCTGCTGCGAAGCGACGATGGCCGGGCCAAGGTCGCCGGGCAACGGCGGCCCCAGCTCGGGCACATCGGGCGGCAAGGCTGGTGGCAGCTTCGAGTAGTCCGTCGGCAGCGCATCCAGCCCTTCGGACTTCGAGACGCGATCGACGTTGTAAAGCTCGGCCTGCTCGCTGGTCCCGCGCCGCTGCGGCTGCAATGACCAGATCGTGGCCCCGAGCACGGCGACCGACAGGCCGCCGGCGAGGATGGCCAGCGTGCGCCGGTTCAGGCGCGTGACCGGGCGCGGCTGGGCACGCAGCGCCACCGCCTCGGGCGCTACCTTGCCCGTCTGCGGCGTGGCGAGGTCGGGGGTGTCGTCCTGGCTCATGGTCAGTTCCTCCGTGCAACGCCGTCCGTGCGCTCGATTCGCACCACGTCGCCCTTGTCCCCGCCCAGGCGCAGTTCGGCGGCACCGAACAGCCGATCCACGATGTAGTACGGCGAGCGGAAGCGGTAGTTGACCAGTTGCCCGTCGCCTTCTGGCCCGATCACGAACAGCGGCGGCAGCTCGCCTTGCGCGATGCCGGCGGGGAACTGGATATAGACCTTCTGCCCGTCGTCGAAGGCGCGCAGCGGCTTCCACGGCGGGTTGCTACCGCTGACCGCGTAGCGGAAGCGCAGGTTTTCCAGCGACAAGCCGGAGTCCACCGGCGCGGCGGCGCTGGCCGCCTGCGCCTGGCGCTGCAAGGCCAGTATCCGGTCACGCGGATACTCCCAAGAAGCCGACGCCATCCACGTCTTTTCCGTCGAAGCCAACTCCAGCAGGTACGTCCTGCGGTTGGTGGTGATGACGAGATTGGTCTTGAGGCCCGAGCGGATCGGCTTGACCAGCACATTGACGCGCAGGTCAGCACCGCTGCCGCTCGACGTATCGCCCACGATCCAGCGCACGGTATCGCCAGCGGCCACCGTCACCAGCTCCTCGCCCGACTGGAGCGAAATCACGGTCGCGCGGCCCACGGCTGCATAGACTTGGTAGAGCGCGCCATCGGTGAACGGCCACACCTGAATCGCGTTGACGTATCCCTCGCGCGTGGGTGCGACGCGCGCCTCGGCATTGGCCCGAGAGACGCGCACCTTCTCGTCGGCTGGCTCCGGCGTGGGCTTGGCGTCCTCGGCTTCGGGCAATGGCTTCAACTGCGCCGGCATCGGCAGCACCTCGGGCACCGCCACCACCTCCACCGGCGCGGGTGGCTCGGGTAGCTGCTGGGCCTGCACTGGCTCATCGAGCGAGATGGTCGGCGGTGGCTTGCCCTGCGTGGCGCAGCCCGCCAGGGCAAGCAAGATCACCGGCAAGGCGGATTTACGGAAAAGATCATTCATGGCTTGGCTCCTTCGGAAGAATCCAGTTCGCGGCTCCACGACAGGCCGTTGACGTAGATGCCCAGGGGGTTCTTGCGCAGGCGTTCTTCGGTGCGCGGCGGCTGGAGCACGATGGACACCACGGCCGTCCACCTCTCCAGGCCCGCCGCGGCGCCGTTGACGTAGCGGCGTTCCGTCCAGCGCACGTTGAAAGACGTATCGCTGGCGCGCACGACGCTGGTGATCTGCACCGTCACCGACTCCTTGCCGATGCGCGCGAACGGATCGTTCACACGCGCGTAGTCGTTGAGCACGGCTGCACCCTTGTCTGTGGTGTGGTCGTAGGCGTCCAGCCAGTTCTGCCGCACCACGATCGGGTCGATGGACAGCGACCGAACCAGCGTGACAAAGCGCGCGATGTGGTGCGCCGTCTGCGCATCGCTGGGCCGGTACGGCGTGGCGGCTTCGCCCACGGCGCGCACTTGGCCCGCGTTGTCCACCTCTACGACGTAGGGCGTCACGAAGGACTGCGCCGAGCGCCACACCAGGCCGCCGGCCATCAACAGCGCGAGCGTGAGGCAGCCGAAGGCCATCAGCCGCCAGTTCTTCGCCTGCACGCGCGGCGTTCCGATACGGTCGTCCCACACCTGGCCGGCAGCTTGGTACGGCGTGGCAGGCTGCGGCGTGTCGGCGTAGCGCACCTGCGGTTTTCTGAATCGCATGGTCAGTTCTCCTTGTGAATCGCTTTAGTCGTCGGAGCCGCGCAGGCTCGGGCCTTGCCCCGAGCCGCCACCGTCGCCGGCCCCCCCCGCGGGGGGCGGGGGGGGGGGGGG
>JAEZWW010000070.1 GCA_023442945.1 Pseudomonadota bacterium | reverse complement strand
GAGCTCTCATGCAAGTCGCGTCCAACCCCGCCTTGGCGAACCCGGCCCCGGTTTCGCCGCCACCCCCGCCCGCTGCCCCCAGCGACCCGCAAGCCGCGGCTGGTCCTGGTCCGAACGGCACGCCCTCTGCATCGGACCCTGCGGCCACCGGCCCCGAGGAGCAGCCCGGGTCGTACTTCGCCGGCTACACCAAGCCACTGATCCAGCGCCCGGACGGCACGACCTTCGCGCCAGGCCCGGGCACACCGCTGCTTGACGCGGCGGCCCAGGCAGTCACCGCCTTCGGCGCTCAGCCCGAGTCGTTCAACGCGATGACCCTGCCGCTGTACCTGGGGCGTGCCTCTTCGAGCCTGTTGGCCGATTTGATGAGCGGCGGCCAACCCCTGCCCACCGGCGGCGACGCGCCCTGGGGCCGTCCCGAATATGTTCCTCGCCCGCAGGCTGCGCTGGCCGACATGGGCATGTTGTCGCGCCCCGGGGTGACCACCAACAACAAAGGCCCGCTGCGGGTGGACAACCCCGACGCCTACTTCGCCGGCACAGCGCCGGGGCGCCTGCAGCGCGTGCCTGACCTGGTTCAACGCCAGCCGGACGGCCGAGGCTCACAGGGCGAGCAAGACGCGTTCTCTGGTCAACCCGGCAACCAAGACGGCCAGCAGCCGCTGCCCCAGCAGGCCGACAACGGTCCGTACCCCCCCGGCAAGGATGGACACCCGCTGCGTGCAACGGAGCCGCTCCGTCCGCCCGGAAAGGATGGCAACCCGTTGCGTGCAACGGAATCTTCCCATCCGACGGACGTACAGATCCCCGAGTCGGCCACGTCCAAGAGGCCTGAAGCCAAGCCGGTGGATCCCGCCGCACCAGTGGCTGCGCCGGGCGAAGCTGGCGCCGTCGCGCCGACCGGCCCCACCGCCGACCCGATGGAGATCCAGGCACTGGAACTCATGTTGGCCGACCCCGCCAACAAGGAAATGGTCGCCAACTTCGGCGGCGAGCTGAAGCCCGCCGTCACCGGCAATGACGTCGCTGACAGCATCGTCGCGCGGTACGGCAGCGACTTGGCAGGCCGGCTGACGCAGATGCAGACCGCCCAGCAAGAGGTGCAAAAACAGTACATGGCCGCGCTGGACGCTGCTATTTACTCACCCGGCGCCAAGCAACCGGGCAGCATGTTCATCGGCAGCGAATACAACAGCGCGCTGCCCGCAGGGATGCAGGGACTGCCACTGCGCTCAGGCGTCGGCCCGCGGGGTGAATCGGGCAGCTGGGTGCTTGACCCCGTGGCATTCACCAATGAATGGTCCAAGGGCGACAGCGCGTTGCAAAAGGCGTTTGCCTACCTGCACGGCAACGACGCCGTCCAGCGCGTCACCGTCGGCCAGGGCGAAACCGAAGACACCGTGCTGGCCTTTGGGCGCCAGAAATTGACGCCCGCCGGCAACCGCAGTGCCGACGACGACCCTGACGCCGGCACCAGCAAACTGAGCGTGGCGTGGGACCACATCGACCCGAAAGACCCGCCCAAGCTGCTCAACAACGACATGGTCTGGTTCGACCCTTCGCGTGGGTGGGTGACCGATCCGGATAACCTGAAGCCGGACGGTTTGGACCGGGCCATGCCCTATGTCTTTGCCGCGGCAGTGACCGCCATGACATTTGGTGCGGGGAGCACTGTGGCCGCCGGCATTGCGTCCGCGGCCGGGGGCGGAACGACCGGGACCATGGCGGTTGGCGCTGCTATGGGCGCGGTAAGCAACAGCGCGCTACAACTGGCTGCCAACGGGAAAATCAACTTCGGTCAAGTGCTGAAGTCTGCTGTCGCTGGTGGATTGACCGCGGGTATGACGCAACTGCCTGGGGTTGGTGAATACCTCGACGCGACCGGCAAGGGCTTCAGTGGACGAGTGGTGGCCCACGCCGGTCGTGCTACAGCGCAAGGAGCACTGCAAGCTGCGATGGGCGGGAAATTTGGCGACGGCTTTGCCAGCGGGATCATGAGCGGTTTGGCGGGAGAGGTGACGGCACATCTCGACGCACAGATCAGCCAGATGCAAGGCTTGAGTGCCAGCGACGCAAGCGCGCTGCGGCTTTTGACCCGGGCCACCGGGAGTGCCATGCGCTTGGTCGGCACGAACGATCCGGGTAGCGCATTTGCCAGTGATTTTCTTGGCGGCCTGATGCAGGACGGATTGGCATCGCACCAACCACTTGATTCAGGCGAGCGACCCGGCCAGCCGGATAGGGCCGCGTCCGCAGACGGCACCCGGTTCGGGCCCGCTGCCGAGCCTGCGGCGACCGTACCGGCGACGGTCACCGTGGCGTCCGGCGACACTCTGGAGCGCCTCGCACGTCAGCAATATGGCGAAAACTGGCGCGCAGGCTTGACGGCCATGGTCGCCAGCAACCCGGGGATGACCACCAACCGCTGGGGCAGCCCGATCATCCAGGCGGGGCAAACGTTGAATACCCCTTCGCTGGACGGTCTTGGCGCCGATCAGCTCAACCAATTGGGCCGCGTCGGTGGTGAAATCGTCGCGGGCAACACACGTGGTCTCAACGTAAGGGCGGAGTACCTCGCGCAACAACGGGCCGCTAGCCAGCGCGCAGCGGCGCAGGCTGCGGCGCAACAGCAGGTCTCTGGTTCAGGCGGAATGACCCCGCAGGAGGCGCAGGACCGCTTTGGCGGTCGAAGCGGCAGTTTTGCCCGCCAATTGGGGGAAGACTACAAGCCGGTGTGGCATGTAAGCGACGGATCGGGTAATTCGTCAGTTGGAACTTCCGACGGAGATGGCGCGTCACCATCTATGTGGGATAGATCGGCGGCTCATACGCTGGGAGTGTTTGACGCTGGAAAGAATAGTTTGCATTCTGCCGGTCAGAGTTTTGGAATCTTGGGAACTCCTGAGACCCGCGCACGTTGGGCAATGGAAACAGCACAGGCTGGGGTGAATCAAATACGTCAATTCGCCAACGAGCCTATTGGAACGATTTCAGACTGGTGGGACAATTTCAATAGTAATGATCTCAACACAGTGAGGTCGGCCACCGCACAAGGCACGGGATTCGTTGGGGCAGTATTGGGTGGCTCGTTGGCGGGGGGTCTTGCTCGGCAAGCCCCGGCTAGAGCGTCAAGTTTTGCCCCTGGACTTGCCTATCGAGTTGACTTGGCTAGCCATTTGCCTGGGCCCGATGGTCTGTTGTCGGGAAGGTTGAACGGGACGCATAACCTTTCAAATGCGAGGGCTGTGTTGGAGGAGTTGAAGGCGCCATACACTGTCATTCCTACTGCGACAAAAGGAATTTCCGAGTTAGAGTACTTGTATAGAAAACCTTCGGGGAAACTGGTGTCAGGAAGTAAGACTGTATACGATCCCAAAGTTTTTTCAGATGCAAAAATGTTGCAATACTCCTTGCGGGCCGGAGAAGATGCCTGGATGCAGTTTCTAAAAAATCCAAATCAGTTGAAATTTACGAGCTCGATTGGTGGAGTGAGGTTTCAGTCGTATATTAATGTTGATAAATTGGGAAATCCGTTTATTGGAAATGTTCATCCAGTTAAATAGCATATGAAAAAATTCCAAACAATTGCCGGGGAATTTGCGCCGCAAGAGGATCTTGACGCTTCCGTGAAATTCGCTCTCAATGAAATATTTTCGGCCAATCGACTGAAAGTTCTGGCTGATTTGATTGGTTCTGATGGAGAGTTGGGGGCGGTCGAGGGAGAGCCTGGATGGATCCTAGAAAAAAGAATTTTTGAATATGATGGTGTTGAGGAGCATATCGCTTGGCCTAAAGATGCGGAATTTTTCGCTCATGTGAATCCGGAGTCATATCAATTAAAATATCCGACGTTCTATATGACGAGGAGTCAGCTATATGAGTATATTGCGGTCGCGATCCAAAATTGCTTGAGATCGGGTTGCCCCATTGAGGAGATGGGGGGGGTGGAAAAGTTGAATCAGTTGATTGTGGAAAAAAAATGATTTAATATTGACTTTAGGTAATAAATATCCGGATTCGGAGTGTAATTTTTCTTCCGAGGATGCTCTGGCATCAATATTCGATCAGGCCACAATCCGGATGCGTCTCAGTGGATATAAAATAAAATCGACTTGCCACCTTGTCAAATCTACGCGAGCAGTTTTCATTGAAATTCTAACGCCCCCTTCCCCGATTGGTATGGTCTAGTGGTGAATATTAAATTCGCTCCTCCAATTCCTGCTCAGCTACAGCGCCATCGATTACTATCATGAGTTCAACACCATGGCAGCAATAGGTCTAGATGATCGATTGTCTGAATTAATGCCTATTATTTCGGAGTGGAAAGTTTTTCGGGAATTTTTGCGAAAAATTGATTAAAAAAATGAGCGATTGGACTATGGGTTATTTTTGATTTGGATAAATGAATCTTTGAATCGGATCGAGCCCTATCTCCACTCTGGTTTTTGGCTGCCGATTTGGTGCCGATTGGCGCACGTTGATTTTGATTGGCTTGTGCGCAGTATGCGTCGCGTAGATTCTGACGGATACTTCAGGTCTGGCGATGGATTTGTTCCAGAGCGTGACGCTATCATGGTCTGGGTCGATCGCATTGATGAGATGCTTCAACGCCGCTCAGGCTGATTTGCTCGTGCCGCCTCGTAAATATTCAATCTCAACAATTCCGCACTGAATTTTTATGAAAATCGCTTTCCCCGCACTCCTTCTGGTCGTCGCGCTGACCGGCTGCGCCACCGTCCAAATGGGCGATGCCCAGCAAGACGCCGCGCTCAAAACCTTTGCCGTACCCAAAGGCAAATCCGGCATCTATATCTACCGCAACGAATCCATGGGTGGCGCCATCACCATGGAAGTGACCGTCGATGGCCAGCCCATTGGTGCCACCGGCGCCAAGACGTACCTGTACAGGGAAGTCAACCCCGGCAAGCACACCATCACGTCCAAGGCCGAAAACACGGACACCCTGACGCTGACGACCCAAGCGGGGCGCGCCTATTTCGTCTGGCAGGAGGTCAAATTCGGCGTCATCGCCGGGCGGACCCAGCTGCACCTGGTGGACGACGCGACGGGCAAGAAGGGCGTGGCAGAGACGAGCCTGGCGGTCGGCAAGTAAGGAAGGCAAGGAAGGCGCGGCTGCCGTGCGCGACGGGCCGCGAAACCAAGGCGCCGGCGGATACGCGCCCGCCGATCCCGCATGGACCGCGCGGTTGTCAAGCGGCGCCCCCCGTCGTTCCAACCGTGCCTGAAAAGGCATCTTCAAGCCTTTTCGGCCACCAGCCCTACATGAATGTGCGCGGCCAGCTATCAAAATAAGAGCGATACTGTGCTTTTTTCCAGCTGGTAACGCTACGACTGTTGCGCCGCGACGTTGGTGGGCACACTTGAGGCATCGCCGGGCGCGGCGTGGGGCGGTTGGAACCGGCCCGCGGCGGCTCGGTCGGTGGCTGACGACAGCCGGGGTGTTGGCCCGGGGCTGGGTGGCCAAGGCGGCGTTCGACGCAGCAAGTGCAGGTTGGACGTGCGCCGGGTACCTCAGCAGTGGTGCCCACAGGCCGGTCGCTCTTGCGCCAACGGGCAGGCGGGCTTCTTGCAGGCCGCTGCCCCAGGTGCCCAGGCCGTTGGCAGCCGCTGGTGGGTCACCCACACGCGTTCAGGGAGCCAGAACAAATAGGCAAGCGGCGAGGCGCTGGTCACCCAAGTAGCTGTGGCCTGGCTGGCCCGGCCCGAAGGGCGGGGGTACTGCCGGGTTGACCGGGCGTCGCAGCAGCCAGCGGAGCCCCGTTACAAGGCAGTTGGGTCAAAAGGATGCCAAACTTGTCGTTATTTTGCCAACTTTGTCACGCTTGGGTTGGTGATGCGGGCAGAGTTTGGTTCAATCGTTGGGTCGGTTTCCCCAAGGCATTTGGCGGACAACTTTCACTTACACATCAATCACTTAAGAAACATTCCTGAGGAATCTCCGCCATGAAAAAGACCCTGATCTCCCTCGCCGTGCTGGCCGCCAGCACCGGCGCCTTCGCGCAATCGTCGGTGACGCTGTATGGGACGGCGGATGCGGGGGTGGGTAAGCTGCGAAATGGCAAGGTGGGTATGCAGTCCGACACCATCGTCAACACCAGTGCCAGCTTTCTGGGCTTTCGCGGCACTGAAGACTTGGGCGGGGGACTGAAGGCCGGCTTCCAGTTTGAGCAAGGCATCAACCTGAAGGACGGCAGTACGGACGACAAAGTCGGTAACGGCCAATTTGGTGTGTGGCAGCGTCAGGCCAACCTTTGGCTGGGCGGCAACTGGGGTACGTTCCGCATGGGCCGCGCCTTCTCGCCCAGCCGCAACGCCTTCGCCGCATGGGACATCACAGGCGATGCCAACAACTCGGTCGTTGCCCTGAACTACGGCGATGTCGGCGGAAACTCCGGTCCTCGCAACAGCAGCCAGTTCAGTTACAAGACCCCGGATCTCGGTGGCTTCTCGGCCGAACTGGGCTATGTGTTTAAGCCCGACAACGGTGACCGCGCCAAGGTGGATCTGGGCCTGACCTACATCAACGGGCCGCTGAGTGCCGGCGTGTCTTACAACAAAGAGAAAAATGCCAAAGCCAACTATGCGCTGGGGGCGCAATACCGATTTGGCATGTTCGCGCTAGCCGCCGGCTACCACCATCTGGAAAATGGCCTGTACTCACCCGGCACCGGCCAAGCGATCGCCGGTGCCGTTGGCCGCGCCAGCGGCGTGTCTCTGGGGGGCAAGGCCACCTTCGGCGCAGCCAGTGTGACGGTTAACGTGATCCGTGACACGAAGATTGACTACGTTCTTAACAACGTCCGGTACAAGGGCCAGAAGCTCACCAACGGCATGGTGGAAGGCCGGTATGCGTTCTCCAAGCGCACGTTTGTGTATGCGACGTACCTGCGCTACGACAAGGGCAACAACTACGGCATTGGCATGCGCCACGACTTCTGAGTGGACCGCAGGTTGATACACGGGCTAGCGGGGTAAGCTGACGTGGGTGCAGGCGCAATTGAAGGAGGTCGTACGGCCGGGGGGACGCTTGCGGCGGATCACGCTGGGGCGACGCAGCCTGCTGAACCTGCAAAGCCGACGCCCCCACCGAGTCAGGGGGGCAACGGTGGAGGCGGTCAAGTTAATGACGCCGTGCTGCCCCCAACTGGCCCGACGGTTGGTGGAGCGATCGATGCCGGCGGCAAGCCTGTCAAGCCCGAACGTCACCGTGACGACACGGTCGATCGTGACCAGACCAACAATGGCGACCTTGCCACTCCCGCGGGTCAAAAAAAGCCTGGGGGAGAGGACGTAGGTCAGCTGCAAGGCGGCACCCACGGTCGTGAGGGTGCGGGCGGTGACCGGAGCGGCGGCGGCCGAATTGGTGATGGCCCGAATGGTGGATGGAAGCCGCCGAATGGCGTTGCCACGGGATATTGGGACCACGGGCGAGGCGCGATGATTACCGGCGGCCTGCCTGGGGCCTATAAGAATTGGTTTGATGGGCAGACTGCGCCTGTCAATATCGGCGGGCCCAACCTGAACAACGATATCCGGCCCAACCCGCCTGGGCCGCTGCCGCAGCCGAACACTCAGGCGCCTGTAACGAATCGACCGGACCAAATTACCCAGTTCCACCCTGATGCGCGACCTCAGGGCACGCCGACGCCGCAGAACACTCCGACACCTGGCGTCCCGCTCAACCAGGCCGCCCCGCAGCCCAACGTTCAGGACGCGCTGCCTCAGCAGAACTTCAACCCCAACGCCCTGCCGCCCACCGGCAACCCCAACGCCACCGCGCTGAACCCCACCGCACAGCCGGGCGCGGCCCAGTGGCTGGCGCCCGGTGCGACCTTGCCCGGGCGGGCGACGACGATCACGGCGAACGGCAGCGTCACCCAGCCGTTTGGCGGCCAGCCGCCGATCAACCCCAACAATAACACCGCGGCCGCGACGGCGGCGCAGACGGCCGGCGCCACGGTGCGCTCGGCGGTGATGCAGGCGCCGCCGCAGCAGCAAGTGGCGGCGAACATGGTGGACCCGCGCGCCCAAGCGGCCGTGGCCGCGGCCAACGCTGCGGCGCAGTCGCCATCGCAAGCGGCGCTGACCCAATCCCAGGCGCAGGCGGTGAACGCAGCGCAGCGTGCCAGCGCGGCGCAAGCCCAAGGCCAGTTGGCGGCCAACCAGATGGTGTTGTCCAACGCCGCGGGCCGGGCCACGTCGGGCAATGCCCAGGCGGTCGCCATGGCGCAGTCGGCACTGGCGCTGACGCTGGGCCGGGCCATGGCCGGGCAGATGACGGCCGGTGGCGCCGCCATGGCTTTGGCTGAAGGGCAATTGGCGTTGCGTGCCAGCCGTCTGGCGCAGGCGCAGGCCTTGCTGCAGATGCCCAACGCGGCGCAGGGCCAACGCGGCACGGCCGTGGCGGCCGGCGCGCAGGGCCGCGCGGCGGCGCTGGCGCAGGGCGTGGGCGCGGCCGGTGCCCAAATCGCTTCCCAAGGCGCGCGCGGCGCGTTGCCGGGCCAGGCGGCGCCCACGCTGTCGCAGACGCCGCGCGCGGGTCAGCTGGCACAAGGTACGGGCAAAGCAGGGGATGCGGCGCAGCAGGCGCAGGCGGCGGGCGGGGCGGTGATGCCGCGCCAGCTGGCGGCCACGCTGGCGATGGCGCCCAAGCTGCGCAAGCGCGGGTCGCACGACCGGGTGGAAAAGGTGGACAAGTTCACCCCGCGCGCGCAGCAGCCCGAGATGGAGGACGAGGATTTCTGGGACGCCCTGGGCGACGAGGACCAGGACCACAGCGCCGACGCCGCCCCCGACGAGGCGGCCAGCGCCGAGACGGCGGCCGAAGCGGCGGCGCAGCATTATCGGGCGGTGCATGTCTGGCTGCAGGCCAATGACCAGGCCGCGCTGCTGCGCGAGCTGGCGCTGGGCCGCCGCGTGCTGGTGCTGGCGCCGCCGGACAAAACCCATTTGCGGCTGATCGGGCACATGCTGTGGCCAGATGCGGCGGACACGCCCAACACCGTGCATGCGGCCGGTGCCCGTGGCCGCGCCTGGCCGCTGGCGACGCGCTGGTCGGCGATGCTGCCGGCCGACCTGGACTGGCGGCAGTGGCGCCTGCGCCAATGGGTCGATGGCGAAGGCCAGTGGCACGTGGCGGCGTCGCAACCCGACCGCAACACGCCGCGCGTCGTGCTGGCCGGGGACGAGCAGGCCAATACGCCTGTGACGGTGGGCGAATACATCACCGTGGTGGAGCCGCGCCGCCTGCGCCGCCTGATGGGCCGGCAGTGGACGATGATGGTGTTGCGCGTGCCCGTCCCGCTGGACGGCATGGGCGCGCAAAGCGCGGTGGTCGGAGGGCGGTGACGCCTGGGTGGCGGCCGCGCGCCGCAGTCGCTGCCGATGGGACCCTCCTGCCTGCATCACGGCAGGTCAAAATGGGGCACCGGAACCACGTATGAATTCCCCGCGCCCTTCTGCTGCTGCCCCGCGCGCGCCGCGCGCTCGCAAGGCTGCATCCCTTTCAACCACGCCGCCGGCGGCGCTGTGGGCGGCTTTTGATGAGGCGGTGGCGCTCCTGCCCGCCGACGCGGGCGCGCCGCTGAGCTGGTGCAGCCCGGCGTTTGCCGCGGCGTTGGCGCTGCCCGAAGGCGCCGCGCTGCCGGCGGTGGCCGAGGTGTGTGCCCGGCTGGGCGGGCTGGACGCAGCCCTGGGCTCCTTGAGTGAAGCGCGTGCAGACGATGCGGCCTGGGACGGTGACGTGCGGCTGCTGCACCCGCGTCAGCCCGCGACGACGCTGCACGCCAGCCTGCGCCGCCTGCCCGACGGTGCGCTGGCGCTGCGCCTGCGCCCGGCGGTCGATGGTGTGGCGGCCGACGAACCGGCCCAGGACCGCGCCACGCGCCGCCACCTGGAAGACCGTGAACGCTTGTTGTTCACGTCGCGCAGCGTGGCGGTGGGCGAGATGGCGACGACGCTGGCGCACGAATTGAACCAACCCCTGGGCGCGGTGACCAACGTGCTGCGCGGGCTGAAGGCGCGCATCACCGCCACCATCGCCCAGCCACAGCCCGGCGCGCTGCCGATGCTGGAGCAGGGCGTGCAGTTGGCGCTGGACCAGGTGCAGTACGCCGCGCGCATCATCGGCCGCATCCGCGACTACACGCAGTCGCGCCAGCCGCGGCGCGAGCGGGTGGACCTGCACGCGCTGCTGCACAACAGCCTGACGCTGCTGGACTGGGACCTGGGCCGCCACGGCGTGCAGCTGACGCTGGCGCTGGCGCCGGGCCAGGACGAAGACAGCGCCACCGCCGTGGCGGGCGATGGGGTGATGCTCCAGCAGGTGCTGGTCAATCTGCTGCGCAACGGCATCGACGCGATGAGCGATACGCCGGCCGGGCAGCGGCAGTTGCAGATCACCAGCCGCGTGGACCGCGCGGGCGGGCAGATCGAGATCGCCATCGCGGACACCGGTGTGGGCATTGACGACGACGGTGCGGCGCAGCTGTTCATGCCGTTTTATTCGACCAAGCCGACCGGCATGGGCATTGGCCTGAACATCTGCCGCAGCCTGATCGAATTGCACCAGGGCCGCCTGTGGTACACCCCCAACACCGGGCGCGGCTGCACCTTTCACGTGGCGCTGCCGCTGGCGCAGGGCGACGAGGCCCGCCAGCTGCCGCGCTTTATGGATTCAGATTCCGCCGTCGCATGAACACCCCCGCCACCGCCCCCCGCACGCTGTACCTGCTGGACGACAACGACGACTTCCGCGCCACCGCCAAGTGGTGGCTGAGCGGTGCGGGCTACGAGGTGGTGGACTTCGGCGACGCGCAGACCGCCATCGACGCGCTGAAGGCGCTGGACGCCCAGGCCTTGAGCCACGCCTGCCTGCTGCTGGATGTGCGCATGCCCACCATGACCGGCCTGCAGGTCCATGACGCGCTGATTGAAGCCGGTGTGACCGGGCCGCGCGCGCGGCCTTCCCTGCCCATCGTCTACATGACCGGCCACGGCGACGTGCCCCTGGCCGTACAGGCCATGGAAAAGGGCGCCGTCACCTTCCTGGAAAAGCCGTTTCAGGACAGCGCGCTGGAATCGGCCCTGGCGCGCGCCTTTGAAAGCGCGCAACAGGCGCCCGAGCCAGAGCCCGAAGCCGTTGCCGCCGTACCGGTCGCCGCGTCCGACGAGGGCGCCTGCGCCGAGTACCAGCGCCGCCACGCCAGCCTGAGCCCGCGCGAGCTGCAGGTGATGCAGGGCGTGGTCGAAGGCAAGATCAGCAAGATGATTGCCCGCGAGCTGGACATCAGCACCAAGACCGTCGAGCTGCACCGCAGCCGCGTGATGGCCAAGATGCAGGCCGAATCGGTCGTGCACCTCACGCGCATGGCCCTGCACCAGAGCGTGCAGGTCTGACGGAAAATTTCCCTAAAAATCGGGCTCTGGCCCTAGAGCTATCTGCGCAGGCAGCTATCTTAAGGATAGCGTTTTGGCGGTGCATGCCCCCTGCACTATGTAGTGACCCTATAGGTAACGTTACTAGCTGGTTCAATTACTAGCTGGTAACGCCATGAATGGGCAAGCCGGGCGCCAAAGGATTCAATAGCACCCATCAAGTGATTCCAACTTCATGAGTTGCTTGGTCGCAGGGCAGGGAGGTTTCCCGGCAGTGCGCAAAGCCAGAAGTCATCAAACCGGTCTGAAAGGACCGATGTAACCAAGGAGCTAAAAATGGGTGCAGCAATTGGAGTGGTAGCAAGTGTTGTGACGGGTGGCGGCGCCGGCGGCATGCTGGGTGGCCTGCTGGGGGGCGGGGGTCTGCTGGGCAATTTGCTCAGTGGCATTTTCGGAGGCGGTGCGGGTGGCGCTGACGCGATCGGGAAAGCGATTCAGGGTTTTTCGCCGGCAAACGTGCTCAATGCCGCTGCCAACCTGGTGAACGCAAACAACGGCAATGCCGTCAAGGAATCCGCATCCCGCCTCCATAAAGAGGAAGGCATGCCGAAGTTCATTCAGGATGCGATCAATCAGGCCGTTGACAAGATCCTGAAGCAGAACGAGAAGCCAACGGATGCCTGCTGCCAGCAACAGCTGGGTGACGCTACGAAGGATGGCCTGAAAAAGGAATTCGACGATCTGGTCAAGAAGCTGCTGGACAACGTGCGCAAGCAGTTGGGCGAAGAATCTAAGGATGCCACCGGGGAAGCGTCGGGGTCCGGTCAAGGCGGCAAGAGCAAAAAGCCAGCCGGTAGCTGGTTGATGGCTATTGCGCGCGCCATGGGCGAAGTGCTCGGCGAGAAGGCCGGTAAGATGGTCGAACTTTCCGACAAAGTGTCGGCCGCTGCACAGGAGCAGAAGGGCGCGGGCAAGGATGAGGAAGCAAAATCCGCTGCCGCTGCCGACATGACCGCAGCTCAGACCGAACTTCAAGGCGTTAGCCAAGAGTACAAATTGTTGACCGAATCGATCAACACGGTGGTCAAGGGTATCGGCGAAGCGCTGTCCAACTTGGGCCGCAAGCAGTAATCCTCTTACAGGGCATTCTGTCAAAACAGGCCGCTCTGCGGCCTGTTTTGTTTTGGAACGTACCTGTGTGAAGGGGATGCTTCAGCGAATCTCACTGGATTGAAATGGCAACACGCGTATCTTTTTACGTGTCGTTGTCGCGTCTCTCTTTTGAAGCCAGAAAATGGTTGAGCAGCTCAGTCGCCAATGGCACTCCGTTGGCGCTTGCTTCGATTCAAGTGGGCTCAATTTAAAATACCAAAGGTATTAAGCCTTGGGTATCGTGTGCTACAACCGATCACGAAAATTTCAGAAAATCTTGACGTGGAAAAATTTTAGCCCACCCAAAGTAGTTGTTTTCGTGCCACGGGGAATCGAGTTTTTCTGAAATGAACCTTCAACTGAAAACCATGTGGTCCATGCTTTTGAAATTAACGCTCAATTTTGAGAGATTCGGGACTGGTACACAGCGCCGCGCGCCATCGAGACCGCGAGCTGTTATCGCTTTCCGCGTCACCTGTATTGCTGGCCTCCTGGTTGGCGCGGTATCTACTGCGCAAGCTGATATCGATTGGAGTTCGTCTGACTGGGGCGGCTACAGCCCAGATGCTCTGAATTACTGGAATTTGAGGGACAGCCAAGCCCGCAAGGTCAAAGGAGCGCCGGCGAGTGGCAACACGAAGGGCCAACGCTCCTCAGAACGTTCGGTGTTGGACGCTTCCAATACGTTTGCCTCCGGTGATCGCTTCAGCGATGTGCGAGGCATCGAACAACTGGCGGCGCAAGGTGATCACCGCGGTGGCGATTACGTGCGCCGCAAGAGCTATTACCACAAGATAATCTGGAGCTTCGACCAAACGGTTGAGCGACTCTATGGTGTGCCTCATAGCAATTTGGCTACCGGCATGACGGCCTTGCTGGCAGGAGGTTATGCGGCTTACTCCGGAAAGTCGTTTCCGGATGCATGGGTCAAACCGCTGTACCGTCAGGCGGAGCAATTGATGGCGAACAATCCTCGTATCCAAAGCGCAACACTAAGAGACAAGGCCGCCATGTTCCAAGTGATGACAGGCATCGGAGTCGAGTTGCAACTCGTGCAGCATGAGCTGGCGAAAACTCCCGATGCTTCCAAACAGCGCATGCTGCGAGACGCAGGAGCCCAGATTCTGCAGACCGTTTTGGGCGCCAATCCTGATCGGGTGGTCTTTTCATCCGACGGGTTCGAAGTTCGGTAATTCCGATGGTCGAGCAAGCAGGGTGCGTTGTCCGAGATCTTCGTGCCCAGACGATGCGGATGCAGCATGCTGGCGAATGCAGTATGTTTGCTGCGACAGCGAGGGAAAGAGGGTTTTATGAAGCGTTTTTTCTCTATTTTCGCTGCGTTGATATTCATCAGCATGCAGGCCCACGCCTGGACCAGCGAAGGCTTCATCATCGACTTCAATGAAAAATGGCTCATCGATGACGCGTACAACCGCGCCATGTCGCAGGCCAAGAAGGACATGCAGCGCGGTGGATCCAGCGCCAAGGACAGCGGGCCCAGTATCAAGACGGATCCGTTGTGGACGGGCGCCCAACGGGTGATCAACGGGCGGTTTTTCGCGGGCGGCGACGACGTGCTTGACGACATGGTCAACCGGTTTCCGCGCGATCAACGCAAAGAGGCGCGGAATATGCTGACGCAGATCATTGGCTCGTTCAACGACAGTGTCGAAAAGCTGTATGGCGTGCCCAAGGAAAACGTGGCCACAGGCATGGTGGCGCTGCTCGCCGGCGGCTACGCGGCCTACTACAACAAGCCGTTCCCTGAAAAGTACGTCAAACCCACCTACGAGCAGCTGGGCGCCTACCTGCGCAGCAAGCCTGAATTGTTTAAGGGCGACGCGGACGAAAAGCTGCGCTCCTACCAGAAGGGTGTGGGCATCGGCATGATGCTGCAGATGCTGCAGCAGCAAGTGCAGAAGTCGGGCAAGCCAAGCGAGGTGGCCGAGCTGAAGGACGCGGGTGCACGCGTCTACCGAGCGGTGTTGAACACGGAGCCCGAGCGGGTGGAATTCACCTCGTCGGGGATCAAGTTTCGGTAGCAGGCCTGGCGGGTCTGCGATGGGCTTGCGCATGCAGGTCCAGCGGCGCCGGGCCTTGGGTGTCTTGCGATCGCACTGAAGCGAAGCCTGCCCGTCGATGAGGCGGCAGACGGCACCAGGTCGCCAGCGTGTGACGCAGGCTTCTTGCATTGCCGGGTGATCGCTTGCTATCTAAGTGGTAGCTACTTGCGCTGATCTATCTAGGGCCAGAGCTTGATTTGATGGAAATTCCCGTGCATTCCGCCGCGTGGCGTGGCTGGCGGAGGGCCCAGCTTGGCGGCCGGTATTTTTCGGGATCAGCTCGGCGACGCGGCGTCGCGCACGCGCCGCAGGCGCTCGCGGCGGGGCAGCGTGCGCCAATCAGCCCAGTGCGTGCGCACTAGCCGGAATTGCGCCGCGTCGTGGCCGTTGTAGGGCGCGCGGCCGGAGGCGGTGAACCCCAGCACCTGCAGGCAGTGCGCGGCCGAGCGGTTGGCAGGGTCGCAGTAACCGAACACCTCGGCGCGCGCCGGGTCGGCGAAGGCGCGCTGCAGCAGCCAGTCGCCACCGTCCAGCGCGAGGGAGCCGCCCCAGGCCTCGGGTTGCAAGCGAGAGCCGATTTCGACCTGTTCGGGCGCGTCCATCACGTGGACCAGGCTGAACCAGCCACAGAACTGCCAGGTGGGGGCCTCCACCATGGCCAGCAATTCATCGCCGATATCGCCCGCAGCATGGGCTGCGCGTGCCTCCGCGACCGATTCCGCATCCGGCGGCATGGCGCGCTCGGCGCACCAGATGCCTTGGCCTTCATGCTGGCGGTAAAACGCCCGCATGCCGGCCAGAAAGCGTGCGGCGGTGGTTTTGTCGTCCAGGTCCAGGTCGTCCACCAACAGCGCTCGCACACGCGGGTCTTGGTGCATGCGCACCAAGTCGTCCAGGTCGTGCGCAGCAAATTCGCGCAGGCGCAGGCGCGGGCTGGCTTGCCAGAAGGCGTCGGGTGAAGAGGAGGGGAGGGAGCTCATGGGCGGTGCCCTGCGACGCCAGCGCGTCAACCATGCCCTGCGATCACTGGGCGATGGAGCGGGTGATGGGAATCGAACCCACGTTATTTGCTTGGGAAGCAAGAGTCCTACCATTGAACGACACCCGCATGGTGAGGAGCGCCGATTCTAGCGGACGGCAGGCCCTGCTTTTTGGGGTGGGGGGCAGCGCGGATCAGGCCACGGCCTGCGTGCTCAGCACCGCGCCTTCCAGCGTCGCGGGGTAAGGGCCGTCGATGTAGTCGCCCACGGCGATGAGGCCGGGCGCAATGTGCGCGGGCGGGCGGCGCAGGCCGGGCGTGCAGGCGAAGGTGGCGCGCTTGTCGGTGATGGTCGCCAGCGCTTGCACGCGCAGGCCGAGTTGGCTTTGCGCTTGCGCGGTGACGGCCGCTTCCAGCGCGTCGCGCGGGCCTTGGCTGGTGCTGACGACAAAGGCCAGCAGGCGCGTGGGCTCGGCGGCGGGCGTGATGGCGTCGCGGTCGAACACGAATTGGGCAGGCGCCTGGGCGTTGGACGGCAATGCCAACATGGGCGCGCGCAGCAGCGGGCCCGACTTGGCGTGCTCGCTGGCCACCTGCGCGTACACCGTGGTGATGGCTTCGTGGCGCAGGGCATCGGCGGTGTCGGCCCACGCGTGCATCGCGTTTGCTACAACATCAGGAGCTGCCTGCGCAGATTCCCGTAGGGCCTGCGCCGCATTCGGTGCTGAAGTGGCGATCACCACGCGGTCAAAGTGCGCACCGCCAATCTGCCAGCCACCGCCGTCGTGCTGAAGCCGGGTGACGCGCGCGCCGAGCCGCAAGGTCGCACCCTGTTGGGTCAACCAACGCGCTGCGCTGTCCGGGAACAGCGTGCCGAGGTCCGTGCGCGGCAGCAGCAGGTTAGAGCCGCCGCGCGCACCAAACATCGCGTCGCGCAGCACCCGCAAGAACACGCGCGCGCTGGCTTGCGCCATGGGCGTGTTCAGCGCGGACACGCACAGCGGCTCGATAAAGCCGTCTTTGAGTCGCGCCGTCAGCGGCGCGCACAGCTGCGCCACGCTGAGCTGTTCGTCGCACGCGAAGCCCGCGCGCTGCCAGGCGCTGGCCGTGCGCAGCAGCGCGAGCTTGTCGCGCCAGCCCCAGCCGCGCGCGCGCAGGATGCCCGCGGCTGCGTCCCACGGCGCGGGCCAGTTGGGCAGGGCCAGGCCGCTGCCGTCGGGGAAGGTGAGGGCCAGCGGCAAACGCAGCAGTGCCTGGTCCGGGTCCACGCCCACCACGCGCATCAGCCGCAGGCATTCGGTGTACGCGCCGATCAGGATGTGCTGGCCGTTGTCCACGGTGACGGTGCGCGCGTCCGGCAGCACCAGTGGCACCGCGCGCGCGCGCCCGCCGACCTGCCGCGCGGCTTCCCACACCGTGACCGCGTGCCCGGCCTGCACGGCGCGCACGGCCGCCGCCATGCCGGCCCAGCCGCCACCCACGATGGCAATGCGTTGAGGAGCAACGTTTTGAGTCAAATCGCCCTCTGGCCCTAGTGCAGTCTGCGCAGGCAGCTGTGAAAATGAGAGAAATCGGTGTGACACCGAACGAGACCCGTTGCACCGATTGACTCGATGAGTAGCGTGCGCGATGCAGGGCAAGTACAAGCGTGGGAGGTTTCAACCCACGTCGTCGGTTGCGGATCTCGCAGCAAGAGATGCGCCACCGCCCAGCGAAGGCGCGCAACGCCCGCACCGCCCGAAGCCCGCCGCTGCGCAGCAGCCGGCCCCAGCGAACGCCATGCCCGGACCTGCGCCGGGCATTGGCGTTGTCCCCCCTCGCGCAGCAGAGGGGGGAAGCCGCGCCAGCGGCTCAGGGGGGTGATCATCAAAACCTCCCCAGTGCCTGCATCTTCCAAGCCAGCCACAGCTTGCGCAGCGGCGTCAGCGCGATGCGCTGGTTCAGCACGTGGAAGTCGCTGCGTTCGATTTCGCGCAGCAAGGTGCGGTAGATGCTGGCCATCATCAGGCCGGGCTTCTGGCTGCGCCGGTCGGCCGCGGGCAGCAAGGCCAGCGCCTCGTCGTACATCGCGTGGGCGCGCGCGGCCTGGAACTTCATCAGCTGCACGAAGCGGTCGGAATATTCGCACTTCAAAATCTCGTGCGCCTTCACGTCAAAGCGCTGCAGCTCGTCGATCGGCAGGTAGATGCGGCCGCGCCGCGCGTCTTCACCCACGTCGCGGATGATGTTGGTCAGCTGAAACGCCAGGCCCAGCGTGCTGGCGTACTGCGTGGTTTCAGGCTGCGTCTGCCCGAAGATGCGCGCCGACACTTCGCCCACTTCGCCCGCCACCAGATGGCAGTAGCGCTTGAGCGCGGTGTAGTCCAGGTAACGCGTCTGCGTCAGGTCCATCTGGCAGCCCTCGATCACGGCGTGCAGCTGGCGCGCTTCGATGTTGAATTCCTTCGTGTACGGCATCAACGCCTGCATCACCGGGTGCGAAGGCTTGCCGGCGTACGCGTCCGTCACCTCCTTGGCCCACCAGGCCAGCTTGGTCGCGGCGACGCCTTGGTCGCTGACCTCGTCGACCACGTCGTCCACCTCGCGGCAGAACGCGTAGAAGGCCGTGATCGCGGCGCGGCGCGCGGGCGGCAGGAACAGGAAGGCGTAGTAAAAGCTGCTGCCCGAGGCGGCGGCTTTCTGCTGAACGTAGTCTTGGGGCGTGTTGCTCACGCGAGGGATTGTCCCATTTGGTGCGAGCACCCGAGCGTCAGCGGTAGCCGAAGATCCAAACAGCGTCGTCGTCAACCTCATAGGCTTGGCCGATCGCAGCCAGCGCATGTCGCAGTTCGGCTTCGCAGCTGACGAGCCGGGGCGGCACGAGCAGCGCGACATGCTGTAGGTGGCGTGGGCGGATCTTCAGCCATTCAATGGTGTTGAGCGGGTGGATGCCTTCCAGCCAGTCGCCGTGGTAGTGCACGTCTGCATCGAAATGCGGCGGCGCGGGCTCGGGCTGCAGCAGGTCTTTGCGTTGGTAGGGCGGCGGGAATGACAAGCCCCTCATGGCGGTCAGCAGGCGCGCCCAGCGCGTGTTGTTCATGTGCGCGCCGAGGCCACGGCGGGCCAGCTCGGTGTGGATCTTGGCGCGCAGTGGCTCGTGCGGCGTCATGGGGTCACGAGGGTCGGCGATGGTGCGCGCCCGTCGTTCGCGTTCACATCCACACCGCCCGCCACAGCAGCCTCGGCGCATCGGCTTTGCCCACTGTCGGCCGGCGGCTGTAACTGTCAAACCCCTGCGCTGCGATTTTGTCCAGGATGGCCAGGCCGCCCTGGACGACCAGGCGCAGCTCCCAGCCGGCGCGGCCGGGCAGGGCGTGCACCAAAGGGGCGCCAGACTGCATCAGCTCGCGCGCCCAGCGCACTTCATTTGCTACCAAGTCAATAGCTGGCCGCGCAGGTGACTGTAGGTCCAGGGGCTTGAATTGCTTGAAATCGCCGCGCAACAGTCCGTGCGCAGCGCAGTCGGCCAGGGGCAGGTAAAAGCGCCCGCGCGGCAAGTCGACCGACAGGTCTTGCCAGAAGTTGATCAGTTGCAGCGCGCTGCAGATGGCGTCGCTTTGGGCCAAGGCCGTGGCGCCGGTGACGCCGTACAAATGCAGCAGCAGGCGGCCGACCGGGTTGGCGGAACGGCGGCAGTAGTCCAGCAACTCGGCGCGGTCGGCGTAGGCGCGGGCGTCGCGCGTCCAGGCGATGTCCTGCATGAAGGCACTGAGCAGGTCGGCGAGCAGGTCTTCGGGCAGTTGGAACTGGGCGATGACATGCGACAGCGGGGCGAACACCTGCGGCCAGCGCGCAGACGCGCCGTTGCCCTGCGCCGCGGCGGCCAGGTCGGCGCGGTAGGTGGCGAGTTCGGCCAGGCGTTCATCGGGCGTGGCCGTGCTTTCGTCGGCGATGTCGTCGGCCGTGCGTGCGAAGTGGTAGATGGCGGCGATGGGCGCGCGCAGGTGCGGCGGGCACAGCCAGGATGCGACCGGGAAGTTTTCGTAATGCGTGACGGCGGCAGGCGCGTGAGGGGCGTTCGAGGCGCCGTCGGCGCGGCCGGGGGAAGAAGGCGAAGACACGGGGGGATTGTCGCCGTTGGCCAAGCGCTTTCGGCGGCACAGTGGCGCTGCCGGCGGTTTGCAGGTGGTGGGCGCGGAGCAATTGTCGAGCCGATTGCTTGCAAGCGCCTGCGAGGGAACGACCAGCGTGTGAAGCCGGTCGGTAGCCGGCATTTTTTTGGCGGCCACGGGTTAGAATCCGCGGTTCTTCGTTGGGGTGCCGCCAAGCTGCAGCGCGCCAACGACGGAAGACAGGATGCGCGGGTGGCGAAATTGGTAGACGCACCAGGTTTAGGTCCTGACGCCCGCAAGGGTGTGGGGGTTCGAGTCCCCCCCCGCGCACCAACCGTCTTCACGCCACGTCGCAGTTGAAGTCTGGCCAGATTTCAAGCATTTTGCGGCGCTGGCCCTACAGCCACCTGCGCGACCAGCTCCTCTTTGTATAGCGCTACGCGCCCGCCGAGGGCGCCGAGATGGCCGCGGGTTGCGCGCCAGCGGCCCGTGCGCGCCACACGTGGGGCGGCGCCCCAAACGTTGACGTGAACCAGCGCGTGAAGGTGCTGTGGCTGCCGTAGCCCAGCATCTCGGCGACCTGGCCAATGCGGTAGCGTGCATCGGCGACGTAGCGGCGCGCCAGGTTGGCGCGCACGTCTTCCAGTAGGTCGGAGAACGTGGTGGCTTCGGCCATCAGCTCGCGCTGCAGCGTGCGCGTGCTGAGGCCCAGGCCTTGTGCCACGGTCTTGCTGGTGGCGCCGCCAGAGGGCAGGGTCAGGTAGATGGCCCGGCGCACCTGTTGCGCCATCGACGCCTGGCGCCCAGGGCCCGAGGTTTCGACGATGGTCTGCGCGTAGCGCGCCAGCACCGGGTCGGCCATGGGGTTGGGCTCGTCCAGGTCGGCGGCGCGGCAGACGATGCCGCTCAGGTTGGCGTTGAA
Source organism: Pseudomonadota bacterium (assembly GCA_023442945.1). Classification (GTDB taxonomy): domain Bacteria; phylum Pseudomonadota; class Gammaproteobacteria; order Burkholderiales; family Burkholderiaceae_C; genus Ottowia. The sequence continues at coordinate 9,761 of JAEZWW010000070.1, read as the reverse complement.
GTTGACGGGGCAGCGGAAGTGCTGGCGGTGCACCGACAAGTCCCTGGGCGCGGCGTGCTGAAAGCTCACGCTCAGCGGGTGCCAGCCCGGCAGCAGCAGGGCTTCGCACATGCGAAAGAGCACGCCCACGGCCAGCTCGATCGACTGGCGGTGCGGCGAATCGGACAGGAAGTCTTCGCGCAGGATGACCAGGTCGCCAGCGTCTTCCAGCTCGATCATCAGCGCTTCGTTCAGCAGGTGCACGTGCGCGATCAGGGTTTGCAGCGCGATGCGCAGCGTGGCCTGGTGCTGCAGCAGCAGGCTGAGCGCGCCGAAGTTGGACAGCTGCCGCGCGCGCGCCATGCGCAGGCCCAGCGTCTCGCAGCGCGTGGCCTGCGCCGAATCTTCCAGCAAACGGGCCGTGGTCGTGGCGTCGAGCAGCTGGTCGCGCTCGCGCACCAGCGCCGGGCGCAGGCCGGCGCGCCGCAGCGCGTCTTCGGGGTTGCCGCCGACCTCGCGCATCACCTCGGCAAAGTGCGTCAAAGCGGCGGCGCGAACCAGTGCAACCATGGTTGTGACCTAGGGATTTCACCCCCCTCAAGTGGCGCCAAATGCACAGTCTATGGCGCGAGATGCAAAGCGTCCAGTGCCTTGCGTACCTAAAGTCTCCTGACGACGACGCGATGCAGATCAGCGGATCGTCGACAAATCCACACAAGGAGACAAGCGTGCGTATCGAACCCTTGACATGCGCGATCGGGGCTGAGTTGTTCGACGTCGACCTGGCCGACGCGGTCACCGACGGCGATCTGCTGGCCCAGATCAAGGCGGCCTTGCTGGCCCACAAGGTGCTGTTTCTGCGCAACCAGACCATGAGCCGCGCCGAGCACGTCGCCTTTGCCCGCCACTTCGGCGAGCTGGAAGACCACCCCGTCGCCGGCAGCGACCCCGATCACCCTGGCCTGGTGCGCATCTACAAGTCGCCCGAGCAGCCGAACGACCGGTACGAGAACTCCTGGCACTGCGACGCCACCTGGCGCGATGCGCCGCCCATGGGCTGCGTGCTCCGCTGCGTGGAATGCCCGCCGATCGGCGGCGACACGATGTGGGCCAACATGGCGCTGGCGTACGAGCGCCTGCCGGAGCACATCAAGGAGCTGATAGCCCCCCTGCGCGCGCGCCACAGCATCGAATGCACGTTTGGCGCCGCCATGCCGATCGAGCAACGCCACGCGCTGAAGGCGCGCTACCCCGATGCCGAACACCCGGTGGTGCGCACGCACCCGGAAACGGGCGAAAAAGTGCTGTTTGTGAACGGCTTCACCACGCACTTTACCAACTTCCACACGCCGGCCAACGTGCGCGTGGGCCAGGACTTCACGCAGGGCAGCTCCAGCCTGCTGCAGTACCTGATCAGCCAGGCGGCGATCCCGGAATACCAGGTGCGCTGGCGCTGGCAGCCGGGCAGCGTGGCGATCTGGGACAACCGCGCCACGCAGCACTACGCGGTGATGGATTACCCGCCGTCGCACCGAAAGATGGAACGCGCCGGCATCGTCGGCCAGCCCACGTTCTGACGACGTCGACCTGACGGAAACGAAAACAAGCTCCACAGAGAGCCACCTGCTGTCACACCGTCCAAAAACAAAACCCACTGGAGACATTGCATGCACAAGAAGAAGCTGGCGTTCGCGGCCGTCCTGGCCACCACCGGCATCGCCCACGCCCAATCGTCCGTCACGCTGTATGGCGCAGCCGACGCGGGCATCGGCAAGGTCAGCTGGGGCGCGCCCCAGGGCAACGACGCCAACGGCAAGATCCAGTTCATGAGCAGCAGCCTCATGAACAACACGGGCACCCACATCGGCCTGCGCGGCATCGAGGACCTGGGCGGCGGCTTGCGTGCGGGCTTCAGCTTTGAAACTGGTGTCGACATGGACAACGGCAACACCATCACCGCTGGCGCAGGCGCCGGCACCTGGGGTCGCGGCGCCAAGATGTGGCTGGAAGGCGACTGGGGCACCTTCCAGATGGGGCGCACGCTGAACGCGTCCTTCTGGGGCCTGGCGAACTGGGAATTGACCGGGGCCGCGGTGTACTCGGTCGTCGGCACGACCTACAACTGGGTCGGCAACGGCCCGCGCAGCAGCAGCCTGTTTGTCTACAAGACGCCCAACCTGGGCGGCTTCAGCGCCGATTTGGGCTACACCTTCAAGGCCGACAACGTCATCGACGGCAAGCAGCGCGGCAAGTGGGACATGCACGCCAAGTACATCGGCGGCCCGGTGGTGGTGGCGTTTTCGGCCAACCAGGTCAAGGGCGCCAAGACCAGCTATTCACTGGGCGGGCGTTACACGTTTGGCGAATTCACCGTGGCCGCGTCGCTGCAGGATGCGGCGAACGAACAGGCGCGTCGCCGTGGCATGTCGCTGGGCGGCAAGTGGGTGTCGGGCCTGGTCGCTGTCGTGCTGGACGTGACGCGGGACTTCAAAAACGAATGGGGCCCCAAGAAATACACCAATGCGCTGCTTGAGGGCAAGTACGCGCTGTCCAAGCGGACCTTCGTCTACGCCGCTTACTTGCGTGTGGACGACACCAACAACTTCGGCCTGGGCGTGCGTCACAACTTCTGACGACCTTCGGCTTTTTCCTCCCCCACCTCTTTTGGAGATTCACCATGAACTTTCTTGACGGCCACCTGTTCCCCGAAAACCAGCCACCGCTGATCATCACCGCCGCGCCCTACGCACCGTCTTGGCTGCCTTCCGACTTCCCCGGCGAGATTGCCGTGACGATGGAAGACCAGATCCAGCGCGCGGTGGACTGCTACAACGCCGGTGCCACCGTGTTGCACCTGCACGTGCGTGAACTGGACGGCAAGGGCTCCAAGCGCCTGTCCAAGTTCAACGAGCTGATCGCCGGCGTGCGCGCCCGCGTGCCGGAAATGATCATTCAGGTCGGCGGATCGATCAGCTTCGCCCCCGAAAGCGATGGCGCCGCCGCCAAGTGGCTGTCCGACGACACGCGCCACATGCTGGCCGAGCTGGACCCCAAGCCGGATCAGGTCACCGTGACCATCAACACGTCGCAGATGAACGTGCTCGAGCAGTTCGACATCCGTGACATCAAGGGCACGTCGATGGAAGACCCGGCCGTCTTCAACGCCTACAAGGAGATGACTGTGCCGGCGCAACCCGGCTGGGCCGAGGAGCACATCCGCCGCCTGAGCGCGGCCGGCATTCAGAGCGCCTTCCAGTGCTACAACCTCAACAGCTTTGAATCGGTGGAACGCCTGATGCGCCGCGGCATCTACAAGGGTCCGCTGGTCATGAACTGGGTAGCCATCGGTGGCGGCATGGATTCGCCCAGCGTCTACAGCCTGGCCAACTTCGTGCGCGCCGTGCCGGACGGCGCGGTGTTGACGGTGGAAAGCTCCGTGCTCAACGTGCTGCCCGTGAACATGATGGGCATCGCCATGGGCCTGCACGTGCGCACCGGCACCGAAGACAACCTCTGGAACCAGGACCGTTCAGCCAAGATCGGCACCGCTGCGCAGGTCGAGCAGTTGGTGCGCATCTCGCGCGAATTCGGTCGCCCCATCGCCACCGCCCAGCAGGCGCGCGAGATCAGCAAGATCGGTGTGTTCTACGACACGGTGGAAGAGACGTTGGCGGCCAACGGCTTCGCGCCGAACCGGGCGGGCGCCCAGCAGGGCTTCTTGCGCAAGGCCGCTTGAGTCCCATCGGCAAAGGAGACAAACCATGACCGATTTGACCAAGCGCGTTGCGGTGGTCACCGGCGCCGCCGGTGGCCTGGGCCAAGCGATTTCGCGCCGCCTGGCCAAGGCCGGCGCCACCGTGGTGCTGGCCGACGTGTGCGAGCAAGAGCGCATCGACCAAGTGGCCAAGGACATCGCGGCTGCGGGTGGCAAGGCGTACGCCGTGCGTGCCGACGTTTCGTCCAGCCGCGAAGTGGAAGCGCTGTTTGACGACGTCAAGGCGCGCTTCGGTACCGTGCACATCCTGGTGAACAACGCCGCCGTCGTGCCGGCCCGCCCGCAGGATGAGGCGCGCCGCGCTAAGCACTACGGCTACCTGACGACGCCGGTACCGCGCGATTCGCTGCAGTTCACCAGCCAGGTGACCGACGAGGAGTGGAAGCGCTTTTGGGGTGTGAACGTGGATGGCGTGTTCTATTGCACGCGCGCCGCGCTGCGCCTGATGGAGCCGCAGCGCGACGGCCGCATCATCAACGTGGCCTCTGTCGCGGGCTATTCGCCCATCAGCGCGCATTCGCCGCACTACAGCGCCACCAAGGGTGCGGTGATCGCCTTCTCCAAGGCCGTCGCTGCCGAGGTCGCGGGTGCCAACATCCTGGTGAACGTGCTGGCCCCTGGCGGAATCATGACGCCGGACTTCAAGCGCTACCTGAACCAAGTGGGCGAAGAGAAAACCCGCCAGCTCTGGCAGGTCGTGCCGTTGGGTCGCCTGGGTGAACCTGAGGAGTACGCCGAAACCGTGCTGCACCTGGCAGGCGACCATTTCCTGGTGGGCCAGGTGATCAGCCCCAACGGTGGCGCCGTCATCTGACGCCCATCGCGCCCTCCGACCAACCCTTCCATCGACCGACAAGCCATGAATTGCAAAACACTGCTACGTTCCGCCGTCCTGATGGTTTTCGCAGGTGGCCTGGCCTCCGCGGCTTTCGCCTTCGGTGACAAGCCGGTGCGGCTGATTGTGCCGGCGCCAGCGGGCGGCACCATCGACGTCTTCGCCCGCATCATCAGCGACCAACTGGGGCAAGAGATCAAGCAACCCGTGATCGTCGAAAACCGACCAGGCGCGGGCGGTGCGATCGCGGCCAAATACGTGCTGACGCAACCGGCCGACGGCAACACGCTGCTGGTCAGCGTGACCAACATCCTGACCGAAGTGCCGCATGTGCTGAAGGTGGGCTACGACCCTTTGAACGACGTCAAGCCGGTGGCCCAGATGGCGCGTTCGGTGATGGTGTTCATCGCCGCGCCCGAGACGCCGTACAAGGACGCCAAGGAAGCCATCGCCTACGTCAAGGCGCATCCTGGGAAAGTGTCTTTCGCGTCCTACAGCCCGGGCACGACGTCGCAATATGCAGGGGTCATCCTCAACAAGAAGGCTCAGCTGGACATGGAGCACGTGGGCTTTCCGGGTTCTGCCCCGGCGCTGACGCAGGTCATGGGCAACCAGATTCCGCTGATGTTCGATGGCTCGGTGACGTCCAAACCCCTGATCGCGTCGGGCAAGGTCAAGCTGTTGGCGGTGGCGTACAAGAGTCGCCTGCCGGAGTACCCGAACGTACCCACTTTCGCCGAAATCGGTTACCCGGACATCGATTTCACCAACTGGGCGGGCGTGTTCGCACCCGCCAAGACGCCGGCGCCGATCATGGACAAGATCCACGAGGTGCTGAACAAGGTGAACGCCCGCGCCGAGGTGCGCCAGCGCTACGCCGGAACAGGGTTCGAGCTGGTATCGCAGCAGCGCAGCCGTGCGCAACTTGAGGCCGACCTGAAAGCCGAGTTCGACCGCAATGCCGGCATCGTCAAGACCTACGGCATCAAGCTGAACTGATGCAATGACCCCACCCACCGTGCTGATCGTCCCGGGCTTGCGCGACGCCATCGACGCGCACTGGCAGACCTTGCTGGCGGCTGAGTTGCCCCAGTTGCGCGCCGTGCCCGCCATGGGGCGCGCCACCGTGGATTGCGCCTCCCGCGTCCAGGCGATCGAGGACGCGGCGCAGGCGATCGATGGTCCGATCGTCATCGTCGCCCACAGCGCCGGCTGCGTCATGGTCACGCACTGGGCGGCGCAAACCCAGCGCCCGGTGCTGGGCGCGCTGCTGGCCACGCCGCCGGACTTGACTCGGGCACTGCCGCCGGGCTACCCGCCCTTGGACGCGCTGCAGGCCGGCGGTTGGTTCCCGCTGCCGCGCGATCCCTTGCCTTTCCCAAGCACCGTGGTGGCCAGCCGCAACGATCCATTGGCCAGCTTCGACGAAGTTGCCGCCATGGCCGCCGACTGGGGCAGCCGCCTGGTGGACGCGGGAGAAGTGGGGCACCTGAACCCCACGTCAGGCTACGGCCCCTGGCCCGAAGCAAAGACCTATATCCACCAACTCACGCAAGCGGCTGTGATGCCCCAGCGTGCCTGACCCAGATCGAAAGATATGACCAAAGCCATTCGATTCGACCGCATCGGCGGCCCTGAAGTCCTGCAGTACCAGGACGTCAACGTGGGTGAACCCGGGCCGGGCCAGGTCCGTGTGCGGCACACCTACATCGCGCTCAACTTCATCGACATCTACTTCCGCACCGGCCGCTACCCGCTGGAGCTGCCCAACGGCCTGGGCTCCGACGCTGTGGGCGTGGTGGAGGCCATTGGCCCCGGCGTCGATTATGTCAAGCCGGGCGACCGCGTGGGTTACCTGATCGGCCCGCAAGGCGCGTATTCGCAAGCGCGCGTCATGCCGGCTGAAGTGCTGATCCCGCTGCCCGACGGCATCGCCGATGAAACCGCGGCCACGCTGATGATGAAGGGCATGACGGCGCAGTACCTGTTCCGTCAGGTCTATCCCCTCAAAGGCGGTGAAACCATCCTGTACCACGCCGCTGCCGGTGGCGTGGGCCTGATCGCCTGCCAGTGGGCGCGGGCGCTGGGCGTCAACATGATTGGCACCGTCAGCACCGACGAAAAGGCCGCGCTGGCCAAGGCCAACGGCTGCGCGCACACCATCGTCACCTCGCGCGAGAACATCGTTGAACGCGTGAAGGAGATCACCGGTGGCAAAGGCGTGCCCGTGGTGTACGACTCGGTCGGCAAAGACACGCTGATGGATTCGCTGGACTGCCTGCAGCCGCGCGGATCCCTGGTCAGCAACGGCACGACCTCGGGCGCGGTGGTGGTGGATTCGCAACTGCTGGCCATGAAGGGCTCCATCTGGATGACCCGGCCCGCGATGGTGCATTACATCCAGCCGCGCGCCCACATGCTGGACATGGCCAAGGAGCTGTTCGACCACGTGCTGGCCGGCCGCATCGTCAGCGAACCGCAGCAGCGTTTTGCCCTGGCCGACGCCGCCGACGCGCACCGCGCGCTGGAAGGGCGCAAGACCGTGGGTTCGACCGTGCTGGTGCCTTGAGGCCTAGGTGGCCCGGGTGGTCACCACGCCACGAAAAAAGCGGCCCATGGGCCGCTTTTCTCTTGCTTGTTCCGTGGTGGCGTAGTTTAACAAGAAACGAAACCCGCTTCTCCGCTGTGCCTCGCCACGGGTCGGAAACCCCGCCATATGCGCGCGATTCCGGGGAGGGATTCCGCGCCCCCGCACATGCCCACGACCGGAAGTTCAGAGAGGCCGATTGGCACTCGCAGCCGTCGCCAATGCCGGACGCTTCCGGGCCTGCAACTTGGCTTTCTCGCGTTCGCCGCCGTAATGCCCGGCACGAACGACGAAAGGAGCGCCATGTTGACCGACCCCGCCTTCACCGAAACCGAACTTGCCTTGCGCTGGAACATCAGCATCAAGACCTTGCAACGCTGGCGCAGCGAAGAGCGCGGCCCACCGTACTTCAAGCTCTCCAAGGCCGTCCGCTACGCGGTGGCTGAAATCGTGGCCTATGAGCAGGCAAACCGCCAGGGCATGCCCAACGACGCGGCCTTGCCGCCATTGACGGCGGCGACGCCCGTCGTCGAACCTCAGGTGCCAGCCGCGCCCGAGCCGAAGCGGTACTACCTCAACGAGGCCTTCGCGCTCATCGCGCAGTACGGCAGCCTTGCGGCGGCCGAGGCCGCCCTGACGGAGGCGCATGATGAAACCCAAGGCTGACTCCACTGCCCGACGCGCCGACACCGGCCCGGATGAACCGCCAATCAAGTATCCGGTTCTCAACGAAACGCAACTGTGCTCGAGGTGGAACCTCTCGCCCAAGACGCTACAGCGCTGGCGTTCGGAGGGCATCGGCCCGCCCGCATGGCACATCGGCAGGTCTGTCCGCTACCTCTTGATGGAGGTCGAGGCCTTCGAGCGCAAGGCGCAGGTGACATGGAGATCCAGCGTCGGACGCGCCTTGTCCGAGTCCTCGCCCACGGCGCGCGAAGACGCCATCGAGCAGATGATGCAGCAGCGACCCGGTCGGCGCGATCAGATTTTCTACTCCGCCAAGGAAGTGGCCGACATCACTGGACTGCCCGCTCACTGGCTTCACCAGAATCAGGAACGCCACCGGCTCGGCATTCCTTTCTGCAGAATGGCCAACGGTGACGTCATCCGCTTCAGCATCGAGGAAGTCTTCCGCTGGGAGGTGCACCACCTGCGTCCATGCCGCAGCGATGCGGGCACGTCCGTCGATGCACTTCAGTCCGCCAGCTCGTAGCCCGTGCTGCGCCCGCCGCCGGGCGACTTCTTCAACACACCCAATTCCAGCAACTGCGTGATGTCGCGCAGCGCGGTGTCGGGCGAGCACTTGGCGATGGCGGCCCACTTGCTGCTGGTGAGCTTGCCCTCAAAGCCGTCGAGCAGGCGGTTGAGCAGTTTCGCCTGCCGTTCGTTCAACGACGTGCCAGCCCAGCGTTGCCAGAAGCGCGCCTTGACCAGCACGGCGTCCAGCGTGGACTGCGCACTGGTGACCGCGCGCCCGAGCGTACCGAGGAACCACGACAACCAGCCGGTGGCGTCGAGCGTGCCCTTCTGCGTGCGCTCCAGCACGTCGTAGTAGTCCTTGCGCTCGCGCTGTATCTGGGCCGACAGGCTGTAGAAGCGTTGCGGGCTGCCATCGGCGCGGGCCAGGAACAGATCGCCCATGGCGCGGGCGATGCGGCCGTTACCGTCGTCGAAGGGGTGCAGCGTCACGAGCCACAGATGCGCCAGGCCGGCCTTGATGAGCGCGGGCTCGCCCGTTTCCGCATTCGCCCACGCCAGAAAGCGCGCGGTCTCGGTGGGCAGCAGGTCGGCGGGCGGCGCCTGGAAGTGAACCTTGCGCCGCCCCACCGGGCCGGAAACCACCTGCATCGGCCCGGCGGCATCGTCGCGCCACTGCCCCACGGTGAGCCTATTCATGCCCGAGTATCCGGTCGGGAACAGGGCTGCGTGCCAGCCGAACAGGCGCTCGGCGGTCAGTGGTTCGGCGCTGCGCGAAGTGGCGTCGAGCACCATCTCCACGACGCCTTCGACGTGCCGATCCACCGGCGCGACCGCGCCAATGTCCACGCCCAGACGCCGGGCGATGGACGAGCGCACGGATTCCACATTCAGCACTTCGCCTTCGATTTCGCTGGTCTTGACCACGTCCTCGGTCAGCGCGGCAAGGCTGGCCTGATCGCGCAGCGCCATGCCCACGTCGGCCAGACGGCCCAGCAGCACGCCTTGGGCGCGGCTGACTTCGGTCAGCGGCCCAGTGAGCGCCGACAGGTCGTAGCGCCAGTTGGGCCAGTCGTCGGCCTGCCAGATGTAGAGTTTTTCTCCGCTATCCATGCGGAGATTAAACACCTTATTCGCCGCAAAGGCAAGTAATTCTCCGCGTGATGTGCGGCGAATGCGGTGGCTAATCGCCGCATCCAACCGCGCAATGTTCCTATTTTTCTCCAAAATGCTACATTGAGAGAATATATGGAACGTGCCCGTGACCTGCCCCCCGTAGGGCGTACCAGTTGAAGGTTAGTAGAGTCCGTTTTCGCAAGGAAGAACGGACATGAAGAAGAGCAGATTCACCGACGAGCAGATCATCGGTTTTCTCAAGCAGGCCGAGG
>JAEZWW010000034.1 GCA_023442945.1 Pseudomonadota bacterium | reverse complement strand
ACGACGGTGGCGATGCTGCTGCCGATCACGACCAAGGTGGACATCACCGCGTCGATGATCTTCTTTGCCGGCATTTACTACGGCGCGATGTACGGCGGCTCGACCACGTCGATCCTGCTGAACACGCCGGGCGAAACCGCCAGCATGGTCACGGCCATGGAAGGCAACAAGATGGCCAAGAGCGGCCGGGCCGGCCAGGCGCTGGCGACGGCGGCGATCGGCTCCTTCGTGGCCGGCACCATCGCCACCATCGTGGTCACGCTGTTCGCGCCGGTGGTGGCGGACTACGCGGTCAAGCTCGGCCCGCCCGAGTACTTCCTGCTGATGGTGCTGGCCTTCACCACCGTCAGCGCGGTGCTGGGCAAGAGCACGGTGCGCGGGCTGACGGCCCTGTTCATCGGCCTGGCGGTGGGCCTGATCGGCATGGACCAGATCAGCGGGCAGCCGCGCTACACCGGCGGCAAGGCCGAGTTTCTGGACGGGATCGAGATCGTGCTGGTCGCGGTCGGCCTGTTCGCCGTGGCCGAGGTGCTGCACGCCGTGCTGTTTGAAGGCAAGGTCAAGGAGACGCAGAACAAGCTCAGCCGCGTGCACATGGACCGGCGCGACTGGCGCCGCAGCATCCCGGCCTGGCTGCGCGGCACGGCCATTGGCGCGCCGTTTGGCTGCATCCCGGCCGGTGGCACGGAGATTCCGACCTTCCTGAGCTACGCGACCGAGAAGAAGCTGGCCAAGGGTGAGAACCAGGCCGAATTCGGCACCACCGGCGCCATCGAAGGCGTGGCCGGCCCCGAAGCGGCCAACAACGCCACGGTGACCACCGCACTGATCCCCCTGCTGACGCTGGGCATCCCGACCAGCAACACCACCGCCATCCTGCTGGGCGCCTTCCAGAACTACGGCATCCAGCCCGGGCCACAGCTGTTCGCCACCTCGGCCGCGCTGGTGTGGGCGCTGATCGCGTCGCTGTACATCGGCAACCTGATGCTGTTGGTGCTGAACCTGCCGATGGTCGGGCTGTGGGTCAAGCTGCTGAAGATTCCCAAGCCGCAGCTGTACGCGGGCATCCTGATCTTCGCCACCGTGGGCGCCTACGGCATGCGCCAAAGCACGTTCGATTTGTTCCTGCTGTACGTCATCGGCGCCGTGGGTGTGGTGATGCGGCGCTTCGACTTCCCGACCGCGCCGGTCGTGGTCGGCATGATTCTGGGCCCGCTGGCCGAAGCGCAGCTGCGCAACGCCATGTCGATCGGTGAAGGCAAGTGGACGGTCTTCATCGACCGGCCGGTGTCGGTCGTGCTGCTGATCGTCATCGCCGCCGTGCTGGTGCTGCCGCGGGTGCTGAAAAAGCGCACCGCGTGAGGCACGAACAGCGCGGGCGGTGACCGCAGCAGCAACAAAAAAGGGGTCGACAACGGCCCCTTTTTTGCTATCAATAATCTAGCTGGCTGCGCAGATGGCTGTAGGGCCAAAGGCGGATTTCATTCAAAAACCCGCCCTGGAACGCCACCAGCATCACACCAGCCGCTCGATCTTGCGAAAGCGCCACACCAACAGGTAGAACGCGCTTTGCAGCACCAGCATGGTGCAGAACACCACCGGGTAGGACATCCACACGCCGGACAGGCCGAAGCGCGCAGAAAGCAGGTTCGCCGCTGGCAGCTGCACCAGCACGATGCAGCCCACACTGATGGCCGTCGGCACCCACACGGTGCCGCTGGCGCGCATCACGCCCGCCACCACCGCCTGCATGCCAAACACCACGCTGGCCCACAGCATCACGTGCAGCAGCGACGCCGCCATCTGCAACACGCTCGGCTCGGTCAGGAAAAAGCCCAGCAGCCAATTCGCCAGCACGTAGCCGATCAGCACCAGCGCGCCGGTCAGCACCAGGTTGAGGAGCAAACCCGTGCGCACGATGGCGCCCAAGCGCTCCACCCGGCCCGCGCCGATCGCCTGCGCGCCCAGGATGGACGCGGTGATGGCGATCGACAGCGCCGGAAACTGCACGTAGTTAACGATCTGGTTGACCGCGCCGTAGGCCGCCGTGGCGTCGGCGCCATAGCGGTTGACCAGGCCGAGGATGGCCAGCTCCGCCATGGCAATCGTCACCATCTGCACGCCCGTGGGCACGCCGATGCGCAGCACCGCTTTCAGCAGCGCCGGGTTGGGCCGCAGCGCGCGCCCCAGCTCGGCGTCGGGCGCCAGCGGGTGCTTCTTGCGCCGCAGGTAAAACCACAGGAACGCCAGCGCGACCACGAACGACACCCAGCCCGCCACCGCCGCTCTGACGACGCCCAGCTGCGGCAAGCCGCCCCAGCCGCGGATCAGCGCCGGCGTCAGCAGCAGGCCGACGGCGGTCGACAAACACAGCGCCCACAAGGGCGTGACCGTGTCGCCCACGCCGCGCAGCAGCTGCGTGCTGAGGATGAACACCAGCAGCAGCGGCATGCTGAGCATCATCACGCGGGCATAGGCCACGGCGTTGGGCAGCAGCTCGGGTGCGGTGCCCAGCGCGGCCAGGGCCGGCTCGGCAAACAGCTCGCCCAGCACCGCGGCGACCAGGCCGATGGCGGCGCCCAGACCCAGCGCGGTGCCGGCGATGGCCTTGACCTTGTGCGGCTCGCGCGCGCCCCAGGCCTGGCCGATCAGCACCGACGCGCCGGCGCCCACGCCGATGATCAGCGCGATGAAGAAGAACACCACCGGGAACATGCCGGCCACCGCCGCCAGCGCGGGCGTGCCCAGCATCTGGCCGATGTAGACCGCGTTCACGCTGCCGGACAGGGATTGCAGGATGTTGGCCAACACCATCGGGCCGAGAAAGGCCAGGTAGGTGCGCCACAGCGGGCGCGCAGCAGCGCCGGCGCCCATGGGGGGACGCGCGCTCATGAAGCAGCTCCTTTGCGTGCGGACGAAGGCTTGAGCGCCTTCGCCGCTGGGGTGGATGGGGTGGATTCGGTGGATGCGGTGGATGCGGACTTGTTGGTTGCCTCTGCAGGAGCGTCGGCTGGCGCGTCAAACGCGCCCTCGGCCAACTCCTGCAAATGCGTGCGTACATCGCGCGGCCAGGCCGCCACGCGCTGCGCAAACGCGCGGCCGTCGGCGGCGAACAAGGCGCGCGCCGCTTCTTCAAAGCCCGGCAGATGGCCGGCGATGGCGCTCATGAACTTGTAGCTGCGCTCGCCCGCGGCGCGCCGCTGATCGGCCGCTTCGCTTTGGCGCCGCGCCTGGTCGACCAGGCGCCGCAATGCCGCGGACGCGCCGCCGCGCTGGCTGGCCAACCAGTCCCAGTGGCGCGGCAACAGCGTGACTTCACGCGCGACCACGCCCAGGCGCGGGCGGCCGGCGCGGGCGGGGGCCTGCTCTGCGTTGACG
>JAEZWW010000118.1 GCA_023442945.1 Pseudomonadota bacterium | reverse complement strand
GCCCCGTCCTGCCCCGTCCGTGACGGCCGAGGCGCGCCGCCCGGCGGCAACCCCATCGCCCGTCGTGCCGGTGGGCGCCAGCGGGCGCATGCCGGCGGCGGGGGAGAACTGACAATCCCAGCGGTTGACGACCGATGGCCATGGGATAGACAAAGAACGCGCACTATCGGTACAAAAGCTGTCGGACAGGCGGGATCGTTCGGTGGTTTTGTCCGCACCGATGGCGGGTCGCCCAAACGGGTCGGGCAAGGTGAGCACTGCGCCGTCAGATCGGTCAGCGAAATAGGGGGTTGGCACGCCCCAACGTGGATCCGTGGTCGATCTCGGACAGACACAAAAAAGCCCGCATGACGCGGGCTTTTTCTCAGGGGCGCTGCGGCCGCAGCGCGGGATGAAACCGCCGGATCAGGCGGCGCTCAGCCAGTAACCCGCGTTGAAGGGGCTGCTCATGCGCAGCGCCAGCGGGGAAATGTCCACCAGCTTGTCGGTGGGCATCTTTTCGCCGTTGTCTTCGGCGACTTCGGCCGTCGTGGCGGCGTCGGTAGGGGCCTCGGTCGCCCGTTCTGCTTGGCCAGTTGCTGCAGAACGGGCTACAGAAAAGAATAGAAGCACCTAAACGGTATCTTCCGGTCGTTCCAGTAGTCGGCGGCGTCGCGGAAGATGTCGAGCAGCTGCTCGCGCGCTTCCTTGTCGAACTTGGCCGTGGCGGGGATCTGCTCCAACACCACGATGAAGCCCGGCTGCGGCCCGCTCTTGTGCAGAGGGTCGGTCATGCAGTCGTACAGCGCGTCGAAGTTTTTGCCGAAGTGCGCCGGGAAGGTGAACTGCGCGGCAATCATGTCGAGCACGTCCTGCTTGGTCTGCGCGGCCGCCAGGTTGGCGTACAGGAAGTGCTGGCCGAGCGAAACGGCCGCGTCCTGCAGGTCATGCACGCGAAACGCCCGGATCGACTGAACGATGTTGGTCCGTACACCCTTGAAAATCGATTCTGGGGGGGGACGAAGTGGTTGATCCATCTCCGCTGCTTTCTCTGAAGTCAATAATTCGGACGAAGCCCGCAGCTCAACGGCTGGCGCGGGCTGAAAATGTTCAAGCGCTTTCATGGCACGATCATCCTGAAGCTCGAATAGTGGTCGCTTGTGTAGTAGCAGGCGTCGGGAACGGTGACCCGTGCGCCACCGCATACAATGCGGCGGGCGCCACGGTCGCGCGAGCCCGGGGTTTCGACGGTGTATTCACGGTAATAACCGCGACGCTCCCGCGGCAGCAGGCGTTCGCGGTTGCCGAACACCGAGCCGTCCTTGTCGTGAGGAAACGGGCCGCCCTGCAGGATCAGCGAATAGGTCCGCTGGCCTTGCTTGGGCATGTCCGTGGCCGCGATGGTGGTTTCGGAACGTTCCGAAAACAGCCCTCGGGCGTACGCCACGTCCGCCTGGGACATGGCCGCCACCGCCAACGACACTGTCAAGAGCGACTGCGCTACCCGCAATGCCGCCGTTCGCAACATGAAAAAGCACCTTTCGGAAACCTCCGGGTTAACCCGAAATTTCCAAGGCGCTAGTGTGACGCAACGGCAACAAAAATGCAAGCCGCTGCCTAAATCTTAGGCAGCGATGCGGTGGTTGGCGCCCGCGGTATGTGGGCGTTTACTCGGCCGAGGCGGCCGGTGCGTTGGCGTCGGCGACCGTCAGGGCGGTCATGTTGACGATGCGCCGAACGGTGGTGCTGGCCGTCAGGATGTGCACGGGCTTGGCCGCGCCCAGCAGGATTGGACCGATGGCGATGTTGCCGCCCGCCGCCACCTTGAGCAGGTTGTAGGCGATGTTGGCCGCGTCAATGTTGGGCAGCACCAGCAGGTTGGCGTCACCGATGAGCGGGCTGTCGGGCATGACGGCGTGGCGCTGCGCGCCGTCCAGCGCCACGTCGCCGTGCATTTCGCCGTCCACTTCCAGCCACGGCGCCTGCTCCTGGATCAGCGCCAGCGCCTGGCGCATCTTGATGGCGCTGGCCTGGTTGGACGAGCCAAAGTTGGAGTGGGACAACAGCGCCGCTTTGGGCTTGAAGCCAAAGCGCTGCACTTCCTCGGCCGCCATGATGGTGATTTCGGCGATCTGCTCGGCCGTAGGATCGTAGTTGACGTGGGTGTCCACCATGAAGATCTGCCGCCCCGGCAGCATCAGCCCGTTCATGGCGGCGTAGGTCTTCACGCCCGGGCGGCGGCCAATGCACTGGTCGATGTAGGTCAGGTGCATCTGGTTGGTCCCCCAGGTGCCACAGATCAGACCGTCCACGTCGCCTGAGCGCAGCAGCATCGAGCCGATCAGCGTCAGGCGCCGGCGCATCTCGATCTTGGCCATGGCCACGGTGATGCCCTTGCGCTTGGTCAGTTCGTAGTACGCCTGCCACAGGCCGCGGTAACGGTCGTCGTGCTCGACGTTGACCACGTCGTAGTCCACGCCTTCCTTCAGGCGCAGGCCGAATTTTTCGATGCGCTGGGCGATGATGGCCGGGCGGCCGATCAGCGTGGGCCGGGCGATCAAATCGTCCACCACGATCTGGGCTGCGCGCAGCACGCGCTCTTCTTCGCCCTCGGCGTAGGCCACGCGCTTGCGGGTGGCGGAGCGGGCGGCGTCGATGATCGGCTTCATCGTCGTGCCCGAGGCGTAGACGAAAGTTTGCAGCTTGTCTCGGTAAGCGTCCAGGTCGGCGATCGGGCGCGCGGCGACACCGCTTTCCTCGGCTGCCTTGGCCACGGCCGGCGCAATCATCATCATCAGACGCGGGTCGAACGGCTTGGGGATCAGGTATTCCGGCCCGAAGCTCAGCTTTTCGCCCACGTAGGCGCGCGCCACGACTTCACTTTGCTCGGCCTGGGCCAGCGCGGCGATGGCGTGCACGGCGGCGATTTCCATCTCGTTGGTGATGGTCGTCGCGCCGCAGTCCAGCGCGCCGCGGAAGATGTAGGGAAAGCACAGGACGTTGTTGACCTGGTTCGGGTAGTCGGTGCGGCCGGTGGCCATCACCGCGTCCTGGCGCACCGTCTTGACGTCTTCTGGCGAGATTTCCGGGTTGGGGTTGGCCAGCGCCAGGATCAGCGGCTTGTCCGCCATGCGCGCCACCATCTCGGGCTTGAGCACGCCGCCCGCCGACAGGCCCAGGAACACGTCGGCGCCGTCGATCACCTCGGCCAGCGTGCGCAGGTCCGTCTTTTGGGCGTACACGGCCTTGTCCGGGTCCATCAGTTCGGTGCGGCCGTCAAAGACCAGGCCCTTGATGTCGGTGACCCAGACGTTCTCGCGCTTCAGGCCCAGCTTGACCAGGAGGCCCGTGCAGGCCAGCGCCGCCGCGCCGGCGCCAGACACCACCAGCTTGACCTCGTCGATCTTCTTGCCCACGACCTTCAGGCCGTTGACCACCGCCGCGCCGACCACGATGGCGGTGCCGTGCTGGTCGTCGTGGAACACCGGGATCTTCATGCGCGCGCGCAGCTCGCGCTCGACGATGAAGCACTCCGGCGCCTTGATGTCTTCCAGGTTGATGGCGCCAAACGTCGGCTCCAGCGCCGCGATGATCTCCACCAGCTTGTACGGGTCCTTTTCCTGGATCTCGATGTCGAACACGTCGATGCCCGAGAACTTCTTGAACAGCACCCCCTTGCCTTCCATCACCGGCTTGCCCGCCAGCGCGCCGATGTCGCCCAGGCCCAGCACCGCGGTGCCGTTGGTGATCACGCCCACCAGGTTGCCGCGCGCCGTGTACTTGAAGGCGTTGGCCGGGTCGGCCACGATTTCCTCGCACGGCGCGGCCACGCCGGGGCTGTAGGCCAGCGACAGGTCGTACTGGTTGACCAGCTGTTTGGTGGCGCTGATGGCGATCTTGCCGGGCTGCGGGAACTCGTGGTAGTCCAGGGCGGCGCGGCGAAGGGCGGCGCGTTTGTCTTCGCTGGACACGTGCATCGGCGTGGTCATGGGGTCTCCTAGGGCCCGCCACGCAGGGTCGTGGCGTTGGGCGAACGATTGTAGGCAGCGCGGCTGACGCGCACTGGCTTGCCAGCCAGTCTATGCCGGCGGGCAGGGCGCCGGCCGCGCGGGGGCGCAGCGCCTGGGTCAAGCGGCGTTCGTCGGCGTGCCTTGTGCTACGAAATAAGTAGCTGTTCGCGCAGATCCCTCTAGGGTCAGGGGCCGATAGCCTTCAAAAAAGGTCACGGTGGTGCGCGCAACCCGTCCACGCTGCGGCGCGCGGCGGCGTGCCGGACTGACGCTCAGGTCCCGTGCGATGCGGCTGCAACGGGTACGGGTACCGGCGTGTGGCGCGCCCAGGCTTTTTCGTGGAAGAAGAAGGCCACGGCCTGCACCGTGGGCTCCAGCAGGCTGAGCGTCAGCGCCAGCCACACGTCGCCCGTCACCGCGTAGCCAACGGCGGCGGCCACGGTGATGTGCATCACATAGTAGCTGGCGGTTTTCTTCAGCGTGAACAGGTGGCGGCGGGCAAAGTCGGTCATGGGGTGCCTCTCTTGGACAATCAATTGGCAAATGATAATCATTCTCATTTGAAAGTGCCAATGGATTCTGCCAATCGGCCTGATTGACGGGTGGACAAACCCGTATGCCCTGTCGCATTCGGCAAGGCCGGAGGTGCCGATGGCGCGCACGCACCGCCGCCGCGCCCCCTTATCATCCCGCCAACGGGCCCGTCGGGCCCCGCAGCAGAGGAGATTCGCCGTGGCGCTGATGGATTTCATCAAGAAGCAGTTTCTGGACGTCCTGCAATGGACGGAGGACGGCGACGGCACGCTGGCCTGGCGCTACCCCATGGCCGACATGGAAATCCAGAACGGCGCGACCCTGGTGGTGCGCGAATCGCAGATGGCCATGTTCGTCAACGAAGGCCAGGTGGCCGACGTGTTCGGCCCCGGCACCTACAAGCTGACCACGCAGACGCTGCCGGTGCTGACCAACCTGAAGAACTGGGACAAGCTGTTCGAGTCGCCTTTCAAGAGCGACGTGTACTTCTTCAGCACGCGCCAGCAGATCGACCAGAAGTGGGGCACGCCGCAGCCCATCACCATCCGCGACAAGGAATTCGGCGCGGTGCGCCTGCGCGCCTTCGGCAACTACGCCTACCGCGTGGTCGACCCGAAGAAGTTCTACACCGAAATTTCCGGCACGCGCGAACGCTACAGCGCCGAAGAGCTGGACGGCCAGCTGCGCGGCTTGGTGATGCAGCAGATCAGCGTTGCCATCGCGCAAAGCAACATTCCCTTCCTGGACCTGGCGGCCAACCAGCTGCTGTTCGCCCAGGCGCTGTCGCAGGCACTGGCCCCGGCCATGGAAGGCTACGGCCTGAAGCTGGAGGCGATGACGGTGCAAAGCATTTCGCTGCCCGACGAGCTGCAGAAGGTGCTGGACCAGAAGATCGGCATGGGCATGGTCGGTGGCGACATGGGCAAGCTGATGCAGTACCAGACCGCACAAGCCATCCCCAAGATGGCCGAAGGCGTGGGCGCGGGCGGTGACGCCGGTGGCCTGGCCAGCGCTGGCCTGGGCATGGGCGCAGGCGTGGCCATGGGGCAGATCCTGGCGCAGAACATGCAGTCGGCCCTGCAGGGCGGCGCACCCGCCGCGGGCGCTGCACCGGCCGCCGCCGCGCCGGTCGGCGTGAAGCCCGAGGACGTGATGGCCACGCTGGAAAAGCTGGGCGAGCTCAAGACCAAGGGCATCCTGACGCAGGAAGAGTTCGACGCCAAGAAGGCCGAGCTGCTCAAGAAGCTGGTTTGACGCTATTCATTTGGTAGCTGGTCGCGCAGATCTGCGTAGGGCCAGCGACCAAAATCGCTTAAAAATTCTCTCTGCATGGCCGAGAACGGCACCCAGCGCCTGTACCGCGCGCCCTGCCCCGCCTGCGGCGCGCCGGTGGTGTTCCAGAGTGCGCAGGCCACGCACGCCGTCTGCAGCTACTGCCGCAGCGTGGTCGTGCGCAGCGGCGACGCGCTGCAGCGTGTCGGCCAGGTCGCCGAGGTCTTTGACGACCACAGCCCGCTGCAGATCGGCGCCAGCGGGCGCGTGCCGGTGGACGGGCGCGACGCCGCCTTCACCCTGATTGGCCGTGTGCAGCTGGAGGCCGAAGCCGGCCGCTGGACCGAGTGGACGGCGCTGCTGCCGGATGGCCGCACCGGCACGCTGAGCGAGGACAACGGCGCCTACGTCTTCACGCAGCCCGTCCAGATCGCCCAGCCGATCCCCCACGCCGGCAGCTTCAGCGTGGGCGAAGACGCGGTGCTGGACGGCGCGACCTGGTCCGTGGCCGCCAGCGTGCGGGCGCGGGTGGTGTCGGCCGAAGGCGAATTGCCCGGCGGCGCGCCGCTCGAGCGGCCGTTTCAGGTGGTCGAGCTGCGCAACGCCAGCGGCGAGGTGCTGGCCATCGACTACGGCAGCGACCCGCCCACGGCGCAGCGCGGGCGCGCCGTACAGCTGAACGCGCTGGCGCTGCAGGGGCTGAAGGCCGAGTCGGCGCGCGAAGACGCCGGCACGCGGCAGTTCAGCTGCCCCAACTGCGGCTCGCCCGTGGCGCTGCGGCTGGACAGCACCAAAGCCGTGACCTGCCCGCAATGCCACTACGTGATCGACGTCACCCGGGGCATCGCCGGCGAGTTGAAGCACACGCGCCAGCTGCAGCGCGTGCAACCGACCATCGCGCTGGGCAGCGTCGGCCACTTCGACGGCGTACCGTGGCAGGTGGTGGGCTTTCAGCGCCGCAGCGGCAGTGAAGACGGCGAAGGCTTTCACTGGGACGAATACCTGCTCTACAACGCCGTCATGGGCTTTCAGTTCCTGGTGGACGCCAGCGACGGCTGGAGCCTGGTGCGCCCGGCCACCGGGGCGCCCGCGTACAAGGCGCGCAGCAACAACGCCAGCTACGAAGGGCGCAACTACCAGCGCGACAGCAGCTACACCGCCTACACCGACTACGTCGAAGGCGAGTTCTACTGGCCGGTGAAGACGGGCGACCGCAGCCGCAACATCGACTTCCTGTCGCCGTCCACCCGGGGCACGGGCGTGCTGTCGCGCGAACAGACCGGCAACGAAGTGACCTGGTCGGCCGGCATGCGCATCCCGGCCAGCGAGGTGCGCCAGGCTTTCGGGCTGGCCGCGTTGCGCTCGGCCGGCGACCCCACGCCGTGGACGCCGGAGATGACGCGGGTGCTGATCGGTATGGTCATCTTCGTCCTGTTGCTGGTCGTGGTCATCATGGTGATCACGAACACGAGCAGCGGTGGCAGCAGCAGCGGCGGTGGGCGCGTCACCGGCGGCTCCTACGGCGGCTACACCAGCGGGGGCAGCCACAAATGAGGCGGCCAGCCGAGATCGCGATTCATCCGCCTTGCGTGCGCCATGTCGGTGCGCTCCGGGCCAACAACCCCGAAAGGAACCCTTGTCATGTTGGGCATTGAATGGCTGAGGCCCGCGGCGCTCGCGGGCTCGATCCTGTACGCGCTGATCGGCGTGGTGGTCTTCTGGCTGTGCTTCATCATCGTCGACAAGCTCACGCCCCGCGACCTGTGGGCCGAGCTGGTCGAAAAGCAGAACCTGGCGGTTGGCGTGGTCGTCGCCGCCATGTGCCTGGGCATTTCGATCATCGTCGCCGCCGCCATCCACGGCGGATGAGCGGCGCCGCGCCCGCGTCGCCCCGCGCCCGTCGGGGCGCACGGTGAAAGGCGGCACCCCCGCCGCCCTGCTGGCCTACGGCCTGTGGGGGCTGATGCCGCTGTACTTTCGCCTGATGGCGCCGGCCAGCGCGCTGGAGGTGGTGGCGCACCGCGTGGTCTGGTCGCTGGTGCTGCTGGCGGCCGTGCTGGGTGCGCGCCGGCAGCTGGGCGCGCTGTGGCGCAAGCTGGACGCGGCCACGCTGGCGCGCTTTGCGCTGGCGGCGCTGCTGGTCAGCGTCAACTGGGTCACCTACGTCTGGGCGGTGACGCACGGCCACGCGCTGGACGCCAGCCTGGGTTATTTCCTGCTGCCGCTGGTCAACGTGGCCCTCGGCGTGCTGGTGCTGGGCGAACGGCTCACCCGGCCCGAATGGATCGGCGTGGCGCTGGCCGCGGCCGGCGTCGCCTGGCTGGGCTGGGCCTCGCCGCGCTTTCCGTGGGTGGCGCTGGTGCTGGCCTTCAGCTTTGGCATCTACGGTCTGATCAAGAAGCGCACCACGCTGCAGCCGGCCGAAGGCCTGGCGCTGGAAACCGCGCTGATTTCGGTGCCCGCGCTGGCCGTGTTGTTGTGGCTGGGCACGCGAGGCGAACTGGCGTTTGGCCACACGTCGCGCGGGCTGGACGCGCTGCTGATCAGCACCGGCGTCATGACCACCGTGCCGCTGGTCGCCTTCGCCTACGCCGCGCAGCGCTTGTCGATGGCGGCGCTGGGCATGCTGCAGTACGTGTCGCCCTCGCTGCAGTTCGTGCTGGGCATCTGGGTGCTGCACGAACCCATGGACGCGCGCCGCCTGGCCGGCTTCGTGGCCGTGTGGGCCGGTCTGGCGGTGTTCTCCGGCGCGGCCTTGCTGCGCCGGCGCCGCGCGGCGCCCAGGCCGGTGGCAGATCTGGCCTGAATGGCGCCAGCCGTGCGCCCAGCACGCGGTGCCTGTCGGACAAGGCCGCGAATCGCGCCAGCGGCCTTCGCGCTGACACAGGCCAGGGCTAGGATGGCCGGCTACCCGTTTCACCCACCGTCTGGAGGTTTCTGACATGGCATTGCTCGACACCCTGCAACAAATCCTGGCCAACGCCGCCAACCCCGACCCGAAGCACGTGGACCAGATCTCGCGCGAAGCGCCCAAAGACCAGCTGGGCGCCGGCGTGGCCGATGCGCTGCGCTCCGACCAGACGCCCGACCTGGGCGACACCCTGGCCGGCCTGTTTGAGAAAGCTTCGCCGCAGGACCGCGCCGACATCCTGAACATGCTGACCGAAAAATTCGGCGCCGGCGCCCTGGCCGGTGTGGCCGGTGGCGCATTGGCCGGGCATGAGGGCGCGAACACCCCCATGGTTGACGCCACCAAGGCCGGCCAGGTCACCCCGGCCCAGGTGCGCGACGTGGCCGTCGCCGCCCAGCAGGGCGAACCGGGCATCCTGGACCGCATCGGCAACTTCTACGCCGAGCACCCGGACATGGTCAAAACCCTGGGCGCCGGCGCACTGATGATTGCCCTGGCGCGCTTCAAGAACAACATGGGGCGCTGAGCGCCACTGGCTGGCGGCCTGCGGGCCGCTAGTGGATGGACAACCCGCCCTGGTGGCGGGTTTTTTTGTGGGGGTGGAGCGCTGCGGCAGCGGGCGCGGGGATGCGCAGTACGTTGGCGGCTGGAATTGCGGGAGCGTGATGGAGGGGTGTGACGAGTACTTGTGGGCTTTTTGAGGCTCTGGCCCTAGAGCTATCTGCGCGGGCAGCTATCGAATTTGTAGTATCTTGCTGTGCGTTTGGTCGCTGCGTGCACGTGCGCTGTGCGCTCGTTGGGTGTTGGCGGGTGAACGACCTTGAGAGGCCGGGACATGCGCCCGGCGGCGCACCTTCTTTTCTTGACTCGCCAAGAAAAGAAGGCAAAAGAAGGCGACCCCACTGGCCGTGTCCCCATCGCGTTGCGATGGGGCAACCTGCGATGCTCGCGAGCGGGGTGCGCTGCAGAACTCGCTTTGCTGCTGCGCAGCGCCGCTCAAACAACTGCAGCGAGTCAGAGCACGATGCGTGGACATCCTTCGGTGTCCACGCGCACCCCGCCCGCTGCGCTTCTCGGCACGTCCACAGGGGTGGGGAAACCATTCGGGCCATCGCTGCGCTCGGCCCCGACCGCGCATGCGCTTCGCGCCGCGGACCCAGGGCCGAGCAACGCGATGGCCCGTATGGCAGTTCAATACCCCTTGAGGCTGCGCCTGCGGCGCGGTTCTGGCGGGGTGGCGGCTGCAGCGCAGCATGCAGCCGCTTCGTGAACTGACTGGCCGCGGCTGTTTGAACGGAGCGCTCAAAGAGCGCGAAGTGAGTTCTGCGGCCCACCCCGTCAGAAGCGCGACGCAGGTTTGCCCCTGCGCGCAGCGCAGGGGTCGCAGACGTGGGGTCGCCTTTCTTTGGTTTCTTTCTTTGGCGAGTCAAAGAAAGAAACTGCGCCGCCGGGCGCATATCCCGGCCTCACACCTCAATCAAGCAGAACGCCAGACGAGCAACCAGTCGAAGAACTGCAAATTCCATAGCTGCTCACGCAATCCCCCCTTAGGCCAGCGCCCAATTTCACTCAAACCGCAACCGAAACAACCCCATCACCCCACCATCCCATGCACCCCCAACAACGCCGCATGAAACGCCAACGCCGCCCGCGACGGCTGGGGTGATCGGCGCAGCACGCTCACGAAGTCGCAGCGGTACTGCAGCAGCGCCGGGTGCACCGCCCGCATCTGCCCGCGCTGCACGAAGCTGTCGGCGTAGTGGTCGGGCAAGAAGCCGATGAAGCGGCCAGACAGGATCAGCGTGGCGATCGCCTCCTGCTCGAAACCCGTCGCCTTGCGCGTCAGGCGCTCGGCGTGCGCCAGCGCCATGTTGGGCGAGTGGTAGCCCAGGCCGGCAAAGTCGCCGCGCCGGCGCAGGCTGACCCAGTCCAGGCCGTCGTCGTCCGCGGCAAACAGCGCGTGCGCCTGGCCGCAGTACAGGTACATGGTTTCGTCGAACAGGCGGTCGTAGCGCAGCGTGGCGGACGCGCGGTGCTCGGGGATCACGCCGACGGCGAAGCTGCCGTCCATCACGCCGCGCTCGATCGCCTGGATGCTGCCCACGTGCAGGTTCAAACGCACGTCCGGCGCCGCATCGGCAAAGCGCGCGATGGCCTGGTGGATCTTGGCGTGCGGGTTGCTGGCGGTCTTGTCGAACACGGCCACGGCCAGCTGCCCGCCCATGCGCTGGTGGATGTCGTCCACCCCGGCGCGAAAGCCGTCCACCGCGGCCAGCAGGCGCAGGGTTTCGTCGTACACGCGCTGCCCTTCGGCTGTCAGCGCAAAGCCGGCGCGCCCGCGGCGGCACAGCGTCAGGCCCAGGCGCGTTTCCAGGTCTTTGACGTGGCGGCTCACGGTGCTGGTGCCGATGTTCAGCTCCAGCTCGGCCGCCGACAGGCCGCCGCATTCGACCACCGCCTTGAACACCTGCAGCAGGCGCAGGTCCATGTCGCTGACCTGGCCCAGCACGGCGCGGGCGCGGGATACGGGGGGGGCTTTTTTTACTTTCATAGATCCGCAAGCAAACTTGGATGTTTGCATATTTAACCCAATAAACATCCGGCCGACAATGCGCCTTATCCGGCCCTGCCGATCGCCGCTTTGACCACCGTTTGAGGAGACAGCCATGAGCGTGACCACCGCCCCGCAAACCGACGCCACCACCCGCCAGGACGCTGCCTGGCTGGACGCGCACTGGATGCCGTTCACCGCCAACCGGCAGTTCAAGCGCGACCCGCGCATCATCACGGAGGCCCAAGGCTGCTATTACACCGATAGCGAAGGGCGCAAGATCTACGACGGTTTGTCGGGCCTGTGGTGCACGGGTCTGGGCCACGGCCGACGCGAGATCGCCGAAGCCGTGGGCAAGCAAGCCGCCAAGCTGGACTATTCGCCCGGCTTCCAGTTCGGCCACCCGCTGTCGTTTGAACTGGCCAACCGCATCAAGGGCCTGACGCCCGCGGGGCTGGACTACGTGTTCTTCACCGCCAGCGGCTCGGAGGCGGCCGACACCGCGCTGAAGATGGCGCGCGCCTACTGGCGCTTGAAGGACCAGGGCGGCAAGCAGCTGCTGGTCGGGCGCGAAAAGGGCTACCACGGCGTCAACTTCGGCGGCATCTCGGTCGGCGGCATGGTCGCCAACCGCAAGCTGTACGGCCAGGGCGTCGCGGCCGACCACCTGCCGCACACCCAGCCGGCCATGGGCAGCTTCGTCAAAGGGCAGCCGGCCGAAGGTGGCAAGGCCCTCGCCGACAAGCTGCTGGACGTGATCGCGCTGCATGACGCCAGCAACATCGCCGCCGTGATCGTCGAGCCCTTTAGCGGCTCCGGCGGCGTGGTGGTGCCGCCCGTAGGCTACCTGGAGCGCCTGCGCGAGATCTGCACGCAGCACGACATCCTGCTGATCTTCGACGAAGTCATCACCGGCTTTGGCCGCTGCGGCACGATGATGGGGGCCGACTTCTTCGGCGTGGTGCCCGACATCATGACGTTTGCCAAGCAGGTCACCAATGGCGTGCAGCCGCTGGGTGGCGTGGTGGCCAGCAAGGGCATTTACGACACTTTCATGGCCGCGGGCGGGCCGGACTACATGCTCGAATTTGCGCACGGCTACACCTACAGCGCGCACCCGGTGGCCTGCGCCGCCGCGCTGGCCGCGCTCGATCTGCTGGAGTCCGAAGACGGCCCGGCGCGCGTCAAGGCGTTGGCGCCGCACTTCGAAGCCGCCGTGCACAGCCTGAAGGGCGCCAAGCACGTGCTGGACATCCGCAACATCGGTCTGGCCGCGGGCCTGACGATTGCGCCGCTGCCCGGCGAGCCCGCCAAGCGCCCGTACGAGATCGCCATGCACTGCTGGAAGGCCGGTTTTTACGTGCGCTACGGCGGCGACACCATCCAGCTGGCGCCGCCCTTCGTCAGCGAGAAGGCGGAGATCGACCGCCTGATCGGCGCGTTGGGCGACGCGCTGCAAGCGACCGCTTGATGCTCTTTATTCAGTAGCTGCCCGCGCAAGTCCCACTAGGGCCAGAAGGCGTTTTTACTTAAAAACCGCATGCACATCGCCATCCTCACCTTCGACGGTTTCAACGAGCTGGATTCGCTCATCGCCTACGGCATGCTGGGCCGCATCGCGCTGCGTGGCGACGCGGACTGGCGCGTGTCCATCGCCAGCCCGGCGCCGCGCGTGACGTCGATGAACGGGCTGACCATTGAAGCGCATGTCGACCTGACCGAAGCCAACGAGGCCGACGCCGTGCTGATCGGCAGCGGCATGAAAACGCGCGAGGTGGCGGCCAACCCGACCATCATGGGCCAGCTGCGGCTGGACCCGGCCGCGCAGCTGATCGGCGCGCAGTGCTCCGGCACCTTTCTGATGGCCAAACTCGGCCTGCTGGGCCAGCAACCCGCCACCACCGACTTGACCAGCCACCCCTGGGTGGCCGAAGCCGGCGTGCGCCTGCTGGACGCGCCTTTCGTCGCGCGCGGCAACCTGGCCACGGCCGGCGGGTGTCTGGCGGCGCAGTACCTGTCGGCCTGGTTCATCGCGCGGCTCAAAGGTGTGGAGGCGGCGCGCGAAGCGCTGCACTACTTCGCGCCCGTGGGCGAAAAAGACGTGTACGTCGACCGCGCCATGGTCCATCTGCAGGCCGCTCTGGCCACGGCGCCTGCGACGGCTGCTGCCACCGCCTGATTCTTTTTTTTTCATAGCTGACCGCGCACATTGGGCGCGCGCTGGCAGCGTTTTCATTGCTTGAGGAGCTCCATGAACCACGACAAATCCGTGACCCAGACCATCGGCCACTTGATCGACGGCCAGCGCGTCAATGACACCGCGCGCACGCAGCCCGTGTTCAACCCCGCCACGGGCCAGGTCAGCGGCCACGTGGCGCTGGCCAGCCAGGCGACGATGGAGCAGGCCATCGCCAGCGCGGAGAAAGCCTTTCCGGAATGGCGCAACACGCCGCCGCTGAAGCGCGCGCGGGTCATGAGCAAGCTCAAGGTGCTGCTGGAAGAGCACGCCGACGAGATCGCTGCGCTGATCACCGCCGAGCACGGCAAGGTGCTGAACGACGCGCATGGCGAGCTGCAGCGCGGCATTGAGAACGTGGAATACGCCAGCTACGCGCCCGAGCTGCTCAAGGGCGAGCACAGCCGCAACGTCGGACCGAATATCGACAGCTGGGCCGAACACCAGGCGCTGGGTGTGACGGCCGGCATCACGCCCTTCAACTTCCCGGCCATGGTGCCGCTGTGGATGTGGCCGATGGCCGTGGCCTGCGGCAACACCTTTGTGCTGAAGCCGTCCGAGCGCGACCCGTCCAGCGCGCTGTTCATCTCCGAGCTGGCGCTGAAGGCCGGCCTGCCGCCCGGCGTGCTGAACGTGGTCAACGGCGACAAGGAAGCGGTCGACACGCTGCTGCACGACCCGCGCGTGAAGGCGGTGAGCTTTGTCGGCTCGACGCCGATTGCCGAATACATCTACAGCGAAGGCACGAAGCACGGCAAGCGCGTGCAGGCCCTGGGCGGCGCCAAGAACCACGCCGTGGTGATGCCCGATGCCGATATCGCCAACGCCGTCACCGCCATGATGGGTGCGGCCTACGGCAGCTGTGGCGAGCGCTGCATGGCCGTGCCGCTGGTCGTGGCCGTGGGCGACGAAGTCGCCGACCAGATGATCGCCGGCCTGTCGGCCGAGATCGCCAAGATGAAGGTCGGCCCTGGCACCGACAACGGCAACGACATGGGCCCTCTGGTGACCAAGGCGCACTTCGACAAGGTGAAGGGCTACGTCGACCAGGGCGTGAAGGAAGGCGCGAAGCTGCTGGTGGACGGCCGCGGCCTGAAGGTCGACGGCCATGCCGATGGCTACTTCCTTGGCCCCTGCCTGTTCGACCAGGTCAAGCCAGGCATGGTCATTTATCAGGAAGAGATCTTCGGCCCGGTGCTGGGCATCGTGCGCGTCGAGACGCTGCAGGAAGCCATGCAGCTGATCAACGACCACGAATACGGCAACGGCACCTGCATCTTCACCCGCGACGGCGAGGCCGCGCGCTACTTCACCGACCACATCCAGGTCGGCATGGTGGGCGTGAACGTGCCGCTGCCGGTGCCCGTGGCCTACCACTCGTTTGGCGGCTGGAAGCGCAGCCTGTTCGGCGACCTGCACGCCTACGGCCCCGACGCCGTGCGCTTCTACACCAAGCGCAAGACCATCACGCAACGCTGGCCCAGCGCCGGCGTGCGCGAAGGCTCGGTGTTCAGCTTCCCGAGCAGCCGTTGAGGCTGTAGCCCTAGAGGGAACTGCGCGGTCAGCTAGAAAATCGGTAGCACTTTGCCACGGCGCTGCTACTGCTCACGCAGCATGCGGTACGCCAGCGCGGGCACCCACCGGTGCAGCGCGTGCAGCACCTGCGTCTTGCCGATCCACAGGTCTTGTGCGTCGGCTCCTACGCCGCGCAACACCGTCGTCGCGGCGGCGTCCGCGCTGATCTTGCCGCTGCCCCGGCCGGCCGTCATGGCGGTGTCGACCAGCGGCAGCACGGCGTCGACCACGCGCACCGTGGGCGCGTCCGCCTCGCATCGGTAGCGCAGCGCGCGGCTGAAGGTGCTTAAGCCCGCCTTGCTGGCGCAGTACACCGGCGCAGAGCGCTTGGGCGCTAAGCCCAGCGCCGACGAGATGTTGACGATCATCGCAGACGGGCGCTTTGCCAGCGTCGGCAGGAGGCCCAGGCAGAGCGTGATTGGCGCCTGCAGGTTGACGCTGAGCTCTGTCCGCAACTCGGTGAGGCGGTCACTGTGGTCGATCTCACCGGGCGGCAGTTGCACTTGCACGCCCGCGTTGTTGAACAGCATGTCCAGCGATGGCCAACGCGCGCTGACCTCCGTCACCACACGGTCCTGTTCGGCGGGCTGCGCCAGATCGGCCTGGACGAAGGACAGCCGCCCTGGGGTGGCAGGCAGCGGGGTGGCCAGCGGCTCGCGTCCCACGACGATCACGTGCGTGCCGCGCGCCAACAGCTGTTGCGTCAGCGCCTGGCCGACACCGGTTCGGCCGCCGGTGACCAGGGCGGTGGTGTTGTGCCCATCCATGTGCCGGCCTCAGGCTTCGGACTGCTCGAAATGGCGGAAGCCGTTTTCGATGCTGGGGAGGATCTGCACCAACTCGAAGTACGGCGTGGTGAAGAGAGCCGAGTCGCGCAGGCGCTCCACCGCGCGGTAGAAGCTTGGCAGGTCGGGCGTCTCAAACACGGCCACGTCGCTGCACTGGGCGGTGAAGGCCTCGGCGTCGAAGTGGCGCACGCTGACCGTGCCTTCCTTCAGCGCGTGGGCCATGGCGCTTTCGGCGATCGTGTTGCGCTGCGGCCGGGGCAGTGCCAGCCAGGCGGGCAGGGCGCGCAGCAGCATGAAGATGGTGAAAGGGGGCGTCTGGGTGACGGCAGGTCCCGTCGTGGTAGATGAAGTCATGGGCGGTATATTGCGAGCAATCACTCGCTTTTCCTACTCGCATTCCATGACCAACCCGTCGCACGCGCTCAATGCCCGCAAGCAGCCGCGCCAGTCGCGTTCGGTGTCGACGGTGGACGCCATCCTGGAGGCGGCGGCTCGCATTCTGGAGGGCGGCGGACTGAATGCGCTCAACACCAACGCGGTGGCCGAGCTGGCCGGCGTCAGCGTGGGCAGCCTGTACCAGTACTTCCCCGGCAAGGACGCGCTACTGGCCGCACTGATCCGCCGCAAGCGGGCCGAGATGATGGCCGCCATCGACGCCGAGCGCGCCCGCGCACCGGGGCGCGAGTTGCGCACGGTGCTGCACGGTTTCATCCGCGCCGCCGTTGCGCACCAACTGGCACGCCCGGCGCTGGCGCGCAGCCTGGAATACGCGGAAGCGCAGTTGCCGATCGACGCGGAGACGGAGGCGCTCAAGCACCAGATCATCGCCGCGGTGACCGAGGTGCTGCGCGCCCACGCCGTGCCCGGGGCACCCACCGTCGCGCGCGATCTGGTGGCGCTGACGCGCGGCATGGTCGATGCCGCGGGGTTGCTGGGTGAGACGCAGCCGCGGTCCTTGGAGCGGCGCGTGCGGCGTGCGGTGCTGGGTTACCTGGGCATGCCGGCGTCAACCGGGCGGGTCAGGGCGCGATCGCGTGCTGCGCGTGGGCAGGATGGCCCAGCCGCTGGGTGAGTGGCGGAATCCGGGCCAAGGCCACCGTGCCGTTGGGTCGCAGGCGCTGTTCTGTGTGTGGCCTGCGCTGTGCGACGCCCTAGCAAGCGTTGGATCGGCGCGAAAGCCGCAGCCCGAGGCGTCAGAACATCGGATGGTTTTAGGCTGTGACCGCGTTCCCGCCGGCACCAGATAAGCGCGACAAGCTACCGTTGGCATAGCGGTCCAGCCCCAACCCATCCGTGCGGATGTCCGGCGAACGGCCCAGCGTCAGGTCGGCCAGCAGCTTGCCGCTGCCGCAGGCCATGGTCCAGCCCAGGGTGCCGTGGCCGGTGTTGATCAGCAGGTTGTCCCAGCCGGGCGCGCGGCCCAGGATCGGCGTGCCGTCGGGCGTCATAGGGCGCAGGCCGGTCCAGAAGCTGGCGGCGGGCAGGTCGCCAGCGCCGGCGAACAGGCCTTGCGTGACCATCTCCAGCGTGTCACGGCGGCGCGGGTTCAGGCGCAGGTCGTGGCCCGCCAACTCGGCCATGCCGCCGACGCGGATGCGATCGCCCAGGCGCGTGACGGCGACCTTGTAGGTCTCATCCATCACCGTCGAAACAGGCGCGCGCGTCTCGTGGACGATCGGCACCGTGAGCGAATAGCCCTTGACCGGGTAGACCGGCAAATCCAAATTCAACGCGGTCAACAGCGTGCGGGATGCGCAGCCCAGCGCCACCACCACGCGGTCGGCGGCCAGACTTTCGCCGTTGGCGGCGCCCGGCTGGCCCAATTGCACGCCCGTCACGCGGCGGCCGTGGGTGGTCAGGCGCTGTACCGACGTGCCAAAGCGGAAGTCGACGCCCGCGGCCCGTGCCAGCGCGGCCAGCTGCGTGGTGAACTGGTGGCAGTCGCCGGTCTCGTCGCCCGGCAGGTGCAGGCCGCCGACCAGGCCGCTGGCGTGGGCCAGCGCGGGCTCGATCTCGGGCAACTCGTCGGCGCGCAGTTCACGAAAAGGGACCTCGCATGCGCGCAGCACGGCGATGTCGTTCTGCGCTGCAGCCAATTGCTTTTGCGTGCGAAAAACCTGCAGCGTGCCGCGCGTGCGCTGGTCGTAGGCGATGCCGGTGTCGGCGCGCAGTTGGCGCAGGCAGTCGCGGCTGTATTCGGCCACGCGCGTCATGCGTTCCTTGTTGACGGCGTAGCGGGCGCTGTTGCAGTGCTTGAGCATCTGCGCCATCCAGCGCAGCTGGAACAGGCTGCCGTCCGCGCGAATGGCCAGTGGCGCGTGGCGCTGCAGCATCCATTTCAGCGCCTTGACCGGAATGCCGGGCGCGGCCCACGGTGTGGAATAACCGGGCGACACCTGGCCTGCGTTGGCAAAGCTGGTCTCCAGCGCCGGGCCGTCGTGGCGTTCGACCACGGTGACTTGCGCACCGCCGCGCGCCAGGTAGTACGCCGTCGTGATGCCGACCACGCCGCCGCCCAGAACGATGACTTTCATGCTTGTCTCCACCATTGGCACTGCCCTGCTTGCAGTGAAGTTGAGACTGTATGAAGATATGTGCAGTAAACATCACTGAAATTAGCGCCAATGACGGTGATTGCTGCTGAATATTGCCCTTGCCCTGCCACCGCGCCAGCAAACCATGACATCCACCGCCGAACTGGACCGCACCGACCGCCGCATTCTCGACACGCTGCAGCGCCAGGGCCGTCTGCCGATGACCGAATTGGCCCAAGAAGTGGGCCTGTCCACCTCGCCCGTGACCGAGCGCGTGCGCCGGCTGGAGCGCGAAGGCGTGATCACCGGCTACCACGCGCGGGTGGACCCGGCCAAACTGGGGCGGCCGCTGCTGGTGTTTGTCGAGCTGACGCTGTCGTCCAAGTCCGGCGAGCTGTTCGAGAAGCTGCGCAATGAGCTGGTGCACGAGCCGCGCGTGCTGGAATGCCACTTGGTGTCCGGCCGCTTCGACTACCTGATCAAGGCGCGCCTGTCGGCCATGAGCGAGTACCGCGAATTGCTGGCGCAGATCCTGCAAAAAATCCCCGTGCCCGCGCAGAGCAACAGCTACGTGGTGATGGAAGAGATCAAGGAAGGGCTGACGCTGCCGGTGGATCAGCGCGCGGTGTGAGTGGGGGGCGCGGATACCCTGTTCCCCCTGCCGTGGGCGGGCGCTGCTTCAGGCTCAGGCGCCCCAGGCTGCACGCTGGCAGCGGGCAGCGGGCAAGCCAAAGGTCGCATTTTAAATGAAATGGGCCGATAGCCCTAGAAGGATCTTCGCAAGCAGCTATATAAAATATAGCAATTCTGTGCCACCCAAAACGCGCCCGTCCCCGCGGCTGACGGCGGAGTGGCCGCCGCGCATCAGCTGTTCTGCAGGCTCAAGCCCGCATGCTCGCGCAGCGGGTGGAAGTGGATCTTGGGGAAGCGCTCCTGCGCCAGGCGCACGTCGTACGGGCTGGTGCACAGGAAGGCCAGCGTATCGGCCGAGTCGTGCGCCAGGCGCAGCGGGTAGGCGTTTTCAAATTCGCGCAGCTCGGCCGGCGTGTCGGCGGTGATCCCGCGCGCGCCGGTGTACTGGCTGCCTTCCAGGCGGATTTCGCAGTCGTACTCGGTCTTCAGACGGTGCTGCACCACTTCAAACTGCAGCTGGCCCACCGCACCCAGCAGCATGTTGCCGCCTGCGTCGGGCTTGAAGACCTGGATCGCGCCTTCTTCGCCCAGCTGCATCAAACCTTGCTGCAGCTGTTTGGTGCGTAGCGGGTTCTTCAGTACCACGGTCATGAACATCTCCGGTGCGAAGAAAGGCAAGCCGGTGAACTGCAGCGCCGGGCCATCGGTGATCGAATCGCCCAGCTGCACGCCACCATGGATGGTGAAGCCGATGATGTCGCCGGCAAATGCTTCATCCACCGCTTCGCGCCGCTGGCTCATGAAGGTCACCACGCTGGTCGGCCGCAACTCCTTGGCGGTGCGCTGCACCTTCATCTTCATGCCGGGCGTGTACTTGCCGCTGGCCACGCGCACGAAGGCGATGCGGTCGCGGTGGTTGGCGTCCATGTTGGCCTGCACCTTGAAGACCACGCCGGAAAAGCCGCTGTCCTCGGGCTGGATGGTCTTCTCTTCGCGGTTGCGATTCACCTCGGTGTAGGCCACACGCGGGCCCGGCGGCGGCGACATGTCGACCACGGCGTCCAGCACTTCCATCACGCCGAAGTTGTTCACGCCCGAGCCGAAGAACACCGGCGTCAGCTTGCCGGCCAGAAAGGCCTCGTGGTCCCATTCGGCCGATGCGCCCACGGCCAGCTCCATGCTTTCCCGCGCGTCGTCAAACGCCTGACCAAATCGCGCGCGCAGCTTGTCGGCATCGGACAGCGGGATCACCTCGAAGTCCTGCGGTCGCTTCTCGCTGCCGGCGGCAAACACCGTCATGCTCTTGGTGCGCAGGTTGATGATGCCGCCGAAGCTCTTGCCTTGGCCGACCGGCCAGGTGATGGGGCAGCAGGGCATGCCCAGCTCGCGCTCCACCTCGTCCATGATGTCCAGCGGGTCGCGCACCTCGCGGTCCATCTTGTTGACGAAGGTGATGATGGGCGTGTCGCGCTGGCGGCAGACCTCGATCAGGCGGCGCGTCTGCGCTTCCACACCGTTGGCCGCGTCGATCACCATCAGCGCCGAATCGACGGCGGTCAGCACGCGGTAGGTGTCTTCCGAGAAGTCCTTGTGGCCGGGCGTGTCGAGCAGGTTGATCACGTGGTCGCGGTAGCTCATCTGCATCACCGACGACGCGACCGAGATGCCGCGCTGCTTCTCGATCTCCATCCAGTCCGATGTGGCATGGCGGCTGGCCTTGCGGCCCTTCACGGCGCCGGCGATCTGGATCGCGCCCGAGAACAGCAGCAGCTTTTCCGTCAGCGTGGTTTTACCGGCGTCGGGGTGCGAAATGATGGCGAAGGTGCGGCGGCGGCGGGTTTCGAAGGCGTAGGGCG
The DNA here is from genome assembly GCA_023442945.1 of Pseudomonadota bacterium. Taxonomy (GTDB): domain Bacteria; phylum Pseudomonadota; class Gammaproteobacteria; order Burkholderiales; family Burkholderiaceae_C; genus Ottowia. Next base: position 27,832 of record JAEZWW010000118.1, on the reverse strand, counting down.
ATGACACGGGGCGAACTCCAGGCAACCCAGGATTTTCGCAGACCTGGGCCTTCGCCGCACGTGGCGGCCCGGAGGCGCAGTTGACAGGGCCTTCAGGGCGCGTCGCCGCCCACGCGCAGGTTCAGCGCGCCCGATGTCGCCAACGGCTTGCTGGCGTCGCCCACGTTGGACACAAAGACCAGTTGCGCGCGGTAGCTGCCCGCGGGCGGCTGCAGCCAGGCCTCCGTCTCGCCGCCGGCAAAGTCCAGCGCCACGTCCTTGCCGCCCGGCGCCGTCGGGTGCAGCAACAGCTGGAAGTGGCCCGTGCCTTTGACCTTGGCGGCGCTGCTGGCCACATTCAGGCCGCTGGCGTGGAAATTCACACGGAACGGCGGTTTGGCGACCGCGTTGTCCGACAGGCCCAGGATCTCCACGCGCGGCTGTTTGCCATAGTCGGCCGGCAGCTTGGATCGCCCCGGCTTCACCGTCACCGTGATCTCCGGGCTGTAGATGAAGTAGGGCACGTGCGCGTGGTTGGCCAGCAGCAGGCGCAGCGTGTGGCGGCCCGGCGGCAGGTCCAGCACGCGCTCCATCTGGCCTTTGCCGAAGTGCACGTGGTGGTCGTCAAACGGGATCGGGCGGTTGGGCGGGATCGGCAGCGGCTTGTCGATCAGCAGGTGGTGGTGGCCGGTGCGCACGATGTCGTGCTCGGCCGGCGCAATGCCCCACAGGTTCAAGCCAAAGCGCACGACAAACGGGCTCTGCACCGTGTCGCCGTCGTGGAGGTTGGTGAAGTACGCCTCGGCTTGCAGACGCGGCGGGCTGGCGATCCACGGGTGCGCGCGGTTTTGCGCGGCGACCGGGCCGGCCAAGAACAGCGCCAAGGCCAGGCCCGCGCCCAGCGCCAGCGGGCGCGCGACCCCGCTCAGCTGCGCCCACGCGCAACGCCCCAAGCGCCCCACGGCGCCCTGCATACGGAACATCTCAGAAACTCCCGATCTGTGCTTCTTCTAATCGCCAACCGCGTGGTTGCGGTCGCCCCCCTTGAGACCCGTCGAGGTGTCCTGCAAGGCGGCCTTTTCGGCTCTGGGCGGCATTATCGCGGCGCGCGTGACGGGGCTGTGATGCCATCGCCACAGCGGGCGTTGGCGTTGGGCGCGTCGGCGTGCTAGAGGCTGAGCGGCCGCGCTCGGTATAATTTCAAGCTCTCCGAGGAGCGTTGCAGCGCCCGCCAACTGGCCGGGCGTGAGGCTCGGACACCTGACAATGGCAACGACGCTCACCCACTGATCGTGCAGGGTGAGTGCTTCCTTCCTCCATCAGTGGTTTTTTGAAATGCTTGTGCATTGGAGCCACTTGATGAAATCCCCTGTGAAGAACCCCGCGGCCGATTCGGCCATTGCCGACATCAGCCTGGCCGGCTGGGGCCGCAAGGAAATCGCGGTCGCCGAGACCGAAATGCCCGGCCTGATGGCCATTCGTGACGAATTCGCGAAGAAGCAGCCGCTCAAGGGTGCGCGCATCACCGGTTCGCTGCACATGACGATCCAGACGGCGGTGCTGATCGAGACGCTGCAAGCGCTGGGCGCCGAAGTGCGCTGGGCGTCGTGCAACATCTTCTCGACCCAGGACCACGCCGCAGCGGCCATCGCGGCGACGGGTACGCCGGTGTTCGCGATCAAGGGCGAGTCGCTGGAAGACTACTGGGACTACACCCACCGCATCTTCGAATTCAGCGGCAAGAAGGGCACCGCGCAGGAAGGCCCGAACATGATCCTGGACGATGGCGGTGACGCCACCTTGCTGATGCACCTGGGTGCCGCGGCCGAGAAGGACATCAAGGTGCTGGGTCGCGCCAAGAGCGAGGAAGAAAAGATCATCCACGCCGCCATCAAGGCCAAGCTGAAGGAAGATCCGACCTGGTACAGCCGCCGCCTGAAGCACATCATCGGCGTGACGGAAGAAACCACCACGGGCGTGCACCGCCTGAACGAGATGTCGGCCAAGGGCACGCTGAAGGTGCGCGCCATCAACGTGAACGACTCGGTCACCAAGAGCAAGTTCGACAACCTGTACGGCTGCCGCGAATCGCTGGTCGACGGCATCAAGCGCGCCACCGACGTCATGATCGCGGGCAAGGTGGCCGTGGTGGCCGGCTATGGCGACGTGGGCAAGGGCTCGGCCCAGGCGCTGCGCGCGCTGTCGGCGCAGGTGTGGGTGACGGAGATCGACCCGATCAACGCGCTGCAGGCCGCGATGGAAGGCTACCGTGTGGTGACCATGGAGTACGCGGCGGACAAGGCCGACATCTTCGTGACCACCACCGGCAACAAGGACGTGATCCGCTACGAGCACATGGCGGCTATGAAGGACCAGGCCATCGTCTGCAACATCGGTCACTTCGACAACGAGATCGACGTCGCCTCGCTCGAGAAAAACTGCAAGTGGGAAGAGATCAAGCCGCAGGTCGACCACGTCATCTTCCCCAAGGAAGGCAAGAAGCCCGCCAAGCGCATCATCCTGCTGGCCAAGGGCCGTCTGGTGAACCTGGGCTGCGGCACCGGCCACCCGAGCTATGTGATGTCGTCGTCGTTTGCCAACCAGACCATTGCGCAGATCGAGCTGTTCACCAAGCCCAAGGAATACCAGGTGGGCAAGGTGTATGTGCTGCCCAAGCACCTGGACGAGAAGGTCGCACGCCTGCAGCTGTCCAAGCTGGGCGCGCAGCTGACCAAGCTGACCAAGGACCAGGCCGCGTACATCGGCGTGTCGGTGGATGGGCCGTACAAGCCCGATAGCTATCGGTATTGACACCCCCTGAGTCGCCGGAGGCGACGTCCCCCTCTTCTTCGAGAGGGGGACGACACCGGTGACCGGCGCAGGTCCGGTCACGGTGTCTGCTGGAGGGCGTTGCGCCTCGTGCTTGGGGGCGTCGCAGGTTCGGTGCTCTCGGTAAATGCTATCTATTGAGTAGCTGGCCGCGCAAGTGGCACTAGGGCCAGAGGCCGATTTCATTCAAAAAGGACGGGCGCGATGCGCGCAGATGTTTTCTTGGTCGAAGGCGGGCATGCCGCCACCCGTTCGCAGGCGCAGCGGTTGATCGCGGCGGGCGTGCAGTGGCGATTGGCGCCGACGCTGCCGTGGCATGCCGTCGCCAAGAACGGTGACGACATCCCGGCGGGGGCCGAGATGCAGTTGCTGGACGCGGCGGAGGCCAAGTACCTGTCGCGCGGCGGGCTGAAGCTGGAGGGCGCGCTGGCCGCCAGCGGCATCGCTGTGGCGGGGCAGCACTGCCTGGACGTGGGCCAGAGCACCGGCGGCTTCACCGACTGCCTGCTGCAGCAGGGCGCGGCGCAGGTCGTGGGTGTGGACGTGGGCCAGGCGCAGTTGCACGAACGCTTGCGTGCCGACCCGCGCGTGATCGCCGTCGAAGGCCTGAACGCGCGCCACCTGACGCCGGGTACGCTGCAAGACGCGGTCGAAGAAGCGCTGAGCGAGCGCGCCGAGGCCGAGCCCGACGACAACCACACCCAGCCCGACGCGCCTTACGCCTGGATGCGCAACGGCGGCCTGATCGACGACGACTACGACGACAGCGACGACGCCAAGGAGCACGAGATCGAGGCCTTCAAGGCCGAACGTGCGGCCAAGGTCAAGGCACGCGCCGCCGGCGAATTGCCCACTGTGCGCCGCCGCCGGCGCGAGCACAAGCACACGGTCATCCCCGCGCAGTTTAAGCTCATCGTCGGCGATCTGTCATTTATTTCGCTCACCCTGGTGCTGCCTGCGCTGGTGCCGCTGCTCAGCGCCCAGGGCGATCTCCTGCTGCTGGTCAAGCCGCAGTTTGAGCTGCAGCCCGGCCAGATCGGCAAAGGCGGCGTGGTGCGCGACAGCGCGCTGTACGCCGTGGTCGAGCAGCGCCTGCGCCAGGCCTGCGCCGACGCGGGCCTGCAAACCGTGGCCTGGCTGCCCAGCCCGATCGAGGGCGGCGACGGCAACCGCGAATTCTTCATCCACGCCCGCCACGCGGCGGCCGTTTGACCCAGCATCTGACCCGCAGCATGACCACTTCTTCTTCGCTCAGCCTCGAATTCTTCCCGCCCAAGACGCCCGAAGGCGCTGAAAAACTGCGCGTCGTGCGCAGCAAGCTGTACCCGCTGGCGCCCGAGTTCTGCTCGGTCACCTTCGGCGCCGGCGGCTCGACGCAGGAAGGCACGCTGGACACGGTGCGCGAGATCCTGGCCGAAGGCCAGGCCGGCGTGCCACACCTGTCGTGCATCGGCCAGACGCAGGACAGCATCCGCCAGCGCCTGGCCAAGTACCGCGAGGCCGGCGTGCGCCGCATCGTCGCGCTGCGCGGCGACTTGCCCAGCGGTTATGGCATGGGCGGCGAATTCCGCTACGCCAGCGACCTGGTCGCTTTCATCCGCGCCGAAACGGGCGACCATTTCCAGCTGGCCGTCGCCGCCTACCCCGAAGTGCACCCCCAGGCGCGGTCGCCCCAGGCCGACCTGAACGCCTTCATCGCCAAGGTGCAGGCCGGCGCCAACGTCGGCATCACGCAGTACTTCTTCAACGCCGACGGCTACTTCCGTCTGGTGGACGAACTGCGCCGCCGCGGCATCGACACACCGGTCGTGCCCGGCATCATGCCGATCACCAATTCCACGCAGCTGCTGCGCTTTTCCGACGCCTGCGGCGCCGAGGTGCCGCGCTGGATCCGCCAGCGCCTGGAAAGCTTTGGCGACGACAGCGCCGCCATCAAGGACTTTGGCGCCGACGTCATCACGGACCTGTGCCAGCGCCTGCGCGAAGGCGGGGCGCCCAGCCTGCATTTCTATACGCTGAACCAGTCGGTCGGCACGCTGGAAGTGCTGCGGCGCCTGGGCGTGGTTTGAGGCGACCGCGCGGTTGGACCGCGGGTCGCAGCCGTCAGCGCAGGTTTGCTGCAAAAAGCCTAGCTGGCTGCGCAAGTGGCTGTAGGGCCGGAGGCCGAAAGGACCGTCAAAACACGGCGACGTGCGGGTGCAGCACCTGCGCCGGGTCGATGAAGCGCTGGAATGCCTGCGCGGTGCGGCCCGCGGCCCCGGCGCGGGCGGCTGAACGCCGAAATCTGCTGAAGCGTGCCTTATCCCGCGGCCGGGTCCGGCTTGGGCGGCGACCGCCCCGCGCGCAGCCAGAGGAGCTGGCCGAGGCCGTCTGATTCACTTCAAATACCGTAGCTGCCCGCGCAGGTGGTTCTAGGGCAAGAGGGCCAAAAGATCCTCAAAAGGCGGGGCGCAAATGGCCCGAATTGACCGCGCTTTCTTCATAACCAAACGTAGGATGCGGCGCCGTTTTTCTAGAGTTTTGTGTCCAAGTGACGCTTGCGTGACGAATTGACACCCCCAAAACCGACCCGGGCCCTTAAAATCCGCCTCCATGTTACGGGACACCTCTCCCGGCAAGCGCGCAAGCGCCCAGCCGGCTTCGGGAAGTGCAAACCGTTTGCCAGCAGGCCGATTGTTGTGGATCGGCGCGTTGTGGTTGGCAGCAGGGCCGCTTTCGGCCCAGACGGTGAGCCTGAATACTTCCACTTCTCTGTCTGAACCTTGCTCGTCCGCCAAGGCCGTGCACGACATGCGTTGCTCCAACTACACGGGCTTCAAAACCCGTCTGGGCGCACGCGATGCCGAGCCCGCCGCCGACGCGGACGCCGAGAGCAAGCCAGATGCCGTTGAAACCCGCGCCTCGCTGTCGCCCAAGGCGCGCGTGGCCAAGATGGTGCGCGCCGGGCGCGACCTGCAAAAGGGCACGGCCTCGTGGTACGGCCCGGGCTTTCACGGCCGCACCACCGCCAACGGCGAGAAATTCGACATGTACGAGCTGACGGCCGCGCACAAGACGCTGCCCTTCGGCACGCGCGTGGTCGTGCACAACCCCCGTACCGGCAAGGACGTGGTGGTGCGCATCAACGACCGCGGGCCGTACGCCAAGGGCCGCATCCTCGATTTGAGCAAGGCCGCCGCCAGCGCGCTGGGCTTCAAGTCGCGCGGCCATGACGCTGTCGTGCTGCGCGAAGTGCTGCCCGCCGGGCGTGATGGCGACATGATCGCCACCAGCGTGGCGGTGGGCGAATAAAGCGCGCTCAGGCCCTGGCTTTGGGCGGCCGCGCGGCCGCTTCAGTATTTAAAACCTCTTAACCACGACAAAAAGGCGCCCTCGGCGCCTTTTTTTATTGGCTCGCATCATCACCGCGTCGTGTGTGCGTTTTGACGGGCGGCTAGTTCAGGTCCAGCGCCTGCTCATCACTTGTGCTTCTGACGATGGCCCAGACACCGTTGGTCTTTGATGCTTCCACGTTCAGGCCTATCGATTGACGTGATCCCGAAACGCCAACTTCAAACGAGACGACTTGGTCGGCATTCGAGGACTTAAAACGGTGCGGCCCGCGCAGCGCCGGCGTGACTTTGTGGACCTCGCCCACTCGCGCTCGGACCTGGGGTGAGTTTTTCACCGCCTGCTCAATGAACTTGAAGCCTTCGCTGTACGGGAGCCAAAGATAGAAGATGCCATAGATCACAACGGCGGCAAGCGTCCAGAACACCGCTCCGCGCAACCACTCGGCCATCGGACATCAGCGCTCGTCGTAGCTGATGATCAGCTTGTCGCCCACCGGCCGGGCCTGGCAGCTGAGCACGAAGCCTTGCGCCATTTCGTCGTCTTCCAAGGTGAAGTTCTTGTCCATCACCACTTCGCCTTCCAGCACCTTAGCGCGGCAGGTGCAGCACACGCCGGCTTTGCAGGAATAGGGGAGGTCCAGGCCAGCGGACAAGGCCACGTCCAGCACGTGCTGGTCGGCGCGCATGGCCAATTCGTGCGGTTTGCCGTCCACCACGACGGTCAGTTGCACCTGGCCGGCGGGCGCCTCCGGGTCGACCTGTTGCACGGCGGCGCGGCGCGCGTCGGGCGTCAGCGCTTCCAGCGTGGGCGAGGTGAAGCGCTCGCTGTAGATGCGGTCGGCGGGCACGCCAGCGGTCTTCAGCGCTTCTTCGACAGCGTCGATCATGGCCTCGGGCCCGCAGACGAAGACCTCGTCCATGCTCTTGGCGGGCAGCAGGGTGTCGATCAGCTGCTGCACCTTGGCGCCGTCGATGCGGCCTTCCAGCATGGGCACTTCCTGCGCCTGGCGCGACAGCACGTGGATCAGCGTCAGGCGGTTTTTGTACTTGTCCTTCAGGTCTTGCAGCGCTTCGTTGAACATCACGCTGGACATGCGGCGGTTGCCGTACACCAGGGTGAACTTGGCGGTCTCGCTCTCTTCCATCGTGCTGGCGATGATGCTCAGGATCGGCGTGATGCCCGAGCCGGCGGCAAAACCCACGCGGTGGAACGCGCGCGGCTTGCGGATGGTGAAGCGGCCGTCCGGCGGCATCACGGCCAGCGTGTCGCCTGCCTTCAGCTGCGTCGCCGCCCAGTTGGAAAACAGCCCGCCGTCCATCGGGCGGATGCCCACTTCCAGCTCGCCGTGGCTGCCAAAACGGCTGCGCGTGGAGCAGATCGAATAGTTGCGGCGCACGTCCTGGCCGTCGATGGTGGTGCGCAGCGTGAGGAACTGGCCCGGCTCGAACGCAAAGCGCTCCTGCAAGTCGGTCGGCACGGCGAAGGTGATCGCCACCGAGCCAGCCGCTTCAGGGTTGACGCGGGCGACGGTGAGGTCGTGAAAGCGGGGAACAGCGGACATGGGCGGTTGTCTCCTCGAGGGCGTTGGGAGGTGTTTTTTAAGAGAGTAGCAGGGCGGACTCAAGAGCCGACGGCGTGCAGCGGGGAGGCCAGCAAACGCCGAGGCCGGACCTGCGCCGGCCTCTGGCGTTGTCCCCCTCCCACAGGAGAGGGGGAAGGCGCCGCAGGCGACTCAGGGGGTGAAGCTCTCAAATCCTTTTGAAGTAATCAAACGGCTCCATGCAATCCAGGCAGCGGTACAGCGCCTTGCACGCGGTGGAGCCGAAGTGCGACGTTTCCGTCGTGTTGTGCGAGCCGCACTGCGGACAGGCGACGGCCGGCGTTTCGGAGCCAAATCGGCCTGCGGCCTTAGAGCCAATTGCGCGGCCAGCTGCGGATTTAGGAGCAAACTGGATCACCGATTCGCCCGGCCCGCAAGCGGCGGCCGTGTGCGGCGGGGCGATGCCGTAGTCGCGCAGCTTGGCGCGTGCTTCGGGCGTCATCCAGTCGGTGGTCCAGGCCGGGGCCAGCTGCGTCACCACGCGGCCGGCCACGCCTTCGCGCGCCAGGGTGGCGGTGATGTCATCGGCAATCTGCTCCATCGCCGGGCAGCCGCTGTAGGTGGGCGTGATGACCACTTCCACCCGGCCGTCGGCGCCGCGGCGCAGCTCGCGCAGGATGCCCATTTCGCGCAGCGTGACCACCGGGATCTCCGGGTCGGTCAGCTCGTCCAAGGCCGTCCAGAGCGCGGTCTGCTCACTTTCCAGGAGCTGGCCGCGCTGATCTGGCGCGCGCTGGGAGGCGGTTTGGCTCATGGTGTTTACCTTGGGCGATGGGTCTGCCGGTGGCTGCGGTGCTTACCAGACGGCGCCGGGGTGGGCGCGCGCCAGGCTTTGCATTTCGGCCAGCAGGTAGCCCAGGTGTTCGGAATGCACGCCGCTCTTGCCTTGCGTGACGTAGCCGTCGACGGCGGCGGGGCGCTTGAGCGTGGCTTCGGCAATCGCTTCGTCGACGATGGCGTTCCACTCGTCCCGCAGCTCGGCCACTTGCACGCCGCTGGCGTCGGCGGCGACGGCGCTTTCCACCGCCGAGGCCGACCAGAATTCGTCGGTGAAGGGCAGCAGGTAGTCCAGCGCAGCCTGCACGCGGCGGTGCGATTCGTCGGTGCCGTCGCCCAGGCGCACCAGCCAGTCGCGCGCATGGCGCAGGTGGTAGCGCACCTCCTTCAGGCTCTTGGCGGCGATGGCGGCCAGGTGCGCGTCGGTGGATTGCGACAGCCGTTCCCACGCCAGCACCATCAGCGCGCTGTAGAGGAAGTTGCGGACGGTGGTCACGCCCCAGTCGCGTTCGCCACCGGCGGCGGGCACCAGGGCCAGGCGGTGCGGCAGTTCCAGCAGCGTGTAGTTGCGGAATTCGGGCACGTCGCGGAAGTAGGCCAGCGTGTCTTCGGTGACCGGGCCGGGCGGCCACGCGGTGTTGCGCGGCGCACGCACGTCGGCGTTCAGGCGTTCGGCCGCGTACTGGTAGAGCATGCGCGCCTGGCCGATCAGGTCCAGGCTGTTGTTGGCCATGGCCAGGTCTTCTTCCAGGATGGGGCCGTGGCCGTTCCACTCGGCGTTGCGCTGGCCCAGCACCACGGCGTTGTCCGCCAAGTGCAGCAGGTAGTCGACCGGCGCTTGGGTGTTGACGCGGGCGTCCATTTACATGTGCCCCACTTCGTCGGGAATCTCGTAGAAGGTCGGGTGGCGGTAGATCTTGTCGCTGGCGGGTTCGAACAGCTGCTCTTTGTCGCTCGGGTCGCTGGCGGCGATCAGGTGCGAGGGCATCACCCAGATGCTCACGCCTTCCTGGCGGCGCGTGTAGACGTCGCGCGCCATCTGCAGCGCGTGCTGCGCGTCGCTGGCGTGCAGGCTGCCGCAGTGCTTGTGCTCCAGGCCTTGCTTGCTGCGGACGAAGACTTCCCACAGGGGCCAGTCTTTGAGGGCGGGTTGGTTGCTCATCGTGGTGTCTCCAGGGGGCTGTCGGTCAGGCGGCCTTGCGGGCGCGCTGCTGTTGTTTGTCGGCGTGGGCGACGGCGGCGTCGCGCACCCAGGCGCCTTGCTCATGCGCCTTGACGCGCGCGCCCAGGCGTTCGCGGTTCATCGGGCCGTGGCCGTTGACGGTTTGCCAGAACTCGGCCCAGTCAATTTCGCCGTAGTCGTAATGGCCGCGCGCCTCGTTCCACTTCAGGTCGGGGTCCGGCAGGGTCACGCCCAGCACCTTGGCCTGCGGCACGGTGGCGTCGACAAACTTCTGGCGCAGGTCGTCGTTGCTGATGCGCTTGATGCCCCAGCGCATGCCTTGCACGCTGTTGGGGCTGTCGGCGTCGGGCGGCCCGAACATGGCCAGGCACTTCCACCAGGTGCGGTTGACGGCGTCCTGCACCATGTCGCGCTGCGCCTGGCTGCCTTTCATCATCACCAGCAGGGCTTCGTAGCCCTGGCGCTGGTGGAAGGACTCTTCCTTGCACACGCGGACCATGGCGCGCGCGTACGGGCCGTAGCTGCAGCGGCACAGCGGCACCTGGTTCATGATGGCCGCGCCGTCGACCAGCCAGCCGATCACGCCGACGTCGGCCCAGCTGAGCGTGGGGTAGTTGAAGATGGAGCTGTACTTGGCCTTGCCGCTGTGCAGGCCGTCCAGCATCTGGTCGCGGCTGGTGCCCAGCGTTTCGGCGGCGCTGTACAGGTACAGGCCGTGGCCGGCTTCGTCCTGCACCTTGGCGATCAGGATGGCCTTGCGCTTCAGGGTGGGGGCGCGGCTGATCCAGTTGCCCTCGGGCAGCATCCCGACGATTTCGCTGTGCGCGTGCTGGCTGATCTGGCGCACCAGGGTCTTGCGGTAGGCGTCGGGCATCCAGTCGCGCGGCTCGATGCGGCCGTCGGCGTCGATGCGGGCGTCAAATTCGGCTTGCAGCGCGACCTCGGTATCGCTCGGCGGCTGGCGCACGGCCTTCAGGTTGGTTTTGGCTTCGCCCTCGTCGGGCACGGAAAACGACTGCGTGTACATGCGTGGGTCTCCTTGAGTGGCCCGAATGGCGCAAAAGCCGGCGCCCATAGGGAGGCGCGCGACGGGCAGATCGCCAGTATAAATAATTAACCGACCAGGCGGTCGGTTAATTCGGGCAAATGGCCCTGGGGTTTACCCGGATATTGAGCGGCCGCGCGGTGGCGTGGCGGTCGCATCAGGCGTTGCCGTTTCAGGCGGCGCCGGCTTCCACGGCCCAATCGGCGCCCCGGCCCTTGCCTTCGCTCAAGGCGGCCAGCACGTCGGGCAGCACGGCTTCCAGCTGGCTTTTCAGCGGATGGGGCGGGTTGATGATGAACATGCCGCTGGCCGACAGGCCGCGGCCGTGGTCGGCCCCGGCGGCGGCCCCCCCGCCCGCGGCCGGCGTCGGCCGCGCCGACGTTCAGGGTCGCGTGCAGCCAGCTGCGGCCGGCTTGCTGCGCCAGTGTCTTCAGGCGCCGCGGCAGGCCATGCGCCTCGGGCCGCGGGATGATCGGGTACCAGACCAGGTAAACGCCCGTGGCAAAGCGCTTGAGCGCATCTTGCATGCTGTCGGCGACCTTGGCGTAGTCGGTCTTGATCTCGTAGCTCGGGTCCATCAGCACCAGCGCGCGGCGCGAGCCGCCGGCGGCCAGCGGCGGCGGGATCAGCGCCTTCAGGCTGGCAAAGCCGTCTTCCGGCGCCACGTTGATGCGGCGGCCCAGGTCGAGCTGCGAGATGTTGTCCAGCAGCGTGTGCGCGTCGGTCGGGTGCATCTCGAACAGCTTCAGCCGGTCGTGCACCGCAGCGCGCGCGGGTTCGTTCATCAGGCGCGCCAGGATGAAGGGCGAACCGGGGTAGGCGCGCCAAGTGCCCGGCTGGGGGTTGAAGCTGGCGATGATGCCAAGGTAATCTTCCAGCAGGCTTGCTTCAGATTTGATAGCTGCTTGCGCAGATCCATCTAGGGCTGAGGCCGAATTGGGCTTGAAACCCGCCTCAATCAGCCGCAGCACGCCTTCGGCCGCCTCGCCCGAGGTGCGCGCGTAGTCGCCGTCCAGCCGGTACAGCCCGGCGCCGGCGTGCGTGTCCACCATCAAGAGTGGCGTGGGCTTGCGCATCAGATGGCGCGCGGCGCCGATCAGGCACAGGTGCTTGAGCACGTCGGCGTGGTTGCCGGCGTGAAAGCCGTGGCGGTAGCTGTACATGCCGGCATCGTATACCGCGCGGGCGGCCGGGCCAGCACGGACGGCCGCGGGCGCGCGCGCGATCCGTCGTGCCCGCGGCGGCTGGCCGGCGCTGCTGCGGGGGTCTTTTCACGCCCAGGGGGCTATCGCACGCCCCCACCGCGGGCTATAATGGCTGGCTTTGCAGCGCATAGCGTGCCCCGCGGCAAGATGGCGTGTTCTTTCGGGAATGCGCCAAACCCCACCTAAGAGGCTCCCTGACAAGAGGAGCGCCGACCGTGGAAAAGGGCCGACCAAACCCTCCTTATCCAGGAAAACTCATGAAAACGTTCAGCGCAAAACCCGCTGACGTGACGCACGAGTGGTTTGTGATTGACGCCACCGATAAGGTGCTCGGTCGGGTCGCCAGCGAAGTGGCCCTCCGTCTGCGCGGCAAGCACAAAGCCATTTACACGCCTCACGTCGACACCGGCGACTACATCGTCATCGTCAACGCCGCCAAGCTCCGCGTCACCGGCGCCAAAGAGCTTGACAAGAAGTACTACCGCCACACCGGCTACCCCGGCGGCATCCGCGAAACCAATTTCCGCGACATCCAGGCCAAGCACCCCGGCCGCGCGCTGGAAAAGGCCGTCAAGGGCATGCTGCCCAAAGGCCCGCTGGGTTACGCCATGATCAAGAAGCTGAAGGTCTACGGCGGCGCCGAGCACCCGCACAGCGCCCAGCAGCCCAAAGCGCTGGAAATCTGAAGGAGCCGGTAAATGATTGGTGATTGGAACAATGGCACCGGCCGTCGCAAAACCAGCGTCGCCCGCGTGTTTCTGAAAAAAGGCTCCGGCAAGATCACGGTGAACGGCAAGGCCATCGAAGAATTCTTCGGCCGCCAAACCTCGATCATGATCTCCAAGCAGCCGCTGGTGCTGACCGACAACGTCGAAACCTTCGACATCCAGGTCAACGTCCACGGTGGCGGTGAATCCGGCCAAGCCGGCGCCGTGCGCCACGGCATCACCCGCGCCCTGATCGACTACGACGCGAACCTGAAGCCGGCCCTGTCGGCCGCTGGTTACGTGACCCGCGACGCCCGTGAGGTCGAGCGTAAGAAGGTCGGTCTGCACTCCGCACGCCGCCGCAAGCAGTTCAGCAAGCGCTGATCGACCGCCTTCGGGCAGTCTGCAAAAACCGCGCCGCCGCCAGGCCGCGCGGTTTTTTCATGGGCGAAGGGCTGGGGTGGCGGCATTGACGCGCCAGCGTGGTAAAAGCGAGGCATGAACCGAGGAGTCGCAGACATGCTGGGCATCAAGAAGCCGTGGTCCGTTCGCAGCACGATTGCCGCTGGCATGAAAGTGGCGGGCGATTGCACCTTCCAGGAAGGCCTGCAGATCGACGGCGCGGTGCTGGGCGACGTCACCGCCGAAGGCGCGGGCCCCAGCGTGCTGGTGATCGGTGAAGGCGGCAGCGTGCAGGGCGCGATCAGCGCGGACCACGTCGTCATCGGCGGTACCGTGGTCGGCCCGGTGCTGGCGCGCGAACTGCTCGAATTGCAGGCCAAGGCGCGCATCCAGGGCGATGTGCGCTACAAGGCGCTGGAAATGGCGCAGGGCGCGGTGATCGCCGGCCAGCTGCAACCGCAGGTCACACCGCCACCCCCGCCGCCGACCGCCAGCGCTACCCTGGCGCCTGCGCCCTCGGGCACGGCGGAAAACCGTCCGCCGCCACCGTCGGAACCGACCGAGCCCACGCTGGACTTCGACCGACCCTGAAACCCGAGTAATTTGATATACTATTGGGCTACATGGTCCTAGAAGCACAGGAGCCGACATGAGTGCCGTCGCACAAGAAATTACCTCCCCGTCCACGATGCCCGACCCGATCGTGTTCACCGACAGCGCCGCCGCCAAAGTGGCCGATCTGATCGCTGAAGAAGGCAACCCCGACCTCAAGCTGCGCGTGTTCGTGCAGGGCGGCGGCTGCTCGGGCTTCCAGTACGGTTTCACTTTCGACGAAATCGCCAACGAAGACGACACGACGATGACCAAGAACGGCGTGTCGCTGTTGATCGACGCCATGAGCTACCAGTACCTGGTCGGTGCCGAGATCGACTACAAGGAAGACCTGCAGGGCGCGCAATTCGTCATCAAGAACCCGAATGCCCAGACCACCTGCGGTTGCGGCTCGTCGTTCTCGATCGCCGAGTAAGCACACTGGCTGGCGCCGACGCGCATCGTCGGCATAAAAAAGGGCGCCCAAGGCGCCCTTTTTTTGTTTGGCGATGCGGCGCGCAGCCGCTACCCCATCACTCAAACGTGCTGTTGGTGATGTTGCCGGCGGCCGAAAGTTGCAACTTCATGCCGGCCGACAGCTTGGCGAACGCCGCCTTGCCGCCGGGCGACACAGGCACGCTTTCGCGTTGCGCGGCCAGGATGTCGGTCGGGTCGTTCGGTTCGTTGTTGATGCGGAATTCGAAGTGCAGGTGCGGGCCGGTGGCCACGCCGGTCTGGCCGACGGCGCCGATGCGCTCGCCCTGCATCACGTTGTCGCCGGTCTTCACGTCGATGCGCGACAGGTGGGCGTAGACCGTGGTGTCCTTGGCGTTGCGGTGCTTGACGTAGATGACGTTGCCGTAGCCGCTTTGCACGCCGGCGAATTCGACCTTGCCGTCGCCGATGGTGCGCACCGGGGTGCCGGTGGGGGCGGCGTAATCGACGCCGCGGTGTTCGCGCTTGTAACCCAGCACCGGGTGGTCGCGCATGCCGAAGCCGCTGGTCATGCGCGTGATTTCCATGGGCGCGGCCAGGTAGGCTTTGCGCAGGCTTTGGCCGTCAAAACCGTAGTACGCCCCCTTCTTGGCGCCTGGCTCGGTGAACCAGATGGCCTGGAAAGTCTTGCCGCGGTTGACCATTTCGGCACTGAGGATGCGGCCGGCGCGGATGGGCTCGCCATCGGCTTCCAGCGACTCGTACACGACCGAGAAACGGTCGCCCCGGCGCAGGCCGCGGTGGAAGTCGACGTTGGAGTCGAAGATCTCCGTCAGCTGCTTGGCCACGGCGTCGGGCAGGTTGGCTTCGTCGGCGGCACTGTAGTAGGTGCCGCGAATCACGCCGCTGGTCAGGCGCTGGCTGGCCACCAGGGGCGCGGTTTCGACGCGCACATTGAAGCTGTCGCCAGACTTTTCGACCACCAGGCGCTTGAAGTTGTCGTCGGTGTCGCTTTCGACCCAGTGGGTGCGCAGGGTCTGCACTTCCAGTCGATCGGTGGCTTCGGCGGTGACGGTGCGGCCCGCGCTGCCACGGCCGAACAGGGCCTGCTGGGCGATCGTGTCCTTGCGCAGGAAGGCGGCAGCGGCCGGGTCGGCCAGGCCCAGGCGCTTGAGCAGCGCCTCAGGCGTGTCGGACGGGCGCGTTTGCTCACTGCGGTACAGCGTGAAGCTGTGGGTGTCCAGCATGTCGATCTGGCTGCCCAATTGCAGGGCTTGCACGGATTCAGACACCAGGCGCAGCGGCTCGGTCGGGGCGGTGGGGGCCAGGTTGGCCACGGCGAAGGCGCCGCCACCGCCGCCCAGCAGCAACGCGGCGATGACCGCGGTGATGCGCTTGGGGTGGCGGTGCACGAAATCGGCCAATGCCAGGCCGGTGGAAATCAGTTCTTGCTTCACGCGCGGGGATGTTCCGGAAAACAGGTCACGACAGAGCGGGTTCGGTCCAAGGGTTCACGAACCGCCCGGTAAAGCGCTCTGCCAGCAGAGCAGGGCCTCTTAGAATGAGGCCGAATCGAATGAGTATAACGGCGTAGGCACGTTCCTACAACGCTCTTGACACAATGCCTGACACCAAGCTGACAGAAGCCCCCATTCCCGACGAAATTCGCGACGCTATGGCTATTTCGCTACGCGGCTGCGACGAATTGCTTCCCCAGGATGACTGGATCAAGAAACTGACGCGTTCTGCCCAGACCGGCCAGCCGCTGCGCATCAAGCTGGGGCTCGACCCGACGGCGCCCGACATCCACCTGGGCCACACGGTGGTGCTGAACAAGATGCGCCAGCTGCAGGACCTCGGCCACCAGGTGATCTTCCTGATCGGCGACTTCACCACCCTGATCGGCGACCCGTCGGGCCGCAACAGCACGCGCCCGCCGCTGACGCCTGAGCAGATCAAGGCCAACGCCGAAACCTATTACACCCAGGCCGCCAAGGTGCTGGACCCGGCCAAGACCGAGGTCCGCTACAACAGCGAATGGTCCGATGCCCTGGGTGCGCGCGGCCTGATCCAGCTGGCCGCCAAGTACACCGTGGCCCGCATGATGGAGCGCGACGACTTCCACAAGCGCTTCACCGAAGGCAATTCGATCAGCCTGCACGAATTCCTGTACCCGCTGCTGCAGGGCTACGACTCGGTTGCACTTAAGTCCGACCTGGAACTGGGCGGCACCGACCAGAAATTCAACCTGCTGATGGGCCGCCATCTGCAGCAGGAACATGGGCAAGAACCGCAGTGTGTGCTCACCATGCCGCTCCTGGTCGGCCTGGACGGCGTGCACAAGATGTCGAAGTCCAAGAACAACTACGTCGGCATCACCGATGACGCGAACACCATGTTCGCCAAGATCCTGTCGATTTCCGACGACCTCATGTGGGACTGGTTCACCCTGCTGTCCTTCATGAGCCTGCCGGAAATCGCCGCGCTGAAGCTGGAGATCGAAGGCGGCCGCAACCCCAAGGACGCCAAGGTGCTGCTGGCCAAGGAAATCACCACGCGCTTTCACAGCGCGGCGGCGGCCGAGGCGGCCGAGCAGGACTTCATCAACCGCAGCAAGGGCGGCGTGCCGGACGAGATTCCGGAACTCAGCCTGCCGCTGGGTGAGGGGGGCGCCTTAGGGATCGCGCAGCTGCTGAAACAGGCCAATCTGGCGCCTTCCACGTCCGAAGGCAATCGCCTGATCGACGGCGGCGGTGTGCGCGTTGACTCCAGCATGGTCAGCGACAAGGGCCTGAAACTGGCCGCTGGCACCTACGTGGTGCAGGTCGGCAAGCGCAAGTTCGCGCGGGTGACGCTGGCCTGAGCGGGGCGCCGCCCGGCCGCAGGCGCGGGGCGGTGCTGGCTTCGGTGATTCCAAGCCAAATCGACCGTTGGCCCTACAACCACCTGCGCAAGCAGCTACTGTGTTGATAGCAATCGAGATCCGCCCCGAAGCGCCCGGTGACGCGTCCGCGATCGACGCCGTGCTGGGCACCGCCTTCGCTGGCGTGCCCCACAGCGACCAGAGCGAAGCCCGAATTGTCCGCGCGCTGCGGCGAGACGGCGCGCTCAGCCTGTCGCTGCTGGCCGTGCGCGCGGGCGACTGCGCCGGGTACGTCGCCGCGTCGCCGGTGCGGCTGTCCGGCTCGCCCGGCCGCTGGTTCGGGCTGGGCCCGGTGGCGGTCGATCCGCGCTGGCAGCGCCAGGGCGTGGGGCAGGCGCTGGTGCAGGCGGCGCTGGCCGATCTGCGTGCGCGCGGCGCGGCAGGCGTGGTGCTGCTGGGCGACCCGGCGTACTACGCGCGCTTTGGCTTTGCCGCGTCCGGCGATCTGAGCTTGCCGGGCCTGCCGGCGGCGTACGCGGACCACGTGCAGGCGCTGGCGTTCGGCGACCAGGCGGCGCGCGGCACGCTGCGCTACCCAACGGCGTTCGGCCTGTCGCCCGAGGCCAGCTTTGCGCCAGGCGATGTGCCGGACTGAGGCAGGGTGCAGCCTTCTCGAGGCTTCGAGCCAAATCGGCAACTGGCCCTACAGTGATCTGCGCGAGCAGCTCCGAAATCAGTAGCGTTTGAAGCGGGCGCTGGCACCGCCAAGGCGAACGGCGACCGCCAGTCACGCCCGCGCCATCCGCCGCGCGCCTCAAAAAGGCAATTCCAGCGCCTCCCACTGCGCCAGCAAACCCAGCTGTTTGCGCAGGTACATGGTCGGCATGGCTTGCGACCCCCAGACCGGCACGCGGCCCGCGTATTCGCCCAGCAGCCAGAACTGGCGCACGGCCATGAAGGGGGCGATGGCGGCCTGGTCGGCGGCCGTCAGCGGGCGCACTTCGCGGTACGCATTGATGAAGCTGCGCCAGCGCGCCAGCACGCGTTCGCTCGGCGGCGTGTCGGGCATGCGCGGGAACATGGACCAGGGGTAGATCGCCAGCTCGTACGCCAAACAGCCGGGGCCGGCTTCGTCGAAGTCGAAGAACACCGCTTCGCGCTCGCCTTGTGCGTTGGTGCGCATGAAGTTGTTTTCACCGTGCGCGTCGCCGTGGCACAGCACGCGGGTCAGCGGCTCCAGCGCGGACAGGCGGGTGCGCAGGCGCTCGGCCGCGGCCTCGAAGCCGGGGCGCAATTCGGGCAGCATCGTCGGCGCGCGCAGCAGGCCTTGCAGTGGGCGGTCCAGCAGGTCGGGCAACTCCAGCGCGTAGCGGCTGGGTGCCCCGGCGTACGACGCGCCGGCCGTGTGCAGCGCCGCCAGCCCGCGCGCAAAGGTGGCGATGTCTTCGGGCGCTTCGCCGGTGAAGTCGCCTTCCACATAGTCGAACAGCATCAGCGGGCGCACGCCTTCGGGCAGCGGCACGTCGACCGCGTGGGCGCCGCCGCGCGCCGGCAGGCAGCGCACCACTGGGCAGCCGTGGGCGGCCAGGTGCTGGTGCAGCGCGGCTTCAAACGCGGTGTTGGCCGGCCCGCGCGGCCGCTCGGACGACAGGCGCGCCACCGCGCGCTGGCCGCTGGCGAAGTCGATGCGGTAGACCTGGTTGAAGCTGCGGCGCAGAAATTCGCCACCCACCACCGGACCCAGGTCCCAGGCCTGTTCCACCCAGCGCGCGATGGCGTCGGCGGTGGGCGTGGACTGGGCGATGGCGAGGGTCATGCGGGGTTGGATGGTCAATGGGCCGGTGCGCCGCGTGTCGCGCAGGTGGTGCGCGCTGGGCGAGTACCCCGGTACGATACCCAAGATGCAGGCAGCTCCCCCCGTTCAGCGCTTCGGCCCCGTGGCCGTGCATTTTGGCGACAAGTCGGGCAAGCACCCCGACGGCAACCAGGTCATCGTCCAGGGCGCGGACATGCGCGTGGCGTTTGACACGCCGCTGGTCGCCAACCGCATCGGGCCCGAATTCGACGAGGCCGACCTGGTCATCCTCGGCCACGTGCACGAAGACCACACCGCTGGCCTGCGCCGCATCCCGCACACGCCGGTGCAGGTGCACGCGGCCGACTTGGCGGCGGCGCAGTCGTGGGAAGGCCTTTGTGCGCACTACGGCTACACGCCCGAGGTGATGGCCGAGCTGCGCCCCTTCATCGAACGCAGCCACCACTGGGTGCCGCGCCCCGACGCCACCGCCTACCAAGGCGGCGCCGTGTGGGACCTGGGCGGCGGCGTGCGCGTGCGTGCGCACCACCTGCCCGGCCACACGTCCGGCCATTGCGCGCTGGTGGAAGAAAGCGAAGG
This sequence comes from Pseudomonadota bacterium, assembly GCA_023442945.1. GTDB lineage: Bacteria > Pseudomonadota > Gammaproteobacteria > Burkholderiales > Burkholderiaceae_C > Ottowia. The sequence goes on along the minus strand of JAEZWW010000118.1, from coordinate 8,488 downwards.
CGTGGCCTTCATCGGCGACATCGACTTGACCGGCTTTGGCCCGTACTACGGCGACGCCACGTCCAGCCTGGCGCTGTTTCAGCAAAGCCTGCAGCGCGTGCGCGAGCTGGACGCGCGCGTCTGGGTCACCTCGCACCACAAGGGTGTGCTGACCGACCGCGCCGAGTTTTTGCGCGCGCTGGACCGCTTTGCCGCCCGCATCGCCGAACACGACGATCAGCTGATCGACTACCTGCGCGAGCGCCCGCACACGCTGGACGCGCTGGCGCGGCGCGGCGTGCTGTACCCGCCCGGCGCCGCCGTGCCCTGGGTCTTTCCGGCCGAGCGGCGCACGATTTCCCAGCACCTGGACGGCCTGGTCGCAGCGGGCGAAGTGCGCTTGCAGGACAGCGGCGAATACGTGTTGGCCAGCGCGTAGCGGCCCGCGCTGACGGCGGTCGCGGCGGCCCCGAGCACCGTCGCCGACGTCTGGGGAATGCGACGCAGGCGCGTTCAGACCGCGAAAGTGCGGCTATTCGCTATTAAATAAGTAGCTGGTCGCGCAGATCCCTGTAGGCCCAGAGGCCAATTGTCATCAAAAACGGGCATGCTGCGTGCCCCGCCGCCGCGCACCCTGGACAATGCTGCCCATGCCCACCGAAACCCTTCGCCGCTGGATGACCCCGACCCGCCTGATGGGCGTGTCGGTCGCGGTGGCGCTGCTGACCATCGCGCTCAAGACCCTGGCCTGGCGGCTGACCGGCTCGGTCGGTCTGTTGTCCGACGCGCTGGAGTCCTTCGTCAACCTGGCCGCCGCCGTGTTCGGGCTGTGGATGGTCACCGTGGCCGCCCGCCCGGCCGACGCCGACCACCCGTTTGGCCACAGCAAGGCCGAGTATTTTTCGTCAGGCTTTGAGGGCATCCTGATCCTCGGCGCGGCCGCCGCCATCGTCTGGGCCGCGCTGCCGCGCCTCTGGCACCCGCAGCCGCTGGAGCAGTTGGGTTGGGGTCTGGCGCTGTCGGTCGCCAGTTCGGGCTTGAACGGCTTACTGGCCTGGATCATGTTCCGCGCCGCGCGCACGCACCGCTCCATCGCGCTGGAGGCCGACGGCAAGCACCTGATGACCGACGTCTGGACCTCGGCAGGCGTGGTCGTCGGCCTGCTGCTGGCCAGTGTGACCGGCTGGCTGTGGCTGGACGCGTTGGTCGCGATCGGCGTGGCGCTGAACATCCTGCGCGAAGGCGGCCGGCTGATCTGGCGCTCGTCCCAGGGCCTGATGGACGCGGCGGCCGAGCCCGAGGTGCAAACCGCGGTCGAGGGCGCACTGGCGCGTTTCGTGTCACCCGCGGCCGCGCATGCTGCGGTCGGCGTGGCCGCCTTCGCCCCGGTCACACCCGGCGCCGACGGCCCGGTGAAGATCGATCATGTGCTGTCGCGCCGGGCCGGGCAGCGCCACTTCCTGAGTCTGCACATCCACCTGCCCGCTAACTGGAGCCTGGGGCGTGCCGCGTCCTTGCGTGGGCAGGTCGAGCAGGCGCTGTTGGATGCCGTGCCCGGCCTGCAGGTCAGCATCGAGCTGCTGCCGCTGGGCGTCGAGCCCTTGACCGAACAGGCGCCTGCGGCCGAAGCCGCTGCACCGATGGGCCTGGGCCACGCCCACCGGCACTGAGGGCGGCGCGGTGGGCGCGCCGCGGCGTTTTACTGGGCCGATGGCGTGCCGCGCGGCTTGACCGCGGCGCATTCGGGCGTATCCCACTTGTTGTTGCAGTGGCGCCAGCCGCAGGCGTCGCGCTTGAAGGGGTTGGCGCCCGCGTCCTTCAGGCAGCGGCCCAGGGGCGTGCGCTCGTTGGCGCCGGAGCGGTCGATCACGTCGCCGCCTTGCCGGGGGCAATCGCCTTCGCCCCAGCGGCCCTGGCAGTGCTGGCGCATGCAGCGGTCGCGCGCGCCCATGTTCATGCCGGAATTGTCCAGGCAGCTTTTCAGGCTGGCGCGCGGGTCGGCGTTGGGGTCGCCGCGAACGCGGTAGGCGTCACCGCGCCACGAGCCCGACTTGGGCTTGGTCGGCTCGGCCGGTGGTGTCGCGCGCTGGGCGCCGCCTTGTTCGGCGCGGTGCTTGCGCACCGCTTCGGCCGCCTCGCGCGAATTGTTCTGGGCCTGGGCCACAGCGGGCGCCCACAGCGCGGCGTGGACCAGGGCGGCGGCGGCCAGCGCGCGCAGCAAGGTGCTTTTCAGGCTCATGCATACTCCTCTTTTGACTTTCGACCAGCGTCACCTTAGCGGAAATGCAGGCCCTCATCCAGCGTGTGTCACAGGCCAGCGTCAGTATCGACGGCCGCGTCAACGGCCAGATCGGCCCCGGTTTGCTGCTGCTGCTGTGCGCCGAACACGGTGACACCGAAGCCATCGCCGACAAGCTGCTGGCCAAGGTGCTCAAGCTGCGCATCTTCAGTGACGACGCGGGCAAGATGAACCGCAGCGTGCAGGACGTGGCAGGCGGCCTGCTGATCGTCAGCCAATTCACACTGGCGGCCGACACGTCAGGCGGCAACCGCCCCAGCTTCACCGCCGCCGCGCCGCCCGACCTGGGGCGTCGGCTGTATGCGTACTTCATCGCGCAGGCGTGCGCCGCGCACCCCGTGGTGGCCACGGGCGAATTCGGTGCCGACATGCAAGTCGCGCTGGTCAACGACGGGCCGGTGACCATCCCCATGCGGCTGACGCCCGCCACCTGAGCGCCCGACCGGGGCGTCACCGGGATAATCGCGCCCCATGACCGCCACCCCCAACGCCGACGCGCCGGCCGCTTTCACCGCGCTGCCGTTGCAGCCCGCCATGCAGGACAACCTGCAGCAACTCGGCTACGTGCAGATGACGCCGATCCAGGCCGCCAGCCTGCCGCTGACCTTGCAAGGCAAGGACCTGATCGCCCAGGCCAGCACCGGCAGCGGCAAGACGGCGGCGTTCGGCCTGCCTTTGCTGGACAAACTCAACCCGCGCTGGTTTGGCATCCAGGCGCTGGTGCTGTGCCCGACGCGCGAACTGGCCGACCAGGTCGCCACCGAAATCCGCCGCCTGGCGCGCGCGCAGGACAACATCAAGGTGGTCACCGTGTACGGCGGCGTGCCTTCGCGCAACCAGATCGCCACGCTGGAAAACGGTGCCCACATCGTCGTCGGCACGCCCGGCCGTGTGCTGGACCTGATGCAGCGCGGCGCGCTGGACATTGGCCAGCTGCAGACCCTGGTGCTGGACGAAGCGGACCGCATGCTCGACATGGGCTTCTTGGCCGACATCGAAAACGTGGTGCGCCAATGCCCGGCCGAGCGGCAGACGCTGCTGTTTTCCGCCACCTACCCGGACGGCATCGCCAAGCTGGCGGCGCGTTTCATGCGCCAGCCCGAGATGGTGAAAGTCGCGGCCCAGCACAGCGCCGGCAAGATCGAGCAGCGCTGGTACGAGGTGGAGGCCAACCAAAAAGCGGCGACGGTGGCCAAACTGCTGCTGCACTTCCGCCCCGAATCGACGCTGGTGTTTGCCAACACCAAGCAGCAGGTGCGCGCCATCGCCAGCGCGCTGCAGGCGCAGGGCTTCAGCGCGCTGGCGCTGTACGGCGAGCTGGAGCAGCGCGAGCGCGACGAGGTGCTGGTGCAGTTTGCCAACCGCAGCTGCAGCGTGCTGGTGGCCACCGACGTGGCCGCGCGCGGACTGGACATCGCCGACCTGCCGGCCGTCATCAACGTGGACGTGACGCCGGACGCCGAAGTGCACATCCACCGCATCGGCCGCACCGGCCGCGGCGACGCCGAAGGCCTGGCGCTGAACCTGGTCAGCCTGGACGAGATGGGCAACGTGGGCCGCATCGAACAGCTGCAAGGCCGCGCCTCCAAGTTCTACCCCGTGGCCGAACTCACGCCCGCGCCGGGCGGCGCGCTGACCCCGCCCATGACCACCATCCAGATTGTCGGCGGTCGCAAGGAAAAGATCCGCGCCGGCGACGTGATGGGCGCCATGTGCGCCGACTTTGGCTACGCGCGCGAGCAGGTCGGCAAAATCAGCGTCAACGACTTTTCCACCTACGTCGCGGTGGACCGCGCCATCGCCAGTGAAGCCTGCGCGCGGCTCAACGCCGGCAAGGTCAAGGGCAAGAGCGTCAAGGCGCGGTTGTTGTAGGCGTCTGCGGGGGGCGAGTCCGTCCGGCGCCGACTTTCAGCGGCTCCACCGAAGGCGGTTTTTGCATGAAATCGGCCTTTGGCCCTAGAGCTATCTGCGCGGACAGCTATGAAATATATAGCATTGATGCAATGCAATGCGGCACCCCACCGCGTCGCACCCCACGACACCGCATTGAGCCTCGCAATGCTGCGGTGCAGCCGCAAGCAGCGGCGGGTGCACCCTTACTTGGCGTACGGGTCGCTGAAGCCCAGGCGCGCCAGGATCGCCGTCTCCTGCGCCTCCATCGCCTCGGCGTCTTCATCGCTCGTTTCGTGGTCCCAGCCCTGCGCGTGCAAGGCGCCGTGCACCAGCAGGTGCGCGTAATGCTCGGCCAGCGGCTTGCCCAGCTCGGCCGCCTCGCGCGTCACCACCGGCGCGCACAACACCAGGTCAGCGGCCACTACCGGCGCAGTACTGTAGTCAAAGGTCAGCACATTGGTCGCGTAGTCCTTGTGCCGAAACTCGCGGTTCAGCCGCTGTCCTTCGTCGGCATCGACGACGCGCACCGTGATCTCCGCGGCTTGCACATCATCGCCCAGCGCCGCGCGCAGGTAGCGCGCGACCTTGTGGCGGGGCAGCGCAGCGCGGTGCTCGGCCACGGCGGGGAAACGGGTGAATTGGAGGCTGAGGGAGAGGTCGGACATGCGGGGATTGTGCCGCGTGGAGCGGGTGTCAACGGAAACTCGGTCTCGGCTTGATGCTCAAGTGTTTCGACGTTCAGACCTACAACCACCTGCGCGGATAGCTACTCAAACCGCAGCAATCAACGACTGCGCACGTCCGACGTACGGCGCGGCGCGGCGTCGTACGCGTCGACGATGCGGGCGACCAAGGGGTGGCGCACGACATCGGCGCTGGTGAAGCGGGTGAAGGCCAAACCCTTAACGCGTTTGAGCACGCGTTCGGCGTCGATCAGGCCGCTGGTGGCGCCCTTGGGCAGGTCGATCTGGCTGACGTCGCCGGTGACGACCGCTTTGGCGCCGAAGCCGATGCGGGTGAGGAACATCTTCATCTGCTCGGGCGTGGTGTTCTGCGCTTCATCCAGAATGACGAAGGCGTTGTTCAGTGTGCGCCCGCGCATGAAGGCCAGGGGCGCGATCTCCAGTTGGTTGCGCTCGAAGGCCTTGGCGACGCGGTCGAAACCCATCAGGTCGTACAGCGCGTCGTACAGCGGGCGCAGGTAGGGATCGACTTTTTGTGTCAGGTCGCCCGGCAGAAAGCCCAGACGTTCGCCCGCTTCGACGGCAGGGCGGGTCAGCAGGATGCGCTGCACGGCCTGGCGCTCCAGCGCGTCGACGGCGCAAGCCACGGCCAGGTAGGTCTTGCCGGTGCCGGCGGGGCCGATGCCGAAGGTGATGTCGTGGCTGGCGATGTTGTCGAGGTACCCGGCCTGGTTGGGCGTACGCGCACGCAAATCGCTGCGGCGCGTGGCCAGCGCGGCGGCGCCGTCTGCGCCCTCAGCGACAGGCGTGCCGTCACCGGTCAGCATCAGCTGCACGGTTTCGGGGCGGATCGGGCGGTCGGCCAACTCGTACAGGGCTTGCAGCAGCGTGATGGCGCGTTCGGCCTGCTTTTTGGGGCCGTCGGCTTTGAACTGTTCGTGCCGGTGCGCGATGCTGACTTGCAGGCCGGCTTCGATGGTGCGCAGGTGCTCGTCCATCGGGCCGCACAGGTGCTGCAAACGGGTGTTGTTGAGGGGGGTAAAGGTATGGCGAAGAATCACACGGGCATTGTGCGGCAGATCGGCGAAGCCTTCCCAGCGGCGTGCGACCTCCGGTTGCGCCTTGATTTGGTCAATGCGACGGTGCTTTCGGTGTACTTGGCGCGACAAGGGTGAGAACAATGTCACACGGCCGCGCGTGGCTGGCCATGGGCGCCGGCTGCGCCGATAGCATCGGTTCAACATGAACCGCATCTTGATTGTTGAGGCGGCGGCGCACGCTGCCCACGGGCTGCCGCCAGCCGCGGTCAAGGCGTTTCCGTCGGCGCAGTGGTTTCGTGCGGATGCCATTGCAGAGGCGGTGTGTCTGATGTGCGACGAGGCGTTTGACCTGGTCTTGCTGGACCCGCAGGGGCTGGCGGACGGCGCGCCAGACGTGTCGCCCGTGGTCCAGGCGCTGCGCCCGAGCGCCAAGCTGGTGATCTTCACCCACGCCGACGGCGACGAGCGCCTGCTGCCGGCGCTGCGCGCGGGGGCGTTCGGCTATTTGCTCAAGAGCCAACCCGAAGAAGAACTGGTGGCCGCGCTGCGCGGTGCGGCGCAAGGCGAGCCGCCCCTGGCCCCCACCGTCGCGCGCCGCGTGCTGCGCTTTTTCATCGAAGACTTTCAGGCCACGGTGCCCCAGGCCCTGTCTTTGGCGCCGGAAGATGTCGCGCTGAACCCGCGTGAGACCGAGATCCTGCAGCGCGTGGCCAAAGGCTTCACGCTGCCTGAGATCGCGGGGCAGCTGGGTCTGTCGCGCCACACGGTGGCGGACTACGTCAAGCAGATCTACCGCAAGCTGAACGTGTCGTCGCGCGCCGAAGCCGCGCTGGAGGCGGCGCGGCGCGGTCTGGTACGACCTTGACCGGGCAACGCGCGCCGTGCACCTCGGTCGGCCGTTTCCTCGCCAACTGCGTGTCCACAGCTGCTTTTGATTTGATAGCTGCCCGCGCTGATCTGGTGCCGGCTGTTGGCTGATTTATCATTCATGCATGTCAACATGACCGGGTGCGCCCATCGGCGGCCCGTCTGGAAGAAAGTGCGCTTGTGATCGGACGCCTTGTGGGCCAGCTGGCCGAAAAATCGCCCCCGCACCTGCTGGTCGACTGCCACGGCGTCGGCTACGAGGTCGATGTGCCAATGAGCACCTTCTACCAGCTGCCTGCGCTGGGGGAGCAGGTCACCTTGCTGACGCACTTCGTGGTGCGCGAGGACGCGCAGATTCTGTACGGCTTTGCCACCCCGACCGAGCGCGATGCCTTTCGCGAACTGGTCAAGATCAGCGGCGTTGGCCCGCGCACGGCACTGGCGGTGCTGTCGGGCATGAGCGTGGCCGATCTGGCGCAGGCGGTCACCACGCAGGAGGCCGGACGCCTCGTCAAAGTGCCGGGCATCGGCAAGAAGACGGCCGAGCGGCTGTTGCTGGAGCTGAAGGGCAAACTGGGCGCCGACCTGGGCGCACCCACCGCGCCGGCGAGCGACGGGCACGCCGACATCCAGCAGGCGCTGATCGCACTGGGCTACAACGACAAGGAAGCCGCCGCCGCGCTGAAGGCGCTGCCCGCGGACGTGGGCGTGAGCGAAGGCATCAAGCTGGCGCTGAAATCGCTGACGCGCTGACGCGCTGACGGGCCCGGCTGGCGCTTATCCGCCGATCGGCGGTTCAGGGGCTGTCATGGCGTGGTGCCGTACCCCGCGGGCCGTGCGGGTGAAAGCCCTGCGGGCAGCGGATTCAGCCCGCGCGGCCGGGTCGTGCGGCGGGCGCGTGGGTTCCTCGCGTCCGCGAGTGACCACCTGAAACACGGCAGCGGACGGCACGCTGCGAACGCCGTGATCAGCGGGCTGAGAAAAAAAGCTTACAGCGGCAGCACCGTGCAACGAGAGCGTCGTTCAAATGCAACGCTGCCGCCAACTCGTGCCGCCGCGCAACCTCCGAGGCGGGCCCAGCACTTGCGTAACAACCAGATGCATGCTGGTGACCAGCTTGACGCCCAACTGACGCAAATCGACACGCCCTGCGGCTATGCTGTAGCGCAACCAGCGACGCAGCGCGTGCGTCGTTTTTTGTGCTGAGGAGAGGGAGAGTTATGCCAATTTCGATGTTTCGTTGGGTAGGTGCTGTTGCCTCCCTGTTGACGCTGGCCGCCTGCGCCGGCGGTACATCTGCGGGTGGCGCCGAGCCAAAAGCGTCTGACCCCGCGCCGCAAGCGCGCTGCGACGCCCAGGCGGCACAGTCGTTCGTCGGCCAGCCTTTCAGCAACGACACCTTGGCCCGTTTGCGCACCGCCACCGGCGCGCAAGAAGTGCGCCAACTGAAGCCCGACAGCGTGACCACCAAGGAGTTCAAGGTCGGCCGCGTCAACGTTGTGGTGGACGCCAGCCAGCGCGTCGTCCGCGTGTACTGCGGCTAAAGCCCTTGTTTTCACCGTCTGAATGACGACCCCGTGCGGCCTTGGAGACCCAGTGGCCGCCTTTTTTTGCCTGTTTTCACAGCACCTGCTTTTTCTGGGAGGAAAGCACCAATGAGCCAATTGAACAAACGCAAACTGCACCTGTTGTGGGGCGCGTGCGCGGGCCCCCCCCGGACCCAGGCC
>JAEZWW010000096.1 GCA_023442945.1 Pseudomonadota bacterium | reverse complement strand
CCCTGCGCTCCTCGGCACGTCCACAGGGGTGGACGACGTGACGGGCCATCGCTTTGCGCGGCCCCCACCGCGCGCGCGCTACGCGCCGCGGACCCAGGGCCGAGCGCAGCGATGGCCCGAGTGGCTGTTCAACACCCCTTGAGGCTGCGCCTGTGGCGTGGTTCTGGCGGGGTGGTGCGTGCAGCGAAGCATGCACGCGCTTCGTGAACTGACTGGCCGAAGTTGTCTGAGCGAAGCGCTGCAAGCGCGAAGCGAGTTCCTGCGGCCCACCCCGCCAGAAGCGCGACGCAGGTTTGCCCCTGCGCGCAGCGCAGGGGTCGCAGACGTGGGGTCGCCTTTCTTTTGGGGACTTTTCTTTGGCGAAGCAAAGAAAAGTGCCTCGGCCGCCGGGCCGAGACCCGGCCTCCCAACGCCGTTTAAGCACCGTCGCTGAACGAGCGCTCAGCGAACGAGCGACTACAAATTCAATAGCTACCCGCGCAATTCCGCGTAGGGCCAAAGGCCGATATGATCAAAAATCAAGCCGCTGCCGGATCCCCAGCGCCCGCCATCCCATCCACCGCCTGGAACATCGCCTGGCGCGCCTGGCTGATGATCTGGCCCTTCCACGCATCGGTGTCGGTGTAGAAGGCCGCCAGCACCCGCGCCTTGATCTGCGCGGCGAGCTCCGCCGGGGCTTCGGGGTGCTGGGCCAGCCAGTGGTCGCCGCGCAGGGCATCCATCACCTCGGTCACCGGCTCGGTGCCGTATTCCATCGCGATGCCGGTGTAGCGCGCGTTCGGAGCGGCGTCGTAGATCGCGTTCCACATCAGGCCGCGCAGCAGCGGGCTGCTGGAGCTGCCGTCGTAGATGGAGGTGACGTGCTGGCCCCACCAGCGGCGGGCGCGGGCGACGGTGTCCGCGTCGTCGTTGCCGGCGTAGATCGGTTCGCCCACGCCGTTGGGGCCGAGGCCGGTGTGGATGTCGATCCAGGCGATGTCGCTGGCGCGGCTGGCGTACTTGGCCAACACCTGGCGCAGGGTCTGGTGGCTCCAGGTGGGCGCGGTGCCCCCGAAGAACAGGCCGTCGGGGTACTCGTACTGGCCGCTGGAGATGGCGGCCTGCCAGGCGCCCAGACCCTTGGTTTCAATGTAGTTCTGCACGGCAGCGCGGTTGGCGTCGTCCGGCGGCCAGGTGGCGGGGAAGAGCAGGTCGTGCACGTCGCGGTAGGCGGCGTTGACGGGCAGGGGCTGGCTGAAGTCGTGGAAGTTGCGGTTCAGGTCGACGTTTTCCTGCGTGACGCGGCGCACGTGGGAAAAGCCGTAGGGGTTGAGCGCGTGGATGTAGAGCACGGCCACGCCGGCGTCACGCGCCTTGGCGCGCCATTCGTCGTCGTGCAGGGCAAACACCTGCACGCCGCTGCCGCAATAGCCTTCCACGCCGTGGCAGGCGCTGCTGACGATCAAGAGGCGCTCGGCGTCCGGGCTGCCGTCCAGCGCGACGTCCATGGCCAGCTGCTCGCCGTCGCGGCCGGGCAGGGGGTGGTTGAAGGATTCGATGCGCAGGCCGTCGGTGGCGGCGGCTTCCAGGAACTTGACGCGGGCTTTGGCGTAGCTGGGGGAAAAGGCGTCGGGAATGGGGATCATGGGGTCTCCTCGGCTTTGTTGTTGGCAGGGGGCAGGTCGGCAAAAAAGTCCAGGCGGTTGCCGGCCGGGTCGCCCAGGTGCAGCTCGCGCGTGCCCCAGGGCATGTCTTCCAGGCCGGGCTTGGCGTAACGGAAATCGGCCGCCAGCAGGCGCTGCTGCAAGGCGGTGAGGGTGGCGACGTCGGCCACCGGGATGCGCACCGCGCCGCCGGGGCTGCAGTCGCCGTAGTGGCTGGTCAGGTGCAGCACGCAGCCGCCGAGCGAGACCTGCAGGTACAGCGGGAAGTTGTCGCCGAAGCGGTGCTCCCAATCGACCGTGAAGCCCAGAAAGTCGACGTAGAAGGCGCGGGTGTGCGCCTCATCAAACAGGCGCAGCAGCGGCGTGGCGGGGCCAAAGCCCGCGCTGAACGCGGGCGCTGGGCGGGTGGTCACGGCGGGAGCGAAACGGCGACGGGCCGGCCGGCGCTTATTTGCCTGCGCCCTTGGGCATCGGCCGGTCGGCGGGCGGCTGGTGGGCCAGCCACTGCTCGGCCAGGCGCACCCAGTAGGTGGCGCCCAGCGGGATCAGGTCGTCGTTGAAGTCGTAGTGCGGGTTGTGCAGCGTGCAGGGGCCGGCGTCGTGGCCGCCGCCTTCGTAGGCACCGCGGTGGGCACCGTCGCCGTTGGCGATGAAGCAGTACGCGCCCGGCTTTTCCTGCAGCATGAAGGAGAAGTCTTCGGCGCCCATGGTGGGCTCTTGCGGCTCGGCGTTGTCCGGGCCCACGATGTCGGCCATCACGCCGCGGCAGAACTCGGCTTCGTACGGCGTGTTGATGGTCGGCGGGTAGTTGCGGTGGAAGTGGAAGTCGCAGGTCGCGCCAAAGGCGGCGCACAGGCCGTCGGCGATTTCCTTCATGCGCTTTTCGATCAGGTCCAGCGTCTCGAAGGTGAAGGTGCGCACCGTGCCTTGCAGCTCGCAGCTGTCGGGAATGACGTTGGTGGCTTCACCGGCGTGGATCATGGTGACCGAGATCACGCCCGCTTCGACCGGCTTCTTGTTGCGCGTCAGGATGGTCTGGAAGCCCTGCACGATCTGGCAGGCGATCGGCACCGGGTCGATGCCGGTGTAGGGCAGGGCGGCGTGGCCGCCCTTGCCGGTGATGGTGATCTTGAATTCGTTGCTGGACGCCATCACCGGGCCGGCGGACACGGCCATTGTGCCCACTTGCGGGCCGGGCCAGTTGTGCATGCCGAACACCGCTTCCATCGGGAATTGGGTGAACAGGCCTTCCTTGATCATCTCGCGCGCGCCGCCGCCACCTTCTTCAGCCGGCTGGAAGATCAGGTAGACGGTGCCATCAAAGTTGCGGTTCGCCGCAAAGTGCTGCGCCGCGGCCAGCAACATGGCGGTGTGGCCATCGTGGCCGCAGGCGTGCATCTTGCCCTGGTGTTGGCTGGCGTGCTTGAAGGTGTTGAACTCGGTCATCGGCAGCGCGTCCATGTCGGCGCGCAGGCCAATGGCGCGACCGCTCTTGCCGCCGTCGCGCCCGTGCACGATGCCGACCACCCCGGTTGTGCCCAGGCCACGGTGCACGGGGATGCCCCATTCCGTCAGCTTGGCCGCCACCAGGTCGGCGGTGCGCACCTCTTCAAAGCACAGCTCGGGGTGCGCGTGGATGTCGCGCCGCACGGCAGCGATGCCGGCGGCCTGGGTGAGGAGGGAGTCGATCAGCTTCATGCACCGCAGTCTAGCGCGGCTGGTGCGCGCGTGGGCAGTCCAGGGGGAAGACCCCAGCGCGGCGGATCAGGGTGCGATTTGCTATTGAATTGGAAGCTGGTCGCGCAAATGGTTGTAGGGCTGGCGCGCGATTTGCCTGAATCTTCCGGGCGGGCATTGCGCTCGCGCAGAGTCGCCAAGGCGCGCGCCGACCCGTCATGCGGTCGTGCCAGGGCCGCCCGCAGCACTGGCTGCGTCCCTCCCGCAGCGCGTCAGCGCGGGGAGAGAGGGGGAAGCCGCTACCGCGGAGCAGTGTCAGTCTTCGCCCTGGCTCAGGGGGGGTGCGCTTCAGGTTCTTACGCGGCCGTCGCCCGTCAGCATCGACAGCTCAACAAAGCGCGAGGCGACGTGGTTGTTGGGCGCAAAGCCGACACGGTAGCCGCCGACGTCTTCGTTGATGGACTCCAGCGCGGCGATCAGGCTCTCGCGCGTTGGCTTGCCGCCGGCGCGGCGCAGGCCTTCGGCAAACACCTTGGCCGCCAGATAGCCTTCCATGCTCGAATAGTTGGGCTGCACCTGGCCGCTTTTTTGCGCGGCGGCGACGAACTCGCGCGAGATCGGCCGCGCCGGGTTGTAGGGCGATGGCATGACCTGCGACACCACCACGCCCGCGCCGTCCTTGCCCAGCTCGTCGGCCAGCGCCTGCGTGCCGACGAAAGACACGTTGTAGAAGGTGCCGCCGAACCCGGCCTTGCGCGCCGCGCGGATGAAGGCGGCGCTGGTCTTGTACGCGCTGACCTGCACGATCGCCTGCGCGCCCGACCCGGCCAGTTTGGCCACGGCGGCGGCCACATCGGTGGAGTTGCGCTCCGCCGTCGCCTCGGCCACGGGGCGCAGCTTGCGCGCGGCCAGCGCCTGCGTCACACCGGCCAGCCCGGCCTTGCCGTAGGCGTCGTTCTGGTAGAGCACGGCGATGCGGTCCTGGTGCAGGTGCGTCAGCTGCTTGACGATCACCTCCGTCTCATCGTCGTAGGAAGCGCGCACGTGGAAGGCTTCGCGCTTGAAGGGCGCGCGCAGCACCGTTGCGCCGGAGAAGGGAGCGATGAACGGCACCCGCGCGGCCGACGCCATGGGCAGCGCCACCAGGCTGGTCGGCGTGCCGATGTAGCCGAACAAGGCAAAGACCTCGTCCCTGATGAGCTTTTCGGTGTTGCTGGCGCAGCGGTCGGGCTCGTAACCGTCGTCCAGCTGGCGGATTTCGACGGGCCGGCCGTTCACACCGCCTTGGGCGGCCAGCTGCTGGAAGTACAGCTGCGCGCCGGCGTGGAACTGCTTGCCCAATTGCATCGACGGGCCGGTGAAGGCCGCCGACTGGCCCAACCAGATGCGGTTGTCCTGTGCGCGCACCCAGCCTGCACCCACGGCGGCGCTCGCGCCCAGGACCTGAACAAACCGACGACGATTGGATGAAAATGGGTGACGCATGGGGAGAACCTTCGGGACTGCGACAACTAAAAGGCAGGCGAAAGTTTACTGTGTGACCAATAACTCTTTATTACATATCCGGGTTTTTCTTATGCGATTGTCCGTTTCGCACCACAATCTGACCTGCGCTCACTATGCCTGACATCGTCGGCGCCTGCCCTCATGACTGCCCGGATACCTGCAGTCTGGTCACCACGGTGGAAGATGGTCGCGCGGTGCGCGTGCGCGGCAACCCGGCCCACCCTTCGACCGATGGCGTGCTGTGCGCCAAGGTGTCGAAGTACGCCGAAAGAACTAATCACCCGGAGCGGGTACTGACGCCGCTCAAGCGCGTCGGTGCCAAGGGCGAAGGCCGGTTTGAGTCCATCAGCTGGGACGCCGCCCTGGACGAAATCGCCCAGCGCCTGGGCGCCATCGCCGCGCGCGACCCGCAGGCCATCCTGCCCTACAGCTACGCCGGCACCATGGGCCTGGTGCAGGGCGAATCGATGGACCGGCGCTTTTTCCACCAGCTGGGCGCCAGCCTGCTGGACCGCACCATTTGCTCCACCGCCGGCGGCGAAGCGTTTACGCGCACGCTGGGCGGCAAGGTCGGCATGAAGGTGGAGTTCTTCGCCGAAAGCCGGCTGATCCTGATCTGGGGCAGCAACTCCATCGGCAGCAACCTGCACTTCTGGCGCCTGGCGCAGCAGGCGCGCCGCAACGGCGCGCGCCTGGTCTGCATCGACCCGCGCCGCAGCGAAACGGCCGACAAGTGCGACGAGCACATCGCCCTGCTGCCCGGCACCGACGCCGCGCTGGCGCTGGCCGTCATGCACGAGCTGATCGTGCACGACTGGCTGGACCACGACTACATCGCCCGCCACACGGTCGGCTGGGAAGCGCTGAAAGCGCGCGCCCTGCTATGGAATCCGAAGCGGGCTGCGCAGGTCTGTGGCGTACCGGAGGCGCAAATCGTTGAACTGGCGCGCGACTATGGCACCACCACGCCGGCCGCCATCCGTGTCAACTACGGCGTGCAGCGCTGCGCCGGCGGCGGCAACGCCATCCGCGCCATCGCCTGCCTGCCGGCGCTCACCGGTGCGTGGCGCCACCGCGCGGGCGGCGTGCTGCTGTCCAGCTCGGGCCAGTTCCCGGTCGACCGCGCCACGCTGCAGCGGCCCGAGCTGCTGGCCGGGCGCACGCCGCGCACCATCAACATGGTCACCATCGGCGACGATCTGCTGCGCGCATCGTCGGTCGACTTCGGCCCCCAGGTCGAGGCGCTGGTGGTCTACAACAGCAACCCCGTCGCCGTCGCGCCCGAATCGCCCAAGGTGGTGCGCGCCTTCCAGCGCGACGACCTGTTCACCGTCGTGCTCGAGCATTTCCTGACCGACACGGCCGATTACGCCGACATCGTGTTGCCCGCCACCACGCAGCTCGAGCACTGGGACATCCACCTCGCCTACGGCCACACCGACGTGCTGCTCAACCGCCCCGCGATTGCGCCCATGGGCGAAGCGCGCAGCAACGCCCAGATCTTCCGCGACCTGGCCGCGCGCATGGGCTTGGACGATCCGTGCTTTGCCGACAGCGACGAAACCCTGTGCCGCCAGGCCTACGGCAACCAGATCGACTTCAACGCGCTGCTGCAAAACGGCTTTGCCGCGCTGGCGATCCCCGACGCACCCTACGCCGAGGGCGGCTTTCCCACCGCGTCGGGCAAGTGCCAATTTGATAGCGGCCTGCGCACGTCTGGCGGGCCTGATGTGCCAGATTTCATCCCCAACCACGAGCCCGGCGGGGCATCGCCCGACTACCCGCTGGCCATGATCTCGCCGCCCGCGCGCAACTTCCTCAACAGCAGCTTCGTCAACGTGCAAAGCCTGCGCAACATGGAAGGCGAGCCGCTGCTGGAAATCCACCCCGACGACGCCGCCACACGCGGCATCCAATCCGGCGCCGTGGTGCGCGTCTTCAACGCCCGCGGCGACTACCGCGTCAAAGCCGACGTCAGCACCCGCGCCCGCCCCGGCGTCGTCAACGGCCTGGGCATCTGGTGGCGCAAGTTCGGCCTGGCCGGCACCAACGTCAACGAAGTCACCAGCCAGAAGCTGACCGACATGGGGCGCGGGCCGACGTTTTACGACTGCGCGGTGCAGGTGGAGCGGGCGTGACGGCGGATCTGGCCGACAGCGGCGTTCGCGACTTCTACGACGCGCTCGCGCCGCACTACCACCTGCTGTACCCCGACTGGGCGCAGGCGGTGGACAGCCAAGGACAGGCGCTGGCGGCACTGCTGACCGAGCTGGGCGTGCCACCCGGAGCGGCCGTGCTGGACGCTGCCGCCGGCATCGGCACGCAAACCCTGGGCCTGGCGCAGCGTGGCTATGTGTTGACGGCCGCCGACCTTTCCCCGGGCGCGGTGCAGCGCCTGCAGCGTGAACTGACCGCGCGTGGGCTGACCGGGCAGGCGTTCGTGGACGACTTGCGTCAATTGGCGCACGCACCGGACGGCGCCTTCGATGCCGTACTGGCCTGCGACAACGCCCTGCCGCACCTGTTGAGCGACGCCGACTTGCGCCGCGCACTGGGGCAGGTTTGGCGCAGCCTGCGCCCTGGCGGCGTTGCCGTGTTTTCGGTGCGCGACTACGCACGGATCGAACGCGTCAGCCCCGACGTGCGGGCCTACGGCTTTCGGCGCGAGGGCGACAGCTGCTTTCTGGCCGTCCAGGTGTGGGAATGGCAAGGCGATCAGTACGACCTGCGCCTGTACCTCACGACCGAGGCCGCCGATGGCCGCGCGCACACCGACGTGCAGGTGACCCGGTACTGCGCCGTCACCATTGATCACCTTCTGGCGCTGATGCGCGATGCTGGCTTTTCGCCCTGCGAGCGGCGGGACGGTGTGCTGTTTCAGCAGGTTCTGTGGGGTCGCAAGCCGTGATGAGCACGGTGCGCTCTCCGCACGGGCTCGCGGCCGCGCTCTTCAGCGCCTGGCTGCTCTCCGGCTGCACCGCCGCCAGCTACTACGCCCAATCCATCCAGGGCCATCTGGCGCTGATGGGCGCGGCCAAGCCGATCGAAGAGGTGCTGTCCGACCCGGCGACGCCGGGCGACCTGAAGCAACGGCTGGCATTGGCCAAGCGCATTCGCGCCTTCGCCGTGACCGACCTGGGCTTGCCCGACAACGCCAGCTACCACCGCTACAGCGACCTGAAGCGGCGCGCGGCGGTGTGGAACGTGGCAGCGGCGCCGCCGGATTCGCTGACGCTCAAGCGCTGGTGCTTCCCGGTGGTCGGCTGCGTGGGCTACCGCGGCTATTACGACGAGGCCGAGGCGCGCGCGCTGGCCGAGCAGCTGCAGCGCGACGAAGGGCTGGAGGTGCGCGTGTACGGCATCCCCGCCTATTCCACGCTGGGCTGGCTGAACTGGATGGGCGGCGACCCGCTGCTGTCCACCTTCATCCGCTACCCCGAAGGCGAGCTGGCGCGCATGGTCTTTCACGAGCTGGCGCACCAGGTCGTGTACGTCGACGACGACACCATGTTCAACGAGTCCTACGCCACGGCCGTCGAGCGCCTAGGCGGCCAGCGCTGGTTGGCCACGCACGCCAGCGAGGCGGCGCGGCGCGAGTACGCGGCCTTCGACCAGCGCCGGCGCGACTTCCGTGAGTTGAGCCGGCTGACGCGCGACGACCTGAACGCGGTTTACAAACAAAAAGACGATCCGGCCCTAGATGCATCTGCGCGGACAGCTATGAAAAACGAAGCGATGGCGCGCTTTCGCCAACGCTACGCCGACCTCAAGGCGCGCTGGGCTGCGGCCGGCACGCCCTACGACGGCTACGACCGCTGGGTGGCCGAAGCCAACAACGCCTTCTTCGGCGTGCAGGCCGCGTACGACGAGCTGGTGCCCGCGTTCGAAGCCTTGTTCGTCCGCGAAGGCAGCGACTGGCCCCGCTTTCACGCCGCCGTCGCGGCCTTGGCGAAGCTGCCCAAGGCCGAGCGGCTGGCGCAGCTGCGGGCGCTGGCGCCGGTGACCGCGCAGGCGCAAGCGGGTCAGGGCGAGACCACGGCGCGTTGAGCGCGTTGCCCACAGGCGCAGGACATGTGCGCGCGAGCGTCTCGTCTCGACAGGTTGGCTATAAATTCAGTAGCTGGCTGCGCAATCTTTTCTAGGGCCAGAGGCCGATTTGACGCAAAAGTCGAGGCGCGAAGCATCTGGCGGGCACCTGCTCAACAGGACGCTGAGCCGTGCACACACCGCGTTGAGCACCGCCCCGCAACCAGCGTGGCGCCCATACCAGCAAACGCCATGCCCGGACCTGCGCCGGGCATCGGCGTTGTCCCCCTGCCCGAAGCGCGCAGCGCGAAGAGAGCAGGGGGAAGGCGCCTCCGGCGCCTCAGGGGGTCAGCCCTTCAACGTTTCGATCAGATCGATGTACGCCTGCATCGCCTCGTCGTTGCTCGTGCCTTCCAGCTTCTTCCAGGCGTCCCACTTGGCGCGCGCCACGATGTCGGCAAAACCGGGCTTGGCTTCTTCGTTGTCGCCTTCCGTCGCTTGCTTGAACAGCGAGTAGATCTTCAGCAGCGTGGGGTTGTCGGGGCGCTCGCTCAGGGTTTTGGAATTGGCGACGGCGGCGTCGAAACGGTCTTTCAGGTCGGACATGGCGAAGGCTCCTGGGTTCAAAAAAGGGCGACGCAGCACAAGGCGCGTCGGCTGGCGTGGATGTTAGCGCTGCGGCTTGCGTGATCTGCGGTCAGGTCACAGCGCCAGACTGGTGCGGGCCAGCTCGACCCACAAGCGCTCGACGGCGTCGCGTGGGGTCACGCGGGCGGCGGCTTCCTGCAGCTGCGTGGCCTCGTCCAGCCGGGCACGGCCGTCCAGCAGCAGCAGCGCGCCCGCGCATTCGTGCAGCACAGCGGGCGATTGCGGCGCCAGGCGCTGCGCCTCTTCCAGGTGCTCCAGCGCGGAACGGGCGGTGACGCCGTAGGTCATGGCGCCGACCATGGGGCCCAGCTTGTCGATCACTGCGGCCTGAAAGGCGCCCAGCGCCACGTGGGCGTAGGCGTGGCGCGGGTTGAGCGCCAGGGTGGCATGCAGCGCCGCGCGCACCTGGCTGCCCAGGCCCTGCGCCAGCGCGCGCGCGACGTGGATGCCCTGCGCGTAGCGCGCCAGCGCGTAGCCCTGCCAGTACCAGGCGCTGGCCAGCTGTGGGCGTTGCAGCACCTGGGCGCTGGCCTGCTGGTGCACGCGCTTGAACAGCGCCAGGCGCGCGCCTTCGCTGGGTTCGACCAGGGCGGCGTGCGCGGCGGTGGCGCGGTTGGCCAGCGACCAGCCGTCGATGCCGGCGGCCAAGCCGGTGTCGGCGGCTTGCTCAAACAGGCCGGTGTGGAACTGCGCCCAGCCTTGCAGCAGCGCCTCGTCCTCGGGCAGCGGCTCGGCGTCGACGGCGTGCAGCTCGGGCCAGAGCGCGCGCACGCGCGCCACGTCGAACGGGCTGTCGGCGGCAAACGGGCAAGGGGTCCAGGCGCTCATCGTGAACAAGGGCGGTTGTTCACAACAGCTTAGCCCATGGCGGGCTGGTAGGCCTCGGTCAGCGCTTTCAGGTGTTCGCGCGGCGCGGCCGGCAGGTGCGGCGCCATCAGGCTGAGCACGTGGTAGGCGCCGCGCAGCAGGGCGTCCTGCGCGTTTTCGGGCTCCATGGCGGTGCGCGGCTGCAGCACGTATTCGTAGCTGAGCCAGTAGGTCAGCAGCACCACCATGCTGGCGGCCACGGCGTCGCGCGCGGCGGTGTCGTCGGCGTCCGGCGCCAGCAGCTGGTCGAGCATGACGCGCAGCGCGCCCTTTTTGCGCATCAGGATGGCGGGGAAGTGCGTCTCCAGCCGGCGGTTGCGCGACAGCAGGTGGTTCAGGTCGCGGTACAGGAAGCGGTAGGCCCAGATCAGCTCGAACAGCGTGTGCAGGAAGAACCAGGCGTCTTCCAGGTCGCGCACATCGTCGCTGGCGGCCAGCAGCACGACCACGCGCGCCTCGTACTGGTCGAACAAGGTGTTGACCAGTTCGTCCTTGGACGGGAAGTGGTAGTACAGGTTGCCGGGGCTGATGTTCAGCTCGGCCGAGATGACGGTGGTGGAGACGTTGGGCTCGCCAAAGCGGTTGAACAGCTCCAGCGTGGCGGCCAGGATGCGCTCGGCGGTGCGGCGGGGCGCTTTCTTGGCCATGGGGTAACGCCGCCGGGGTTTACTGGGACGCCGGTTGGGCCGGGGCCGAGGCGCCCGCGCCCGGTGCGGTGCCGGCTGGGGGCTCACCCCGGGCGGCCCGGTCCAGCTGATCCAGCGCGGCGCGCGCCGTGTAGTTCTGGGGGGTGAGTGCGCCGGGTGAGGTCACGTTGATCTGAATGGGGCGGTAGGCCAGTTGCGGCACCAGCCAGACTTCGACCCGGTCGTCGCGGTCGTTCTCGGGGTAGTGCAGCAGGCGCAGCGTGGGCACGTCCAGCCCGCCCATCGACTTCACCGATTCTTCGGCCACGATGATGAAGCGCCAGACTTTGGGCTGGCCGTTCAGGTCGATCGACACGCTGATGGCATTGCCGGGCGCGAACAACGACGGGTCGGCGTCAACATCGCGGCTTAGGCGGTCCAGCATCTGAAAGCGCTCGGGCGTGGTGGGCAGCATGCGCAGCGGATCTTGCCCCTCGGGCAGCGGCGATGACGCGGCGGAAGCGGCGTCGGTCGGCGCTTCGGCGACCTGGGTTGCTGCAGACTTGTCGTCGTCGCGCGCCGGACGGGGCGTGGGGCGGGTGCGCTCCGGGCGCTCCTTGGGCTTGGCGGGGGCTTCGGCTTTGGGCTGGCTGGGTTGGTCGGGCGTGGGTTCTTCACGTGCCACACCCGGGCTGGGGGTGGTCGGCAGTTGGATCCAGCGGGTGACCACCGGGTCCGCGCGGTCAATGCCCAGCTTGAAGCGCGGCGGCATGGCCAGCGCGACCAGCGCCACGGCGTGAACCAGCACCGCCACCGACAGGGCGGTGACCAGGCGCTTGCGCTGCAGGCGCTGGGTCGCCTCGTCGGGGGCGTCAAAGAAAGGCGTTTGTGCGATCGAAGCCAACATCAGTTTCCAGGGGAGCGGGGCTTGGCACGCGAACGGCGCACCGGGTCGCTGGCGGGGGGCGAGGCGCCTTCCAAAGCGGCCACGCGCGCTTCCAGCGCCTCGATTCGAGCCAACAGCGCGGCCAGCAGTTCCGGCGAGGGCATGCCCAGGCGCTCCAGCGCCTGCTGGACGCGCCCCTCAAAAATGCCGCCCAGACGGTCCCAGGGATTGGCGCTGCCCAGCGTCATGGCGCTCAGGCGCTCGGCCGCCTTGGTCATCTCGGTCTCGGCGGCTTCGCGCGCCTTGGCTTGCTGGGCCAGGCCCTCCCGCACCAGCGCGTCCAAGGCCTGCGTGCCGCGCGCCTGCGCCTGAGCCAGCGCGCCCATGCCGGCCAGCCAGACGTTGTCGGGGCCGGAGGGCGGGGAGGGTGTCGGGTCTGCGGGGGGCGCGGCGGGGCGCTTGCGGGAAGTGGCCATGGTGCAGGTGGGTCGCACAAAGCGGACGCGCCCATTGTGCCGCAAGCCCGGCGGGGCGGCGCCTGGGCGCGGGGCGGGTGGCGAAGATGAAATAATCGGCGCGATCGTGGCGGCAGTGCCCGCCACCGCGGTAAGGAAACCTATCTCATGATTCTTGTCACCGGCGGCGCCGGCTTCATTGGCAGCAACTTCATGCTGGACTGGCTGGCTCAAGGGCAGGAGCCGGTCGTCAACCTCGACAAACTGACCTACGCCGGCAACCTGGCCAACCTGGCCTCGGTGCAGGACGATCCGCGCCACATCTTCGTGCAAGGCGACATCGGCGACAGCGTCCTGGTGGAGCGCCTGTTGGCCGAGCACCGCCCGCGCGCCATCGTCAACTTCGCCGCGGAAAGCCACGTCGACCGGTCGATCCACGGGGCGGAAGACTTCATCGTCACCAACATCGTCGGCACCTTCCGCTTGCTGGAAACGGCCCGTGCCTACTGGAACGGCTTGCCAGAGGCCGAGCGCGCCGCGTTCCGCTTCCTGCACGTCTCGACCGACGAGGTCTACGGCACGCTGGCGCCCGACGCGCCCGCCTTCACCGAAACCCACGTCTATGAGCCCAACAGCCCGTACAGCGCCAGCAAGGCCGCCAGCGACCACCTGGTGCGCGCCTGGCACCACACGCACGGGCTGCCGGTGCTGACGACCAACTGCTCCAACAATTACGGGCCGTTTCACTTCCCGGAGAAGCTGATCCCGCTGATGATCGTCAACGCACTGGCCGGCAAGCCGCTGCCGGTGTACGGCGACGGCCAGCAGGTGCGCGACTGGCTGTACGTGAAGGACCACTGCTCCGCCATCCGCCGCGTGCTGGAGGCCGGCCGCCTGGGTGAGACCTACAACATCGGCGGCTGGAACGAAAAGGCCAACCTGTCCATCGTCCACACTGTCTGCGACCTGCTGGACGAACTGGCCCCGCGCGCGGCAGGCGGCAGCTACCGCGAGCAAATCACCCACGTCAAAGACCGCCCGGGCCACGACCGCCGCTACGCCATTGACGCCCGCAAGATCGAGCGCGAACTGGGCTGGAAGCCGGCCGAAACCTTCGAAACCGGTATCCGCAAGACCATCGCCTGGTACCTCGCCAACGAAGCCTGGGTGCGCAACGTGCAGTCGGGCGGCTACCGCGACTGGGTCGCCACGCAGTACGGCGCGGCGCAACCCGCTGCCTGAGGCATGGCAGGCCAACGCATCCTTCTGCTGGGCAAGAACGGCCAGGTCGGCTGGGAGCTGCAGCGCGCGCTGGCGCCCTTGGGCGACGTGGTTGCGCTGGACCGCCAAGGCCAGGACGGCCTGTGCGGTGACCTGAACGACCCGGCCGCGCTGGCCGCTACGGTGCGTGTGCTGCGTCCTGCGGCCATCGTCAACGCCGCAGCGCACACGGCGGTCGACCGGGCCGAGGGCGAGCCTGCGTTGGCCCAGCGCCTGAACGCCGAAGCCCCCGCCGCGCTGGCGCAGGCCGCGGCCGACGTGGGCGCGCTGCTGGTGCACTACAGCACCGACTACGTGTTTGACGGCAGCGGCGACACGCCCTGGCGTGAGGGCGACGCCACCGGCCCGCTCAGCGTCTACGGCGCGAGCAAGCTGGCCGGTGAAGACGCCATCCGCGCCAGCGGTTGCCGCCACCTGATCTTGCGCACCAGCTGGGTTTACGCGGCGCGCGGCGGCAACTTCGCCCGCACCATGCTGCGCCTGGCGGCCGAGCGAGAGCGCCTGACCATCGTCGACGACCAATGGGGCGCGCCGACGGGGGCCGAGCTGATCGCTGACGTTACCGCCCACGCCTTGCGCCAGTGTCTGGCACGGCCGGAAGACGGCGGCACCTACCACCTGGCGGCGGCGGGCTACACGACCTGGTTTTCGTACGCCAATCACGTCTTTGCCCAATACAGATCTGCGCAGGCAGCTCCTGAATTGGTAGTGAAAGACGTGACACCCGTCACCAGCGACGCTTTCCCGACACCAGCGCGCCGCCCGCACAATTCGCGCCTGGACACCGCGCGCCTGCAAGCCGTGTTCGGCCTCACCTTGCCGCCGTGGCAGCAGGGCGTGGACCGCATGCTCAAGGAAATTCTGTGACTTCGAAACACAACACCCACAGCGCCCGCAAAGGCATCATCCTGGCCGGCGGCTCGGGCACGCGCCTGCACCCGGCGACGCTCGCGGTCAGCAAGCAACTGCTGCCGGTGTACGACAAGCCCATGGTGTATTACCCGCTCAGCACGCTCCTGCTGGCCGGCATCCGCGACATTCTGGTCATCAGCACGCCGCAAGACACGCCGCGTTTTCAGCAGTTGCTGGGCGACGGCAGCCAATGGGGCGTCAACCTGCAGTACGCCGTGCAGCCCAGCCCGGACGGCCTGGCGCAGGCGTTTGTGATTGGCGAATCCTTCCTGGGCGATTCGCCCAGCGCCCTGGTCCTGGGCGACAACATCTTCTACGGCCACGACATCCACGAGCTGCTGCAAAGCGCCGACGCGCGCCAGACCGGCGCCTCGGTCTTCGCCTACCACGTGCACGACCCGGAGCGCTATGGCGTGGCCGAGTTCGACGACACGGGCAAGGTGCTGTCGCTGGAAGAAAAGCCGGCCCAGCCCAAGAGTGCGTACGCCGTCACCGGCCTGTATTTCTATGACACCCAGGTGGTCGAGTTGGCCAAGGGCCTGAAGCCGTCGCCGCGCGGCGAGTTGGAAATCACCGACCTGAACCGCCTGTACCTGGAGCAAGGCCAGCTCAGCGTCGAGATCATGGGCCGCGGCTACGCGTGGCTGGACACCGGCACACACCAGAGCCTGATGGAAGCCGGCCAGTTCATCGCTACGCTGGAAAACCGCCAGGGTTTGAAGATCGCCTGCCCGGAAGAGATCGCCTGGCGCCACCGCTGGATCGACGACGCGCAGCTCGAGCGCCTGGCGCAGCCACTGGTCAAGGGCGGCTACGGCCAGTACCTGCTGGCCCTGCTCAACCGCCGGGTGTACTGATATGCAAGCGACTCCTTTGGACATCGCCGACGTGGTGTTGATCGAACCCAAGGTGTTCGGCGACGCGCGCGGTTTTTTCTTTGAAAGCTTCAACGCCCAGGCCTTTGCCGACGCGACCGGCGTGACCCTGCCGTTTGTGCAGGACAACCACAGCCGCAGCCGGCGCGGGGTGCTGCGCGGCCTGCACTACCAGCTGGCGCCCAAGGCGCAGGGCAAGCTGGTGCGCTGCGTGCGCGGCGCCGTTTTTGACGTGGCGGTGGACATCCGGCGCGATTCGCCCACCTTTGGCCGCTGGTCCGGCGCGGTGCTGAGCGAAGACAACCAGCACCAGCTGTGGATCCCGCCCGGCCTGGCGCATGGCTTCGTGGTGCTGACCGACACGGCCGACTTCCTCTACAAGACCACCGACTACTACAGCCCCGCGCACGAGCGTGCCATCCGCTGGGACGACCCGGCCATCGGCATCGATTGGCAGTTGGCGGCGCACGGCATCACCGAGCCCGTGCTGTCGGACAAGGACCGCACGTCGGCGCGCCTGCTGGCCGAGGCCGACATTTGACGCAGGCGCCGGCCCGTGGCGCTGGCGCCGCGGCGGCGCCCCCGCTGCGCATCGCCATCCTCGGCACGCGCGGCATCCCGGCGCGCTACGGCGGCTTTGAAACCTTTGCCGAACGCCTGGCTGTTGGTCTGGTGCAGCGCGGCCACGCCGTCACCGTCTACGCCGAAGCTGAGGGCGCCCCCGGCCCCGACACCTGGCACGAAGGCGCGCGGGTGCGCGCGCGCCGCCGCCCGCCCTGGGGCCCGGCCTCGGTGCTCGCCTACGACAGCGCCTGTCTGTGGGATGCGCGGCGCGGCTTCGATCTGGTTTACATGCTGGGCTACGGCGCAGCCTGGGCCTGCTGGGGGCCGCGCGCCTTCGGTACGCCGGTCTGGATCAACGTCGACGGGCTGGAATGGGCGCGCAGCAAGTGGGGGCGCGGTGCGCGCACCTACCTGCGCGCGATGGAGTCCGTCGCCAGCCGCGCCGCCACGCGCCTGATCGCCGACGCCGAGGCCATTGCCCAGCGCTTTCGCACGCTGTACCCGCGCGGCGCGCCGTGCGACTTCATCGCCTACGGCGCCGACCCGGTGCTGCCCCGTCATGCCGACGCCGCCCTGCTGGCGCCTTGGGGCCTGACGCCCGGGCACTACCACGTCGTCGTGGCGCGGCCCGAGCCGGAAAACCACGTGCTGGAAATCATCGAAGGCCACCGCCTGCATGCCGCGTCGGGCGGCGGCGACTGGCCGCTCGTCGTCGTGGGCGACGTGACCGGCGCCACGCCCTACCAGCAGCAACTGCTGGCCCAGGCCAGCGAGCGCGTGCGCTTCACCGGTGGCGTGTACGAGCCTGCGCGCTTGAACGCCTTGCGCGTGCACGCCGCCAGCTACCTGCACGGCCATTCGGTGGGCGGCACCAACCCGTCGCTGCTGGAATCGCTGGCGTGCGGCAACTGGGTGATCGCGCACGACAACCCGTACAACCGCGAAGTGGCGCGTGATGCGGCCGACTACTTCGCCACGCCGGCCGAGCTGGCCGAGCGGTTGAACGCCCGCGTCGCCCAGCCGCCCGAAGCGGTGGCCCAGCGCGCCGACCGCGCGCGGCAAATCATTGCCGACCACTACACCTGGCCCGCCATCGTCGACGCGTACGAAGCGCTGATGCAGGCCGAATGCGCCGGCCGGCGCCGCCCGGCATGAGCGCTGAGCCCCTGGTCGACATCCTGCTGGCCACCTACAACGGTGCGGCCTTCCTGGCGCCGCAGCTGGATTCTCTGCTGGCGCAGACGCACGCGAACTTCCGCCTGATCGTCAGCGACGACGGCTCGAGCGACGACACCCTGGCCATTCTGCGGCGCTACGAAAGCGCTTTTGGCGGCCGGATGCTGATGCTGCCACCCCAGCCCAAGGGCGGCGGCGTGATCCGCAACTTCGAGCGCCTGATGCGCGCCAGCCTGGACGATGGCCGCGCCGCCTGGATCGCCTTTTGCGACCAGGACGACGTCTGGCTGCCCGAGAAAACCGCGCGCCTGCTGGCTGCCGTGCAGGCACTGGAAGCGCGCACTGGCACCGCCACGCCCTGTCTGGCGCACAGCGACCTGACGGTGGTGGACGAGCAGCTGCAGGTCATCAGCCCGTCTTTTGCCGCCTTTCAACGCATCGACCCGGCGGATGTGAATGCGCGCACGCTGCTCAGCGTCAACCAAGTCACCGGCTGCGCCATGCTGATCAACCGCGCGCTGGTGCAACTGGCGCTGCCTTTGCCGCCCGAGGCCGTCATGCACGACTGGTGGCTGGCGGTGCTGAGCGGCAGCGGCGCGCGCCACTACCTGCCCGAGCCGCTGATGCTGTACCGCCAGCATGGGCGCAACCAGATCGGCGCGCGCGACCGCGGCCTGCCCAGCCGGCTGATGCGCCTGGTGCGCGACGGCAGTGGGGTGTGGAAAAGGGTGCGCCAGCTGGGGCGCGGCACACGCGCGCAGGCCGATGCGCTGGGGCGCCGCTTGCGCGACAAGGGGCTGGACGACGCGGTGGCGGGCGAGTACCTGGTGTGGCGCGGCCGTGGGCGGCTGGCGCGCCTGTTCACCTACAGAACGTATTATGTCGGGCCCGAGTTGGACCGCCTGAGCCGCTGGCTGCTGTGGAAATAGGCAAAATATACTATGATTTGTATAGCTGGCCGCGCTGGTGGTTGTAGGGCTGAAGGCTAATTTTGATGTTATTTTTGCAAGCCCGTTCGCCCGCCCTGGTGAACTGAGGACAATGTTGCCCATGGCAATCGCAATGGACCCCGTGGCTGAAACCGCCGTCATCCCCGATCTGGAGCAGCTCGAAGCCCGCCTGGGCGAACGCCTGCTGGCCGATCGCAAGCTGTCCCCGCCCGATCTGGACCGCGCCCACGGCGTGCAACAGACCATGGGCGGGCGCCTCAGCCAGCTGCTGGTCGACCTGGGCCTGGTGTCCGAAGTGGACGTGGCGCAGGCCCTGGCCCAGTTGGCCGGCGTGCCGCTGGTGCGCAAGGCCGACTTCCCGGCCGAAAAGCCCGACACCGTCCGCCTGAACACCAGCTTCCTGCTGGCCAACCGCCTGCTGCCGCTGGGCGACGCCGACGGCGACACGCCGCCCGACTTCGTCGCCACCGACCCCGGCAGCGCGCGTTTGCGCGCCGCGCTGCGCCTGGTGTTTGGCCAGGAGCCACGCATCGCGCTGGGCTTGGGCACCGAGATCGCCGAGCAGCTGGACGAATGGTTCCTGCGCGAAGCGGAAGGCGAAGCGGGCGAAGAGGGCGGCTACGAAGCCACCGAATTCATCGAGCACCTGCGCGACATGGCGTCCGAGGCGCCGATCATCCAGCGCGTCAACCAGATCATGTCGCAGGCGGTGTCTTCGCAGGCGTCGGACATCCACATCGAAAGCTACGAGGACAAATCCGTCGTGCGCATCCGCGTCGACGGCCAGATCTTCCCCATCGACGAGATCGACAACCGCGACGCGCCGGCCGTGGTGTCGCGCATCAAGATCCTGTCCCAGCTGGACATTGCCGAGCGCCGCCTGCCGCAGGACGGCCGCACCCGCCTGCGCGTGCACGGCAAGGAGCTGGACGTGCGCGTTTCCACCGTGCCGACCATGTTCGGCGAATCGGTGGTGATGCGTCTGCTGGAGAAAAACCTCGACCTGCTGTCGCTGGACCGCCTGCAGTTCACCGAGCCCACGCTGGCCGCCATGCGCGAGCTGCTCAATGTGCCGCACGGCGTGCTGCTGGTGACCGGGCCGACGGGTTCGGGCAAGTCGACCACGCTGTACGCGTCCCTGCTGTCGCTGGAAGGGCGCAACCTGAAGATTTTGACGGTGGAAGACCCCGTCGAATACCGCCTGCAGTGGCTCAACCAGGTGCAGGTGCAGCCGCAGATCGGTTTGACGTTTGCGCACGTGCTGCGCTCCTTCCTGCGCCAGGACCCGGACGTCATCATGATCGGCGAGATGCGCGATGGCGAAACCGCCAATATCGCCGTCCAGGCCGCGCTGACCGGGCATCTGGTGCTATCGACTTTGCACACCAACAGCGCCTTGGGCGCCATCGTGCGCCTGATCAACATGGGCGTGGAGCCCTACCTGATCACCGCGTCGGTCGTCGGCGTGCTGGCCCAGCGCCTGGTGCGCAAGCTGTGCGACACCTGCAAGGCGCCGATGTCGCCCGACCAGGCGCGCCTGGCGGCGCAGACGCTGGGGATGGATCTGCCTGAGGGCAAACCCTTTTACCGCGCCGTGGGCTGCCCGGCCTGCCGCAACACCGGTTACCGCGGGCGGCTGGCGATCCACGAACTGCTGTTGCTGACCGAAGATGTCAAAAAACTGATTCTGGAGCGCGGCTCGGCCCTCTCGCGGGGGCAGGCGCGCTACGTGGGCGGGAACTTGTTGCAGGACGGCGCCACCAAAGTAGCGCAAGGACTGACGACCGCCGAAGAAGTGTTGCGCGTCGCCCGCCAGGATGATTGACTTTCAGTACGCCGGCACCGCCACCGATGGCAAACCCTGCCAGGGCAGCATCCGCGCGCCCAGCGCGGAGGCGGCGCGCCTGCGCCTGATCGGGCAGGGCATCACGCCCGTGAGCCTGCAGGGCGGCGACGCGGCCGCCGCGGCGATGGCGGCCGCCAAGAGCGAGGAAGTGCGCCTCAAGCGCGCCGACATCCTGTTGTTCACGCGCGAGCTGTCGCACCTCAAAAGCGCCAACATGCCGCTGGACCGGGCACTGGCCATGCTGCAGGAGATCGCCAACAACGACCGCCTTAAGGCCTTCGTGATCCGCGTGACCGAAGGCGTGCGCGGCGGCAAGTCGCTCTACACCTCGCTGCAGCCGTTCGAACGCGACCTGGGGCGGCGTTACCTGGTGATGATCCGCGCTGGCGAGGCCTCGGGTGGCCTGACCACCGTGCTCAAGGAATTGACGGGCCAGCTGGAAGCGGACGACAAGCTGCGCAACTACATCATTTCGTCGATGACCTACCCGTTCATCCTGGCCGGGGTGGCGGTGCTGTCGGTGATCATCCTGCTGGCCTTTGTGGTGCCGCAGTTCCGCGAGATTTTTGATTCCATGGGCGACGCCCTGCCGTTCTTGACCCGGCTGGTGCTGAACGTCAGCGATTTCGTGCGCAGCAACTGGATGCTGCTCTTGCTGGTTTTTACAGCGGTCGCGTTTGTGCTGTCGCGCTGGGCGGCGTCGCCAACGGGCCGGATTCGGCTCGATTCCGGCGTTTTGCGTATGCCCCTCATGGGCAACGTGCTGCGAAATTTGCAGCTGGCGATCTATTTCCGCACGCTGGGTGGCCTGCTGCAGCGCGGTGTTCCCCTGGTCGATGCGCTGCGCATCGCCAGCGACGCGGTGACCAACACGGCGCTGCGCAAGGACCTGGAGCCGCTGGTCGGCATCGTCAAGTCCGGCAAGCGGCTTTCCACCGGCTTCACTTCAGCCCATTTCAGCCAGTCCAGCACCCAGCAGCTGATGCGCGTGGCCGAGGAAACGGGTGACCTGGACGGCACGTCGCTGGCCCTGGCCGACCGCTACGAAGAAGAAGGCCGGCGTACCATGTCGCGCCTGCTGGCGGCCATGGAACCGCTGATCATCATCATCCTGGGCGTGATCGTGGCCATCATCATCATCGCCATCCTGGGCGGTGTGCTGTCCATCAACGACACCGTGGGCAAGTGACCCCCGCGTTTTCTTCCCGATAGTCAAAGAGTTAAGGACTTTCCGAATGCAATTTCCCCTGAAACTTTCACGCGCAGCGCGCGTGCAACGCCCCAGCCGTGCCCGCGGCATGACCCTGATTGAGCTGCTGGTGGTGCTGGTCATCCTGACCCTGGTGGCGGGCCTGATCGGGCCGCGCGTGCTTGACCAACTGGGTGGAGCTAAGTCGAGGACTGCAGCGGTGCAGATCAAGGAGCTGGAGCAGTCGCTGGACCTGTTCAAGCTCGACGTCGGCCGCTACCCCAGCGATGCCGAAGGTCTGCGCAGCCTGGTCGAACGGCCGGGCAGCGCCAATGGCTGGAACGGCCCCTACCTGAAGAAAGAGCTGCCCAACGACCCCTGGGGCGGTGCTTACCAATACAAGTTCCCTGGCCGCAACGGTGCGCCAGACGTGTTCAGCTTTGGCGCCGACGGCAAGGCGGGTGGGGAAGGCGAGAACGCCGATATCCACAACTGACGCCGATCGACTGTCTCTGCCGTCGTCCGATGACCCGCCCCCGACCGCTGCGGCCCCGCACCGTTGGCTTCACGCTGCTGGAGCTGCTGGTGGTATTGGGTGTTGCCGCCATCGCGGTAGCGGTCGTCGGTGGGGGCGCGCAGGCCTACCTGGAGCGGGCGCGTTACCAAGCCGCGGTGCGGGACGTGACCAGCCAGCTCAAGCACGCCCGCGCCATCAGCGTCGACAAGGGCGTGCCGGTGGTGGTGACGTACCAGCCGCAATTGCACCGGCTCAGTGCGGGCGACGTGACCCTGGTGGAGCTCCCGCCCGCCCTGGAAGTGCGCTGGCAGCGCGTCGACGGCGCGCCGGGCGCAGGCGCGAGTGGCGTGGAGCCCATCTTCGTGTTCAGTCCGGACGGGTTTGCGCGCGGCGGCCAGCTGGCGGTCATGCGGTCTGGCCGGGGTGTGCGGTTTGGTGTGAACTGGTTGCTGGGCACGGTGGAATCCGCTGCGGTGACAGGTGGCGCGTGAACGCGGCAAACCGTCGGCAACGGGACGGCCGTCCGTCAAGAAGGCGTGGTCAGCGCGGTTTTACCCTGCTCGAAGCCCTGGTCGCCATGGCGATTGCGGCGGTCGCCTTCACCGCGTTGTACCGGACGGTGGGGCAGAGCTCCAAGGTCGCGCTGGACGTGGAAGCGCGCGTCGAGGCGGCGATGGTGGCGCGCTCCGTCTTGGCCAGCGCCACGTTTGCTGAGGACTTTGGGGCGCTCCAGTCGGGACAGCAGGGGCCTTGGCAGTGGCGGGTTCAGGTGGCGCAAGAGAGCGTTCCCATCACCAGCGTCATGGGACCGCCCGTGGATTTGCCACCGCTGCCGGCAGCGCGGGTCGTGGTGCAGGTGGGTCGCGATGGCGGCGGAACCTTGTTCGAGTTGACAGGATGGAAGCCCTACCGCGCCGCCCCATGAGCCGGCAGCGTGACCGGTCGGCAAGGGGATTCACCTTGCTGGAGTTGCTGATCGCGCTGGGCGTGACAGCGCTGGTGGTCGCGCTCGTCTTCACGGCGTTCGGCCTGATCGGGCGAACCGAGGAGCGCAACCAGGCCACGATGGACCGGGCCGAGCAGATGCTGGTGGTGTCGCAGTGGCTCACGCGCAAGCTCGACGGGCTTCGACCGCTCTCGATGGTGCAAGGGACCACGGTGACGCCTTTCTTTGCCGGGACCGAAGCCGGCGCCATGTGGGTGGCGCCGCTGCCCGAGCGCGGAGAGGCTGGGGGCTTGCACGTATTTCGCCTGGGGCCGCTGCGGCACCCGGGTGGCGGCATTGATCTGCTGGTGGAGGCCCTGCCGTTTGATGGCGGCGCGATGGCCTTGGATTGGGGGCAAGCCTTGCGGCAAAACCTGATCACCGATGTGCGCAGTCTGCAGTGGTACTACCAAGACGGCGTCAGCGGTGAATGGGTTCGCCAATGGTCGAGCGAGCAGGGGCGCTTTCCGGTCCGTGTGCGCGTGGTGGTTGGCGACGCCAAAGGCGATTGGCCCGCGCTGGTGTTTGCCTTGCCGGGGGCGCGGTGAAGCGGCGTCGACAACAGGGGGCTGCCCTCATCCTTGTGCTGTGGATGGTGGTCGGGCTGTCCCTGGTGGTGTTGGCTGGCGCCCAAAGTGCGCGCTTTTATACGCAGAGGGTGGGGCTGGAGCTGGAGCGCACGCGCGTAGATACAGCGCTGGAATCCGCCACGGGCCTGGTGCTGAGCGCCCTGACCGCCGACAAGGAGCTGGCCAAGGGGTATCGCCGGCTTCTGGTGCCGGTCGGTGGCGCCGAAGTGGTGGTCGAGGTGGTGCCTACCGACGGCCTGGTGGACATCAACGTCGCGCCACCCGCCATGCTGGAAGCCCTGTTTGGCCGTGTCGGGGGACTGAGCCAGGGTGAGGCGACGGTGCTGGCCTCCCGGGTGCATGACTTCATCGACCCCGACGACGAGCCAGGGGGCGTGGGCGGCGCCGAGATCGCGCAGTACCAAGCGGCGGGCTCGCCGATCCGGCCGCGCAACTCGGGCTTGGACGACCTCACTGAGCTCAAGGGGGTGCTGGGGATGACGCCAGAGCTCTATGCAATAATTTCGCCCTATTTGGGCATCAATGGGCAGCAAAAAATCGTGCTTGCTGCAGCGCCCCCGGCGTTGATCGACGCCATTTCTGGCCAGCCCGGTCTCGGCGCAAGCCTCCACGCCACCCCACCGGAGATGCGTACGGGCGTCCTTCAACCGGGATTAATGACGGACATGTTCACGGCGGTTTCCAACGTTTCCAGCCAGACCCTTCGCCTTCGAGCGTACTTTCAGTCCCAGCAAGGTCGCTGGTGGCAGCGCGAAGTGTGGGCGGACCTCAACGCCCGTCCGGGCGGCATGACCGCATGGACCACGCGTTCTATTGAGCCGGCCGCACGAACGGCAGATCCAGAGGTGGGGCGCCCATGAGCGCGGCAGCAGGCGCATCGACGCGCGCGCGCGCGTACTGGGATGGTTTGGTCTGGGGCCTAACCGATCTGCGCCGCTCGCTCGGTGCCAAGGGACTCTGGCCTGAGGTTTCCCGACTGGCGTCAACGCCTCAGGGCGCGCGTTGGCGCGTCACGGGAGAACGGCGGACAAGAGTAGAAGGTGGCGTACCGGAAGCACTTTTGATTGGCGAGCCGGATGTGCTTTGGGGTGAACTTTCCTTGCCCGCCGTTGGTGGCGCTGCGCTGGAAGGCGCGGTGTCGGAGGCTTTATGGCGTGTGTCGCCATTGCCTCCTGATCAGGTGGTGACGGCATGGCGCGCGCAACCGGACGAATCGGGTGGCTGGCGTGTTGTCTGGGGTGTTTGTCCCGCGCGCGTTGTGGCGCAGGGGCTGGCCCAAGTCCAACTGGCCGACGATGTGCCGGTCTACCTCGCGCAGGGCGAAGGGCAGGCGTTGCTGGCGCAGGGTGCCGCAACGGCGGCGCAACGTCGTCAGCAGCGCCGATTGGACGGGTTGGCTGCCGGCGGCCTGGTTTTGGTGGCGCTGGCCTTGATGGTGCCTTTGGCGGTGCCATTGTTGTTGAAGCGCCAGGCGGTCGTCCGCAGCATGGCGCACATGACCACCGTGGAGCCGATGGCAGCGCCTGTGCGGAAAAAGCTGGACGAATTGCACCAGTTGGCCAAATTGTCGGAGGCGCTGACGGCCGAGCAACAGCAGAGTTTGCCTGTGGCATCGGCGCTGGACCGTTTGGCCGAAAAACTGCCTGAGGATGCTTGGCTGGATCGCCTGGAGGCGAGCGACCGGCAGGTCCGGATGATGGGTTTAGCCAGCAACGCCACGGAATTGATGACGCAGCTCTCGAAGGTGCCGGAATTTGCAGAGCTGCGCACGACCGCGCCCACGGTCCGTGACGAAGGCCAGAGTCGGGAGCGGTTCTCCTTTGAATTCACCTGGCGCGACGCCGCGAGTGGGGCCGCAGCGAAATGATCTCGATCAATCGATCTCAGCGTCGTCTACGCTCGTCGGATTCCAGCACCTTGCACCCATGGGCGAAGCGCGCGGTATGGGCCGTGGCGGGATGTTTGCTGTTGGTGGCGTTGGCGCTTGGCTGGGTCTACTGGGCCAACTGGTCGCGGTACAGCGGGGCGCAAGATCAGCTGGAGTCTCGGATAGCCCGCCTGGACGGCATTCTTGCGGCAAGCGCCGATATTGACGCACGGCTGGCGCAGGCGCAGGCGGCGGTTGGGCCCTGGTTGCACAAGGGCGGCGGTGAGGGTCAGAACGCTGTCCTGCAGAGCTTGCGCGAGTTGGTTGTGGCCAGCGGTGCGACCCTGATTTCTTCTCAGGCGGCGACGGTGCCGGCCGAGTCGGAAAAAAAGCTTCCCAAGGTACGCATCAGCGCCACCGTGGCGGGCGAGTGGGCGCAACTGGTTCAACTGGGCCAGGCGCTGCAGGCGGAACGCCCGCCCTACCTGGTGCACTCGCTCAACATTCAGCGCGAAGGGCAAGCGTCCAACAAGGCTGCGCACCGGGCGCGGATGACGCTGCAGTTGGATGCGCCCGTCGCTCAGGCCGTTGAGGAGGCCAAGCCATGAGGCGCGCGGGCTCGCTGTTGATGGTGGTGGGCGCAGTAGCGGTTGTCATAGGCATCGCTGGATGGCTGCTCGGTCGCACGCGCTGGCAACCGCCAGCTCCCGTCAAGCCGGCATTGCCTCAGATTGCGGTGGTCCAGGCCAGCCCCACCGCGCTGGGCCAGCATGCGCTCAAGAGCCCGCTCTTCTGGTCCTCGCGAGTGCCAGTAGAAGCCGGAGAGGCGTCAGCAGAGCCGGCAGCGGCTGAATCGGAAATGGCTCAACTGCGCCTGATGGCGGTGCTGGAATCGGGCGGGCAGCGGGTTGCCTTACTGCAGCGCCCGGACCGGACTGTGTTGAAACTCGATTCCGCACAGCCGGAAGGCGATTGGCGGCTGGAGTCTTTTGATGGGTTGGTGGCGGTGTTGGTGTCGACGAAAGGGCAGCGCGTTGAGCGTGCGCTTGAACGCACCAATGCGGCGCCGATTGCACAGCCGGCGCAGAAGGCGCCTGGCGTTAGAAGTGCGCCAAGCTCTGGCAACAGCGGCCTCGCCCAAGGCCAGCCGCCGACTGGTGGAACTGCTGCGCCATCGGTGGCGACGCCCCCCGCTGCGTCTGGCGGGTTGCATCCGGTCAGGCCCGTGAGCCCACCCCCAGGCCGCTCTGGCGCGGCTCCTGCGCCTGGCGCAGCTGCTAGCTCGTCGGCGAGAACTTAAAACTTATACATAGATGATCGCCATGTCGCTTTTTCGACCATCACTGATCATGCTTTCGGTCCTGGCGGCCGGATGCGCATCCGTGGATCGCACCACGTCGCTGGGCCAGGAAGTGCCGCAGGCCGCAGAAGTTTCGCCGACGCATACGCTACCGCAGCCGGCGGCCAGCCAGCCAGCCGGTAGCGCCGGTGTAAAACCAGCCTTGGACGGCGCCACCGGCCCTCGTGTCTACCCGGGCACAGACAAGTTGGTCAAACCTGCGTTGGCGCCCAAATCCGACCCGGTTTTGACGCAGGGCGATCGGGTGTCGTTGAACTTTGAGAACGTCACGGTGTCCGCGCTGACGTCGGCTCTGCTAGGTGACCTTCTGAAGGTGAGCTACACGATCGATGCCGGGGGCGACGCCGTGGTGAGTCTGCGCACGCGCAAGCCACTGCCTCGCAAGCAGGTGTTGGACGTTCTGGACACCGTGTTGCTGCCGCACGATCTGGCCATCGTGCGTGACGCGGCTGGGGTGTACCACGTCACCAAGCGAACGGCCACCGTCGGAAGCCGCCCGCTAACATCGGCGTCGCGCATGAAGGATCTGGTGGGCGCCGGAACCGTCATCGTGCCGCTCGACTACATCGGCGCGGGCGAAATGGCCAAAATCCTGGGGCCTTTGGCGCCGCGCGAGGCGATCGTGTATGTCGACACCGTACGCAATCTGCTGGTCTTGCAAGGCAGCAAGATCCAATTGGAAGGCTGGCTGGAGATGGTCGACGCTTTTGACGTTGACTACCTTTCGGGGATGTCGCTAGGGGTGTTTCCGCTGGAATATGCCAATGTTGGCGTCGTCTACGAAACGCTTCAAACCATGCTGGCGCCGGATCAGGCTTCAGCCGGCGCCGCCTCTTTGGGCGGCGGTGCAGGCTCAGCCGGCGCTGGCGCGCCCGGAACTCCGCGGCCACCCGCTCCGGCAGCAGCTGCAGGGGCCGCGGGAGGTGCTGGGGGGCCACTGGCGGGCCTGGTTCGGCTGTTTCCTGTTGAGCGGCTCAATGCATTGATCGTGGTGACACCGCGAAGCCAGATGCTGTCGCAGGTGGAGACGTGGATTCGTCGGCTGGATCAGCCGACAGACGGCTTGGAGGCTGGGCTGTTTGTGTACCCCGTTCAGAATGGCTCGGCAGTGCGGATGGCCGAGTTGTTGAACGGCTTGTTCGGTGGCTCCTCGAGTGGTCGCGCAGGTGTGGCCGGCGGTACGGCGCCAACGCAGTTCGGCGCCGGAGGTGGCGCATTCGGCGTCGGTGGGAATCGGTCGGGCACGTCGTCCGGTTCGCTGTCAGGGCGCAGCGGGCTGACTGGGCTGGGTGGCTCGCTCGGGGCCGGCGGAATAGGTGGAACAGCCTTGGGCGCGTCCAACACGAGTCCGCTGGGCGGTGGTTTGGGCGGCGGCTTGACGGGGTACGGCGGAGCCGGTGGCGGCTTGTCGGGCGGTGGAGCAGGGCCGCAAACGACCGTCAGCGACCTGGAGGGGAACGTCCGTGTCGTGGCGGATGAGGCGCGCAATGCGCTGTTGATCCGCGCGCCGCGCACCGAATACCGCCGCATTGAGCGCGCGTTGCGTGAGCTGGACAAGGCGCCGACGCAGGTGTTGATCGAAGCCAGCATTGTCGAGATCAATTTGACCGGCTCATTGGAGTACGGCGTTGAGTGGGCACTGAACAACGGCTTGGGCGGTGGGCGACGAGGCCAGGCGATGCTCAACATGAACTCGCTGGACAGCAGTGGGAACGTGGTTGGCCTGCGGCCGACAAGCCCCGGGTTTTCCTATTCGGTGGTCAACAACGCGGGGGCTATTACCGCCACCATCAATGCCTTGGCACAAAAGTCCCAGGTCAAGGTGCTCTCCAATCCGTCGCTGCTGGTGCTGGATAACCACAATGCGACGATCCAGGTCGGCGATCAGCAACCGATCAGCTCGGGCGGCTCGACGGTCACCAACGGCGTCGTCATCTCGGACGGCTTTATCTACAAGGACACGGGCGTGATGTTGTCGGTGACGCCCTCGGTGAACTCCGGTGGGTTGATCACGCTGGGTATCCAGCAAAACGTCACCGACGTAGGCGAACAGGACACCGTCACGAAGCAGCGCAAATTCATGACCCGCCAGATCCAGAGCAAGGTGGCTGTCCGATCCGGCGAGACCATTGTGCTGGGCGGCATGATCCGCGAAAACGAAGCCAATGGCCGCGCTGGGGTGCCTCTGCTTAGCGATATTCCGCTGCTGGGAGCGCTGTTCTCGACCACCAGCAACACGAAGAACCGTACCGAGTTGATGGTTCTCCTGACGCCGCGCGCGCTTGAAAACGACGACCAGGTGCGTGCAGCCAGCGTCGAAATGCGTCAACGTATCCGATCGCTCAGCCTACAGGATTCACTGGCGCCTGCGAGCCCAGTAACAGGGGGCGCTCCCCGCTAGAGCGGTTGTCTTTTCACCTTGATTCTATTGAGTAAACCATGATCGATATCAAATTTGTAGCGCGACGCGGCGCAATGGCGTCGGTGACGGGCCTTTTGGCTATGGGTCTTCTGGGGTGCGCAGGCTTGTCTGCGAACGGGGCCGACCCAGCTTCTACGAAGTCGGACAAGGCAGGCGCGTCACAGGAGGCTCTGTTGAAGCGCGCTCAGGCGTTCTGGGACCTGGTGCGTGTCAATGACAACGTCGGCGCTTGGGCTTACGAGGCGCAGTCCAAGGACCCTGCGTGGTCGTTGGAAACCTACCTTAAGAAGGGCGGCATCACGTACAGCAGCGTCAAAATTCTGGGGGTGAAGTCGATGGAAGGTGACGAAGCGCAACTGGATGTTCAAATGACCTACTCGCTGCCGTTGCTGCGCGTTCGCGACCAGGATCTCCGCACCGTTGATCAGTGGAAATTGATAGACGGCGTCTGGTACCATTCGCCCCCGAAAAGTGGGCTATTTCCTACCAAGTAGTTGTCTCTCTGGAGCAACAGCTTGAATAGGGCGGGTAGGTGTCAATCGAGATTTACTTGCTTAACCTGTGTGCGCCAATTAAGATGACTGCAACCCAAACGGAGTGACGGATGGGCTGTGGTACCCACTTTTGGGGCGCTTCTTTTAATTTTCTGAGGACCTTAGAGATGAAAAAATTTGCAATGTCGGCCATTGCAGTTGCGGCAGTGCTGGGCGCTGGCGTGGCCAATGCCTACACTTCCGGCACGTTCACCAACGGTTTCGTGGTGCCGAACGTCGTTAAGGACGCTACTGGCGCAACCACCGCCGTCGGTATCATTAACCAGTCTGGCGCCACCGTGCCGGTGTACTGGACGTTCTTCGATCAAGAGTCCAACCACGTGGCCGACGGCTGCTTCTACATGACCGACAAGGACTACGAGCCCTTCGTGTGGTCGGCTAAAGCTGGTCAAGGCATGGACAACCTGCGTGGTTACCTGGTGTTTGCGACGGGTGCTACCGTGACTGGTTCCGCGCCTGCTCAATGCCCCACGAACCAAGTTGGCCCCGGCAATGGCCTGATTGCTGGTAACGCTTTCTACGTGGATCCGGTTGCTAAGGACGTGGCTTTCACGCCCGTGATCGACGGCCCGCTGACCTTCACCGACAACGTGTCGCTGATGGGTCCTGACAGTCTGACTCTGGTGGGCGGCGCAGCCGAGCTGCCTCAGACCTTCAGCATGCGTTATTTCATCGACAACGCTGCTGGCGGTAACGACACCGCTATCGTGGTGTGGTCGACGGGTGACCAGCGCGGTACGCACACCGTGTTCATGTACGACGACAAGCAGAACCGTCGCTCGGTGAACTTCAAGCTGAACCATGCTGAAT
This sequence comes from Pseudomonadota bacterium, assembly GCA_023442945.1. Lineage (GTDB taxonomy): Bacteria > Pseudomonadota > Gammaproteobacteria > Burkholderiales > Burkholderiaceae_C > Ottowia. The sequence continues at coordinate 7,573 of JAEZWW010000096.1, read as the reverse complement.
TGGACTGGTTCAATCCCGAAACCATCCCCGGTCGTCCGACCGAGTTCGTGGACGGTTTCCTGGACTGGAATCCGGTCGCGACCCCGGGCGACTTCCCTGGCGCTACTGGCCAAGATCTGGTGACCCTGGGTGGTTCGGTGTTCACGTACAGCGTGATCTCCTCGCCGGCTTTCGGCGCTGTGCAGACTGTTCTGGGCGCGCACCGCTAAGCCCTTATCTCTCGATGTTCGGGCTGGCTTTTTGGCTCGGTCCGAACGAGAGAGCAGCTTCGGCAGGCGTTAGAATCTAACGATTTGCCGAAGCGCCCCTTAAGCGCCTTCAGGCGCTTTTTTTATTTGCGGTGTCCGCGATCTATTGGAGTGACATGTTCGGAAGGTCGGTCAAACTCGTTCATGCGACCAGTGTGCTTGGGCTGATGGCCCTCTTGTCGGCTTGTCAGAGCGCAGCGCCGATTCCCGATGCGCCTGTCACTCCAAGCCAGCCTGCTGCCCAAGGTCCGGAGCGCATCACCTTCGCTGCGCCCGCCGCATGGGGCGGCGAAGCGCGCTGCACATCCGATGGCTGCAAGTTGGTAATGGTGGAGCATGAGGCGGGTCAGCTGGTGTTGCACCAATTCAAGGGGCGATCGGTCGCAGAGGTGGATCGCCAGCCCCTGGCCTACCATCCAGACTCGGCTAAGTGGTTGACCGAGGACTGGGTCGTCGCGGCCGTTGAGCGAGACCATGCGCTGGATATCTTCAGGATCGACGGCGGTCGCCTCGTTCGCCAAACGAAGTTGACGGTGGGATTTCCGCCGCGTGACGTCGTGGTGCTCGAGCAAAACAAGGGCGCGTTCATGCTGATGGCCACGCCGTACAGTGGCAAAGATGTTGTGATGGCGCAGTGGCAGCTGGGAGCAAAGGAAGCGCGTGTCTCCAGCGTCCGTTGGTGTGAAGCGCCGTGGCATCCCGCTCTGGTCCAGCGCGCCCCCAAGGGCGCTGGCAAGGGGGTGGTGGCTGCGTGCCTGGACGACAAGAAGCTCATGTATGTGAGTGCCAAGGACTGGACCGCTGCGCCAACAGAGCTGGCACGATTCAACGCTGTGGCTCGCCAGGCCCGGCCTTCCCCTTCGGGGAAATGGGTTTACGTTGCCCTGGAAGTGGGCGGGAAAAACGCGCGACTCAACATGGACTCTGGGGAACTCCAGTACCTTGATTCACCCCTAACGGGCGCAGTATCCGTCGCGCCAGTTTCTGACGATGTCGTAATCTGGGGGGAGTCAAACTCCCTGTTCCTACAGCGACTTGATGAGGCAGGCAAGGTTACCGAAACCCGTTGGTTGCGTACCAGTGGCTTTCCCACAGAGTTGCAGCTCATCGACCTAGACGCCGATGGCCAGCTTGACCTTTTAGTCCTCAATTCTGCCGGCAAGTTGGCGGATGTTTATTACGGGCCGCTTTGGGACCGTGCATTGGAGAAGTTGTAAATATGGCGATGAAGTCCTTCGGAGTCACGGCGGCCGCTGGCCGGCGTCTCGTCCAGTCGATCGTATTGAGTGTGCTCGCTTGTGCGTCCTCGGGTGCGTGGGCAGCCGGCGAACCGCTCGCCAAACTGTCCAATGGTGAGACTGTTTCCGATAAGGATTTTGAAACCTATTTGGCTCGTCGCGCGGACTTGAAGCCGATGGCCAGGAACTTCTGGGGAGCTGAAAGTGCCTTGCGCGAAATGCTGATGACGCGCGTCCTTGTGTTGGAAGGATTGCGCATGAAGGAGCCCAATCGCGGAGGCTCCGAGCCTCAGCGCTTCGACGACACCTACGGGCACGGCATCTACCAAAAATTGGTCCAGAACTGCCCGAAGCCAGACGGTCCAGCGGCTGCCCGAAAGTTCTATGATGATCACCCAGAGGCTTTCACCGTGCCTGCCAGTGCGCGACTGGCTCGTATCATGTTGCCGACGGCAGAAAAAGTGGATGGCGTGCCATCCATGGCTTGGTTGATGGATCAAGCACAAGGCATAGCCAAGGGCAGTGTCAAATTTGAACAGGCGGCGGACAAGGCGGCCAAGCTCTACCGGATGGAGCCGCAGGGTGACCTCGGCTGGGTCAACCTGACCGGTGACGTCAGCATCATGAAGGCCCTAGGCGGTGCCAAAGCAGGAGAAATGGTGGGTCCCGTTCGAGATGGTGACTTCGGGTACCTCTTCCTGATTGGCGAGAAGCGTGATCCGCGCGTCATGAAGTGGGATGAGGTTCAAGCGTCGGCTGCCAATCGACAAGTGGTCTTCTGCCGAGAGCAAGAAAACAAAAAGCTTAACGAGAAGCTTTTCAAGCAATATGGCGTGACTTTTAACAACGATGCAATTAAGGCCTTGTTCAAAATCCCGCCCAGGCCGGCGTCAGGAGCTTCCGCGCCGCCAAAGGTAGCCAAGTAGTCTGCACGCGGGAGCAGAGTTCAAGATAGCGAAGGTGTACGGCGCTGTCGACGTGGAAAGAAAGTCAGTATGAATCAGCCCCGCGCGTCGGTGCTCATCCCGGTTAAGAACGGTGGTCCTCTGCTGGGTGACGTTCTAGACGCGATTCTGGGTCAGAAAGCGCCTTGGCCTTTCGAGGTTCTGATCGTGGATTCCGGCTCTACCGACGGCTCCGTCGAGCTGGCCCGCTCGAAAGGCGTGGAAGTCGCCACGATCCCGCCCAATGAGTTTGGTCATGGGCGGACGCGCAATGCACTGGCGGCCAAGTCCAAGGGAGAGTTTTTGGTGTTTCTGACTCAGGACGCCAAACCTGCTTCCGACCATTGGTTGCTCAGCCTGGTAGAGGGTTGCGACGCGGAGCCGTCGGTTGCGGGCGCGTTCGGCCCGCACCGTGCTTATCCCGAGGCTAGACACATCACCCATCGCGAACTGGCTACCCATTTTGCTGGGTTTGGAGCGGAGCTGACATTGACTCGAATGGACGACGAGGCGAGATTCAAGATTGACGAAGGTTATCGTCAATACCTGCATTTCTTCTCGAGCAACAATTCTTGTATTCGTCGGGCGGTATGGGAGAAATTGCCGCTTCCGGAGGTTGCGTTTGCTGAGGATCAGACTTGGGCGCTCGAAGCTATTTCAGCGGGTTACTCGAAAGCGTTTGTGCCGGAAGCGGTGGTTTTTCATTCTCACGATTTTGGTGTTTGGGAAACCTTTCAGCGAAATTTTGACGAGGCTCGTTCATTTGAGCGGTATTTTGGTTACCAAATGCAATCTGCTTTGCCGAGCGCGCTACGCTCATCCGTCGGATTGGCTCGCCGGGATTATTTATGGTTGAAGCAAGCCGGTGTGCGAGGCTGGAGCCTGCTCAAAAATTCGGTGTATATGGGCGGGATTGAGTTGGCCAGAACAACTGGTCAGCTGCTCGGTACGCGACACCAGTCGTTGCCAGCGTGGGTTCAGCGCCTAGTGTCACGTGATCAGCAGATGCAGACGAAAGGCTCAGCTTAAATCATGTTCCAGGTGGCTCTTTATCGAGCGAGGCAGATTCGCGATCTGGTGAAGCGAGACGGCATCTTGCGCACCTTGCGCATGATCGTCCGACGTTTGAGGTCTGGTCCGGGACAGTGGCGGGGCGTCGAGGTCTTGAAGCAATATGATTTTGTTTTAAGTACGTCTGAAATACCGACGGCGGGAACGCCGAAGCCCAATACTCTGCTTTGGATAATTCCAGATTTCAACGTCGGGTCAGGTGGGCATACCACGATCTTTAGAATCGTTCATCACCTGGAGTCAAAAGGCTATGAGTCCACGATACTGATCGTGGGCCCGGGCGTGCACGTGAGCGCGGAAAGCGCCAAACAGGACATCGTTGAGCACTTCTTTCCGCTGCGTGCTGAAGTCCTGTTGGAAAATGATGAAATCGTCGCGACAGAATTTGTTGTGGCTACAAGTTGGCACACCGCTTATTACGCAAGAAGAATCGCGTCGTCGACACGGAAATTGTATTTCGTGCAAGATTACGAGCCATACTTTTGTGCAATGGGGAGTGAATATATATTTTCGGAAAATACGTACCGGTTTGATTTTTTTGGTATTACTGCCGGCAATTGGCTCGCGAGCAGGTTGGCCAAGGAATATGGGATGCAAACCCTGCCGATAGGATTCGGCGTGGAGCACGAGCGCTATCATCGCATTCCTCGGCGAGAGCCTGAAAGACGTCGCGTATTCTTTTATGCGCGACCTCCCACCGCGCGTCGCGCTTTCGAGCTCGGCGTGATGGTGCTGAATTTGGTGCATAAAGCTTTGCCATCCACGGAATTTATTCTTGCGGGGTGGGACACATCCAACTACGCGATCCCTTTTCCTCATTTGGCGGCTGGTACGGTCCGGGTGGATGAGTTGCCGGATGTGTACGCTCAATGCGACGTGGCGCTTGTTTTGTCACTGACCAATCTTTCCTTGATGCCGCTGGAATTGATGGCGTGTCGATGCGCGGTGGTGTCGAACCGTGGTGACAATGTCGAATGGCTGCTCAACGCCGACATCGCCATGCTGTGTGAATCAACGCCGGAAGCGTTGGCCGAAGCGGTGTGTGAAGCATTGGTGAATGACTCCAAACGATTGGAGTTGATTGACCGCGCGGAGCACTTCGCGAAGATGCAGCACTGGGAAAATGCTGCGGCAGCATTTGAAAAGGGCCTGATTGCGGCACGTGAGCTGCCTCCCAACGATAACCAGCGGCGCCTGGCCGGGAAGCCTCAGGCCAAAGTCCTAAAGAACTATGATTTCATTTTAAATAAATCTGAAATCCCTGTCATTGGATCGCCGGAGGTAGGTAGTATATTGTGGGTTATTCCTGATTTCAATTTGGGATCAGGTGGGCATTTGAATATATTTCGGACTATATTCTACTTGGAGTCTAAGGGGTATAGTTCTGCCGTATTGATTGTCGGCCCGGGTATTCATGATGACGTAGAGAGTGCGCGGCGGGATATTGTCGAGGGTTTTTTCCCGCTTCGCGCTGAGATCTTGATGGAGGGAATGTCCGTTCCTTCTGCTGAATTCGTGATTGCCACCAGTTGGCAGACTGCGTATTACGCAAAAAGAATTTCGTCGACTGCGAAGAAGCTGTATTTTATTCAAGACTACGAGCCATATTTCTATTCTCTCGGAAGTGAGGCGACTTTTTCTGAAAATACTTACCGCTTTGGCTTTTCGGGTATTGTGGTGGGTGAGTGGTTGGCAGAAAAACTGGCCGCAGAGTATGGCATGCGGACTTTGCCGGTAGGGTTTGGTGTCGAGCATGAGCGCTACCATCCCATCCCTCGGCGTGAACCGGAGATTCGGCGTGTCTTTTTCTATGCGCGACCGCCGACGGCTCGCCGCGCTTTCGAACTAGGGCTGATGGTGCTTGATCTGGTGCATAAGGCGCTGCCGTCGACCCATTTCATTCTTGCTGGATGGGATACCTCCAGCTACGAAATTCCCTTCCCTCATCTGGCGGCGGGAACGCTCCGGTTGGATGAGCTGCCGGACCTGTATGCGCAGTGTGATGTGGCCTTGGTCTTATCGATGACCAATCTGTCTCTGCTGCCACTGGAGCTGATGGCCTGTCGATGCGCCGTGGTGTCGAACCGCGGTCCCAACGTGGAATGGCTTTTGACCGATGAGATTGCCATGTTGTGCGACCCAACGCCGGAAGCGTTGGCAGAGGCTATTTGCACCGCGCTGACCGATGACGCGATGCGGGAAGCGCTTATTGCCCGCGCAGAACGCTTTGCCAAGACGCAACACTGGGGTCAGGTCGTGGAAGATTTCGAAAAAGGCCTGATCGCCGCGCGAGAGTCCCCCGCGTGCATGGCCTGATCGTTTCGTTCATGAGTGAGGTGCCGTCATGAACCCAATTGCAACGGCATCGGATCAGGCGCGCGCCGGGAAGTCGCGGTCGCGCGAACTGTGGGTGCTCTGGCGCTATTGGCTCGCGCGAGAGTTCAAGACCCGATACGCGGGTTCTGTGTTAGGCGTCGCGTGGGCGGTCGTGCAGCCCTTGGCGACGCTCGCGATCTTCTACGTGCTTTTTGGTCTGGTGCTTGCGGTACGCGTGCCAGGGATCGAGGCCAACCACGGCTATCTGTTGTACCTCCTTGCGGGGCTGGCGGTTTGGCTTCCGTTCGTAGATTCGATCGGGCGAGGCGTCGGGAGCCTGGTTGCCTACGAGGACTTTCTTCGCAAGCAGCCTATTCCTGCCGAAATACTGCCCGCCGTGGCCGTCGGAGGCACGTTGCTGGCGATGGTCATCGGCTACGTGATCCTGCTTGGGCTGTGTGTGATCCAGGGCGTCGGTCCGCGACTGAGCTGGGTTTGGATTCCGGTCCTGGTGGCCACACAGGTGGTCATGACGGTGGGGATGACACTGCTGTTTTCAATGGCGCACTTTCTCTGGCGCGACGTTGGCTCGATCGTGGCTTTCGGTCTCCAGCTGTGGTTCTATCTGACGCCCGTGCTCTATCCCCTGGCGCAGGTGCCCGAAAAGTACCACGCTTGGTATCTTTTAAATCCGGTGGCCTGTCTGACACTCTCGGTTCAGGCCGCAGTGCTGGGTCTGCCAGTGCCCAACGGCACCTTCTTGGCGCTGGTGGCGTGGACGCTTGCACTCGGCCTGGGTGGCTGGTGGTTTTTCCGTTCTATGAAGCCCGCGCTCGGGGAGGCGCTCTAACCCATGAGCGTGCGTTTCCATGACGTAGAGAAAGCGTATGCCGTGTTCGAGCGCCCCCAAGACCGCCTGTGGGAAATGCTGACGCGGCGCCAACGCCATCGCGTGCATGTCGCTTTGACGGGCGTCAACTTTGCTGTGCAACCCGGCGAGACGTTTGGATTGGTGGGTGAGAACGGTGCCGGCAAGAGCACGCTGCTAAAAATTGCCGCCGGAACGATTCGGCCCACCAGCGGATCCGTTGAGCGCGTCGGCAGGCTGGCCGCGTTGCTTGAGCTTGGGGCAGGATTCCACCCAGAGGAATCAGGCTTTGACAACATGCGCTTCATGGCCGCACTGCACGGTCTGGAGGGCGGTGCAATGGCCGAGTTTGTGGACAAAGCCGTGGCGTTCTCCGAACTGTCCAATGAGTCCTTGCGGCGCCCGGTCAAGACCTACTCGTCCGGCATGTTCATGAGGCTGGCGTTTGCGGGCGCGACGGCGGTAGAGCCAGAGGTGCTTATCGTTGACGAGGCTTTGTCCGTTGGTGACATGCATTTCCAAAAGAAGAGCCTTGATCGGATCCTCGCCTTGCGTGACAAGGGGGCCACCATTTTGTTCTGCTCCCACAACCTTTACCAAGTTCGCAGCCTGTGCCAACGCGCGGCCTGGATACACGGGGGACGGGTGCAGGAGATCGGTCCGACAGAAGGCGTGGTGACCGCTTACGAGGCGCATGAACGTCGCCGCTACATTCATCTGAGAAAGGAAGCCTCTACCGAAGTTTTCGCCAAGGTCACAGGGGAGGGCGAGCTGCCGGCCGCGGAGCCTTCAGCTGCTGGCGTTCCCTTGCTGAAGTTTCTCAGTCTGAAGACGGAGACGGCCGAGGGGATCAATCTGGCTGAACTGGAATCGTTCGAAGATCTGTCC
>JAEZWW010000050.1 GCA_023442945.1 Pseudomonadota bacterium | reverse complement strand
GCCCAGTCCGCCGCCACCGCTGCCGCCGTCGTCGCCACCACCGCAGGCGGCCAGCGCGGCCGCGGCCAGGGTGGACAGGCCGGCGCCCCAGAAGCCCAGCGGAGCGCCGCTGGCCGGACGGGCGCTGCCTTGCGCGGCGCTGGCGGGTTCAGGGGCAGGGGGGACGCGCAGGGCGGTGTCGGGGTCGGCTGACAGCGCAGGTGTGCGCGCGGTTGAATCGTGCGGCGATTTCATACGTTCTTCTTATGTCCTTGTGAAGGCCCATGCGGTCGGATACGGTCCGGCTGGTGAAGAAACCGACCGGCGCCACGCGGTTCTGGCGAACCGGGGCGCGGGCTTGTCAGCCTGACCTCCCCCCTCCCAAATGCTGAGGGTGGTATGAGTCTATCGACGCAGGTCCGCCGCAAACGCCCACGGCGCGCCCGTTCGTCGGGCCGACGGCCGACGAACGGCGGATGCCCCGCAGCGGATTTGACCCGGTCAAGAAACCGGGTGGCGCGGGGCCCTCGACTGTGGCGTTTTGGCCCCAGGCGCGGCCGTCCAGGCCGCTACGAACGCGGGGTGACCCGTGGTTTTCGTGCCGCTGGGCGGCGCGGGCGGGCGGCGGCGTGCGCCGCCAAAGACGCGGGCCGGCCATGGGTTGGGGCCGCCCAAGCCGGTCAAAGCGGCTGTGCGCGCGCCCAGGCCGATCAGCCGGCCCTGCATGCCAAGGTACGCATCGCGGGTCAGCCGGTGTTGTCGCAGCGGAATTTGAGAAAAATCGCCTTCCAGCCCTACAACCATCAGCGCAAGCAGCTATTGTTTAAATAGCGTAGTGGGCCCCGCCAAGCCACGCGTGCGGGGCCCGCTCAGGCGCCCGCCGTTTCAGCGCAGCGCGGCCAGCAGCTTCTGCCCCGCCCGGCCGTCCGGTTTGAAGCCCAGGCGTTGCTGCTCGGCCTTGATGGCTTCGCGCGTCTTGGCGCCGATCAGGCCGTCGGCGGTGCCGATGTCGTAGCCGCGCGCCAGCAGCAGGGTTTGCAGCTCGCGGTTCTGCGCGCGCGACAGGCCCGGGTCGTCCGTCGGCCAGGGCGTGACGAAGGCGACGCTGCCGCCCGGGCTGGCCACCAGGTTGGACAGCTGGGCGATGGCCAGCGCGTAGTTTTCGCTGGCGTTGTAGCTGTACAGCGTGTCGAAGTTGCGTCCGACCAGGAAGGCCGGGCCGCCGCCGCGGCTGCGCGCGGGGATCAGCAGGCCGGCGCTGGGCAGGCTGTCGGGCAGGGGCGAGCCGTCGACCAGCGTCACGCCGGCGCTGCGCCAGGCGTCGATCGGGCGCTTGTTCTTGCGGCTGGCGTCGGACGTGTCCATGCCCGGCGGCAGGCGCACTTCAAAACCCCAGGGCTCGCCGCGGCGGTAGCCGGCGTTCTGCAAAAACTTGGCGGTCGAGGCCAGTGCATCGGGCACGCTGTCGACGATGTCGCGGCGGCCGTCGCCGTCGAAGTCGACCGCGCTGCGGAAGAACGTGCTGGGCATGAACTGCGTCTGCCCGAACGCGCCGGCCCAGGAGCCGACCAGCTTTTCCGCCGGGATGTGGCCTTCCTGCAGGATGCGCAGCGTGGCGGCGAATTCGCCGCGGAAGTAGCTCTGGCGCCGGCCGAAGCACGACAGTGTGGCCAGCGATTGCACCAGCGGGCGCCCGCCCAGGATCTGGCCAAAGTTGCTTTCCACGCCCCACACGCCCATGACGATGTTGGGCGCGACGCCGCTCTGCTGTTCGATGCGGCGCAGCGTGTCCTGCCACTTGGCGTAGGCGGCGCGGCCGTCGGCCACGCGTTCGTTGTCGACCAGCACGGCGATGTAGTCCCACACCGGCAGCGTGAATTCGGGCTGCTTGTCCAGCAGCACCAGCACCGACGGGTCGGGCGCCAGGTTCTGCGTGTGCTGGGCGAAGGTGGCGCGGTCGATGTTGCGGAAGGCGGCCGAGCCCTGCAACTGCGCCAGGCAGCTGCGAAAGGCCGCGTCGTCCAGCGCGGGGGGCGCGTCCTGCGCGGCGGCGGTGCCCGCCAGGCCAACCAGGGCAAGGACCGAGGCGAGGGTGGCGGTGCGTCGGCCAAGGCCGGCAAGCGGTGATCGTTTCATTCAAAAATGATAGCTGATTGCGCAGGTGCGGCCTGCGCCAAGGTGCAAAAATTGGCTTCAGGTGCCGGGCACCCGGGTGCGGCGGGCGCCCGCTTCGCGCGGGCGACCAGCGCCACCGTGGCCGCGCCAGTCGCCTGCCGGACAGGCGTGGCGCGGGCGCTGCCTGTAGATTGGCGCCCATGAAAACCTTCGACACCCTTGCCAAGCTGGCCGCCTGCGCGGGCCAGGAAATCGTGGTGACCGACTGGGCGCCCGTCACCCAGCAGCAGATCAACCAGTTTGCCGACGCCACCGACGACCACCAGTGGATCCACGTCGATGCCGAGCGCGCCAAGGCCGGCCCGTTCGGCACGACCATCGCGCACGGCTACCTCACGCTGTCGCTGCTGGCCGGTTTTTTTGACCGCTCGATCGCCGTCAAGGACGTGCGCATGGGCATCAACTACGGGCTGAACAAGGTGCGCTTCATGGCGCCCGTGCCGGCCGAAAGCCGCCTGCGCGTGCGCATCGAGCTGCTGGGCACGGAAGCCATCGAAGGCGGCCTGCAGGCGGCGTGGAAATGCACCATCGAGCGCGAAGGCGCGGACAAGCCGGTGTGCGTGGCGGAACCGCTGTCGCGCTATTACATTTGAAGCTGCTTGCGCAGGTGGTTGTAGGGCTGGAACCTGCTTTGGCTTGAAAATCAGGTTGTGCGGGGGCGGCGTCATGCCTTCGCGCTGTGCCTCGGGTCGTGCGCATCAGGCCGGGGTCCGGCCTTGGTCAACGTGGCGGCCGACTGGCCGAACCGTCCCGCCCAGTTGAGCTGAGGACGCCGCGCGCGGGCGTCAGACCGCCCGCAGTTGCTTGGACGGCAAAAAGCCTTGGAACAGCGGGCGCAGCGTGTCGACGCGGGCGGCGGCCTCGGCCTGGCCGAACTGCTCGGACAAGGCCTGGTACAGCTCGCTGCGCAGCAGCCACAGTTGCATGGCCGACGTGGCGCCGGCCAGTTGCATGCGGATGCGGCGCACGGTTTTCAGTTCGCAATCGATCACGCGCTCCAGCATGGCGGCGCGGATGCGGGTCAGGTCGGCGCTGTCGGCCACGCGCGGGCCACTCAGGCGCTGGCCCACGGCCAGGGCGGCGGTGACGAACGGCTTGAGGGCGGGTGGCATGGGCGGCGTGGGTGCAAGTGGACGGGCAGGCGCCTGTGCGAAGCGCGGTCAGCGTCTGCCACGGATACTGGTGGGAGCAGTCTATCGGTCTTCGTACAGTTTGACGCTTTTTCTTACGATCAGGGTCCTTTTCGGACGCCAATGAGGTGGAAAAAGCACGGTCGGCCGCCTGGGCGGCGGCCGGGTTCAGGCAAAACCGTTCTGGCGCCAGGCTTCAAACACCGTCACGGCGACGGCGTTCGACAGGTTCAGGCTGCGCTGGCCGGCGCGCATCGGCAGGCGCAGCTGCTGCGCTGGCGCGATGCTTTCGCGCAGTTCGGGCGGCAGGCCGCGCGTTTCGGCGCCGAAGACCAGCCAGTCGCCCGGCGCAAAGGCGACGTCGTGCACGGCGCGCGTGCCGCGCGTGGTCAGCGCGAACAGGCGCTGCGGGTCGGGCTGGCAGGCGGCGGTGAAGGCCGCCCAGTCGGCATGGCGGCGCACCTCGGCGTACTCGTGGTAGTCCAGTCCGGCGCGGCGCATGTGCTTGTCGTCCATGGAAAAGCCCAGCGGCTCGATCAGGTGCAGATCGCAACCCGTATTGGCCGCCAGCCGGATCACGTTGCCGGTGTTGGGCGGGATCTCGGGCTCGACCAGGACGATGTGGAACATGGGGCGCGATTGTGCCGCCGCGGCGGCCGGCGCGGTTCAGCGCCCATCCGTGCGCGCCAGCGCCAGCGCGGCGATGTGGGTGGCGCCGGCGCTGCGCACGGCGCGCGCGGCTTCGTGCAGGCTGGCGCCGGTGGTCATCACGTCGTCCACCAGCACCACGCGCCGCCCGGCCAGCGCGGCGGCACGCAGCGGGTCGACGGCGTAAGCGCCGCGCACGTTGCGCAGGCGTTCGGCGCGCGGCAAATCGTGCTGCGGCGCGGTGTGGCGGGTGCGCAGCAGCAGGTCCAGCCGCAGCGGCGCGGCGGGCGCCAGGTGCTGGGCCAGCAACTGCGCGGGGTTGTAGCCGCGCTCGGCCAGGCGTTCGTCGGACAAGGGCAGGGGCAGCACCAGGTCGGCCGCGGCCACGGCGTCGGCCACGCCTGGCGCCGCGCGCAGCAACTGGCCCAAGGGCGCGGCCAGGCCGGGTTCGGCATAGAACTTGAAGCGCGAAATGACGTCCGCCCACGGCCAGCCGTAGGGCAGGGCGGCCAGGCACCGGTCGACCGGCGGCGGCGTGCGCAGGCAGGCGCCGCACACACGCACGCCGGGCGGCACCGGCAGGGCACAGCGTTCGCAGCGCGGCTGCCGCGGCGCAAAGCGCGCCACGCAGCGCACGCACAGCGTCGGCGCCGGCCAGGCGTGGCAGACGCGGCACTGGCTGGGCAGCGCGGCGCGCCAGTCGGCGCCAAACAGGCGGTGCAGCGGGCGCATACGGTTATCGAGCGGGGGCACGCGGGGAAGGGGCTAGCTCAATATACTGCGGGCCTTCCTGCCCGCCATGCCTTCTGAGCAGCCGCCCACCCTCGACCCCGTTGCCGCCGAACGCTGGGCGACGCGCGCGTGGACGGCCTCGCCCTGGCTGCACGAAGAGGTCGCCCGGCGCATGGCCGAGCGGCTGGAGGTGATCCGCCTGCCGGTGCAGCAATGGGCCGACTGGGAGCCCGCGCGCGGCGGCGTGGACGGGCATGCGCTGGTCGTGCAACATTACCCGGATGCCAAGTGTTTTTGGGTTTCAGCCCTAGAGGAATCTGCGCAGTCAGCTACGCAAAAGATAGCAAAACCGTGGTGGAAGCGCTTCGCACCCGGTGGCAGCGCGCCCAAGGAAGAGCGCGTCGCCGCCCCGCCCGACGCCAGCGTGCAGCTGGTCTGGGGCAACATGCTGGCCCACCACGTGGCCGCGCCCGAAGCGCTGCTGGGCGCCTGGCACCGCGCGCTGGCGGTCGACGGTTTTGTCATGTTTTCCTGCCTGGGCCCGGACACGTTGAAGGAACTGCGCGCGCTGTACGCCCGCCTGGGCTGGCCGGCGCCGGCGCACGAATTCACCGACATGCACGACTGGGGCGATCAGCTGGTCGCCGCCGGTTTTGCCGAGCCGGTGATGGACATGGAAACGCTGACCCTGCAGTTTGAGTCGCCCGAGCGCCTGCTGGCCGAGCTGCGCGAGCTGGGCCGCAACCTGAACGTCGCCCGCTTTGCCGGTTTGCGCAGCCGCGCCTGGCGCGAGGGCCTGCTGGGTGAGCTGGACCGGGGCCTGCGCGGGCCGGGCGGCGCCGGGCCGCTGACCCTCAGTTTTGAGGTCATTTACGGCCACGCGCTGAAACCTGCGCCGCGCCACGCGCTGGCCAGCGAGACGCACATCGGCCTGGACGAACTGCGGACGTCGTTGCGCCAACGCAAACGAAATTACCCACCCGCTTGAGTTTTATCAAAGGCCCCAAGGGGTTCGGTTAAACTTGCTTGCAACAGCGTGAACGGCTTCACGCAGCGGTTGGCCCAGGAGGCAAGCCTTGCACGATTCCTCGACATTCCGGTTTGCCCATGTCAGCAATCAGGCACTGGCGTGGCGCCTGCGCCGCAACTGCAGCGTGACGCCCGCGCAACTCGGTGGGTTCTACGCGTCCTTGTGCTTGGTTTCGACCATCGTCGGGGTGATGTTCTGGATGCTCGGCGCGCCCTTCGTGCTGGGGTTTGCGGGGCTGGAGCTGCTGGCGCTGGGTGTGGCCATGCTGGTCTATGCCAGGCACGCGACGGACGGTGAAACGGTGCTGTTGCAAGACGGACGCCTGATCGTCGAGCGTGACCGGGCTGGACGTGGCGAGCGGCTGGAATTTGCCAGCGCGTTCGTGCAGGTCCGGGTGGGCGAGGACCGCGGTGCGTTGATCCGGATCGGCGCGCACGGCAGACAGGTTGAAGTAGGCCGCCACGTGCGCCCGGAGTGGCGGCAGGCGTTGGCGGGGGAGATGTGTCGGGCATTGCGCACCAGCGGCGCGGCGTTCGGGACGGATCGGGAAGTGGTTGTGTAAGGCACTGAAGAACGTGAGCACGATGAAGAGCATTGCAACACGGCTGGCTGGCGTTTCCCGCCTCGCCACCATCTGGACTGCGGCCTGGGCCGCCACGGGCGCCATGGCCGCGCGCGTGAACGATCTGCCCGGCGGTCCGGCCGTCAACCAGTTGAACCTTCCGCCGCCGGTCACGCGCATCGCTGAAGCGCAGCACGGCCTGCACTGGATGCTGCTGATCATCTGCTCGATCATCTTCGTCGGCGTGTTCGGCGTGATGTTCTATTCGATCTGGAAGCACCGCAAATCGCAGGGCGCCAAGTCGGCCAGCTTCCACGAGTCTGTCACCGTCGAGGTGGTCTGGACCATCATCCCCTTCCTGATCGTCATCGGCATGGCGCTGCCCGCCACCAAGGTGGTGGTGGCGCAAAAGGACACGTCCAACGCCGACCTGACCATCAAGGCAACTGGCTACCAGTGGAAGTGGGGCTACGACTACATCAGCGGCGAAGGCGAAGGCATTGGCTTCCTGTCGACACTGGACTCTTCCCAGCGCGCCCTGTCCGACGCCGGCACGCCCGCCGGTGACGACTACCTGCTGAAGGTCGACCACCCGCTGGTCGTGCCCGTGGGCAAGAAGGTGCGCATCATCACCACCGCCAACGACGTCATCCATTCCTGGATGGTGCCGGCCTTCGGCGTCAAGCAGGACGCCATCCCCGGCTTCGTGCGCGACACCTGGTTCCGTGCCGAGAAAACCGGCGACTTCTACGGCCAGTGCGCCGAGCTGTGCGGCAAAGAGCACGCCTACATGCCGATCCACGTGAAGGTGCTGTCGCAGGCCGACTACACCGCCTGGGTCGACGGCGAGAAAAAGCGTCTGGCTGCCTTGGCCGATGACCCCAACAAGGTCTGGACGCTGCCCGAATTGGTTGCCCGTGGCGAGAAGGTCTACGCCGCCAACTGCGCCGCCTGCCACCAGGAAAACGGCAAGGGTGGCGGTGCCATCAAGGCTCTGGACGGCAGCGCCATCGTGCAAGGCCCCTTGGGTGAGGAAATGCACGTCGTGCTGGAAGGCCGCGCCAACGGCGCCATGCCGTCGTGGAAGCAGCTGTCCGACACCGAACTGGCCGCCGTGGTGACCTACACCAAGAACCACTGGAGCAACAAGACCGGCCAACTGGTCCAGCCGGCCCAGTTCAAGGCAGCGCGTGCGGGTGAATTCCCCGCTGGCGGTGCCGCCGCCAAGGCCGAAGCGGCGCCTGCACCGGCCGCTGCCGCCCCCGCGTCGGCCGCAGCGCCCACGACCGCGGCCGCCCCCGCCACGGGCATGCCCTACCAGGTGTTCTTCGCCACCGGCAAGAGCGACCTGGACGCCGAGGCCAGCGCCACCCTGAAGGCCGCCGTGGAGTACCTCAAGGCGCACCCGGACATGAAAATCGCCTTATCGGGCTTCGTGGATTCGACCGGCAACGCGGATGCCAACAACGAACTGGCCAAGCACCGCGCGACCACTGTGCGCGAGGCGCTGCAGGCCGGTGGCGTGGCGGGTGACCGCATCGACATGCGCAAGCCGGAAGTCATCACCGGTGCGCAGGGCGCCGACCGCGAAGGTCGTCGCGTGGACATCGTCGCGGCCCAGTGAGCTTGACCGCATCCTGACAGAACAGATTTCGGAAATCCTCCCATGAGCGCCGTTCTCCCTCCCCACGCCGGTCACCACGACCACGCCCACGAGCACCACGACCACCACCACACGCCGACGGGTTGGCGCCGTTGGGTGTTCGCCACCAACCACAAGGACATCGGTACGCTGTACCTGCTGTTCTCGTTCACTATGCTGATGGTGGGCGGCGTGCTGGCGCTGATGATCCGCGCCGAGCTGTTCCAGCCGGGCCTGCAACTGGTCAACCCCGAGCTGTTCAACCAGCTGACCACCATGCACGGCCTGATCATGGTGTTCGGCGCCATCATGCCGGCCTTCGTGGGCTTCGCGAACTGGATGATCCCGCTGCAGATTGGCGCATCCGACATGGCCTTCGCGCGCATGAACAACTTCAGCTTCTGGCTGCTGATCCCGGCGGCCATCATGCTGGTGGGTTCGTTCTTCATGCCCGGCGGCGCACCCGCCGCCGGCTGGACGCTGTACGCGCCGCTGACCCTGCAGATGGGCCCGTCCATGGATTCCAGCATCTTCGCGATGCACATCATGGGCGCCTCGTCGATCATGGGCGCGATCAACATCATCGTCACCATCCTGAACATGCGCGCACCCGGTATGACGCTGATGAAGATGCCGATGTTCTGCTGGACCTGGCTGATCACCGCCTACCTGCTGATCGCCGTGATGCCCGTGCTGGCCGGCGCCATCACCATGACGCTGACCGATCGCCACTTCGGCACCAGCTTCTTCAACCCCGCCGGCGGCGGTGACCCGGTGATGTACCAGCACATCTTCTGGTTCTTCGGCCACCCCGAGGTCTACATCATGATCTTGCCGGCCTTCGGCATCATCAGCCAGGTCGTGCCCGCCTTCGCGCGCAAGCGCCTGTTCGGTTACGCCTCCATGGTGTACGCCACCTCGGCCATTGCCATCCTGTCCTTCATCGTGTGGGCGCACCACATGTTCACGACCGGCATGCCGGTGACCGGTCAGCTGTTCTTCATGTACGCCACGATGTTGATCGCGGTGCCCACTGCGGTGAAGATCTTCAACTGGATCGCCACCATGTGGCGCGGCTCGATGACCTTCGAGACGCCCATGCTGTTCGCCGTGGGCTTCATCTTCGTGTTCACCATCGGCGGCTTCACCGGCATCATCCCGGCCGTCGCCCCGATCGACACGCAGATCCAGGACACCTACTACATCGTCGCCCACTTCCACTACGTGCTGGTGGCCGGTTCGCTGTTCGCGCTGTTCTCGGGCTACTATTACTGGGCGCCCAAGTGGACCGGCGTCATGTACAACGAAACGCGTGGCCGCATCCACTTCTGGTGGTCGATCATCTCGTTCAACGTGACCTTCTTCCCGATGCACTTCTTGGGTCTGGCCGGCATGCCGCGTCGCTACGCCGACTACCCGATGCAGTTCGCCGACTTCAACATGATCGCCTCGGTCGGCGCCTTCTTCTTCGGCTTCGCCCAGGTCTACTTCTTCCTGTTCATCGTGGTGCCTGCCATGCGCGGCCAGGGTGAAAAGGCACCGCAAAAGCCCTGGGAAGGCGCCGAAGGTCTGGAATGGGAAGTGCCGTCGCCGGCGCCGTTTCACACCTACGAAACGCCGCCCAAGCTGGACGCCACCGCCACGCGCGTGGTCGGCTGATCGGCACGACGCCTGGTTGAGCTGGATCGTGAACGCCATGACCACCCCTGAGCAGAAGAAGCGCAACGCCCGCCTGGGCCTGATCCTGGGGTCAGTGGCGATCGCCTTCTTCATCGGCTTCATCGTCCGCATGGTCCTTTGGGGTCATTGAGTCGCGCTGGCGCAATGGCACTCAGAACCGAAAACCTGAAGATGGTGGGCAAGCTGGCCGTGGTGGCCTTCGGCATGTTCGCCTTCGGCTACGTTCTGGTGCCGGTGTATCGGGCGATCTGCGAGGCCACGGGGATCAACATCCTCAGCGTGGGCGAAAAGCAGGTCCCGGGCAACGGTCTCACGCCCGCCGCTGCGGCGCGTACGGCCAATACCCAGATCGACAAGACGCGCACCATCACGGTCGAATTCGACGCCAATGCCCGCGGCCCCTGGAGCTTCAAGCCGGCGCAGCGTTCGTTGCAGGTGCACCCCGGCGAGCTCGCCACGGTGATGTACGAGTTCCAGAACACGCAGAACCACCGGATGTCGGCGCAGGCCATTCCCAGCTATGCGCCGCGCCAGGCGGCGCCGCATTTCAACAAGCTGGAATGCTTCTGCTTCAACCAGTACACGCTGGACCCGGGCGAAAAGAAACAGTGGCCGGTGGCCTTTGTGATCGACCCGCGCATTCCCAAGGACGTGACGACGATCACCCTGTCCTACACCTTCTTCGAGGTGGGCGGCAAGGTGCCGCTGCCGCCTGAAGCCAACGCGGGCTCTACTGCCGTCAAGACAGGAGCAGGCGCATGAACGCCGCACCGCGTCGCGAGGACACTGCGGCAGGTACGCCGAGCACACCGGCCGAGCGCCCCTCGTTCTGGCGTTCGATGCGCATGGTGGCCTGGGGTTTTCTGGGCGTGCGCAAGCGCAGCGAATACCAACAGGATCTGGCCAAAGTCAGCCCGTTTCACGTCGTGGTGGCGGGGCTGATCGCTCTGGTGGTGCTGATCGTGGTGCTGCTGCTCATCGTCAAATGGGTGGTGGCCAGCGGGTCGTCAGCGATCTAGTCCAGGATTTTTAGAGTCGAAACCCACATCAGCGCTACATGGATCAGCGCAGGCAGCTATAAATTAGAGAGCACAGGAGTGAAGTGAAGATGTCGAGCACCGCACACGGCCACACGCCGTACTACTACGTTCCCGCGGAGTCCCGGCACCCGGTGATGGCCGCCTTCGGCCTGTTCTTGCTGATCCTGGGCGCCTCGCAGTGGGTGAACGGGTCGCACTGGGCGCCCTATGTGTTCTTCGCCGGCCTGGCCTGGTGGCTGTTCGTGCTGTACCAGTGGTTTGGCGACGCCATCCGTGAAAGCGAAAGCGGTTTGTACGGTCGCAAGATCGACCTGTCCTACCGCTGGAGCATGAGCTGGTTCATCTTCTCCGAAGTGATGTTCTTCGGCGCCTTCTTCACCGCCTTGTGGTGGGCGCGCGAACACTCGGTGCCGACCCTGGGCGGCCTGGACAACGCGCTGCTGTGGCCCGACTTCAAGGCCGTGTGGCCCAGCATCGCGCCCGGCGCCACCGCTTCGCCCGGCGGCATCGTCGAGCCCTTCCAGACCATGGGCCCGTTCTGGCTGCCCACGATCAACACCGCGCTGCTGCTGACCTCGGGCGTCACGCTCACGATCGCCCACCACGCCCTGCTGGCCAACCACCGCGCGCGTTGCATCACCTTCATGTGGATCACCGTGCTGCTGGGTGCGACCTTCCTGTGCGTGCAGGGCTACGAGTACTACCACGCCTACACCGAGCTGAACCTCAAGCTCAGCTCCGGCGTGTTCGGCTCCACCTTCTTCATGCTGACGGGCTTTCACGGTTTCCACGTGCTGGTCGGCATGCTGATGCTGCTGTTCATCACGCTGCGCCTGATGAAGGGCCACTTCACGCCCGAGCGCCACTTCGGCTTCGAAGGCGCCGCCTGGTACTGGCACTTCGTGGACGTGGTGTGGCTGGGCCTGTACATCCTCGTCTACTGGATGTGACGCCCCGGCGGCTGAACGAAAAAGAGCGCCGCCCGGCGCTCTTTTTGATTGATTTCCCGCTTTGGCCCTAGTCAGACCTGCGCAGGCTGCTATGGATTTTGTGGCAAACCCGAGGGCTGGATGTAGCCCAGCTTCCACGCCAGCAGAATGCAGACGAACAGCAGCACCGAGATCCCGACCCGCAAGGCCAGCGCCCAAGCCATGTGGGCCGCGCGCTTGGGGTCGTCCGGCTGCCCCGGCTTGTCCTTCTTCATCATGAAGAACAGCGCCGACGCCAGACTGCCCAGAATGCCGACAAACGCCAGCCCGATCAGTACCTGTTTCATGGAGCGCATTATCCCGTGACCCGGCGCACCTTCACCTGGCGCGATGGCCTGATCCTTATCGCCGCCGTGGTCGGCATCGTGGTGACCTTCCGGCTCGGCCTGTGGCAGCTGTCGCGCGTGGACGAGAAAGAGGCCCAGCAAGCCGCCATGGACGCGCGGGAACAGTTGCCCGTCGTGCCGGCTGCGACCGTGCTAGCCGCGCGCAATGCGGCGCAGATTGAGCCCCTGCTGCACCGCGCCGTGCAATTGCAAGGGCATTGGTTGCCCGACGCCACGGTGTTTCTGGACAACCGCAGCATGGACGGGCGGGCCGGCTTTTTCGTGCTGACGCCGCTGCGGCTGGCGGGCGACGCCGGGGCCGTGTTGGTGCTGCGCGGTTGGGCACCACGCAATTTCCAGCAGCGTGACGCACTGCCGCCGGTGCAGACCCCCGCCGGCCCTGTCGCCGTTACCGGGCGCCTCACGGACCGCGTGCCCGCGGTCTTTGCCCTTGGGCGGGATGCGGGCGGCCGAATCCGGCAAAATCTCGACTTGGGCGCGTACCGCGTCGAAACCGGTTTGCCGCTCGCCACCACCCTGGTGCAGCAAACCGGCCCCGCTTCCGACGGCTTGCAACGCGACTGGCCGCCGCCCGCCACCGGCGTCGACAGAAACTACGGCTACGCCTTCCAATGGTTTGGGCTTTGCACGCTCATCGCCCTGCTTTTTCTCTGGTTCCAAGTTGTCCGACCTTTCCTCCGTTCCCCCCGCGCCTGAGCGCCTCCCCGCGCGGGACGAGCCGCTGGGCCTGACCGTGCACGCCATGCCTGCGCCGGCCGACGCCATGGCGCAGGACGCACAGCGCACGCGCTCCGGCCGCTGGAAGATGCTGCTGTTGGCGCTGGTGTGCGCCGCACCGGTGCTGGCCTCGTACTTCAGCTACTACGTCGTGCGCCCGGGCGGCGAGACCAGCCTGGGCCAACTCATCGACCCACAGCGCCCGGTGCCGGCGCTGCCCGCCACCGATCTGAACGGCCAGCCCTTTGACCTGCAGTCGCTCAAGGGCCAGTGGCTGCTGGTCAGCGTGGGGGGCGCGAAGTGCGACGCCCGCTGTGAAAGCAACCTGTACCTGCAGCGCCAGCTGCGCGAAAGCCTGGGCAAGGACAAGGAGCGCGTGGATTGGGTCTGGCTGATCACCGACGATGAGCGCGTGCCCGACGCGCTGCGCCCCGCGTTGGCGCAGGCCACGGTGGTGCGCGTGCCGCAGGCCGAGCTGGCCAAATGGCTGGCGCCCGAACCCGGCCATGCGCTGGCCGATTCGATGTACGTGGTCGACCCGATGGCCCACTGGATGATGCGTTTCCCCGTGCTGGACAAGGGCAACGCCTCCAAGGCCAAGCGCGATTTGCTGCGCCTGCTGCGCGCGTCCGCCTCCTGGGACCAGCCCGGGCGCGAATGACGCCGCCGCTTGCCCCGACCTGCGACCATGGACACGACCCCGCTGTACAACCTGAACCCAGTCCTGCGCCTGATGGGCATGGGCCTGCTGCTGGCCGTCGGGCCGCTGCTGTGGCTGCGCCTGCGCAGCCAGGGCGCGTCGCCCGCGCGGCGGCTGCAGGCGCTCACGGTGCTGACGCTTTTCCTCACGTTTGACCTGGTGCTGTTCGGCGCCTTCACGCGCTTGACCGATTCTGGCCTGGGCTGCCCGGACTGGCCCGGCTGCTACGGCAAGGCCAGCCCCGTGGGCGCGCGCGAGCACATCGCCGCCGCACAGGACGCCATGCCGACCGGCCCGGTCACCCACGGCAAGGCCTGGGTCGAGATGATCCACCGCTATCTGGCGACTACAGTGGGGGTGCTCATCATCGTGCTCGCGGTGATGACCTGGCTGGAATGGCGTCGCGCCCGTCGGGCTGCCGCCGGGCAGGGGATTGCAACTGGCTCGGGCCAGGGCAGCGCCGTCATGCATCCCGGCTGGCCGCTGCTGACCTTGTTCTGGGTTTGCGCGCAAGGCGCGTTTGGCGCGCTCACGGTGACCATGAAGCTGTTCCCCGCCATCGTCACGCTGCACCTGCTGGGCGGCGTCGGCCTGCTGGTGTTGCTGGCTGCGCAGACCGAGCGCTACCGCCAGGCGGCCGGCCAACCGGCCGAAGTGCTGAGCGGCGGCGTGCGCGCGCTGCTGTGGGTGGCCGCCTTTGCTGTCGCGCTGCAGATTGCGCTGGGCGGCTGGGTCAGCACCAACTACGCCGTGCTGGTCTGCAACACCTTCCCGATGTGCCAGGGCAGCTGGTGGCCCGACATGGACTTTGCGCAAGGCTTTGAACTGTGGCGCCCGCTCGGCTTGTCGACCGATGGCTCGCAGCTGGAATTCCACGCGTTGACCGCCATCCACTACACGCACCGCCTGTTCGCCTACGCCGTCTTTGTGCTGCTGGGCGTGCTGGTCTGGCGCCTGTGGACCAGCGGGCAGTTGGTGCGCCAGCGCCGTTGGCTGGCCGCGCTGGCGGCGCTGCAGTTGGTCACCGGCCTGTCGAACGTGGTGCTGGACTGGCCGCTGGTGGCCGCCGTGCTGCACACCGGCGGCGCGGCCGCGCTGATGACCGTGCTGGCCTGGGCGCTGTGCGCCAGCCGCACGGCGCCGCAGACCCAAGCGCTGCCCGCCCCTGAACACCGCCGCGAGGTGCGCGCATGAGCACCCGCCCCGCCCACCCCAAAGGCACCGACATGGGCCAGACCACCGCGCAGCCCGCTCCGTCGCCCACCGCCGCGCTGCCCAGCATGCCGATCTGGCGCCAGTACTACGTGCTGACCAAGCCGCGCGTGGTGCAGCTGATCGTCTTCTGCGCGCTGATCGGCATGGTGCTGGCCGTGCCCGGCCTGCCCAGCTGGGCCGACCTGCAGCGCATGGTGATCGCCTGCGCCGGCATCTGGCTCGTCGCTGCCGCGGCCGCCGCGTTCAACTGCCTGGTCGAAAAGACCATTGACGCCAAAATGAAGCGCACCGCCTGGCGCCCCACGGCGCGCGGCGAAATGTCCGACGTGCAGGCGCTGGCGTTTTCGGGCGTGCTGTGCGCCATCGGCTCGGCCATCCTGTACGTGTGGGTGAATCCGTTGACCATGTGGCTCACGTTTGCCACGTTCGTCGGTTACGCGGTGGTTTACACCGTCATCCTGAAGCCGCTCACGCCGCAGAACATCGTGATCGGCGGCGCCTCCGGCGCCATGCCGCCGGTGCTGGGCTGGTCCGCGATGACCGGCAGCGTCGGGCCCGAGGCGATGATCCTTTTCCTGATCATCTTCCTGTGGACGCCGCCCCATTTTTGGGCCTTGGCGCTGTACCGGGTTGAGGACTACCGCAAGAGCGGCCTGCCCATGCTGCCCGTCACGCACGGCAACGAATTCACCCGCCTGCAGATCCTGCTGTACACCTTCATCCTGACGGCCGCGTGCCTGCTGCCCTTCATCTACCGCATGTCGGGCTGGGTGTACCTGGTGGCGGCGGTGGTGCTGAACATCGGCTTCATGGGCTACGCCTTCAAGCTGTGGCGCCACTATTCCGACGCGCTGGCGCGCAAGACCTTCCGTTTTTCCCTGATCCACCTGTCGCTGCTGTTCGCCGCGCTGCTGGTGGACCATTACCTGGTGTGATCCCGCTGCCCATGCAACGCCGAAATGCTTTGAAATCCGTAGCTGCCTGCGCAGTACTGGCTAGCGCTGTAGGCCTTTTGGCTGCTTGTGACCCGAGCAAGCCGCAGTTCCATGCGATCGACATCACCGGGGCCGACTACGCCAAGGACTTCCAGCTGACCGACTTCGACGGCAAGCCGCGCCAGCTCGCCGACTTCAAGGGCAAGGTCGTCGTGCTGTTCTTCGGCTTCACGCAGTGCCCCGACGTCTGCCCCACCACCATGACCGAGCTGGCCCAGGTCAAGCAGTCGCTGGGCGCCGACGGCGACAAGGTACAAGGCCTGTTCGTCAGCATCGACCCTGAGCGCGACACGCCCGCCGTGCTCAAGGAATACATGCGCAACTTCGACCCGAGCTTTCTGGGTCTGTACGCCGAGTCGCCCGACAAGCTGGCCGCGCTGGCCAAGGACTTCAAGGTCTATTACAAAAAGGTCGACGGCAGCACGCCCACCAGTTACACCATGGACCACACGGCCGCCAGCTTCGTGTACGACCCGCAGGGCCGCCTGCGCCTGTATGTGCGCTACGGCATGGGTGCCAAGCCGCTGGCGGAAGACCTGCAGTTGCTGTTCAAGGGCAACTGAGCCGCTGCATCACGCAATTTCAAGCCAAATCACGCGCTGGCGCTACAACCACCTGCGCAAGCAGCTAGATAATTTATAGCAAAAAGGGTGCCCCAAGCACCCTTTTTTTGCGCGCAACGGCGGCTTACTCGGCCTTGATTTGCTGCGTGCGGATGATGTTGCCCAGCACCTGCGCGTCGCTGCGGATGCGGTTGCCCAGCGCTTCGGGCGACGAGCCCATCGCCTGCCATCCCTGCTGGAACAGGCGCTGGCGCATCTCCGGCGTGCGCACGATGGCGCTGACAGCGGTCGCCAGCTTGTCGACGTGCGCCTTCGGCATGCTGGCCGGTGCGGCCACGGCGTTCCAGATCTCGAGGTTGAAGTCCTTCACGCCCGCATCGGCCAGGCTGGGCAATTCGGGCGCCAGCGTGCTGCGCCCGCTGGACGTCACCCCAATGCCGCGCAGCTTGCCGGCCTTGATCTGCTGGTTGGCCAGCGCGGGCGGCAGCATCGACAGCTGCAGATCGCCCGCCACCAGCGCCGTGAACACCTGCGGGTAGCCGGGGTAGGGCACGTGCACCGGGGCGATGCCCGAGCGGCTTTTCAGCAGCTCCATGCCCAGGTGCCCCACCGTGCCCACGCCGGGCGAACCGTAGCTCCACTTGGCGCCAGCCGCGCGCGCGGCCGCCAGAAAGGCCTTGGCGTCCGCGCCGGGCGCGCCCGCCGGCGCCACCAGCACCAGCGGCGCGACGCCGACCAGGCTCACGGGCGCCAGGTCCTTCAGCGGGTCGTAACGCACGGCGGGGTTCAGCAGACGGGCAATGGTCATGTTGCCGTTGATCATCAGCCCGATGGTGTGGCCGTCCGTCGCCTTGGCCACGGCGTCGGCGCCGATGTTGCCGCCCGCGCCGGTGCGGTTGTCCACGATGACGGGCTGGCCCAGCGCTTTTTCCAGCGGCTCGGCCAGCGCGCGCGCCGTCAGGTCGGGCGAGGACCCGGCCGGAAAGCCGACCACGATGCGCAGCGGTTTGCTGGGCCAGGCCTCTTCGGCCCAGCTGGCGGGTGAAAAGACGGTGGCCAGCAAGGTGGCGGCCAGCCACAGGGAAGACTGGCGACGGGAAGGCTTCATGGTGCGTCGTGGCGTGTTCAAGGGAAGCCGATACTGTAGCGGCGGCGGGCCGTTCGCGCGCGCGCTCAGCCGCGCGGCAGCGCTGCCCGCCCCGCAGCCAAAAAAAAGCCGCAGCGAACTGCGGCTTCGGGAGCGGTGAGGCGCGCGCCTTAAGCGTATTCGGCCAGTGCGGCCTTCATCTTCTTCATGGCGGCCACCTCGATCTGGCGGATGCGCTCGGCGCTGACGCCGTACTCGGCCGCCAACTCGTGCAGCGTCATGCCACCGGAGCCGTCGTCGTTCACGTTCAGCCAGCGCTCGGTCACGATGCGGCGGCTGCGCTCGTCCAGGCCTTTCAACGCGGTGGCGATGCCTTCGGTGGCCAGCGCGTCGCGCTGGGCCGATTCCAACATGGCCGTCGGCTCGTGGTTGGCATCCGACAGGTAGGCGATCGGGCCGAAAGCCTGTTCGCCGTCGTCCGACGGGCTCGGGTCCAACAGAATGTCGCCGCCCGACAGGCGCGTTTCCATCTCGCGTACCTCGCCCGGCTTGACGTTCAGCTCGCGCGCCACCACGTCGATCTGCGCATCGGTCAGCGCGTCGCGGTGGGTGATGTCGGCCTCGGCGTCTTCGGTCTTGAAACCCTGCTTCATGGACCGCAGATTGAAGAACAGCTTGCGCTGCGCCTTGGTGGTCGCCACCTTGACCAGGCGCCAGTTCTTGAGGATGTACTCGTGAATCTCGGCCTTGATCCAGTGCAGCGCGTAGCTGACCAGGCGCACGCCCTGGTTGGGGTCGAAGCGTTTGACAGCCTTCATCAGGCCGACGTTGCCCTCCTGGATCAGGTCGGCATGCGGCAGACCGTAGCCCAGGTACTGGCGGGAAGTGGAAACGACCAGACGCAGGTGCGACAGCACCAGCTTGCCGGCGGCTTCTAGGTTGCCGTCATCGCGCAGCTCGCGCGCAAAACGCTGCTCTTCCTCGTGGGAGAGCATGGGCAGACGGTTGACGGCCGTGATGTAGGCGTCAAGGTTGCCCAGCGGCGGGACGACGGCCCAGGGATTGGCCAGCGCGACGGCGGTCGAGCCGGGAGCGGGATCCGAATGGGTCATCTTGGAATGTCCTTTCATATTGCTCAGGTATTTTAGCACTCTCTTGGAGTGAGTGCTAAAGAGGAAAGTTCCGCGGGGATCGTCACTTTAGGAGCGACAGGCGCGCTGTCGATCCTCACTGAATTCTGAACTTTTTTCACTGAATTCTGAACTGCAAAGCGTTTAAAATCAAAGAGTTACGTGATTGTTCGGGGTTGACGAGGCCTTCGAGACCATGTTTTAGCCGGATACGGCATTTTCCTGACGCGTATGGCGGATCGCTGTAGGCGTCGGCCGCTTGAGTTGGTCAGCCGCGCGGGCGCAGAACGCCATTGATCTTTGGTCGGTGCGTCACTGAACATTCGTCGGCTACGGTGTGTTCGATGGGCGCCCAACTTCTCCTCATCTTGCTGAGGTATCTACTCACGTAGATACCTTGAACCTTTGAACGCTGAGACGGGGGCACAGGAAAATTTTCATGAACACACGCATCGGTCCGCCCGCCAAAACTGCGCGCCTGTTTGTCACCGGCGGAAGCCAGGCCGTGCGCCTGCCAGCCGAATTCCGTTTTGAAGGCGCGGAAGTACTGATCCACCGAGACCCAGGCAGTCGCGATGTCGTGCTCTCGCCGGTCGTGCGAAAGAGCTGGGCGACCTTCGTCGCGCTGCGCGAGAGCATGCATGATGAGCTGCGCGCCGAAGGCCTGGACGGCTACCTGCTGGAGCGCAACCAACCTGCCCAAGGCTTTCGTGATCCGTGTGAGGGTTTGAGCGAAGGACCCGGTGCACAAGACGGCGAGAGCTCTCGGTGAGCCTGCTGTGCATGCTCCATACCGACACCAGCGGTGCCGCAGCGCGCGGTGATCCGTTAATCAATACCAGACCGGATGCGCGTTGCGCTCAATTCACCTTGAGTTGGCACAGACTTCCTATGGCGATCGCCGAGGCCTTCGGCCTTCGGCCATCGGTCTGAACCAATGCTTTGGTTGGGCGCACATGGTGATTCGCAATGATCAAAGGCAAATGGCCGCATAAGCGGCCATTTGCCTTTGAAGCGGGTGTCTGTGCAACTAGCGGTGCGACAGCGCTCCAGTCCTTTTTCCCGTGGTGTGCGTCGAGGCAGAGTAGTACTGCTGAGCGGTGGTGGAGTCCTTAGCATGCCCGATGCGGGACGGCATGCACTGGCTTCCGGTGAACTTGCGCGCGGCTCAGATCGGCGTTGTTGCGCTGCTCTAGCCCAATGCGCGTTGCTTGGGCGCGAAGGCAGATAGGAATACGTGCCAGAGGATTATTGATCATGTTGTTTTTATTTTTAGAAAACAACCGTACAATAATTGCAATTTCAAGTTCAAACGAAATCTAAATAGCGCAAACAGATTATTTGCGATTAACAGAATCCGATGAAAAAATCAATTCTTGATAACCCGAATGGATTCGGTGTTGCAGTCAAAATAATATTGTCAGATAAATGGTCGCAGTGTTCGCGTTGCTTCACTTCAGCGTCTTTGCGATCAATTTTTGATCAGTTCGGTTCGATCTAGTTGTCCTCGAACGGGCTCAGAGTGTCCGGCCTCAGGACGAGCAGGACGGGCAGTTCGTGGACAGCGTCCAAGATCTCGCCCACGAAAGCTCAACTAACCACTGACATCGAGCGCCCTTGAGGGAGCCTCGTCACACACTGCAAGCACAACAACTCTAGAGGAGACGCTCACCCCAGAACGCAAAACGCCAGCCACCCTTTCGAATGACCGGCGCCCTACGCCGCTGAAGAATCTCCAACAGAGTCGCACCTGTAGTTTCTTCGCGCGAACGGCCTGTGTCAAGTCCTGCGTCAGCTTTTTTGGAAGTTGGCGCGATTTCCACTTGCCTAAAGAAACTACATGGAACTCAACACATCTGCGCCCGCGAGGAAGGTCGTGTCGCGCTCGCCGATACGGTCAGTGCGCCGGCTGAACCTGCCGGGCATCTTTCCGCAACCCATCGAATGCGAATCCTCGCTCGAACGAGACTTTGTCTTGCGCGTCGCGCTTTGCCCGGGCGTGACACAACTACAGCATCAGCCCTTCCGGCTGGAGCTACCCGGGGGAAAGCGGTACACGCCGGACTTCTTGGTCACCTTCCGTAGCGGAGACCGGGTAGTCGTAGAAGTCAAGCACAGCGAGCGCATGCAGCGCTACGCGCAGGTTTTTGCGCAAGCGAGGCAACTTCTGTCCCGAACGGGCATTGGTTTTTTGGTGCTCACCGAAGCCGAGATCCGCTATCGAGCCGCACACGAGCGCGCCGCGCTGGTCTTGCGGTACCGAAAGCTGGCGGTTAGTCCTTCTGCGAAAGAACGTGTGTTGACCTGTCTGCGCGCGCACCCACACGGGCTTGAACTTGCCCAACTCCAGCGCCGCTGCTCCGTTCATCGAACGGATGTGCTCGGACTTGCCGCGGCCAAAGCTGTACGAGTGTCCAGGGCCATTGACTTGGATGACGACAGTCGCTTTTTTCTTAACTCATCGACGGAGGCCGAGCATGAAGTTCATCTTGAAGACTGGTTTGCAACTTCGTGAAGGCGAGCGGCAGTTCGAGCTGACGCGTGAACTGTCGGACGAAGAGGTCTTGCTCGAGGACGTTCTTACTCGTCGGCCAACCGTGATGAAGAAGTCGGAGCTGCTCAAACGCGTATGGTCAGCTCGAATGGTCGTTGTGACCCCCTCGAGGAAGGACGCGCTGACAGGCACAACCGGAGACGAGCGTGACGACGACGGCGTGCCGCTCGTTGATCTGTCGGCTATCAAGGAGAGCTGGCAGAAGCAGATCGACTACCGAATGCGCTACATCAAAGGCGTTCAAGCGGCGCACGCCAGCTTCGGGACGCGCGCGCAAGTCGCATCAGCGATTCGCGCGGTGGCGCGAACGACCGAGGATCCCAGCCCACCATCGACCTCGACTGTTATGGCCTGGGGCAAGCGGTTTCTCGAGAGCGAGATGAACCCAATGTCGCTGCTGGGACGTGGCAAGACGAGGAAGACGCCGAGGCGCCAGGACGAATTGGTCGAAAAACTTATCGCCGAGACGCTGAAGACGCAGTACCTTACGCGTGCGCGTCACTCGCTGAGACATGCGCACGATTGCTTAAAAAAGGAGCTCAAGCTTGCGGTTCAGAGCGGCCAGCTAAAGGAGGAGAACGCCAACGTTAGTCCTGCGACGCTGTCGCGTCGGCTGAAAGACGTCGATCTCTATCAGCGCGTTGCCGCACGCGATGGCGCTGGGCGTGCGCGCATGGTCACCCGAACGGCGATGGACGGTGCTGGCGCGGCCTATCCCTTGCAGCGCGTAGAGGTCGATCACACGCCCCTGAATTGGGTGGTCATTTGCGATGACACCGGGCTGCCGCTGGGGCGGCCCTGGTTAACGGTTGTGATCGACGCGTACTCTGGCTACATCCTGGGCTTCTACGTCAGCTTCTTCGCGCCTGGGGTCACTAGCGTCGTAGGCGCGTTGCGCAATTCCGTCGTCCTCAAGGATGAGCTTGGGCAACGTCTTGGCTTGTTGACACCCTGGCTGTCGTACGGACTCGCCGACGAATGGCTGCTCGACAACGGCCTTGAGTTTCACGCGATCGCGTTTCGGCATGTCATGTGGACGCTGGCGATCGACGTCATGTATTGCCGCGTGCGAACGCCCTGGCTCAAACCCCATGTAGAGCGCTTTTTCGGAGAGTTGAACTACCTGACGCTTGCCAAGGGCCGCGTCCACAAGGCCATGGCGAACGTGGTCAACTTGGACCCTTACAAAGACGCGACGGTGAGTTTCGGCGACCTGGTCAAGGGCTTGGCGATGTACGCCGCGGAGGTTCATCCTCTAAACATCAATCCGCGGAAGTTGGCGCGTCCCATTGATCTGTTTCGAGACGGTCTGGAAAAATGTCCTCCCGTCGTCTATCCGGGCAACTGGGACAACCTACGCCTGGTGTCGGGCATCTCTCGGCAACTAACGGTAGGGCCAGGCGGTATCGAGTTGAACGGAATTCCCTACGGTTCAGCAGAGTTGCTCGACTGGCAGAAGGAGCTTGGGGCGAAGTACAAGGCGCAGGTCAAGTTTGATCCTGACGACATGGGCTCTGTGTTCGTCCAGCACCCAACGCGTTCTACGGAGTGGCTCGAATGCCCTAGTCGCTGGGGCGATTACGCCAGTGGGCTGTCGTTCAATCAGCACCGGATGATCCGTAAGTTCGCGCGCGAATCCCTTAAAGCCAATGGCGCGTACGACGACCTTTGGGCTGCGCGCATGCGTCTTCACGAGCATTGGATGGACAGCAGTCGCCTGAAGGACCGGAAGAACTCGCTTCACGCTGCTCGAGCAGCCGGCATCACGTCCGCTGGGATTTTTCACCAACCGCAGAAGGAACCCTCACGTTATGTCACTCGGCCAAAGGCGAACGAGATTCTTCAGCCCGTGACGGCGCTGGCCGACGAGGATGACATTCCAGACTTTGACGGTTTTGAACTGCGAGACCAATGATGAAACCACATCAAGCTGGCCTCCACCGCAAATGGGTGGTCGAGGCGCATGGCCTCGCCCGAACGGCGACGACTTCACGGGCAGTCATTCGTCAGACACATGCCGAACCTACACAGCGGGTGATGCGCCCGAATCCCCGCGACGTTCTCTCTTCCGTAAGGAATCCGCGCCGTGATGGCGGCGCGTCCGTCGCGGGTATGTCCGCAATAGGGGGCCAAGCATGAAGTCACAACGCTCGTTGAGTGGCAGCGAGGAGCCTTTTAGCCAACCTGCCAACCGCAACCCCGAAGTCGACATGGCAGATTTCGATGCGCCTGACGAGGACGAAAGGCAGACCCTGAACCGTCGGCTTTTCACGTATACGCCCCCGGCCATCAAGGCGGCGGTGACTGTGGATCGGATCATGGTCAACTACCCCGCATTCGCAGATGCGATGGAGGGCCTTGATCGCGTCTTC
Organism: Pseudomonadota bacterium; assembly: GCA_023442945.1. Classification (GTDB taxonomy): domain Bacteria; phylum Pseudomonadota; class Gammaproteobacteria; order Burkholderiales; family Burkholderiaceae_C; genus Ottowia. The sequence continues at coordinate 1,627 of JAEZWW010000050.1, read as the reverse complement.
CAGCTTGGTCGCGAACTGTCGGTGCAGCAAGGCATCACCATCATGGGGGCAAGCGGCTCAGGAAAGACGGCGCTCGTTCGCTACTTTCTCAGTTCCCAACCTAAGTCGAACCTGTTCGAGGAGGGCTACGGCGCGATCGCCATTCGGCTGACGGGAAGACCAACGGTGGGATATGTCGTTGGCGGGCTCTTGCGCCGGCTGCGTTATCCGTTTCCACGGGTTGTGGCGCAAACGCTCGACATTAAGCGGCAGGTGCTCATCGATGCGTTGCGCCAAAAACGCACACGTCTCATTCTGATTGATGAAGCGCAATACCTGCTGACGCAAGCGAGGCTGCATGGACGGGCTCAGGCGACCCATTGCAACGTCACTGATGTCGTCCGTGAATTGATGGATGAGGTGCCGATCGCCGTCGCGCTAATGGGCACGAGCGAACTGCTTGAGCTGGAAGGCGCTGATGCCCATCTCGCGAATCGGATGAGCGCGCGGTTTGAATTGCGTGGGCTAGACGTCCCAGCTGTCTGGCACGGGTTCGTTCGCAGCTTCGCCAAACAATCAACGGCGATCGATCTGAGCCACCTGGCAGGAAAAGAGGACGTTGCCCGTCTCTACCAAGCCACCGCAGGAAACCTTAGGTCCTTTAAACGGTTGGTAACTGAAGCGACGCTGGTGGCAGTCGACGAGTCAGAACGAGTCGTAACGCGTTCACACCTGCGGACTGCGTTTGACCGTGTTTCCGGGAAGGCTGCAAGCAAGGAGAATCCTTATGCCACTTGAGCTGGCGCCGCTTCCCGTCGTATGTGAAATGCAGGCCGACGAATCAGGTTACGGGTTTTTGCTGCGCAGCGCATATGCCAACGGGATTTCAGTCGCCAAGTTGATAGAGCTGGCCGGCGTTCGTAGGCCGACTTGGCCGCTGCCTCATGAGCTTGAGCGACTGGCTCAACTGGCCAGCGTTCTGCCGCACCAGCTTACTCAAGCGATGAAAGTCCGGCAGTCCACTCTTGGTCGCCGCGAGTTCACTTTTGTCAACCACCGGTGGATGAGCGTGACAGCGCTGCGTGCCCGGGCGCTACAAGTCTGCCCCTCTTGTCTACAGGAGCATGGATATTGCCGAGCCATTTGGGAGCTGGTTGGCTTTTCTGTCTGCACCCGTCACGGTTGCCATTTGGTGGATCGCTGTATGCACTGCGGCGCCGGTATTGGCTGGTTGCGTCCCGCGATAGATTTGTGCCGGTGCGGACGCTTCTATGCTTCGGGTCCTCCCACTATCGAAGGGGCCGATGCTGTGATCGGCTGGACGAACTGGCTTGAAAGCCAATGCTCCCCAGGCCAAGCCGAGTCATTGGTTTTTTACGCGGGCCAACGCGACTGGTGGCTGCAGGCGGAACCAGATACCGCGTTTCATTTGCTGCAGGCTTTCGGCGTTCGAAGAGACGCAGTCCATCACAGATCGCAAGAAGATACCGTACTAATCCCAAGGACGCTGGAGGTGACGGATGACCTGCCCCCCGTAGGGCGTACCAGTTGAAGGTTAGTAGAGTCCGTTTTCGCAAGGAAGAACGGACATGAAGAAGAGCAGATTCACCGACGAGCAGATCATCGGTTTTCTCAAGCAGGCCGAGGG
>JAEZWW010000045.1 GCA_023442945.1 Pseudomonadota bacterium | reverse complement strand
TGGCGCGCAACCGCGCTCCAGCTTCGCAATTTTCAATAAAAACGCCTGCATTTTTATTGGATCGGGGGCTGCCACCGTACGCTCCCCACATTTCACGCATTCAATTCCGCTCGGGCGACTGTAATAGCCCCGAGCCGGATTTATTTCCTTGCCACACTTCACGCAATTTGCCATTTCCCTAATCTCTTTAAAGTCCTCATTTTTCTAACTCCGAAAAGTGGGGGGGGTAAATAACCCGTCGCCCACGCAATACCCAAACGCCACCAGTTCCGACAGCCATCGCCGTTCAATTTCCGAAACGTCTTTTGCTCGTTTCGTTACAAACTTTTGCCGCGTTACAACCGTGTTGCCCTTTCGGCGCAGGTTGTAGTGGAGCTTGTACCTTCTTCTTTGTTTTTGTTTTGCGTCCATTATTCGTAAATCTAAAATCCCAAAATAGCTTTTAGCTCCAGCACACCGCTCCCAAATTCAGCAATTCTCCCGGCGCGCTAATCGTTTTCGCCTTATCTTTCCGCAGCATATTTTCCAATTTCGGGACCAACGCCGCCAGCTCGTCCATATTCAGCCGGGCAAATCGTTTTCCCGCAATGCGGGGATTAAGGCAAAAATTATCCACATTCGCCCAGTTGGTAGTGTCGATACCCAGCCGCTGCATCCGTTTCAGTACCGCGCTGCGTCGGCGTTTCAGTTCCGCCGTGAGCGCCGCCTCGTGCAACCCGCCGTTTTGGCTTTCGCGCATCCACGCGCACACGGCGCTGTACTCTTTGTCCGTCATTTCGCGAAGCGAATCCGTTCGCCCGCCCGTGAACTGCAACACCAGTTCCTCTTTCAGCCCGTCGGTTGCCCCGGGCAGTTTATTCAATAGCGCATAAAATTCCGCGTAACTTCTTTTTGCCTTTTTCATTTTTAATTGCTAATTGTTAGTTGCTAATTGTCAATTGGTAATTATTCCCCCCAGTACTCCATCGCGCCCTTTTTCCACGCGTCAAAATATCCCACTTCGCCGATATACCTGCCCTTGGAAAACGCCCGATATCCCTCCACCCATATTTTCATCGTAGCGTCATACATCACGCTTTTTGCCGGACGGGTCGATGGGTTCGCCCCCTCCGCGTGGCTCACGAAAACAATCAGCTTGTCTTTGTTATCGCGCTTAAATTTCAGGTACTTGTTGTAAGTCAATTGCGAATGCTGAAAACTGTCTATTATCACAAAATCGGGACTCCTGCGCCGGGCAAGTCGCTTCGTGAGATCGTCCATCGACTCGCAATCCAAAAACTGTATTTTGCCGTCGAATTCATCCATACTGAAACGTGCTATATTTTGTTTAACCGTGTCCGACACGCCCTCCTCCATCGAGTTATAAGCCACTTTGCCAAATCTTGCCAGCTCCCGGCACAGCTGCATCACAAAACTCGTTTTTCCGTTTCCGCTATTGCCCCAAATAAACCACACGCCCGACATTTCCGGTTGCCCGAAAGCTGCCAGCCATTCGCCCGTAAAAGCGAATTTCTTTTTCTTCATCTTCAAAATCTCGGAGGGGGAATATGCTCGTCTCATATCGTTTTCAATCGTTGTTTGTTTGCCGTTTAAACGGTGATTAAACGGTTCTCAATAGCTGTTTTTTCTTTTCCGCCCGCACCTTTCTGTTCACACGTCGCAGGTCGAAATCGCATTGCGAAGCATCTTTCACAATCAGGGCGATGGTTTTCTCGTCCGTAATGCCGTTGGCGCGACAAATAGCAAACACATCGTTTGCCGTGGGCGCTTCCGCGTTATAGAATTTTCGGCCGATGCGGCTCTCCAATTCCTGATATCCCTTTTTGTTGTAGCGCAATCCCAGCTCCATACGTCGCTGCATATAGGAGGTAGAGAGAAACACAATGCCCGCCTTGCGCCGCAAATGGTTGTAAATGGTTATAAAGTAGTGCAGTATATTGTCCGAGAGTTTGTCTCCCTCGTCGAAAATAATAACCGGATTGTCCATTTCGCCGATAAAGTCGATAATCTGCATTATCTTTTCCCGCGCCCGCTTTTGGGTATTAATGCGCATACCGGCGGCGCGCCCCAGTTCGTTGGCGAAATCCGATTTTTTCATATCTTCATCGCAAAGCACGTAAATCACATCCTTATGCTCACTCCGGTAGAGTTCCGCGGCGGTGGTTTTTCCGCTGCCGGCCGGAGCCGTGAGCCACGTTACGCCCTTTTCATCCTGTGCGTTTTCAAGACAGAAGTACACGTCTTTCAGCGTGGGCGTGTCCACTACGTTCCAGTCTTTCGAGTTGCCCGCGTCGGTAATCTGCCGGCGGATGCTTTTCCACATATCGTCCGAGATATTTTCCCATCGGTCGTTGAAAATCGATGAAAGTGTGGACGAGCTTACATTTTTAAGGCTCTGTGCCGCGCTGTTGCGACTTCCGTATCGGTCGCAATACACGGCCAATAAGTCCCGTATTTCGTGCTTTTTTTCGTTACTGATTATCATATCGTTAAAATTATAGTTTGTCGTAAAATGATATTTCGTCAAAAGTTACATTGCTAAGTTCCTTTTCCCACGCGCCAACTTCCACCGTTTCCGCCTTGGCGGCTTTATGCTCGCGGAAACCGATACCGACGCTCACTTCCTCAATCGTTTTTTTGCTGATTCCCTTCGGGCGTGGTCTATTCAGTCCAAACTGCTCCGGTGCCACGCCGTACTCGTGTTCGATTTTGATATTATCTAAGTAGGTGGAAATACGCACTTCCTCTTCCAAATTCATCACGCGGCGGACAAAGCTGCTGCCCTCGTGTGTGGCGCTCTGCACGCCCCGATGCACTTCCACGTAAGGTGTGGCGTCGGTTACGTAACGCAACCCCGATGCGCTCATCACGTACAGCCGCACCTGTGTGAGGTCGTTCGGATCGTACTGCGTGTAGAACTTGCGCCCGATATTCCGCTTGCGGAAATCCATATCGGGCAATCCGTCGGCCGTGTACACGTCGTAGGTATATTTTTGTTTGTTGATTTGTATTTCGATGCCGGTTGCCGTGTAGGTTGCCGGCTTCACGGTCATTAGCCAGAATGCCTCTATTAGGTCGAGCCTGTCAAGCGGTTGGGCTTCGGGATTCACGCTCGCCAGATACATATCGCGGCGTGGAATTCCCGTTGCCGGATGCGGGCGGCTATTCCACTCCTCTCGGGCGATGGAGTATGCCTCTTTCAGTTCATCCAGCGTGTATAAATTTTCTTTGTTTGCTTCCAAAAATTCGAGGTTGGCGCGGCTTTTATCCGATTTTGCGGTGATGTTTTGTCCGGTAAATCGCCAATCTTCGCGCAGCACTTGCGACTGGAACCGCCCGAAAACGGCCTCTATCGACTTCGCCTGCCCCCTGTAAGGAGCCGTATTTCGATGAACGCGGCAAATGCGTTTCAAAAATCCGCCGTTATCCAGCTTTTTATGCCCGCCTTGGTTGTCTACCACAATTTCAAACGGGCGTGCCTCAGCAGTTTCTACCGCCATACGGTAAGCGTTGTATTGCGCCGTGTAGTTCTCCGAGTCCGAAATATGGAAACCCAGCAACATCTCGCTGTATGCGTCCATCACTTCGTAAACCTGCGTAGTTCTTACCATCAGCTTGCCGCCCTCGTAGGCCCTGTAGTAAAGGTTAAGCTTCGTACCGTCGCCATACCACAGCGAGTCACGAAACTCCGGAAGTGCGGTTTTAAATTTGTAACCGAATTTCTGATACGCTTTCAGTTCACCATAAACGGCGTCGAACCAGCGCTGCAGGTTTTCCGGAGCGTTTAGGTAGTTTGTAACCGATTCCACGCTTTCCAACTGCTTCCACCCGTAAGTCGGAGCCACGCGGTTATACTCCAGTAAAATTTGCTGATCGCTCATAACCGGCACGCGGCGACGTTTCTGCATCACGATAAACGTGCCGCCTTCGTCCGTAATTTTCACGGTGTTGCGGTTACCCAGCTTGCCCGATATCAGACACTCGTAGTTGTAGCGGCCGTCTTTTTTCTTTTTGTATTCGTTTATTTTATCGCGCAGGCGGGCTCGGCTTTTCGGAAGCGTATGCCCCGGATTTTCCCGAAGCCTGTCAACCGTGCCGTAGATTGTTTCCCACAGCGCGCCAATGGGGTTATTCATCGCGTTGCGCATCGCTCGCCGTTTGCCCAGCATATCCACCAGCAAATTAAGCACCGACGCGTTTTGCACATATTCCGCCTGGAAATCCTCGGGGATATGCTCCCCGCTTGGCAGAAGGTGCGAGGCGTAGAATTCACGCGCGCGCCTGTCTGTTACCAAATCGCTTTTCATCATACTTTCCTGTATTCGTTCGTACGGGTTACCCCAAATCATTTCAAAACGTTCCTTAAATCGGGATGGTAAACTGTCATACTCCACCAGCGCCGGCGTTTCCAATCCGCCGCCCGCACGCACAACATTTATCGCACCCTTATTCGCCAGCTTGTAGTAATTGCTGGCACTCATAACCTTCATTCCGCGCACGCTTTCCGCCGCCTCTGGATTCGGTTCCGTAAGTTCGCTAAATGTTACCGTAAGTTGTTTGTTATACCATTCCATATTCTGTTGCCTTTGCTCCCGCCCGGGACTTGAACCCGGGTGTATGCCGTTCGGGATTTAATTACTACCTTTGTTTTGCCTAACTTTTTAATAGTAATTATATATGTTCCATTTATTTGATGCTCTCAGGTATTACCGCTCATATCGCATACGTTCCATATTATTAAATCAGTTGCTAATAGAAAAGGAAATCCCTTTTGATAAAATTGGAGTACGGGTTGCGCAGAAATTAGACGATGCTCTCCTTTGGAAAACCTTTGTAAACGACATGTCTCCGGAAGCCATATTTCTCATAGAGACGGGGCTCGCCGGATTAGACAAGAAAAAAGGAGTTATATTTCTTACTGAGGAAGGGATAGCATCACTTCGCAATGGAACCTTTGACGGAGCGGCTAATGCGGCATTTCGCAACTTTGTTAATATCCGGCTGCAGGTTACGGCGATTATCATTTCAGCAATTCTTTTAATAATAAACACGTTAGCAATATTATTTCGATAAAAACAACAGTTGACAATAAGGGGGTTACCTCAAACATAGATTTTACCTCATCTTTAATTCCATATATTAGTTTCGTAAAAAACACGTATATACGACTTGGGTACTTGCCGTTTCTATATAAATACCGCAACTCGCCAAGGGTGCGTCTTTGCCAGCTCAAATCGAATTTTTTGCCATACTCAATCCACCTCTTTACATCTTCCGTGCTGCGTGATTTTTTCATAACACCATTCTTATAATCTGAAACAACACATAAGCCGCCACCACTCCAATCATACCGCCGCATAAGCGACTGTTTAACGGTTCCGAAAAAAGGTTGTCAAAAAACCAGTAGATAAAATTTTTCATAGCGTTATTATTTATTTAAAAGTGAGTAATACATTTCAGCCGCTTCTTTCACTATCCCTTTTAGCGTTCTATTTCCGTTCAATTGCTGTCTGACAGTAGTTTTTGAATACTCTCGCAACCCTCTTTCCCGAGCTAACCGGTTAGCTATTTGCGCAATCCTCACACTGTCGCCGTGTTGTTTTTTGTCTAAAATTGCTTTGGTCTCCATATTTTTTATACTTTTGTATCGCGTATAGGTGCAAAGATATAAACTATTGTCTATATAGTCCAAATTTTTTATAGACTATTTTCGATATCAATATGAAAATAATTAGCCGTATATACGAATACCTTGATTATAAGGACATTCCGCCTACTAAATTCGAGAAAGAAATCGGGCTTTCTAATGGCTATTTAGGTATTCAAAGGAAACGAAACGCAGATATAGGTGAAAGCGTTATCGTTAAAATTATAGACAATTGTCGAGATTTGTCGCTTGAATGGCTTCTTACAGGAAACGGACAGATGCTCAAAGCCGATAAACATCCCACCACCACCGAGGCCACGGGAAGCCTCGTCGATCGCCTCGTAACCGAAAACACCAATCTCGCCACCCAACTCGGAATGCAGATAAAAGAAAACGAGCAACTCCACAAACAAAACATGGAGCTACTCGCCGAAAATGAGCGCCTAACCAATAAGGCAAAAAAAATCACCACCCGACCCGCCGATACAATGGATCATCATCCAATCGCCGCCGAATCAAAACCGGAGTATAAATAATAAAAAATGACAAGCATCAAAATAGGGCGGGAGCAGGCCGCCGCGCTCGATAAAATGTTGAGAGAGTGTGATAATCAAAATAGATATTTTGAATATAATGAGCCAAATAAAGACAAATACGAGTCGCTGAGTGTTACAGCTAATATTTTGGAGCAGATGGGGTACGCGAGAATACTCGTAGAGCAGGGGGATGTTTTAATGGTACAACTAATGCTCAAGGGAAAGACGTTTATTAAAAACGACAGTTTTGTATCCCGAATTGAGGAAAAAGAGGCGGAGCAAAAAAAAGAGTATAGAATACGGGAGATGAATGAGGCAAAACACTTGCTAACCCTTAAACAATTAAAGGCGGCCAAGCGAGAGCCGTACTATATACTTTTCCTTGTTATTTCGGGAATTGCCAATCTTATACTCGCCTATCTACAATTTATGAAATAAGAATAGCAAGAAAGCAAATAGGGCAAACACAACGCACCACCTAATAAAGTTCAACACGTTGTATATATTATTCAATGTAATATTTGTAAGTAGCTGACCACCCATCAACTCCATTAACTCATTTTCTAAGTCCCTTTTCACCTTACGCTTTTTAAAAGAATCGACAAATAACTCCCATTCTCTTACGTTAATGTTGCGTTTTCGCCGCACTCTTTTCAGCCGTTTAGCCTTTCGTATAATTGCAAGAATACCCATAACACACGTTTTTACTGTCAATTTCGCTCAAATATATACATAATATCCAAATAAACAATCGTTTAAATCAATATTTTATTGCTATAAACGGTCTATTTTTTGGCTTTTTCACCCCCTCATTAACACTATTTTAACCCAAAAACACCCCTTTTTTGTCATTTACATATATCTTTCGAGCGCATTTATCAGCTCAAAAGTAAGGGCAAACACGCTCTTAAATCTAAATTTAACATATCAAAAAAGTAAGGGCAAAGGTAAGGGTAACGGTAAGGGCTTTACCTATTTTTCCGACAAGTCCTCACTCCGATTGCTTCCCGTTTCACACCGATTACACGCCATTATTTTGCCGTTTAAACGGTATTTAATACCTTTGCAAAAGAAAGCCGCCACATCGCCATTTATAGCGTTGCAGCGGCGTTTAAAGCCTGTTTTCGGTATCGGTTTGCTCCATTGTAGTCCGTTTGCAAAGCGTTGTAAAGCAAAACACCGTTTAAGTGTTCAAATACCGGCTCCAATGTAAAGCAAAAGTAAAGGAATGTAACATTTCGTTTTTCTCTCACTTCCTTTCCCGTTTACCCTAACTATTTTACTATCAGTTTATTTATTATTATTTCACTGAAAAGAAGTATTACATTTCGTTTTTAGCCCCGTAGCGTTGTGCTCTCTGTGATTAACACTCCAACTTATGCACCGATATGGGATATTGATAATCCTGGACAGTATTATAATAATTTTTATGGCGCAACATTGACTCACCCAATAGAGAACTTATCTAGAACAGAGGATAATAAATCGAATAATAACCGTTTATTAGCATCATTTAATGCAGAAATACAGATTCTTCCAAATTTAAAACTTAAAAGCAGTAATTCACTTAATCGTGTTTATTATAACCAAACAACTTTTCTTGATCCCAAGAAAACAAGCTATGGACGTAATCTAGGGGGTAGTGCTTCAGATAATAGGTCTTTAAGTACAATTCTCACTTTTGATAATATTTTGACTTATGATTTGTCATCAATTGAAAAACACAATATTAACTTGATGGCTGGAACTTCATACACTACTTCACATTGGACCAATTCTTATATGAATGCAAATCATTATAGGACAGGCTATACTCCAAAAACATTAAATGCAGCAAACAAAATCGATCCGTGGGGAACAGGTACAACTGAATCGGACTGGAATTTAATGTCATATTTAGCGAGATTTTCGTATAATTATGCAAGTAAATATTTACTGACGTTTAATTTTCGTGCAGACGGTTCTTCCAAGTTGTCTCCCGAGAATAGATATGGTTACTTTCCTTCATTTTCAGCTGCATGGCGAATATCTTCAGAAGAATTTATGAAGGATATTGATTGGATAGACGATTTTAAAATAAGAGGAGGATGGGGAAAAACAGGTAATCAATCAGGAATTAGTGATTATGCCTATTTGCAAATGTATAATATTCAAAGAATTCCTTGGTGGGAGAAAGGGAACGATCGCGCTGTTGTAAATATTAATCCGGCTAATATGAGAAATAGAGATTTAACTTGGGAAACCACTACTCAAAGTAACATTGGTTTTGATCTCACTTTACTAAAAAATAAAATTGCATTTTCTATGGATGCTTATTATAAATATACAACCAATTTATTGATGAATGTGCCTCTTCCGAGCGGTTTAGATTTTTCGAATATATATCGTAATGAAGGAGAAATGGAGAATCAAGGCATTGAGTGGTCTTTAAATACAAAAAATATAGAAAATACAAACTTATCATGGAGTACGGATTTCAATATTTCTTTTAATCGAAATAAAGTAACAAAACTTTCACTTCAAAAAATTTATTATTTTGCAAATACTTCAGAGGCCACTAGTGAAAATGTCGTAAGAATGACAGAGGGTCAACCTTTAGGGATGTTTTGGGGATATATTGTGGAAGGTGTAAATCCTGAAACAGGGGATTTAATCTATAAAGATTTAGATGGAAATGGAAGGATAACAACTGGAGATAAAACATATATTGGAAATCCAAATCCAAAATTTACTTGGGGGATGACTAATAGTATTTTTTATAAAGGGTTTAACTTGAGTGTTTTTATTCAAGGTTCACAGGGTAATGATATTTATAACGCGTCACGTTATGAGACTGAAGGCATGTATAATGGACAAAATCAGTCTACAGAAGTAATAAGACGTTGGAGAATCCCTGGTCAAATAACAGATATACCAAGAGCATCAAAAAATACTGATAATCTCCGTGCTTCAACTCGATTTGTAGAGAATGGTAGTTACTTACGACTTAAGTCATTCACATTATCCTATGATTTAAAATATTCATTATTAAAGAAATGGAGAATTGCGAGATTACAGCCGTATTTTACCGCACAAAACTTATTTACATTAACTAAGTATAAAGGATTTGATCCTGAGGTAAATCAATATGGAGGTAGTTCAACAGTTCAAGGAATTGATTGGGGAACATATCCTCAAGTAAAAACGATCATTTTTGGATTAAATATTGATTTTTAAAAGTTATAACAATGAGAAAAAATTTATACAGTGGAATATTGATTATTTTAGGATTATTGATTCAATATTCATGCAATTTACAAATAGACCCAAAAGCACATTTTAGTGAGCTTAGTAACCCGAAAGATGCTCAAGATAATGTAAAAGAATTAACAACGAAAGAACAAATAGTAGCTCTTCGTAATGGGCTATACTCTACAATAAGAGGAACACAAGAAAATTGGTACCTAGACTATTTAGTTTACACAGAAGTCCATTCAGATAATGCTTACCGGGGAACATCAGGAAATGAATTATCTTCTCTTGAGGCTCAGTCGCAAGATGGTATAAATAAAAATATTGCACGTGATTGGGATGCTTTTTTAGGTTATATTGTAAATGCTAATCGAATTATATTGAATATAGATGACATTCCTGATCAAAAGTTAACCCAGGAAGAACGTAGAAAATGGAAAGCAGAAGCACTAATTTTTAGATCATGGATCTGGTTTGATATGGTAAGACTGTGGGGAGATATCCCGCTTGTTGTTGAAAAAACACCAAATGTAACAGCCGAAAATATAGAAGACGTTTATTCAAAATTATTCCCTTCGCGTATCGCTGTAAATGAGGTATATAAAAAAATTATTGCTGATTTGGAAACAGCTTCTAAAGATGCACCAGAAATGGATCCGTTGAATAAGTTTTCTCTTACAAAACCTGTGGCTAACGCCTTATTGGCAAGAGTTTATGCTGAAAAGCCAATGAGAAATTATCATAAAGTTATAGAATATTGCCAAAAAGTGCAAAATGCGGGCTTTTCTTTAGTGGATAATTATGGAGATTTATTTTATTTTGATAAAAACTCAAAAGATGTGAAGTTACGAAATAGTAATGAAAGCATTTTTGAGATCTCTTATCCACCTGGAAGCACTAATTGGGTATGGATGATGTTTGGGCTCAATGAAGCTGACAAAAATAGTACCTATGATTGGGCAAAATGGATTACACCATCAAGGGATTTAATTTCGGCTTTTGAGAAAGAGGGTGATACTGAAAGGATGAATGCATCCATTATTTGGGCCCAACCCAAATGGAATATTCATTACCCCAGTAATAATTATCCATTTATGTATAAAACTCGATCTAATCTGAATAGTGTAATCAAAATTAGATTGGCTGATATCCTTTTGTTGAAGGCTGAAGCATTTGCCGATTTAGGCAAAATAGAAGAAGCTAAAGAGCTTGTAAACCAAATAAGAAACAGAGCAAAGTTGAAAAATTTACCTTCTATAGCTACATCCACAAAAGAAAGAATGAAAGAAACTGTATTAAATGAAAGACGTTTAGAATTAGCTTTTGAAGGTCAAAGATGGTTTGACCTTGTCAGGAATGATAAAGCCATTAGCACATTAAATACACTTAATCAACGTGACGAAGGACGTATACATATGCTACTTCTTACGGAAGAATCCATTCTTTTACCTATCCCTCAACATGCTATTGATAAAAACCCGTCATTAACTCAAAACAAAGGATATTAAAAACAAAGCACAATGAATATCAAAATTTTAAAATTTATTTTATGTTTTTCTTTTCTAATAAAGATCTCTTTATTTGTATCCTGTAGAGATAAAGATATAACAAATAAAAATTCTTCTTCAGAACAAGTCTTAGAGAAAAGTGAAGTTGATGTCTATCTCACAAAAGCAAATAAATCCAAGCTATTTTCTAAAGAGCCATTAATGTTTGACACAAAAGATAATATGTCTCCCTATACCATAAGACTTTTTCCAGATGTTACCTATCAGGAAATTGATGGTTTTGGTGCAGCCTTTACTGGATCAACTTGTTATAATTTAATGCAGATGCCTGCTGATAAGCGTCAGGAACTCCTAGAAGAGACATTTGACCCCATTAAAGGTATAGGATACAGCTATATACGTATTCCGATAGGGTGTTCCGATTTTTCATTATCAGAATATACCTATTGTGATGAACCTGGAATTGAGAATTTTTCTTTCCAAGAGGAAGAACAAAAATATATTTTTCCTATTTTAAAACATTGTTGTCCGATAAAACTCGGTTAATCGACCAATCTATTTGTATGTTATTGATAAACAGATGCTAAATTTCGCATATCTTCATATTAAAAAAGCAAGCCCTGCCAGTCGAATAAGTTTTGCTGTTCCAATTTTTGCTGATTGCGGAGCCAATCTTTCTCCGGATTTTCTAAAAAACGCATTAAATGAAGATAGTTAAACAGATGAATCCTGCAAAAACTAACCAAATTGGAGAAAGACCAAAGCGTTTTAACTGTTTTTGAACCACCGTTAAAAGTAAATTCACTATCAGGGCGCAGTATATTTGTATTTTGATGGCATTTTCATTGTCGCCAAGAAAATACTTCAACGGAAAATTCTGTTTTAACTGTTTAAACAGCAATTCTATCTGCCAACGCAATTTATAGATGGCAGCTATTAAATCGGGACGCATTTCAAACAAATTGGTCAGAAACTCAAACTTGCGTTTTAGAACCCTGTCATAAAACGTTACTTTGCGCAACTTCAGCGTGCTTGATGTGCCATTATCATCTACCTTTAATTCAATAATTTTATCTTCTAAAACACCGCTGTGAACGCATTCTTCTATATAAAGCGATTCCTCTATGCTGTAAACCGCGTTATCTTTGATGCGTGTCACAAAGCCGGTTTTGTTGTCGCAAAAACGCCTGAAAGCAACGTAATCGTTATACCCTTTATCAAAAACATAAATGGTATTGGGGTCAAATTTGAGTTTCTCTAAAAGATAGTGGTCGTGTGTTGCGGCACTCGTAAACCAAACCATCTTTGGAACCATTTCATCGACATTAATAACTGTATGCATTTTTATTCCGCCTTTGCGTTTGCCGTTCGCAGGCATTCTTCCTATACACTTGAGGATGTCTTCAAACAAGCTGAT